>NZ_CP117982.1:0-600000 GCF_030708075.1 Candidatus Epulonipiscium viviparus | reverse complement strand
TTCTACCGAAATAGGCTTGCTTAAATCTGCAAAGTTAAAGTATGAAAATGCGCGCATCAAGAATGTATTTCAATTGGCTCCTGAAAAAGAAGGCAACGGCAGCGGGCATGCTACGTATCTATATAGCTATGCTTTAACCAGTAATGGCATCGTAGACTATATTCACACTTTAATAGGCAAAAGCAAAACTATATATCTAATTAAGGAAAATCTTGTATGCCAGTCTAAAGATCTAATGCGTAGATTACACAATCTTTTTTTACACAACGGCTATGATATCTCCTGCTCATTATCTCCTTTTGACAAAGACAAAATTGAAGATATAGTTGTACCAGAACTTTCTTTTGGTATTACAGTTAGCAATCTATTTAGAAAGCCAAAAATCTTTCCAACTGATATCTTCGATTTCGATCATTGTGTCGACTACGAAGCGCTTGTACCTATAGCTGCAGAGTCTGATAAAGATTTTACTTTATTTATGTCTTTACTCGATAAAGCATATTTTGCAATGGACCAGGCAAATCAAGATCTTATCAATACAAAAAAAATTCATTCTAAATACCTGAATTTTGATAAAATAGATGTACTATTTAGTGAATTAGCAGAAAATTTTATCAAATAATCCTACTCTTCCATTTTCGCATCACGGCACATTAATTTCTTAATTTCTTTTCTTACAGAGGCATCTTCAAATAAACTCCTGTAGATTGCTTCTGTAATGGGCATTTCTACTCCACACTTTTTGCTAAGCTGATATGCCGCTTTTGTAGCCGGGATTCCTTCTACCACCATATTAACTTTTTTGATGGTCTCATCTAGTGAAAATCCTTGTGCAATCAATTCTCCTGCACGCCTATTTCTACTATGCCCACTTGTGCAAGTTACGATCAAATCGCCTATTCCTGCCAACCCATTAAGCGTATTGATTTGCGCACCCATTGCAACACTCAATCTCGAAATTTCGGCAATTCCACGCGTCATTAAAGCCGCCTTAGTATTATCACCATATCCCAATCCTTCTATTGCCCCTGCCGCCAATGCAATAATATTTTTTAAAGCACCTCCTAGTTCCACTCCCACAATATCTTCGTTTAGATACACTCTAAAATATGGAGCAGTAAATACTACCTGTACAACACGAGCGGCCTCCAGGTTTGTGGAGCTCACCACTACCGCTGTTGGCATATGCCTTGCAACTTCTTCTGCATGACTTGGCCCAGAAAGTACGACCACGTCGTTAGCTATCTCTTCTGCAATCACTTCCGAAAACCTGCGTAACGTATCGGGCTCCAACCCCTTTGCCACATTTACAACTACCGCATCTTCTAGCAAATATGCTGCTATATTTTGGGCAGTTGAACGAACCGCAAACGAAGGCACTGCCACCACAACGATTTTGGCTTCTGCCAATGCTTCGCTCATATCGGACGTGATATATATTTCTATTGGAATTTTTACTCCCGGAAAGCATCGTTTATTTTCCCTATGCAATAAAATTTCTTCTTTCTCTTTTTCATCAAAACACCATATCGTTACATCATTTCTATTATCGTTTAATAACAAAGCCAGAGCCAGTCCCCAGCCTCCTGCACCTAATACTGTCACATTCATGTTGTCATCTCCCAATTATATTTACTTTTTGGTTCCTACCTTAGATTCAGTTCCTTTTATCATTCTGCCAATATTTGAATGATGCCGAAAAATTGTTATTCCAGCAATGACAAATCCCAGTATCACTGCCTCTCTTCTATACGGCGCAGTTCTATATAAAAAATAGATGCATACCGGCACCGAACTTGTAAGTAACATAGAGCTTAGCGAAACTATCTTAGATAATTTCAAGCTGATATAAAAAACTATCGTTGAAATCAACCCAATTCTAATATCTATCATATAAATTGCGCCAACAGTTACCGCAACACCCTTGCCACCCTTAAATCCAAAATATATCGGATAGCTATGACCTATTATTGCCCCAATTGCGGCATAAAGCGCTGCTATTATCTGATGATCCGCATAGCAAATCTTTGCAATTACCACGGCTATCGCAGCCTTTGCAATGTCGCAACAAAACACTGCAATTCCTGCCTTTTTGCCATAAATTCTAATGACATTGGTGCTGCCTGCATTACCGCTTCCTTGCTCTCTAATATCTTTGCCTCTCATGTATTTGCTATAGATTATTGCAGATTGGATACTGCCTAACAAGTATCCAACTACGAGCATAATTACTCTATACATCTTTCGCCCCTTTCTCTCTTACAATAAAGTGAATCGGCGTACCCTTAAACCCAAAAGCTTCACGCATCTGATTTTCGATATAACGTTGATACGAGAAGTGTAATAAATTTTTGTCATTTACAAATAAAATAAATGTAGGAGGTTTAATGCTTACCTGAGTCATATAATATATTTTTAATGCTTTGCCCTTATCTGACGGCGGCTGATTTTGCCCCATTGCCTCTATAAGCACATCATTTAGAACTCCCGTGCTGATACGCAGCGTTTGATTTTGAGCGATGATTTTTATAGTATCAAAAAGTTTGTTTATTCGCTGCCCCGTCAATGCAGAAATAAATGCGCAAGGTGCATATTTCATGTATGCCAACGTATTTACTAGCTCTTTTGTAAACTGATTCATAGTCTTGTCATTTTTTTCGATAGCATCCCATTTATTTACAACTATTATCGAGCCTTTGCCTGCCTCATGAGCCATTCCAGCAATCTTCGTATCCTGTTCCGTAATTCCTTCGTTTGCATCAATTAAAATCAAAACTATGTCCGCTCGTTCTATGGCAGAAATGGTTCGGATTACGCTATATTTTTCGATGTCCTCCTTTACTTTTTTACGCTTTCTTACCCCTGCTGTATCTATTAGCACATACTTTTGCCCATCAATCACAACTTCAGTATCTACACTTTCTCTCGTTGTTCCTGCTATATCGCTTACAATTACTCTGTCTTCTCCCAAAATTTTGTTTACAAGAGAACTCTTACCTACATTAGGCTTTCCCACTATTGCAACTTTTATAGCATCTTCATCTTCAATTTCTACATATTCTTCTGGAAAATGTGCGCATACTTCATCTAGCATATCTCCCAAATTTAGCGGCTGACTTGCAGAAACAGGGATCGGCTCTCCAAGCCCCAAGCTATAAAATTCATATATCCCCATATGATACTTTGCCATATCATCTACTTTATTTACCACCAACACCACTGGCTTTTGCGATTTGCGTACCATATTGGCAACATGCATATCGCTATCTACAACTCCGGTTTTTACATCCACCAAAAATATAATTACATCTGCAGTATCAATTGCCACTTCTGCTTGTTTTCGCATTTGCGATAAAATAACGTCGTTGCTATCGGGCTCTATCCCTCCTGTATCAACAAGCGTAAATTTTTTGTTAAGCCATTCTGCATCTGCATAAATTCTGTCTCTTGTTACTCCGGGTGTATCATCGATAATCGATATTTTTGCCTTTGCCAATCTATTAAATAGAGTAGATTTTCCCACATTTGGTCTACCCACTACCGCTACTACTGGTTTATTCATAACTGTTCCTTCCGTGTGTGCATCTTCTGCATCACTCATTTAATTTTTCTATACAAGTAAGTTAATCCACGCGCATCCATCGCTGTGCGGCATCACCTGTACTTCGCTGTTCAACTCTGCTTCTAATTGCGCAACGGTTTTATTGTCCAAGAAGATATCCTCATCCATTTTCAGCATGTTATCAGCAATTAAAATTATTTTTCCTTTCAGATCTACATTTTTTAAATTTTTTATTATATCTTCTGCTGTTATCAATCCTGTTACGGTGACTGTCTTTCCAAAATATTCGTTTTTCACTTTACGTACATCTATTTCTATATCTGGAAACTTCTCATTTACTAGCTTAACATTATTTGCCATAAAATCATAGGCAATTTCCCCAACAGGACAAATATATTTTGCCGCCACGTCGCTTTCTTCTATTTCAGCAAGTCTCTTAGTCAACTCATATCTAAATTTAGCCAACATTCCGACGCCATTGTCAATTACCGGAAACCCTTCATAATTTTCATATTTTGGCATTTTTTCTTCTGCAACTACATAAAATTCATCTGCTGCAAATACAAAACGCGTATCCATTTTCTCCAGATAAAATTTTTGCCACTTGTTTACTGTTTCTATCACTACTGCGGCGGACTGCTTGTCAAAGACCTCTACTTGCGCCAATTCATTTCGAAATTTTGTAACTCCAACCGGCACAATGCTCAACGACAAAATGTTGGGAATGAATTCACTAAGCGCTTTAATAGTATCATCTAAAACTTTGCCATCATTTAAACCTTTGCATAAAACTATCTGTGCATTAATCTGAATACCCAAACCTATAATTCGTCGAATATGTTCTAAAATTTCACCCGCTCTCTTATTAGTAAGTATATCTCTTCTAACTGCTGGATCTGTGGCATGAATCGAAATATTTATCGGCGAAAGCTTATGTTTGGCGAGTCTAGCGTAATCTTCTTCTAGCATATTTGTCAGCGTTACATAGTTTCCATACAAATACGACAGCCTCCAATCATCATCCTTGAAATATACGGTCTTTCGCATATTGGGTGGCAGCTGATCTATAAAACAAAACTTACACTTGTTCTGACAACTTTTTACCTCATCCATCAAATCTGTTTCAAATACCAATCCCAAGTCTTCATCTTCATCTTTTTCAAAGCTTAGCAGAACCTCTTCGCCATCACTGCTTTCTATAAGTAATTCAATATTTTCACTGCAAACTAAAAATCGGTAATCAAAGACATCCACTACTTCTTCTGCGTTGATTGATACTAAAAAATCTCCAGCTTCTATTCCTAATTCCTCTGCAATTGAGCCTTCTGCAACTGCGCATATTCTATGTTTTTTCATATTTACACCTTTTTTATATTATTTGTTTTTTTGCTGCAACAACTGCAGCAATTGCCATATTCTACCTTATTGCCATGAGCCCTGCTGCCAAGCCTCTCTCCGCACCATCTCTCCGATGCGAAAAAAACTTATCTGCATTGTTCGGGCAACACGTACATTCGCCTGCAACATAAATTTTTGATACTCCCACACTTTCCAAGCTTTTTTTATTACATGCCCATAGGTCAATATTAAATTTTCCCGACTCCGCATTAGCAGTTACAAATTCCTTAAATATTTCCTTTTCCATAAATATATCGCTTACATCGTTGTGTACTTCAAAACAGTTTTTACAGATAGAAGGTCCGATTCCTACTTCTATCTCTGAAAACGGCACTCCAAACCGCTCATTAAATGCCACTGCCATCGATTTACCTATCTCCAAAACAGTGCCCCTCCATCCGGCATGCGCCATTCCTATTGCAGTCACGGTTGGTGCATAAAAAAATAGAGGTACGCAATCAGCATAGTATGTCACCAGCGTTACACCCTTTTCGTTGGTGTATATTCCGTCCACATCAGTAAACCGATTTGGCTTTGTTACACCATTGCCGCAATCGGACTTTTTTACAAACCTAATATTTTTTGTATGAGTTTGGTTAGATGCGACAAAACTCTCTAGCTCTACACCTATAGCATCTGCAACTATTTTATAATTTGTTATAACAGCCGCGACGGCGTCACCTCTAGAAAATCCCATATTCATGGAGCTATAAACCCCGGTGCTTACGCCTCCATCTCGTGTAGTGTATGCTTGTATCGCAGCTGTTTTTTCCCATTCCTTAAACGTGAACATTGATTAAGCCTCCTCAAATGCATTCACAATATGATTAATGTGTTCATTACCAAAAACTTCGATTACATCGAATCTACAAAATGCATCCAATTGCGTAGCAAACAAATATTGCTTAGCAGTGGATATGATCCTCCTCTGCTTCTGCAGTGTCACAGCTTCTTTTGGCGTCCCATATTGATTTTTGGATCTATACTTTACTTCAGCAAACACAAGATATTCACCAGCCTTAGCAATTATGTCTATCTCACCATTTTTAGTTCGAAAATTTGTTTCTATAATTTCGTATTGCTTATCTAGTAAATAATTTTTCACCAAAAGCTCATACTTGGCACCTATTTCTCTACTATTTAATTTTCGCATATAGTTCATCAATATCTCCCACCATAATTAAAATTTTAGCCACCAGTTCATAAACTTCTTCTGGTATTTGACTACCTATCTCCACCTCTGTTAAAAGATTTGCCAAATTTTTATCTTCATATACAGGAATCTCATTTTTTTCTGCAGTAGCAATTATATTCTCTGCAACCTTCCCCTTCCCTTTTGCTGTTACCTCTGGCGCCTCGGCTTTATATGACAATGCAACTGCTTTTTTCATCGTTTATATTTCTCCTCTCTTTATTATAAAAATAGACAAAAAAAAACTTCTTACAATTAGTGTAAGAAGCTATGTAATAATTTATTCTTCAAAAGCCGCCACTTCCTCAAAAGTATCTTCATCGGAAATTTGAATCATCTCATATTTTTCTAAAATAGTTTTTTGGATTTTGTCTCTTGTTTCAGAGTTTATAGGGTGTGCTATGTCTCTAAACTCCCCGTCAAGAGTCTTACGTGATGGCATTGCGATAAATCTTCCTTTATCTCCTTCGATAACCTTTATGTCATGTACCACAAATTCGTTATCAAAAGTTACTGATACTACCGCCTTCATTTTTCCGTCTTTATTGATTTTTCTCACTCTGATATCTGTAATTTCCATTAGTAAAACCCTCCTATTTGGTTCCGTAATTTCTTGTCCATTATTGGCTTAAAATCACTTTTACGTGATAGGAGTATTTTACAACATATTTATAAAAAAATCAACTGTTTTTTATAAAAAAATTAATTTTCTTTATATTTTTTAATATTTTTTCGTTTTTTTACACTTACATTTTTTTATGAGTACGTTTTTTTAGATTATATAATCTTTTTCTATTACCTTAATATCATCTGCGCTTCCAATAACTTTGTGCCCACTACTTATCAAAACATTTTTATCGAGAATTGCATTTTCTACAACAGCATCACGCCCTATTGTACATCCTTCCATAATTACGCTATTTTTGATAACAGCACCTTCGCCGACAAATACTTTACGCGATAACACAGAGTTTTCTACATTTCCATTTATAATATCCCCCCCATTTAGGATACTATTTTTTACGGAACACTCTCGACTATATTTTACAGGTGGATCATCTTTTGCTTTTGTATACACATATGATTTTTCTTCAAATATTTCGTACTTAATTTTTGGGTTTAAAAAGTCCATATTAGCCTGATACAAGTTTTTAATATCTTTTATAGCTTTCCAATAACCATCAAAACGATATCCGTAGATTTTCAGTCTTTTTCTGTATCTAATTATGATGTCGTCTACAATACTATTTCTACCTTCTTTAGCGATCTCTTCTAGCAACTCTATTAATAATTTTCTCTCAAACACATATATTCCCAAAGACACATTTGATGTTTGCGGCTCTAGTGGTTTTTCTTCAAAATTCACTAGGCGGCTGTCTTCGTCCAGTTCCATAACTCCATAATTGGTTAAATCTACGTCGTTAGTGTCTTTATATAATAAGGTAATATCTGCCTTTTTTTCCATATGATATTTTATTACATCTTGATAATTAACTCTTATTATTTGATCTGCTGGAGTTATCACGACATATGGATCAGTACTTTTTGTTAAAAAGTGTATATTTTGATAGATAGCATCTGCGGTTCCCTTAAATGAAAAGCTATCTGAATTTAGCATATCTGGAGTTAACAAAAATATACCGCTATTCTTTCGTCCAAAATTCCACCACTTAGATGATGAAATATGATCAGATAAACTTCTTGTATTATATTGAGAAATAACCGCAACAGATTTGATCCCTGATTCACTCATGTTTGTGAGGTTAAAGTCGATAACTTTATATGCTCCTCCAACTGGCATCGCCGCATTATTTCTATGAGATGCTAAAATTCCTAATCCACCTTTTTTTGTTCCTGCCAAAATTATTCCTACTGCTCTCATTTTAAACCTCCTTCAATAATTAATGAAGCGCCACTTTGTAATGCATTGTGTTCATAATCTTCATATTTTGTATCTCCAGTTATTTCACAATTTTTCCCTACCCAAATTCCGGCTGGTATATTGGTATATGCTCCAATTACTGAAATTCCACTGTTATATACGTGAGGTTTATTATGATTTGGAATATTCTCTCCTTCGCCAATAGTAACATTTTCACCAATTACACTGTTTTCAGAAACAATACATCTATATAAATGAGCTCCACTCTTAACAATTGTTCCTTGCATTATAATACTATCTTTAATAACACATCCTTTTTCAATCTGAACGTTTGGACTAATGATCGAATTTTGTACATCACCTTCTATTGTACATCCTTTCGAAATTAATGCATGAGCGATATTCGCAGTTTGACTGATATATTGAGGTGCAAGATTATCAGAGTTTGTATATATACTCCAATGAGCATCATATAAATTAAATTCTGGCATTATATATGAGAGCCCCATGTTCGCTTGCCAATATGCTTCGATTGTTCCAATATCTCTCCAATATGATTTAAATGGATATGCATAGATTGGCGCACCTCCATCTAATAGCGAAGGCATGATATGTTTTCCAAAGTCACTATCTTCATGGACATCGCAGTCAGCTATTAACGCCTCCCTCAACTCTTTCCAATTGAAAATATATATTCCCATGGATGCAAGATTACTTTTAGGTTCTTTAGGTTTTTCTTCAAACTCGACTATTTTTAATGATTCGTCTGTATTCATTATTCCAAATTGCGAAGCTTCTTCATATGGTACTTCGATAACCGCTACTGTCGCAACAGCGCCTTTTTCTTTATGATAATTTAACATCTCGTTATAGTCCATCTTATATACATGGTCTCCAGATAAAACTAACACATAGTCTGGATTGTATGAATCAATATAACGAATGTTTTGATAAATTGCGTTCGCAGTTCCGCTATACCAAGCACCTTTATTTCCATCTGTCATAAATGGAGAAAGTACTCTGATTCCACCTTGTGATAAATTTAAATCTAAGTCCCACGGAATTCCGATTCCAATATGTGTAGTGAGCATTAATGGCTCATATTGAGTTAGAACTCCAACTGTATCTATTCCTGAATTTACGCAATTACTTAATGGAAAGTCAATTATTCTATATTTACCACCAAACATTACTGCTGGTTTTGCGATTTGTTGTGTTAACACGCCTAGCCTGCTTCCCTGTCCACCAGCTAGAAGCATAGCTATCATTTCTTTTTTAGGCATATATATATCTCTCCCCTTATCAAAATTTTTTTACTACTATATTTTACCACATAATTTAAAATTGTACAATACGTTTACCAATTATATTTTATTACTTTTGTACAATAAATATTCATTTATTTTATAAAAATCGTCAAAAGTTTAAATGGAAATATTTTCTATGACATTGTTTAAATTTTTAAATTAACGGGTAAACTTTATAATATGATGTTTATATCTTATATTAATCGCATATAATTTACGGAAACTGTTACTTTATAAATTTAAGAAAGGAAATAAAATATTATGAACAACACAATACACATCCATTTTATCGGCATCGGAGGCATCAGTATGAGTGGCCTTGCAGAAATTATGGTAACACAAGGTCATAAAGTTACTGGTTCTGATATAAAAACTTCAGATATAACTGATCATCTTGAATCACTTGGAGTTACTATTACTCCACACTCTAAAGATAATATAACAACGGATATAGATCTCGTTGTTATCACAGCTGCCATAAATGAAAATAATGAAGAATTAAAGTATGCCAAAGAACTAGGCAAGAAAATTGTAACCCGAGCAGAATTTTTAGGTGATTTAATGGCCACATATGAGTTTCCAATTTGTATCGCTGGTACTCATGGCAAAACTACCACCACTTCTATGCTAGCCAATATACTTCTTCATACCAACAATAATCCCACTATTACTGTTGGCGGAATAGTTGATTCTATTGGAGGTAATATTCACATTGGCGATACAAAATATTTTTTAACAGAAGCTTGCGAATATCACAATAGCTTCCTTGACTTTAATCCTATGGTCGGTGTTATACTAAATATAGAAGAAGATCATATGGACTTTTTTAAGGATCTCGATGATATCAAACATTCATTCACAGAATTTGCATCTCTTATACCCAAGCAGGGATTGCTAGTTATAGAAGAAACAGCTTTACAAAATACTCCTGCTATCAAAAACATTGCTGCTCCCATAGAAACATTTGGCCTTAGCAAAACTGCTGATTGGTCGGCGCAGAATATATCTTTTGATGCAAATGCTTGCCCTAGTTTTGATGTATATTATAAGAATGAGTTTGTATTTCATATAGCCATTGCTCTTACAGGAACACATAATGTATTAAATACTTTAAGCGCTATTGCCGTATGCCATTTTCTTGATATTCCTGTTGCTGAAATTTCCAAAGATCTTATACATTTTTCTGGAGCCAAACGTAGGTTTGAAATGCGAGGTAAAATTCACGATATTTTACTTATAGATGATTATGCGCATCACCCAAGCGAAATTAAGGCAACTTTAAATACCGTTGCCAAATATCCTCACAAAAATCTATATGTTGTATTTCAACCACATACCTATTCTCGAACCAAAACATTTTTAAACGGGTTTGTAGATGCCCTTAGCACATATGGACAAATCATTGTTACCGATATTTATGCAGCTCGTGAAACTAATCCTGGTGACATACATTCTCGTGATCTCGTGAAACTTTTACAAAATAAAGGAACTAATTCTATTTATATTGAGAGTTTTGACGAAATTTCAGATTATTTACTTACTACCACCGAACCTGGCGATATTATTATGACTATGGGTGCGGGAAATGTAAACCAAATTATCGATACCCTGCTTGGAAAAAGCTAATTTTTAGGAGAACCAATGAATATAACATTTACCAAAGAAAAAACCAGCTTTGTATCTATTCCCAGCTGGTTTTTAGAAACCTATTTAACAAAAATGCAGCCTCAACATCTAAAGGTTTATCTTTTTTTGCAAGCTTCTAATCAAAAAGATAAATCTATAAATATAGAGGCTATTGCCTCTAATCTTGAAATGACACAATCTGAAGTTCAGTCATCCTTACAGTTTTTAAACCAAAAGGATATAATTAATGTTTCTACAACAAATTCTGACCATTTTGAAATTACATTTAATACTCACGAGCCAGCAATTTCTATGGTTACAAAGGAGCCCATCAAAAATACTCAAATTACAAAAACTACGTTATCGCATTTTGAGAATAAGCCCATATATACTCCAGAAGAAATAGATAGATATATGGAGGCTGATTCTTCGGCAAAAGAGTTGCTTAGAACAGCCGAAAATTACTTTGGACGTCCTCTTAGCTTTCCTGAAGCGAGCACTATTATGAGTTTATACGATTGGCTCAATATGTCTTTAGATTTAATTTATTTTTTACTTGAATATTGTGCTAATAATCAAAAAACTGACGTTCGTTATATAGAAAAAGTGGCCGTGAATTGGTGCGAAATCAAAATTACAACAATTGAGGAGGCACAAATGCAAATAGCAGCAACAAAGCAATACTACAATATCTTATCAGAAGCTGGTATAAGCACTTCTAAAATTAATTATAATCACCAAAATATGATCAACGATTGGTTAGAAAAGTTTTCTATTATGGTTATATACGAGGCCTGCAAAGTAATGACTTTACAGGCTTCAAACCCAAGCCTAAACTATCTAAACCAAATATTAACTACTTGGCACGAAAAAGGTGTACAAACTGTTGAAGATGCACAAGCCGTCATTGCAGACTACCAAAATAACAAGCCTCGTAAACCTAAAAATACTAACAACAAAGTATCACGCTTTAACAATATGCTTTCTCGCACATATGATTACGATGAATTAGCAAAATTAGAAATAGCATATCACGAAAAACTTAGAACAGGACAAATTTAGATGCTCAATAACAAACATATTTATTATAAACAACTCATAAAAGAATTTGATCGAATACGTCTTACTAATATAAAAAAACAGAAGGCTCTTCAAGAAGCAATTTACGCCGAGATTCCACGAATAAAAAAAATCGACGAAACCTTGAATAGCAATGGAATTTATCTTGTTAAATGTATGTTAGAGAAAACGTCTAATGTCGATGATCTCTCTCAAAGATTTCGAACTAAAAATACAACATTAATTGATGAAAAGCGACAGCTATTGATGGATCACAATTATGCGGCAACGTATTTAGATTTGCAATATGAATGCCCAAAATGTAAGGACGAAGGGTTTATAGATGGTCAACCTTGCAAATGCTTTGAACAAGCTTTAATTAATTTATCGTGTCAGCAATCTAACCTCGCATCTTCACTAAAAACAGATACTTTCGCTCACTTTGATTTTCATCTATATTCTTCAGAAGTTTCGCCTTCATCAAGAGAGACTGAGTCAAGCGACGCATCTGCTAAAAATACAAAAGAATCGATATCGTCCAAAATGCCAAAAACCCAAATTTCACCGCGTGAAAATATCCAAAACATTTATGACAACGTTATTCAATTTACCGAAAATTTTCCAAAATACCAAAACATGGTATTTGTAGGAACTGCAGGTTTGGGCAAAACATTCTTATGCACTTGCATTGCCAACGATTTATTAAACAAAGGATTTACCGTATTATATTTATCGGCTATACAACTCTTTAAGTGTTTTGATAACGTTCGATTTAATCGCAAAGAAGCAACCGACGCGCATCGATCTATGTTCGATGACATATTTACAGCGGATTTATTAATTATCGATGATTTGGGAACAGAACTTTCAACGAACTATATAAATCCAGATTTATTTAATGTACTAAACTCGCGGCACCTAAAACTTAAACCTACTATAATTTCTACAAATACCGCCATAACAGAATGGCGCCACAACTATTCAGAGCGCATTGAATCACGATTGCTTGGTAATTATGCTATATATACATTTATTGGTTCAGATATTCGAGTTAATAAAAAATATGCAAAAGCTCCATAAAGGGATATTTTTTTCATTTACTAATATCATGTAACAAAGGAGGAACTTATTTATGTTTTGTACTATTAAGATTTCAAAATCAGATCCCACCCCGTTGTATATACAATTAGCTGATGAATTAGCTAAGCTTATCGACACCGGAGTTTTGCCCTCAAAAACCAAATTGCCTACCATTAGAGCGTTGGCTAGCAAATTAAAAATCAATCGCGATACCGTTGTTAATGCCTATAAACTACTCGAAAGCAAAAATTATGTCATTGCCCATATTGGCAGTGGTACGTACGTTGCCCCTCGCCCCGATGTGCATATGGATTTTAAAAAAGAACTCGTGCCTGCAAGCAAAACCTATTTTAGACGTGACCTTTTTAAAATAGACATTTGCAAAGATATTATGATTGACATTCTTGATAACGATGGATGGGACAGCTTTTATGATCCCCTAAATCGGGAAAAGCAGTTGGTTAGAATTGCTATTACAAACTTTTTTAAGACTGTTGGGGTTCATGCAAATAACACTTCTGTTCGATTAATTAAAGATACTCAAAATTTTATATTGGATTTAGTCAAGCTTTTGCCAAATGCTGCTATTTGCGTTGAAAATTTCCGAGACATGAGCTATACGTCAACACTCAGCTATCTTGGATTTAAGGTTTTGGAAGTGCCCTTACAAAAAGATGGCCTCAATCTAGATATTCTAGAAAGTTATCTCAAATACCCAACCACCTCTTATGTTTTTATAAGTTCGTATAACCAAAACCCTACCGGTATTAGCTATAGCAAAGAAAATAAACTTGCTATCATTGCTTTATGCGAAAAATATGATGCTTATATCATCGAAGATGGCACCTTCAGCGACTTTCTCTATAAAGGTAATCTCGAAAGTTGCTACGACCTTTGCAAAAGCGATCGTGTTATCTATTTATTCAACTTCTGTAAACTATATTTGCCATACTTAGATTATAGCTTTGTGGCACTTCCACTTCAGCTGCAAAAGCGACTGACTGATACAATACAAATTACCATTACCGAACGGCTAATTAAATATTATCTCGAATCCAACAATTTTGCGGCATTGCGATGCAAGTTAATCACTGAATGTAATCTTAAGTTTAATAACTTATACAACCTGTTTCAATTTAGCTCTACATTAAAAACCAGCAGCACCAGCGGACTTTTCTTCTGGTTCTCTATAAATAACGGCAACTCAGAAAACATCATTTCCGCATTGCTAGAACAAAGTATTGTTGTATCACCTGGAAGCTTATTTAGCTCACTACCAAATAATAACTTGCGACTTTCTGTCGCTCCATTATTTACTAGCGATATCGACATTATTATAAAGGCTTTGCGACAACTTTAGTATAGAAAGGTGTATCATTTTGGAAATATTAATAGGTCCACCTGGTAGTGGAAAAACATACCAATGTTATCAAAAAATCAAAAATACTCTTAAGCAAAATAAAAAAGACAAAATCATTATGATCGTTCCAGAACAGTTTAGTCTTGAAATTGAACGAGAACTTACCCAGTATCTGGCTCCCGGTCTATTGCTAGTGGAGGTATCAAGTTTTACTAAATTGGTACTTAAAGCTAACATCACCACACCTATCTTAGATGAACTCGAACGCATTATGATTTTAAAAAAAGTTCTCGAAGATCATCATCACGAGCTTACTTTCTTTACCACAAGCTATAACAAAGATGGATTCTTGGAAAAAATAAATATTTTACTTACCAATTGTGAAAACTTTGGAATTACACAGCTAGGCGATGACACTGTTGAGGGCACCTTAAAAGCCAAGTTGGCAGATATACAGAAAATTAGCAAATGGTTTTATGACTTTATTAGTACCCAATTTTTGACCAATGAAGGTAGCCTTAATGCTCTCATAAAATCTTTAACTACAACGGAAGCATATAAAGATGCCCTCATTATTATTGATGGATTTTACAGTTTTACTACTGCTCAGCAAAAAGTGCTTCTGAAACTGCATTCTATGGCAAGACAAATGATTGTTACCCTGCCTATGGACAAGGAGTATCTTGGCTCAAATCAAAATCATCTATATTACAAAAGCTACAATACGCTGATAAATTTTGAATTTGCTGTTCCTGTATCCAAGCAATTTACCAATGCCGCCTTTGCCAACAAAACTGCTGATATCCAATTTATTGCGGACAATTACTTTGCAACTCATAGTATAAAGCAACCTCGAGATAGCGCAAACGTTAGATTATTTGCTTGCAGAAATTTTGAGTCAGAAATAGAGCTTGTGGCACAAAATATTACACGCTTCGTTCGCGATGACACCTACAGATACAATGAGATTGCTATTATTACAGGAAATCTTAATTTATATCGAAGTCACCTCACTACTGTTTTAGGTCAATATGACATTCCTTATTTTTTAGATGAAACAAAAACTATTCAAGCAAACCCTGCCGTCAATTTTATTTTGAACCTGCTAGAAGTTATTACGCAACACTGGAATTTGACTGCCATATTATCATTTTTGAAAAGCGGCATATTAACAGACTTTGCTGATGAAGATATAGACTACCTAGAAAATTATCTATACGAACATGGCATAAATTACAAAAATAAGTGGCTAGAAGCCTGGGAAGAAGAAACTGATTCAACTCTAATTAACGATCTTCGCACTCGAGTTGCTTCTATTATATTAGGTATTGAGCAAAAAATAATCGCGCATAAGCATCGTGGCAAAATTTTGACCTCCAACTTATGCCGCATCCTTTACGATTTTTTGGTAGAAATCAATTTTGCTAATACTATTCGCTGGGAATCAAAATCAGAATCAGAAATCGAACACACTCTTTCCAAAAATTTTAATTTAGCCCTTGAGTATAAACACATTTATCAAACAATCCTAGATATTCTTGATCGCTTAGTTGATATCTTAGGAAATCAATATGTCAATATCGCTACCTTTAAAAGCATTCTGACAACTTGCTTTAAACACGAAAAAGTTGGTACCATCCCTGCAACGCAAGATCAGATTTTGGTCGGTGAAATACCAAGAACTCGTCTGCCAAAGCAAAAGATTGTCTTTTTAATTGGGTTAAACGAGGGGGTCTTTCCTGCAAATCCCATAAACGATAGTCTTTTTTCTGATATGGACCTAACTGCTAATTTATTTAATGCAAACCCGAATTTATATGAATTGTTTATATATTCTAATTTATATGGCAGTGAGCTCGAAATTTATTCAACACTCATCAAGCCTAGTCGATATTTATTCGCATCATATTCGATAGGAGATGATTCCGGCAAAATCACTAGACCATCTATTATATTTACTCGACTAAAAAGGATGTTTACTATGTACGCACCATCCACCACAGCTACAACGTTTGCCGACCAAATTTATACTAGCAAACAAGCAATCATTGCTCTTGGCAGGGCCATAAAACAGAATGCCGGCATTGCCACTTTGGATGACTCCTATAAGTATGCTTTAATGTGGTATATGCAACATCAGCCCGATGCTATTGTACAAACTGTCAATGGACTATTTTTCACAAATCAACAAGATAAATTACAAACTGATATCGCTAAAAAATTATATAGCAATAACCAAGTCACCACTGTGTCGAGAATAGAAAAGTTTCGCCGTTGCCCTTGTGCCTATTTTATAGAATATGGCCTTTTGGCTTCCGAACGCAAATTATTTAAATTTAGAACTCCAGATATAGGCACCATCTTTCATAGCGTTTTGGAAATATATCCCAAACTTTTACAAGCAGCAGGTTCTACTTGGACAACTATTACGCCAGATGCTCAACAGCAATTGGTCGCTACTGCCGTTTCAGAAAGTATGCTCCAAAATAATAAGCTCAAAATCAAAAATGGCCACACGAAGTATCTAACCAAACGCATCGAAGCTATGAGCAATCGCGCAATCACCGCCATGGCTTCGCAACTCAAATGCGGTAAATTTGTACCTGCAGAATATGAATACAAATTTAATGATGCCGCTTTGCCCGCAATAGAGATCAACTTGGGCGAAACAACTTTGCGTCTTACAGGCACCATCGATCGGGTAGATGCTTATTTAACTCCAGACGGAGATACGTATATTAAAATTATCGACTATAAATCTGGTCATACTCAATTTGATTTTACAGAAGCATATTACGCGCTACAACTACAGCTATTACTATATCTGGATGCCTACTTGCAGATAAATAAAAACGCAAAGACTGCGGGAGTCTACTACTTCAAGTTAGATGCGTCTCGAGTTGCATATAAACCTGGCGAAACTGCAACCGATATGGCGCACAAGCTTTTGAAAACGTTCAAGCTATCTGGTATCACTCTCAATGATGCAGACATCGCAAAAGCCATCGAGCCCGAGCTAGGCAACCAAATTATAGATATGGCATATACAAAATCTGGTGCCCCAAATGCTAATGCAATCACCGCAACAGCCGAAGAGTTTGTGGCCATTCGCCAGTTTATAATAAATCAAGTTGCGGCCCTGGGCAAACAAATTTTAGAGGGCAAGGTCAGCATCACTCCGTATAAGCTTGGCACCAAAACTGGATGCGACTACTGTAACTTTCATGGCATTTGCGGCTTCGATGAAACTTTGCCCAACAACAACTATGACACATTGCAAAAGATTTCTAAATCTGATGCAAAAGATAATATGATAAATTGAGTAAGAGAGGATTTAGATTATGGGATTTACTACTGAACAGCAATTGGCAATAGATTTGCAGGACAAAAACATTTTGGTTTCTGCCGCAGCTGGGTCTGGCAAAACTGCAGTTCTCACGGAAAGGGTAATTAAGCGAGTGTTAAATACTGGAAAAAACCGAGTGAATATAGATAGATTTCTCATCGTAACTTTTACTAATGCTGCCGCTAGCGAAATGAAGGAACGCATAGAAATAAAGTTAGGCGATGCATTATCAACCGCTGCCGATGGTGAAGAGGTCGACTATTTACAAAAGCAACTGGGACTTTTGGGAAAGGCATCTATTTCTACCATTCACTCTTTTTGCGGCAAATTAATTAGAACCCATTTTAACGAGCTAGGGCTTGAACCCAATATGCGAACCTGCACCGAGCAAGAAGCCACTTTGTTACAGAACCTGGCAGTAACCGATATATTAACGGCAGCTTTTGAAGAAGAATCCGATGCGTTTTATCAGTTATGCGATGCTTATGGAAGCGTTAATGGGATGGACGCCATCGCTTCTATGATATTGCAAATTTATAAATTTACGCAAAGTACTGTATTTCCGCAAAAGTGGCTGGCCCAACAAGTTGCCACACTCGAAGCTGGTGATAATGCCGCATTTGAAGCAAGTTTAGCAGCAGATCTCAGATTGGAGCTCGAGAGCATTCAAACTCTACTGGAGCGTGCACTTGTAATAGCAAAGAAACCCAACGGACCTTTACATTATGCCGACTCCATAGGGTTTAATCTCCAAAATTTATCGAAGATGGATCTAAGCTCCTTTGCAAACATCGTCTCTGCATTAGCTAACTGCAACATTGCCGCCTTATCTCGCAAGCGTCCTGCTTGTGATCTATCTCTCAAAGATGCCGCAAAGTCTTTGTCCAGTACTGCAACTTCGCGCCTAAAATATTTGCAGGATAACTACGCAATATTGGCCGACCCAACTGTTATTAGCAAAACTGCATCCATTAGTACAATATTCAAGGAGTTGGCACGCCTCGTTACCACATTTGAGACTCGATATGCTGAGAAAAAACAAGACCTCGGAGTTCTCGACTTCAACGATCTCGAGCATTATGCTATCAAATTATTGGTTACCGAATCTGACGGTGCCCTCGCTCCCACCACAGTTGCCAAAGAACTCGGTAAGTATTATTCAGAAATATATATCGATGAGTATCAAGATGTCAACGATGTTCAAGAAACTATTTTATCGGCAATTGCCACAAACGGTGCAACTCGATTTATGGTTGGTGATATCAAACAGAGCATTTACAAATTTAGACTCTCCAACCCCAAGATTTTCCTGGATAAATATAACAGATTTCAGCAATTTTCTCCTACCGCCGCTGCAGATATACGAATCGATTTATCACATAACTTTCGAAGCCGTGCCATAATTTTAGACGCTGCCAACGAAATATTCGAAAGATTGATGCGTCCTGCGGTGGGTGATTTAATCTATGACCAAGCGCAACGACTGTATGCTGGTCGCGAATACGCAACATTTGATGAGACTGCCAAGCAATGCGAACTTCATTTATTGGAGCTTTCCACCCTCGATGCAGATGACGCAGAAGAGCCTTCGAATAAAGCCGAGCTCGAAGCCGCCATGATAGCCAAAATTGTAAAAGATATTTTAGATGGCAATAGCAATCCCAAAATTGTCTATGATAAAGATCTCGATATTTATCGTGCTGTTGAGCCTCGCGATATTGCAATATTAGTGCGTGCAAAAGCTGTTTCTACTGCATTCGAAAACGCATTGTACAAAGTGGGAGTAGATGCTTACGCAGAAATTAGCAAATCGTTTTTTGAAGCTACAGAAGTAGAGCTTATGATCAACTTTCTAAAAATCATCGATAATATAAATCAAGATATTCCTTTCCTTTCTGTATTGCATTCATCGTTATTGGGGCTGGATTTTGACGAGCTATCTGAAATACGCACATATGCAGATGGGAGCTTTTATAATGCATGTGTCGCATATAAACAATTGCACCCACATTCGAAGCTTGCAGATTTTTTTACCGAGATTGAAGGTTTTCGAAAGTTGTCCAAAATGGTTCCCGTGAGTGAACTTATCGACCAAGTTTTTTTACAGACTGGGTATTTGGGATACGTTTCTATGTTAGACCATGGCGCCATTCGTTCTGCCAATCTCAGAATTTTAAAGCAGACTGCCATAGATTTTGAACAAAATACAAAAGTTGGCTTATTTAACTTTCTAATATTTTTGGAGCAATTACGCAACGATGAAGCATCTATACAACAAGCAAAATCAGCTGTAGACCAAAATAATACCGTTAAAATTATGAGTATTCACAAAAGCAAGGGTCTCGAATTTCCTATCGTAATATTGGCAAATGCACACAAGCGATTTAATCAAATGGAGACGTATCAGCCGATTTTGCTTCATAATCAATTAGGCCTGGGAGCGCAATTTAGGGACATGGAAAAATATGTAGATTACACAACTTTGCCCTATTTGGCGATTAAAAATAAGATATTTAACGAAAACATTTCTGAGGAAATACGTATTTTATATGTAGCATTAACGCGTGCCAAAGAAAAGCTTATCGTAACTGCCGTTACAAACAGTTTTGATAGCTTGTTGAGCAATGCTTTGTTACACGCTACCGAGCATATAGATTCGATATTCATACGCAACCAAAACTCTTATCTAAACTGGATAATTCTTGCACTTGCACACCATCCATATACACTAACCGAATCTGTCGCTAATTTTAATGCCGGAACAATGGGCCAATGGATTATCAAGCAATATAGCCGTTTAAGCTTTGCCGATGCAGATGCCGACTTTGTGGAACCCCCTAGTTCAAACGAAGTCATTCAAGATATATTCGACCTAATAGCAACCGACACCTCTAGCAATAGCCTAAAAGATGAGATCTTTGCAAAGTTAGACTATGAATATCGCCATATATTAGATACAACTTTGCCGCAAAAGATTTCTGTATCAGAACTCAAAACCAAAATGAGCGATTCTATCTCTAGCGCACCCTATAGTTCTAATATTCCAAAGTTTATCGCTTCATCAAGCTATGATGGATTATCGCACGGCAATATTATTCACGCAGTATTCCAACATTTGGATTATCTCAAGTATACTGATCACACGTCTATTCGACAAAATATCGAGTCCATGATAGCCCAAAACAAATTGGCCAAGAATACTCTTGCAATAGCTAATATAGATCGACTAGTCTCCTTTGCAAATTCTGCTATAATTAATAGAATGCGTAAAGCAGCGTTTAGTTTTAAAGAGCAACCATTTCTGTATCAGCTTCCCCAATCTGAGGGAAGAAGTCTAATCTCCGGGATAGTCGATGCCTATTTCGAAGAGAATGGCAAAATTATTATTATCGATTACAAAACTGATTCCACAAAAGCTCACACTAAAATTGAAATTGTAGATAGATATCGATTACAAATCCAATGGTATTCTGAGGCTTTACAAAATATTACTCACAAAGTTGTTACTGAACGTTATTTATATTTATATAGCATCGACGAGTTTGTTGCTCTTTAATATGCCGCATAATATTAAATTTTGATTTCGTCCATTGTAAAAATTTCAAAAACAGGTTATACTTTTTAAGTGACAAATTTAATTTTAGTAGGTGAGTTCTATGAAGCAATACGAATTAATACAACGAATAAAGTCTTCTCAATCGAGAATGAGTAAAGGCCAAAGATTAATTGCAAACTATATCATTAATCATTATGAAAAAGCTGTTTATTTGACTGCTGCTAAATTGGGGCAAATTGTAGGGGTCAGTGAATCTACAGTGGTTAGATTTGCCACAGAACTTGGATATGACGGCTACCCTAAGTTTCAAGCTGCATTAGTAGAGTTAGTTAAAAGTAAATTGACCGCTATGCAAAGAATAGAAGTCACACATAATAGAATTGATCAAAATCACGTATTAAAAAGCGTGTTACAAATCGATGAAGAAAAAATCCGCCATACTGCTGCCCATATTAATGAAGAGACATTTGATGGTGCCATAACAGCGATATTAAATGCAAAAACAATTTATATTTTGGGAGTACGAAGCTGCGCTGGCCTTGCTACATTTTTACACTTTTACCTTAATATAATGTTTGAAAATGTTAAAGTTGTAAATACCAATAGTATCAGCGAAATTTTTGAAGTCATTCATAGAATTAATACAAACGATGTTATAATTGGAATAAGCTTCCCAAGATATTCCAAGCGTGTTTATCGATCTTTGGAATTTGCAAAGGGAAACGGTGCTACTATAATTGGAATCACCGATTCTGTTACTGCACCTATCGCGGAATTTTCAGATTATTGCCTTGTTGCAAAAAGTGAGATGATCTCTTTTGTTGACTCACTTGTGGCTCCTTTAAGCATCATCAATGCTCTAATTGTTGCGCTTAGTCTCAAAATTAAGGATTCGCTAGAACACAGTCTCGATAGTTTAGAAAAAATTTGGGTAGAATACGAAGTTTATGATGATACCAAGGATTTTTTTAGAGAGAATTATGACAATACAATTATCTAGAAAACGGAGGCTTATATGATAATAGCAATTGATGGACCAGCAGGTGCTGGAAAAAGTACTATCGCAAAAGAGATAGCTCAAAAACTTGGATGGGTTTACATCGATACCGGTGCCATGTATAGAGCAGTAGCATTATGTATTCTCAGTCAAGGTATTGACTTAGCCGATACAAATACTATTACAGCGGCTTTAGCAAATATACAAATAAAAATATCACATATTAATAAAAATCAGCACATATTTCTTAATAAGGAAGATGTTACCAATAAAATTCGTACCAGTGAGATTTCTAATGCAGCTTCTACTATTGCGGCAATTTCTGCTGTCCGAGATAACTTGGTTCAGTTGCAGCGAACTCTTGCTCATACAACCAACGTTGTAATGGATGGCCGCGATATCGGCAGTGTAGTTTTCCCCAATGCTGATTTGAAAATCTTTTTAACTGCCTCACTTGCGGAAAGAACAAATAGACGATTTAAAGAACAAACAGAAAACGGAAAAATCGTTGAATGGAATAAAATTTTTTCTGAAATTGAATTGAGAGATAAGGCTGATTGTAGCAGAGTTGATTCGCCTCTTATTCAAGCTGAAGATGCCATACTTGTAGATACCTCCAATTTAACTGCAGATATGGTTGTAGATCATATTTTACAACTTGCCAAGGATAAAGTAGGTGTTCAATTTGATTAAGTTAGCAAAAAGCGCAGGATTTTGTTTTGGAGTAGAAAGGGCCGTCAATCTTGCTTATTCTAATGCCTCTCTTTCAAATATTTTCACATTTGGTCCTATAATCCATAATGATTTCGTCACCAACGATTTAAAACTCAAAGGAGTAGAAATAGCATATGAGCTTACTCCGCGCATCAAAAACGTAATAATTCGCTCACATGGTGTGGGAGAAAATATCTATAAACAAGCAGATCATTTGGGTATAAATATTATTGATGCTACTTGTCCATATGTCAAAAAAATCCATAATTTGGTAAAACAGCACATAATATTAGGGCAATCTATTATTATAATTGGAGATAAATTGCATCCAGAAATAATAGGAATCAATGGATGGACAAATGATAACGCCATCATAATCAAAGATGAATTTGATTCTAACATACCCTTACTTGACAATACAAAAAGTTATTTTGTTGTTGCACAAACCACATATAAACAAGAAGTGGTCAATAGAATAATACAACTACTAGAAGAGAATCACATTACATTTAACTATGTTCATACTATTTGTTCCACAACAACCAAACGTCAGCAAGAGGCACGTAGTTTGGCCAAAAATGTGGACACTATGATTATAGTAGGCGGTCGAAACAGTTCTAATACAAAAAAATTATTCGAAATCTGCCTTAGTGAATGCAAAAATTCTTTGTGCATTGAAAACGCTTCAGAGCTTGCTAAAATCAAATTTAATAAAGATAGTGACATAGGTATAACTGCAGGAGCTTCTACTCCTAAATATATTATAGATGACGTTATATCCTATATAAATAATACAATAAAAGGGGAGATTAGTAATGGATTATAATCATTTTGTGACAGAGTTTTATACATTTTCTAAAATTGATTTAAATTCCTATAAGGAAGGACAGATGAAAAGACGCATTGATTCACATATAAAGAAGTCTGGTATTTCAGATTATCGAGAATTTTTAACACTTTTAAAAACTAACCCTAAAGCTTATGAAACGTTTTTGGGATATTTAACCATAAATGTTTCCGAATTTTTTAGAGATCCTAGACAATGGGCTACTTTAGAAAAAGATATTTTACCTGGAATTATAAATGTTACCAAAACATTTAATGTATGGAGTGCTGCGTGTTCCACAGGCGACGAACCTTATACTCTTGCAATATTACTGACCAAGTTAATCCCAAGCCAAAAATTCAAAATTATTGCAACAGATATCGATAAAGATATTTTAGCAAAAGCAAAAACTGGAATATATCCTGATAAACAAGTTATAAATCTTCCAGCAGACTATAAGTCTAAATACTTCAAAAAAACTACAGAAGGCTATATAATCAGTGATGATATAAAAAGAAAAATTGATTTTAGACAGCATAATCTACTCAAAGATCCTTATCCTTCTGATATTGATTTGATTGTGTGCAGAAATGTTTTAATTTATTTCACAGAACAAGCAAAGGCAGATATTTATACCAAGTTTAGCAAATCATTATCTTCAACAGGAATATTATTTGTAGGTAGCACCGAACAAATCATTAACGCTCATGATTTTGGCCTCAAATCCAAAAAATTATTCTTCTATAGCAAAGCATAATCTTATTCCAATTCCCCCTCTGTCTTGGAGGGGAATAATACATTTTTTTACATATTTTAAAATTTCCCCTATACAACTTAAATTTTTCATGGTAAAATATTACATCACAGGGATTTTTTAGACAAAATAGGTAATTCGTGTAAAAATATAGATTTTATTTCACAATTGTGAATTTTTATGCTACAATAAAGGAGTGTTTACTTATGAAGAAAAAACTTACTTCTCCTGCACAGTATAGTTACTACACGTACAGGAACAAGAAAAACCACAAAAAAAAACTTACGATGCTTGCTACAATATTTACATTTTTATTAATGAGTTATGCTTTTCTAGCCTATGACGAAACCCACAAAACCCCTAGTGCTGATTTGCAAAAATTTTTTTCAATTGAAAATATTGGAGACTTTGAACAAAACTCTCTTAGTTTTGACATTCACAAAGACTCACCAAATATAAAAGGACTCTATGTTCCCGCTCACAAAACATATAATATAGATGAACTTATACAACTCGCAAATGCAACAGAAATAAATAGCTTTGTAATCGATGTTAAAGATGACATGGGATACCTTACTTTTTCTAGCAACAACCCTGCGTTACTAGCGGCAAAAAGTGTGCGTAAATCTCCAAAAATTCCTGATATTAATGCTCTAATGGATGCGTTATATAAAAATAATATTTATCCAATCGCAAGAATCGTAACCTTTAAAGACAATATTGTCGACACCAATTTTCCCGAGAGAATGGTTCTAGATCACGATGGCAATGTTTATGAAACTAAAGGAAAAGAAACTTGGTTAAATCCGTATAATATAGAAAATTGGGAATATATTTTAGAAGTATGCAAAGAAGCAATTCGTGTTGGATTTAAAGAGATTCAGTTTGACTATATTCGTTTTCATGAATCTATGACATCGACTCGGGTAAACTTACCTGACGATATTTCTAGAACCGAGATTATCAATGAGTTTTTAGACTATATGGTAGAAAATTTGGAGCCCTATGGGGTACGCGTTAGTGCCGATGTTTTTGGAACCATTATTACTAGTAAAATCGACGCACAAGTTTTAGGACAAGATTACAAATCGTTTGTCCAACGCCTAGATGCTGTCTATCCTATGATTTATCCTTCTCACTACGCTAACGGTTCATTTGGTCAAAAAAATCCAGACTTAAACCCATACGAAATAATTTTAGGTGCCTTAAAAGCATCCAATGAGGTTATTAGACAAATTCCTCTCGAAGAACGAAAAGCACAAATTATACCTTATCTCCAAGACTTTACTGCTACTTGGGTAACTCCGCATCAAGACTATACTGCAAAACAACTTCAGCAGCAGATGCAAGCGGTATATGATTCTATTCTAAACGACTGGGTTTTTTGGAATGGTGCTGCTAGCTATACAACAGACGCATTTATAGAAGAATAAATAACCACATACTAGCATAACAATAGAATAAAAAGAACAAAAAATAGCAGCTGCATGAAGAGTAAGGCGGAAAGGACTTAGTATGATTGATAAAGATAAGATTATTTTAATGTCACAATTAGCTCTCTTAGATAATGACCCTGAAATGCCTCACAATAGACGAATCACCTCGAAATACTGTAAAGATTTTGTATATGTTGCCAATTTATTTACTCAATTATCTATTGCCGTTGTTGTAATTATTTTTATTGCAACTCATCTACTATGGCAAATTCAGAGCGGTATGAACCTACCCACAAACTTAGATGAAATCATATACACATTTATAATTCCATATGGCAGCTTAGCGTTTGGCTCAATTATTTTTTATACCATCATTTCTACTTTGGTTTATAAAAAAATATATCGTAAAGCTCAATTAAAAACTGATAAATATGATGCTTTAGTTAATGAATTAAAAAATCTAAGTATTCAGGAGGAAATATCTAATGAAAAAAACACTTTTAGGTATTAGAGCTGGGTTTATTAGTGTCTATAAGAATAATGAAGTCATTATAAATATACTCTCAAAGTTTATTTTAACTTTCATATGCTTGCTATGTCTTAACAACGTCATAAATTTTTCTAATTCTAATATTGTAACTATCGTGTTATGTGTGGCGCTCAGCCTCATATCAATGGGGCTACCTACATATATTACATTTATTGCATTGATGATTATTACACTTATTAAAGTAAGTCAATCTGGACTCATCTTAACAATTGTTATGATCTCATTAGCACTACTTTTCTATATTCTATATATCAGATTATTCAAAAAAGAAACTCTTTTGATCATATTTACGTTACTTCTTTTGCCTACCGGGGCAATATATTTGGTTCCACTTGTTGGTGCGCTATTTTTTGGGTTTGGAGCATTTGGAGCATTCATCGTTGGATGTTCTTTATACAATATACTTATGATCCTTCCACTTTTGATGAATAGTTCAGCTAGTATTACACTAGAAGAAGTAGATACAATATTTGCACAAATTGAAATTGTCACAAATAAAATTTTATCTGTGACCGTATATGACCAAAACATGCTTGCTACAGCATCTATTTTGATGGTGGTATTTTTAGTAGTATATTTGATTAGAATTTTGTCTATCGATTACGCACCATATATAGCCATATTCTTTGGCTCTGTTATCAATATATTGGGTTTTTTATTAGCAGATCTGCTTATTCAAATGAATATTAACATCCCAATGATGATTATTACTACTTTAATTTGTATGTTATTTGCTTTTTTTGTTTCTTTTTTATCTAGAGTATTAGATTATAATCGTGCGCAGGTTGTACAATTTGAAGACGAGCATAACTATTATTTTGTAAAGGTTATTCCAAAAATTGAGTTATCTTCTCGACATAATGAAATTTATGATTTATATGACAATATTGATGTTGCTGATGAAGAAATAATTATTGAAATTTAAGTCGCTTTGGCGGCTTTTTTTTATGTCATTTTCAATTTTTTTCTAAATTCATAATTATATCTCAAAATTACTTTTTTTAGTGATAAAATATATAAAGTTTGTGGTATAATAAAAAGTAAACCACCCTTAATTAAAAAATACTCAGTTAAATTTAAAGTTCTTATTTCGGTTTAATCACCGATTTATTTTACTACTACATCAAAAAAGGGGCGAAGTATGAATTGGGATTTTTTACACTCAATACTAGAACAAATTTCATTTTTTAAAATACCCCAGGTATCATTTAAAGACCTAATTGATATTTCAATTGTAGCGTTTGGGATTTACAAAATTATAATGTGGATTAAAGATACACGTACATGGGCGGTTTTTAAGGGTGTTGTCATTATTTTTATGGCTTCTTTAGTAGCTTATTTGCTAGAGTTGCACACCTTATCCTTTATAATTAGTAATACAATCACAGTTGGAACAATAGCAATTGTTATTTTGTTTCAACCAGAACTTAGGCGAGCACTTGAACAACTAGGTCAAGGAAATTTATGGGGGACCTCTATAACCACTGATAAAGAAACTCACACGCTAAATGATGAATCTATTTCTCATCTTGTAAAAGCTAGCATTCAAATGGCCAAGGTGAAAACTGGTGCACTAATTATCATCGAAAAAGATACTGTTCTTACAGAATACAAACGAACTGGAATAGCCATAGATTCTGTAATCAGTTCACAATTACTTATCAATATTTTTGAGAAAAATACTCCTTTGCATGATGGAGCAGTAATTATTTCAAAAAATCGAATCAACGCTGCCACTTGTTTTTTGCCTCTTAGTGATAGCCTCACAATCAACAAAGATTTGGGCACCAGGCACCGTGCCGCTATTGGTGTTTCTGAGCAAACTGATGCTGTTGTAATTGTTGTATCAGAAGAAACCGGCATAGTTTCCTATGTCCGCAATGGTAAAATCAGACGCAACTTAACTGCAGAAGGTCTTGAGAAAGTTCTCTCACTAGATGTTCAACGAAAGGCTAATAAGTCATTTAATGGCTGGAAAAGGAAAGGGAAAGGAAAGATGAAGAATGAAACGTCATAACTTACACTGGAAACTACTTTCTATATTATTAGCAATGCTTTCATGGCTTATCGTTATTAACATTCAAAACCCTGTTATCAGTGCAGATATCGACAATATCAAAGTTGATGTAATTGGTCTTAATCAAATAGAAGGTAAGGGACATGTGGTCAAGGATGGCTATAAACTACACAACCTTTCTGTAAATATTAATATTAAAGGGCAACGATTGGAGGTTGAAAATTTTTTGACAGAGGATGTCAACTCTGTTACAGCTCGGATCAATCTCACTCCATATGTCCAAGAACTTGTTAATAACTCTGGGTTAACAGAGCGATTGGTTGAAATAGAAATAGACAACGTCCCAGAAGACATTGTAATAGAAGACTATGAACCTTCTTCTGTTTATGTTGTATTTGAATCAGAAAAAACCGAATCCTTTGATATTATTTATAACATAAATGGTAAAGAAGACAGCCAATATATAACTCTTGACCCCATTATCAAAACTAAAGAAATTGAAATTGTTGGACCAGAAAGCATTGTAGATACTATCAAAAATGTAGTTGTTGACATTAACATAAACGATTTTGCACAAGATCCACTTGTAATGGATTTACCAGTATTTGCCTATGACAAGGATGGCAATGAAGTTGTGGGGATTTCAAAATCACAAAATTATGTAGAAGTTATTTTACCTACAGGAAAGAAAAAAGTAGTGCCACTAGTAGCCGACTTTAACGGTACTCTCCCAACAGGATATACATTAACAAACACCATCATTACTCCTGCAGAAATCACCATCGTAGGTAATGAAGCACTCATAGATCAAATTAATTCTATACAACTTAATAGTATATTTCTCAGCAATATTATAGAAAATACAACTAAGCAAGTCGATTTTTTGCTACCTGATGGTGTCGAATATATAGATAAAATTGATCCTAAAGCTGTTGTAACAATTGAAGTACAAAAAACTAACATCCATGAATTTACGATAGATATCGACGAGCTTAAATTAAAAGTTGTTGGCTCCGATAACATTAAATACGATATTTTGGACAATTCGATTACACTTAAGCTTAGTGGAACAGCAGAAGAAATACTTGAATTTACGGTTGAAGATTTATCTGCTACACTCGATTTGACAGATGCTCAACTTGGAAAACACGAATTTGAGCTCACTATTCCTATCCCTCCAGAATTAGAAATAGTAAATTCACCTTCTCTTACCGTTCTAATTGAGCAAATTGTATCCGAAACACCTTACGAAGATCCTGCTTATATCGATCCAATCTACATTGATCCATCTTATATAGACCCCACTTATCATAATAAATGATTTTTGAAAGGATGACAACAAAAATGGCAAATTGTCCTATTGAAACAACAATAACGCTCATAGGCAGTAAATGGAAAGTATTAATTCTTCGAGATTTGTTTGATGGCACTAAACGGTTTAGTGAATTAAAAAAAAACCTTTCTGGTGTCTCACAAAAAGTTTTAACTACTCAACTGCGAGATTTAGAAAGTTGTTCTTTAATCAACCGAAAAGTCTACCCAGAAGTGCCTCCTCGCGTTGAATATAGCCTCACATCCACTGGACAAAGTTTAAAACCAGTATTAGAGGCACTTGAACACTGGGGCAAAGAATATACCAAAAATTTTGAGTGAACACACTCAAGCAAATTAACATACACTATTAATGCTATAAATTATATTTATGGGAGGAATACTAATGGGAAATTTATTTGGAACTGATGGCGTTCGCGGAATTGCCAATGCAGAGTTAACTGGAAATTTAGCTTTTAAACTAGGTCAAGCTGGAGCCTATGTACTCACCAAAGAAACACATAGACAGCCTAAGATTTTGGTGGCCAGAGATACAAGAATTTCTGGACTTATGCTAGAATCTGCCCTTGTTTCTGGAATTTGCAGTATGGGTGCTAAAGCTATTTGTATAGGTGTTGTTCCAACGCCTGCAGTTGCATTTTTAATTAGGGAGCTTGGCTTAGATGCAGGAGTTATGATTTCTGCTTCCCATAACCCAGTTGAGTTTAATGGCATCAAATTTTTCAATAATGCCGGATACAAATTGCGAGATGAACTAGAAGATGAAATAGAAGCCCTAATAAAAGACAATACTAGCCTAGATTTACCTATTGGCGCGGCAATTGGTACCTGGGAACTAAAAGAAAACGTTGTTGATTTATATGTGGATTATTTGTGTAATACTTTACCTAGCGATTTAGAAGGTCTTCGCGTATTGCTAGATTGTGCCAACGGCGCATCATCCAAAGTTGCTCCTCTAGTGCTTAGAAAATTAGGAGCCGAAATAGAAGTTATTCACAATAAGCCTAATGGTTTAAACATTAACCAAAAATGCGGATCCACTCATATGGGTGATCTTAGCCGACAAGTTGTTGGCAGAAAAATGCAAGTTGGAATTGCCTTTGATGGCGATGCAGATAGATGCCTAGCTGTAGATGAAAATGGTCATATTGTTGATGGCGATCAAATTATGAGTATTGTTGGCTTGGACATGAAAAATGATGACAAATTAGTCAATGACACTATTGTTGCCACCGTTATGAGCAACCTCGGCTTTAAAATTATGTGCGATGAAAATAATATTAATCTTGAATGCACCCAAGTTGGCGACAGATACGTACTTGAAAATATGCTACAAAATCATTATAATCTTGGCGGAGAGCAATCTGGGCACGTAATTTTTCTCGACTATAATACGACTGGCGATGGTCTTCTTACTGCAATTCAATTGCTCTATGTTATTAAGAAGACAGGCAAAACACTCTCAGACCTTGCTTCTGTTATGAAATTATATCCACAAGTTCTTAAAAATGCCAAAGTTACTAATCAAAAAAAATATTTCTATAAGAAAGACGCAGATATTCAAAAACTTATTAAACAGGCTGAAAATGAGTTTTGTGGCAAAGGTCGAGTCCTTATTCGCCCTTCTGGTACAGAACCTCTTGTACGTGTGATGATCGAAGGCGAAGATCAATCTACCATAAATGCTTGGGCAGATAAAATTTCCCAGCTTATAGAAGACAAATTAAATTAAGTAGTTATTACTGCAGCAGATAGATTTATGACTCCCAAGCTTTGTAAGATCTGGTTTTGGAGTCTTTTTTTATGTATTATCAAATTTAATATAAGATTGGAGAAACTATGAATAGAGGTCTGTTTATTGCTATAGAAGGCGGAGAAGGCTCCGGCAAAACCACTCTTTGCTCCTTATTAAAAACACATTTTGAAGCTGATAACATCCCCGTTATTGCAACTCGAGAACCCGGCGGAATCGAAAGTGCCGAATCTATTAGAGACAATATTTTTCAATTTGACTTAGATGCCAAAACCGATTTACTATTATATTTAGCAGCTCGTCGAGAACACCTGATACATACAATTTTGCCTGCTCTTAATGCCGGAAAGTTAGTTCTTAGTGATCGATTCTATCTCAGCACTCTTGCGTATCAAGGTTATGCTAGCAATTTGGATATAGATATTATTCAAAAATTTAATAATTTCGTTTGCGATGATATTCTTCCCGATTTAAATATTATTATCGACTTGCCCCCAAATATTGGGCTTAGTAGAAAAGGCGTAGATATAAATCGATTCGATTTAAAAGGATTAGACTTTCATACCAAAGTATATGAAGGCTATCTGCAACTATCCGCATCCATCAAGAATGTATATCTCATTGACGGAACATCTTCATTAACATCACTCGAACATCAAATTTATTCCTTAATTAAATCAAAAATGTAACATAAAAAATAGAGATACGGCTTAATTGCGGTATCTCTTTCTTATTTGTCAAATCACAATATACTTAACTGGTGTTGCATTTAGATTCAGCTTCTTGATTTTATCTGCAAATTCATTTTGTATCAAATTTCGAATCGTTGCTCCAACTTTTCCAGCTTTTTCTATTGTCAATTTAGCATCATTGCAAGCATCAATAGAAGTAAATATCTTACCTGGTGGATAGTTTATAATAACTTTTTTAATGTCATCTGAAAAGCCTGGTGTTACTGCTTCATGCGCTTCTGCAACTACTCGATACTGAGCCTGTCCATGACTATTCTTTTCGATACGCTCTATATGCTCCGAACAATGAGTTTTAATATATTTCCACACAGCTTTTCCAAACTGTCCTCCTTGCCCTAATTCTAACGTACGTTCAGAATCTTGACACACATCCGCAGATGTAAATACTTTTCCTAATTCATATCCATTAATCACTTGCTTTTCTATCTCTGTAATATTCATAATCGACCCTCTCTTGGCTGTCGGAGAGAAAATTCTCCTCACATATAATGTTTTTTATAATTATTTAGTAAGGTTTAACAATAATTCGCAGTTCCTCATCAAAAATTCCTTCATTGCATCTGGAGATAATGATTGATTTGAAATAAGTGCTAAATCATATAAATGCTTACAAATTAGATCCTTTGTTGTTGCATCTACAGAATCGTTTGTCAAATTTTTAATCAGCGTATGGTTTTGGTTTAATACTAATGTCATATCAGAAGCCGGTAGATTATCCGTTGGCATTCCATACATTTTCATCATTTCTTGCATACGTCTTCCTTCTTCAGAAACCAAAATCATAGACGGAGTTGTATCGCTATTTAAGTTTTCAATAGAAACTTTAATATCATCTTGGTTCAATGCTACTTTAAACAAACTAGCAATTTCACCTTCATTAGTTTTGTCTGCTTCTCCTTCTCCTAACGCTCCAGAAACATCCGAATCAATACGCATAAACTTCAGTGACGGATTTCTTGATTCTATATGTGAAATAAATGATGCGTCAATCGGATGCGGCAAATATATCGCATGCAAGTTATTTTCTTTAAATAATTCAATATATTGGGATTGCTTTTCTTTATCTGAAACATAGAAAATTTTATCCTGTGGTTCATCAGCTTTTTGGTCTTTGGCATCTGGAAGATCATGCCCTAAATACTCTGCCATAGTTACGTGCTCATCATCAAGTGTTTTAAACAAAATGTAGTCATTAATTTTGTCTGAAAATTTTTGATCTCTTAAGCAACCATATTTGATGAATGGGGAAATATCATCCCAAAACTTTTTATATTTTTCGTTCTCTTTTTTATAAAGCGAAATAAGTTTATCTGCTACTTTTTTAGTGATATAATCAGAGATTTTCTTTACAAATCCATCATTTTGCAGAAAGCTTCTCGATACATTAAGAGGCAAATCTGGGCAATCTAACACACCTTTTAATAGCAACAAAAATTCCGGAATCACTTCTTTTATATTATCTGCTACAAAAACCTGATTATTGTAAAGTTTAATCTTTCCTTCTGCTATTTCAAAATCATTTTGTAGCTTTGGAAAATACAAAATTCCCTTAAGCTTAAATGGATAATCCATATTTAGATGAATCCAAAATAGAGGCTCATGGTAATCCGAAAAAGTTTTTCTATAAAAGTCTTTATATTGATCATCAGTACATTCTGCTGGCGGTAATGTATATAACGGATTTATATCATTGATAGGCTTTGCTTGCGCTTCATCAACTTCTTCTGTATCAATATCTTCTACATCGGCTTCTTCAGTTTCTTCGGCTTCTTCAGTTTTTTTATTTGCATCCACCATATAGATAGGAATAGACATAAATGAGCAATACTTTTCTACTATCTTAGATAGATGATAGAATCCCAAAAATTCCCTGCTCTCTTCTGCTATATGCAATATTATATCTGTTCCTCTTGTCGTTCTAGTTCCCTCTTCTAATTCGAAGGTAGTCCCTCCATCACAAGTCCATAAAAGTGACTCGCCACCTTCATATGAAAGCGTATTGATTTGTACCTGAGATGATACCATAAATGCCGAATAAAATCCTAGTCCAAAATGTCCAATAATCTGATCATCGTCCATTTTATCTTTATACTTACTCAAAAAGTCTTCTGCTCCTGAAAAAGCAATTTGATTAATATATTTTTCGATTTCTTCCTCTGTTAAACCTATACCATTATCAGATATCGTAATGGTTGATGCTTCTTTATCAACAGTCACAGTGATTTTAAAAGGCTCGTTTAAATTGTCTGCCGCTTCTCCAATATCGCAAAGTTTTTTAAATTTGAGAATAGCATCTGCAGCATTAGAAATAAGCTCTCTCACAAAAATATCGTGGTCTGAATATAACCACTTTTTAATTATAGGAAAAATGTTTTCACTATGAATTGATAAATTACCTTTTTTAGACATAAAATCTGTCATCCTTTCACTAATAAAAATTTTGTCACCTAAATATTACTAATTTACATATAATTTGTCAATATCTAATTTGCGAAAACATGAAAATTTCCAAAATTTACTGTAATATTCTATCGTCAAATGGGAACATTACTACTATAAATATCGAGTTAATAATTAGACGGCAAGGGAGAGTTATATGAAAAATAAATCATTGGAATCTATGAAACAAGAAATAGCGGCGGATCTAGGTATTTCACTAGCACAAAGGTATAACAGCAATGCTCGTCCATCTGGTAAAATCGGCGGCGAAATGGTTAGACGCATGATCAAAGCTCAAGAACAGCAAATGAAAGATCAATAATACAGGCGCCTCGGTCTTCGAGGTCGCTTTTTTACTTAATAAACTTATATTGCAATAAAAATCTTTCTATTTTTGCATCCCACTCAATTTCTGCGCTCTTATCCATTATAAATATTTTGGGGCTCCAAGCCGAGGTTAAAATAAAAGCTTTATTTTCATACATAATATTTAAAACAAATGACTTTGCATCTGTTGAAATTTGCTCTGTTTTTTCTTTTGTTGTCAAAAAAATAATTTTGAGATACTGCACTTTATCAGTTTGAGAAAATAGATGAATTATCTTATTTTTCAAAAATTTCCACGACATAAATGGTGCGGCAGGAACGTTATCGTTTACATGAAAATTTTTATGAAGAGTTCCATCAATTTTATATTTTATATCAGTATATAATGTTATCTCTTGCGTTAAAAACGAATCAAAAAGCGAATTTTTAAATAATGTATCCATAAATTTATCATTTTCTACTATTAAAAATTGCTTCATATAACCCTCCTTTTAGCCATTTTGACATTTCTGGCGCAAAATTTACATTTTATACCAATTCATTGCTTTTCTTTTTCATAGTATATCTATCACTCATAACTTCTTCAAGGCCTTATTTTAAGAAATAAAAATCTACCCCCTTGATTAAATCAATAAAATCAATAAAATAGTAAATAGTAGAAGTTTTCAAAGACATATAATTTAAAAATTTTTAGGAGGTAATTATGTCAGGACACTCAAAGTTTGCAAACATAAAACATCGTAAAGCCAAAAATGATGCGCAGAAAGGTAAAATTTTCACCAAGCTGGGTCGAGAAATTGCTGTTGCTGTTAAAAGTGGTGGCTCTGATCCTAATACTAACAATAGACTAAAAGACATTATTGCCAAAGCAAAATCTAATAATATGCCTAATGATACAATAGCTCGAAGCATTAAAAAAGCTGAAGGTGATGCAGATGGCGTAAATTACGAATATATCACATATGAAGGGTATGGTCCCAATGGTATCGCGGTTATCGTCGAAACACTTACCGATAACAAAAATCGTACCGCTGCCAATGTACGTGCCGCATTTTCAAAAGGCAATGGCAATATGGGTACCTCTGGATGCGTATCATTTATGTTCGAAGAAAAAGGCGAAATTATTATCGAAAAAGAAGATACCAACATAGACGAAGATGATCTCATGATGCTAAGTCTCGAAGCTGGAGCAGACGACTTTGCCGCTGAATATGAGGGCTATGTTATCACCACTTCTAAGGATGCTTTTGCCGATGTGTATAAAGCCATAGAAGATGCCGGCATAAAAATTTCTAGCGGTCAAGTTACTATGCTTCCTACCACCAATGCAGAAATTGCTGATGATAATATTAAAGCTTTCACCAAATTGCTAGACTTACTAGAATCTGATGATGATGTCCAAGAAGTCTACCACAATTGTAGCAATTTTGATGAATAAAAAATAGCCCCTTCTCTGTTTAGGATAGGGGCATCAAATTTTACTTATTTTCCATCAAAACGAAATTTTCTTTTTTTATGCTTAGTCATTATAAATAAAATGCTTATACCTACAACGGCAACTACAATAAAATCTACATTAAATATAGATGTACTCTTAGACTCATTTGGCTCACTATACAGGCTCGTTGCTGGTTTAAAATTAATTTTGGAAATAATAAGTTCACTAGATTCTAGTTTTTTTCCATTATGCATATAGGTGATTGTTCCAACAGTATCTCCTTCTTTAGCACCTAATCGCAAATTTTCTTCTAGATCCATTATTACTTCCAAGTCTTTTTTATATACATTTGAACGAACTACTATACTTATTTTATCCTTAGTAGAAATCTCACACGTTGCAACTTCAAACAATTTTCCACTTTGAATAGAATATAGCGGAGCTACTGTAATCACCTCATTGGGTGTATTCAAATTTAATGCTGTATAAGATTTAAATCCATAGTCCAATAGCGCATTGGTATCGTTATAATAGTTTTGAAGATGACCTTTCATTATCACCACTATTAGTTCAACTTCACCTCGTTTTCCCACGGTTACAAGCGTATTACCAGCTGGTGTTGTATAACCTGTTTTTCCCAAGATTACATCTTCACGATATCGCTGGCTATCTCTAATAGGATTCATAAGAGCATGACTTTGCGATAGATAAATCGTCTTATTTGACAAATTAGTCGACGGAATCTGATATGTTGGGGTATCCATAATTTCTCTTAAGTATTCATCATTATAAATCGCTTTTGTTATCAATGCCATATCGTAGGGAGTTGTATAATGTTTTGAATTATGCAGTCCATGAGGATTTGCAAAGTTTGTTGCTGTTGCGCCAAAGTCGTGCGCTGTTTTTGTCATTAGCTGCGCAAAATTTTCTGTCGTTCCAGAAACCGCTTCTCCTAATGCATTTGCAACGTCATTTGCCGAGTCTAATAATAAAGCATGTAATGCCTGATCAACTAACAATTTTTCTCCTTCACGCATTCCTATTCGACTACTATCCGAATCTATACTCGTTACTGCGTGATTCGAAAACGTTATATAGTCATTAGGATTTAGATGTTGGATTGCCAAGTAAGCTGTCATCAATTTTGTTATACTTGCTGGATAGTATCTGTTATACGCATTTTTCTCATAAAGAATGGTTCCTGTTTTGGCATCCATTAGAATTGCCGCTTCTGCATTTATCTTTGGAACTTCTTGTGCAATACAAATTTTGGGGAATATTAGTAAAAATACACATAACATTATTTTTATAAGTTGTTTATTCATCAATTTGATCTCCTTTTCTCTTTAGAATGATGTGAGCCATAGTTAGTATAACATAAAATATCACCGTGCAATATACGCGTCCAAAAATTTATTTAAACATTTTTAAAAAAAAGTGAAAAAATACTTTACAAAATGTACCTTTTTGTACTATCCTAATATAATTAAAAAATAATTTGAAATATTTTGCTAGAGCCTGACTATTTTTCAAAAAAAATGTTAACACTTTAATACGAGGTGATTTATGAAAGAAAAATACAAAGGAATAGCTTTATTTGCGGGTCTTGCGGGTTGTATCTCTGGTTTCGCATTATATAATAATAACGATGATCAGATCATTATGCCCTCGCAACATGAAACCGCGATTTCTATGCTACATGAGATTGATCAAATGAAAACTATCGATACTAATCAGACTCATGCTACAAATATTTCAACCACACCACCAGCGCCATCAATAATACCTATTCATATCGATGGAGAAGTAATTAATCCTGGTGTTTATAATATCGCTGAAGGTGAGCTAATCAATGACCTTGTTGTCATGGCTGGTGGTTTAACCAATGATGCCGATCTAGCAACTATCAATCTTGCTGCGACGGTTACTACAAACTCTAAGGTATATATTCCAGCGTTTGATGATGAAGTACCTGTTATGACTCAGGCTACCATTTCTTCTATTGCTTCTCAATCAGACGATGGCTTAATACACATAAATACTGCAACGCTAGCTGAGCTCGATTCGCTCCCTGGAATTGGTCCTGTTAAAGCAACTTCTATTCTCAGCTATATAGAACAAAACGGAGAATTTACAGATATCAACGAGATTTTAGATGTGTCAGGGATCGGAGATGCCACTCTCGATAATATCAAAGATTTAATAACAATTAATTAGGAGGAAATTATGAAAATCAAGGCTTTAGTAGTAGATGATGAGAAACTAATTGTGAAAGGAATTGTCTTTAGTTTATCACAAGAGGGTTGGGATGTTGATAGCGCCTATGACGGTGCCGAAGCTATAAATGCAATCAAAAGCGAAAACTATGATGTTGTCATTTTAGATGTCATGTTACCTGAATATACTGGGCTCGAAGTATGCCAAATCGTTAGAGAGTTTTCTAATGTTCCAATTATTATGCTCACTGCAAAAGGCGATGATATGGATAAAATTATGGGCCTTGAATATGGTGCAGATGATTATATTACCAAGCCTTTTAACGTTTTAGAACTCAAGGCTCGAATTAAAGCAGTTTTACGACGTTCCATTCAAGAAAAAGAAACAGAGAAAAAGACACTAGAAATCGGCGACTTAAGACTCGAATGCAATAGCAAAAGAGTATTTCTAAATAACAACGAAATTAATTTAACCTCAAAAGAATTTGATATGCTAGAACTTTTTGCGACTCACCGCGGCAAAGTCTACAATAGAGAGCAACTGCTTGACTCCATTTGGGGCAAGGGATATCCTGGCGATGTTCGTACAGTTGATGTTCATGTTCGACGTCTTCGCGAAAAAGTAGAGCCAAATCCAGGCCAACCAGAATATATCTATACAAAGTGGGGTGTTGGATATTACTTCAAAGATTAAGTATCCCTGGTTCTATAGTTTAAGGTGGCAGCTGCTATCCTTTTTTGTAGTTGTAAGCGGAGCACCCCTTATGCTGTTTTCTCTGCTTGCACACAATAGAATCGAAACCTATTTTCTAAGCAATAGTCAAAAGGAATGGATACGTGAAGCAAATCTGGTTGCTAGTCAAATTGTTGAAAATAGCACCTACCTTCAAAAAGGAGAAGACTATTCTAACTTTATGTCGCAGATTTCACAAATAGGCAATGAGCTTAGTACTTCTGTTAGAGTTGTTGTTATTGATAAAAATGGATATTTAGTAGCTGATTCCAGTAGAATTGATATAAATTCAATGCTTATATCCAACCAGGTATTAAACGCTTTAAATAAAAGAGATAGTGCCGAAAGAATTCTTAAAGATGGCAAATATATCATGAGTACCGCTGTCGCTATTAGAGATTTAGAAAACACAAACAACATATTAGGTGTAGTCTTGCTTTCGGTCAATATCGATGATGTATATCTATTATTGGAAGAAGTTTCCACTCAAATATATGTATTATCTCTATTTACCAGCGTTTTGACCGGGTTACTTAGCTTTTTTGTATCGGCATTTTTTACTAGACCCATCAAAGAGCTTATGTCTTCTGTCGAAGAAGTTACAAATGGGCGCATGGACGAAAAAATTATTATTAAGGGTCGTTCTGAAATGGCCGAATTAGCAAAGGCATTCAATTTAATGACAGCTAAGCTTCAACGCGTAGATGAAACTCGCCAAGATTTTGTCTCCAATGTTTCACACGAATTAAAAACTCCTCTTGCATCTATAAAAGTACTAAGTGATTCTCTTATAAATGACAAGAATACTCCAATAGAAATGTATCAAGAGTTTTTTCTCGACATAAATCACGAAGTAGATAGATTAAATACTATCATCAATGATTTGTTGTCTCTTGTAAAATTAGATAGCAATAAACTACACCTAAATTTGGAAGAAACAAATTTAAACCAACTAACCAATGCCATATTAAAACGCTTGGCTCCACTTGCAACTCAAAAAGCAATTTCTCTTGTATATGAAAGCGAGCGCGATATCAAAATTGAGGTTGATCCTCTCAAACTTACACTTGCTATATCTAATTTAATCGAAAATGGCATCAAATATACTCCAGAACATGGAGAAGTTAGTGTTATCATTAAAGAAGACTCTAATAACGCATATATAATTGTACAAGATACAGGCATTGGTATCGCCAATGATGAGCTACCTAAAATATTTGAACGATTCTACAGAACTGACAAAACACGTAATCGCGAAACCGGAGGCACCGGACTTGGCCTTTCTATCACTTACAGAACTGTTATTATGCATAAAGGATCTATCAATGTTACAAGCGAAGAAGGGAAAGGTTCTAAATTTATTGTGCAACTCCCTCTAATGCAATCTAAGTAGAAAAGGGAGACAATTATGAAAAAATATTTTTTGCTTTTATGTTTGTCAATTATATTTGCTATACTTTCTGGATGTTCATTAGTTAAAACTCACGAATTCAATCCAAATCAGTATCATTTATATCACTTTGATTCTGCTAAAAACAAATTAGCGACAACTAACATAATTCTCAGTGATCAGTTTAATCGCGATGAAATTGTTTATTCGATCACAGAAGCCTTATACCGCAAAATTGATCGCACTTATCAGTCCAACATTTCATCAATACCGACTATAATTACTATTAATAATGGTATTGCACAGCTTGATTTTGCAGAATCATTTAACAGTTTGAGTACCCAAAATCAGATGCTCGCCAGAGTTGCACTTATATATACACTCACCGATTTAAACTTTATTTCTGGGCTCACTATGACTATTGCAGACAAACCGATCACCACCGCTAACGGTGTCCCTATAGGTGTTATGAATAGATCCAATATTATTTTAAACACTATGGACCCAAATCCACCAACCAATTATCAAACTTTAAAATTATACTTTCTCGATGAAGATAAAGAAAAGCTAGTTCTCGAAAGACGAGGGGTAGAAGTCAATAAAGATGTTCCAATAGAAAAGTATATTCTCGAAGAATTGATCAAAGGTCCTACAGCAAACAATTTGCTACCCACTCTGCCTTCTAATACAATTATAAATTATATCGTTACCAAAGACGGAGTATGTCAGGTAGATTTATCTAGCAATCACTTCAAAGAAATTATTGCTCAAGATGGTGAACAAATGATGGTTGATTCTATTGTAAATTCATTAACAGAAGTTTATTATATCGAAAAAGTCGGATTGCTAATAGATGGCAAGCGCGCGGTTGACGCTTTGGGGCGCATCGATTTAAATTTATTATTTGGAAGGAATGAAAGTGTAATTGCTAACTAAAGAGAGAGTATTAGCTCGTAGCTTGCTATATATCATAGCAGGAATACTATTCGGGATGGTATACACAGATGTATATATCCCTTTTTTTATTTGCCTATTATTTTGTGGCGGATATTATTTTATTACCAAAAATATCAGCGTTTTTGTATACGGAATTATATTTACAATTGCATTTATGTTTACATTCAATCATCCGTTGTCCAAAATGCAACTATTTTGGCAAAATTATCCATCAGCAACCGTACAAGGTACCATTACAGAAGTGCGCCAGACTTCTTACTCAACTGTTTTAACTATCGATTCTGTAATTTTGGTATCAGAAAACGGCTCTACTGAATTTGTAAATGGAAAACTCGATCTTACGTTACCTGATCCTCTGGCGGCTACTGAATTTTCTAAATACGATATCATTTATTGCAAGATCACTATAGATCCCCCCGCTACTACTTTCAATCCAGCAGACTTTGTGTACTCCCAATATCTCAAAAGCGAGGGCATTGTTGCAACAGCCGAACTTGACAATATCATCAATTATCAGAAACAGACTCCTTTTATCGAAAAAGTTCAAACCGCTTGCGACGATCATATTGCTACCATTTTTGCAGATGATACAACTGGCATAATTAAGGCTCTCATTTTGGGAGATAAATCTTCGCTAGATGACTCCATTTATGCCGATTTTCAAAACTTAGGAATTTCTCATATTCTTGTAATTTCCGGTTTTCACTTGGGAGCTATATATCTAATAGCCAAAACGATCGCTTCTTATATTTGCCCCAACTATTACGCGCGACTTGTTGCTGCCTTGCTCTTTATCTGGAGTTATTGCTTAATAGCAAATTTTACCGTTTCTATTACGCGAGCTGCAACACTAATTACCGTCACTATCATTGCGTTTATGATCCGCGAAGAAAGCGATTTTTTTACCAGCCTGGCTTTGGCTGCCATAATAATTTTGATTGACAATCCATTTGCGCTTACTTCCGCCAGCTTTCTTCTATCCTTTGCCACAGTTACGGTAATCGGAGTATATAATATCGTATCCGAGCACTACCTAGATCAAAATGATTTGTACACATTAAAGTATAAATCGCTGATATTCAGTGCCTCAATTACACTTGGTATTGCTCCAATTATTATATATTTATTCTACCAAACATCGCTTGCCGGAATTATATTAAACTTAGCGCTTATTCCAGTATTTAGCATTATCATTTACGCTACGCTATTTACTCTTGCAGTCGGCATGGTAAGCATCGATATTGCCCAGTATCTGGCAAACTTCATAATTTTTACTCTTGAGTCGATATCTGCATTGCTTGAGTTTGTGTCAGAATATTTTGCTTTTGCGATGGTCACTCTTGGCAAAATTCCAGTTTATGCGGTGGTCATATGCTATGCCGTGATCGGAACTGCCGTTGTTGCCTATATTTATCAAAAGGACAAAATACTAAAAATATCAATTGCATTTGGAGTATGTACTGCTACCATTGCCTTCGGATGCGGGTTTATTCCTTCTACCAATTTTGAGCTAACGCAACTATACGTTGGTCAGGGAGATTGTACAATCATTCAAACTTCCAAAGACAAAATCATATTGGTCGATGCCGGCCCTCCCTCTGCAAAAACCAAAGTTATGAATCACATCAAGTATCTTGGCAACAATAACGTAGAATTGGCAATCGTAACGCACTCCGATAGCGACCATATTGGCGGAGTTATCGAACTTTTCAAAGCCGGAATGGATATAGATATTCTTATGTTACCTTATACAGAGACAGCAGATGCTCTCACAACCGAAGCACTTACATTGGCAGCCGACAACGACACCACTGTCATCTATGCTTCCTCAGATTCTGCATTCACAATCGACAACATTGCCTTTAACATAATATCGCCTCACAAAACCGTATCTTATGAAAATCTTAACGAAGCATCGATGGTTTTTACTATACAATACAAAGACTTTACCATGCTTTTTACCGGAGATATTGGACACCCTACCGAAATGCTATTGCTAGACAAACTTACTGATGTTGATGTACTTAAAGTTGGTCATCATGGCTCCAAAAATTCTAGTTCTGCAGCATTTATTGCACAATGCAGCCCTGAAATTGCATTCATAAGTAGTGGAAAAAATAACCTGTATCAACATCCTCATTCTGATACACTTGATACTCTCGATGCCGCCAATGTAACAGTTTTTAGAACCGATTTACAAGGTGCGATCACCATCGATTCAGATTTCAACATCACAACACATCTAGCAAATTAAGGAGACACAATGAACGAATGTTATTTAATTTATGGCAATGAAGAATATCTAAAAACTCAACAAATTCAAAAACTCAAGGCTGCCACAGTTTCTGATAATGATGTTATGAACTTCGTAACATTTGCAGGACCAACTTGCAATGTCGAAACTATTATAGACGAAGGGGAAACTCTGCCGTTTTTCAATGCCAAAAAATTTATTTTAATTAAAGAGAGCGGGTTATTTGCACCTGGTCGAAAAGATGCCTCAGATAGACTTTCCGACTGGCTCAAAATTTTTCCCGATTATATATGTATGGTCTTTTCAGAAACTCAGGTCGACAAACGCAACAAACTATACAAAACACTTATTACTGTCGGCTCTGCACAAGAATTTGACTTTGCAACCGAAGCTCAAATGTTCAGCATTATTAATAAAGAGTTTCATAATCCTCCAATAGAAAAAAATGTATTTTCGTACTTTATATCCAGAATGCCCAAAAATGTAGGCTACACTCTTTTGGAATTTGAAAAACTTCTAGCATATTGCTGTCATTCTCCTATTACGATCGCCGCCATTGACAAAATATGTACCATAACTCTCGAACAAAAAATATTCGATTTGTTTACGAAGATCGCCCAACAAGATTCTACTTCTGCAATAACGCTATATCACCACCTTGTTGCGCAAAAGGAATCCCCCATCGCGATGCTTGCTTTGATTGCAACTAATTATAGAAATATATTCCAAATAAAAGATTTAGCACGGCTTAAACATACTCCTTACCAAATTTCTCACCAACTCGGGCTTCCGATCTACGTGGTAAACGAGATGCTTGCTGTCAGCAAAGTCTATAGATACCAAGAGATTAAGGATGCTCTCAAGGCTTGCCTTACTGTTGATCGCAACGTTAAAACTGGCCTAGATGAACAGATTAGAGGGGTAGAGTTGCTAATTATCGCCCTATGTATTAAAAAACCTCTTGCTGCACAAACTATTTAAAATACTATTTTAGGAGGGAATTTGCATGGGAAAAGTTGATGATTTGAAACACCTATACGAAGAGGGCTATCGTTGCATTTACAAAGAGAAAAACGATGGGCTAACTTTACATTTAAAAGATTTTCAAAATGAAAAAATTGATACTATTTCATCTCACGAAAACACCGAAATGAATGAAATGGAATCATTTCTTAATAGCGTAGAGTTTGAACAAAATACAAAAGGATACGATATTATCTGTACTGACTCTGCTGAATAAACTCCTGCAACTGCGGCCATCATAACTGCAGTTGCAATCACGCACATCCCCTACTCCAAATTATCTATTTTAGGAATATGCAAATACTTTCTAACCACAAATAATATCGCTACTGCCATAATAATAAACAGATTTTCCATTGGCGATGGGTGATCTACTACCAACTGCCTTGCCAATGCCAGCAACAATATGTCAACCACCGAATCCACCGTATGGCTGGTTATTACTTTAATAACTTCTATTCCTATCACAATATAGCAAACATTATTTATCCATTCTATAATGTAATCCGGACACGAAAACAATTCATTTATACTTGTACTAATTATCATCCCCGTTCCACTTATCACGCATGCCACCAACACTGCCGCCCCCAGAAGCAATTCTGCCACCGCAATTACATCAAACACTTTGTGATAAATTTTATTCCTCATATTTTATTCCCCCCACTAAATACGTGATATATTTTTATCTCTCAATTCCCATGCTATTCTCGCACTCTCTTCTATTTCTTCTATTTTATAAAATGCATCCATCATATTTTCTCCTGCAACCAAAACTCCATGATTGCTTAGCAAAAATCCATCGCTCGCTGCAACATGAGCTTCTATTAAGCTAAATAGCTCTGCACTTCCTGGTACTGCATATGGCACGATTCCAACTGTTCCCACTTTCATTTTCAAATATGGCGTATAGCTCGGAATACAATCTACCTTATTTTCATGGTTTAAACATGACCACAACGTCGCATACAAACTATGTGTATGAATCACCGCCGCGACATCTTTATGCTTATACAAAATTTGATGCATCGGAAATTCCTTACTAGGTTCCAGCATCGAGCGCACCACTCCTTCCATAGTCACTTCTGCAAAGCTTTTTCTTGTCAACTTTCCAAAACAAGCATCACTTCCAGTAATGTAGATCGTATCTTCGTATTTAAAACTAAGATTTGCCGCAGACCCCACCACCTTGCCTCGATCAAACAAACTCTTAGCAATCCATATTACTTCATCGAATATATCGTCTAATTTAATATTTTTTTCCACACTTTTTCGAAAGTTTTCTACATATTCTTGCAAATGCTTACACGAAGCTTTCACTTGTTCTACATCAGTAGCGGTTAGCATCTTTTCAAAAAAGTTCTCGGCTCCAAAATTTTCTGACTTCAAAATCAATCGCAACTCCTTATTGCCCATCGGAATCATTACCGGAACTCCTGGATCCACATTTTCTGCAATAATAAATCCCTTACTCTCTACTACCTGCATTACTGCTCCAGATATCTTGTCCCCCGTTACAATGATTCTGGTATATCCTGCTTCCACAACTTTTTTTGCAATAGTTGCCATCGTCGATTCTATCAGCTCATCTTCTGCTCCATTTTCTTCAGGATCTTGAGAGCTATAAATTATAGTTTCATTTTCTACTTGCTTCAAAATAGCTTCCACAGTTTGATTTCCGGTCGTCAAATCTTCTGGATTTATAAAGATACTTCTACCACCACTATTCTTGTAGTAGTCAATTTGTGCCTTTGTTATCTTTGCGCAACTTCCTGCCAAAATCAATGCTTTCCCTTCGGTCTCAGAATGGTATGAATGATATTTCGTTGTATGCCCCGCATCCTTCATGTGTTTCTTAGCAAGCTCAAATAAAATTCCCGATCCGCCAGATAACAACGGCAAGTCTCCAAATACCTTCACAAACTCTATCGTATCTTCTTCTTTTTCGTGATCTGGAATTATATAAAATGGACCAGTATTTTCTGCAAATGTTTTGATGCTCTCAATGCCTTTTACCATCTCTTCTGCGGACATCTTCCAACACGGATACTTGCTTTGCGGCTGCAACAACTTCGCTATATCTGCCGACCATATCAAATTCTCATTAAGCGTCTCTTCATTTACATATAATATCCCATTTTTTACGATTTTTCCATTTCCTGGCAATCCTGGACATAATACTGTATATTCACAACCGAGCTTGTCGACCATTGCGTCCAAAATCGAGCCAATATTTCCCTCGGGAATTGAATCAAATGTTAAACAATATTTTATATATAATTGCTTGATTCCCTGCTTCTTCAGCCATTTCGCTGCTTTCAAACTCTTCTCCACTACATCTTCTTTAGCCAGACTCCTAGTATTTAGTGCAATAACTATTGCATCACATTTTTCTAAGTTTTTCTTGTCAGCTGGAAGCCCATTATACAAAACCGTATGCATTCCTCCTGCAGTTAAAAATGATGCCGCATCACTAGCACCAGCGAAGTCAGTTGCTATACATCCTAAAATTGGTTTCATTGTCATCTCTCCTAATCTCAATATTTTTACTCCATTAGTAGTATCCAAACACAAAGCAAATTATATGTATAAAAATCACCAAACTACTAAAAATATATTAAAACAGACTGGAGATTACACATTGCAAACTTTAATTCGATTTTTTAGCGCATTGATCGCTACAATTTTAAGCATTACATCCTTGGCAGCTGCAGAGAAAATTCTGCCCATCTATTCTGTCGATACAGATCTTCCACAAGTTTCTCTCACCTTCGATGTTGCTTGGGGAGCAGACGATTTCGATCAGATACTAGCAATCCTCGATGATAACAACGTCAAAGCAACATTTTTTATCGTAGGTGATTGGGTCGAAAAATTTCCCGATCAGGTAAAATCCTTGCACCAAAAGGGGCACGACATTGCCAATCATTCTGATGCTCACCCACATGTCACCAAGATGACCAAGAGTGCCATTACGTCAGATATTCTTGCTGCACACAAAAAAGTGAAAGATTTACTATGCGTAGATATGGATTTATACCGAGCTCCTTATGGCGAATATAATAACGATGTCATCATGGCAGCCACCGAAGCTGGGTATTATACCATTCAGTGGGATGTCGACTCTCTCGACTGGAAAAATTATGGAGAAAATCAGCTTATAGACAAAGTTCTGCAGCACCCAAACCTTCAAAATGGGTCCATCATACTTCTACACACTGGTACAGAATACACAAAGGATGCTTTAGATGCTATAATTAAAGGACTTGTCCAGCTTAACTATGAGCTAGTGCCCGTTTCCAAACTTCTCATTCGCGATGCATACTATTGCGATCACACCGGCAGGCAACATGCAAAATAATATACACTACTAGATTAGATGCGAGAGGAGAGTTGCTCGCATCAAAATGTTATCCCACTGCTAATATTACGTATTTTTTAAACTCTGCCCAAATGGGCGATAACTCTTCTTCGGCATATATATAGTTTTGCATTTCGTATACTTCATATCCCCGCTCACCATTAGCTACAATTCCTGTCAGTATCTCCAAGAATTTTACATCCTTCACTCCGTCATGTTCATACAGCTCTCCCTTCAACGTTACAACATGCGAGAGCTTGCCGTTTATTACACTATATAACTCATACGTTGGGACTAGTTTATCGCTATAACTCGTGCTAAGTATCATCGGGCTATTTGTACTTGCAACGAGATAACCCAGCTCGTCAAATTGCGTGCAATGCGAAAACTTTCCTTTGTCCGCATCAAAAGACCAATACTGGTACCGGCTTCCACTTTCATTAAGAGGAGCCACTTCTAGTATAACATCCGCATACCCATCAAAGTTTACATCAAAAAAGCGTACAACATCTATCACACCCATCACTGCTCCGCTCAACCATTCTGTATCACACGCTACATCATATTCTAGAGTTTGCAGTAACCCCTTTCCCGCAAAAATATCTGCTGTTATTGTATAAGTATTTTCGCCACTTTTTTGAATTTCTGTTACTTGATAATCTAGATTCGATACATTTTCAATATCTGATATGCGCTCAGTATTTGCCAATACAGTAGGGTCATAAACTACCTCGGCAACTTGAGCCGGGTCGTAAATTACCTCTACCTTTTGATCTGGATCATAATTAATTGCAGACACTATTGATCCTTCCGTCGCTATTACCGCTGCGATAAATAAAGTCCATAATTTCATTGCCTACTCCTTTCAAACAATCTTAATTTTGCAATGGCACAACTGCTATTATAATACAATCTCAGTGCTAAATGCTATAAAAAATGCCAAATTTTGCTTATACTTTTATATCTTGACATATATATAGGCTTTTGATATACTACTTTTTATCACATTATATTGGAGGAAGATCATGAAAGAATTTTTGCAACGCAAAGATATACAAATTTCTGTAAAACGCTATGGCATTGACGCTCTCGCAGCTATGGCACAAGGGCTCTTTTGCTCTCTTCTTATTGGCACTATAATCAAAACTCTCGGACAACAAATATCTCTCGACTCCTTAATTACTATCGGTTCCTTTGCCACACAAATGGCCGGCCCCGCAATGGCTATAGCAATAGGCTACGCATTACACTGCCCTCCGCTAGTCTTATTTTCTCTCGCCACTGTTGGAGCTGCCGCAAACACACAAGGCGGTGCCGGCGGTCCTCTTGCTGTATTATTTATTGCGATCATCGCCGCCGAATGTGGAAAACTTGTGTCCAAAGAAACTAAAATCGATATCCTCGTTACCCCCACTGTTACTATTTGCGTCGGAACATTTTTAGCTCTCACCATAGCACCATACATATCCAGCGCCGCAATGCTAGTTGGTAACTTTATTCAGTGGGCAACAGATCTCGCTCCATTTTTTATGGGAGTGATCATCTCTGTTGTTGTCGGAATTACTTTAACGCTTCCAATCTCTTCAGCTGCCATCTGCGCCGCCTTTGCAATAACTGGGCTGGCCGGAGGAGCCGCACTCGCTGGTTGCTGTGCGCATATGATTGGTTTCGCATTCATGAGTTTTAAGGACAACGGGATTTCAGGAATTGTATCGCAAGGTATCGGAACCTCGATGCTTCAAATGCCAAATCTCATTAAGAAACCTATATTGTGGCTCCCTGCTATTATCACTTCTGCAATTACAGGGCCTATTTCCACAGTCATTTTCAAGCTCGAGATGAATGGTGAGGCAGTTTCGAGCGGCATGGGCACTTGCGGATTTGTGGGACAAATCGGAATGATTACCGGCTGGGTATCTCCAAGCGAAGCCGCTATTCTCAACGGCGCCGTCGCCACCGCACCAACCGCTACCATGTGGATTGGCCTAGCTTTGGTATGCTTTGTTTTACCTGCAATGATATGCCCTGCTATCGCTATGATTTTGCGCAACAAAGGCTATATATCAGATGGTGATCTCAAAATTTAGTTATAAAAAAAGAGGAGCAAGCCTCCTCATTTTGTTTCTTCCCTAATCCAATCTCGAACAGTCATCAAAGCAAATCCTAGCAAATTTTTTCCCTGCCATGCATTTATGTCTTCCAATCTTGAGTCGTTTTTATTTAATCCCACCCCCAATACTTTATCATATGGACTTATTTCTACTAACACTTTATTTTCTGTCGATAATAAAAATTCTTTGATACTTTCATTGCATAAAAATTTCGCCAAATTTCCTTTTAAAAGTATTTCTTCACGCCTTTCATTCCATATCTCCTCATCAAACATTGTCACTTTTTTACCCAGCTTTCTAATCTTTTTCTGATCATTGCAATTGCGAATCTCCGACCAAGTCAGTACATCATTAAACATCAGAGCCTTTTGCTCCATCATAAATTGTTCCATACACCAATATTTTTCATTTTCATATATAAAATCTGATGCCCACCACTGATTTAGGCAACTAGAAGTTAGTTTTCCACTATTTCTTGTTTTATGCCCCCAAAACGCAAAATATTCAACATTTTTTTCCTGAATTAACCAATTAATATCATACTTATTTTGCAGCATAATCTATCACTCCTTTTATATTATGATTATGTTTGTATTCCTCTTTGTATGTATATTGAACATAATTTGCGATCAAGTATTTTGAAAATGCAATGATTTATATTACTTCTTTCATATACAAAACAGCTATATACAAAAAAGCCCCCATTTATTTCTCGGAGGCTTCTACTTTTTTAATTAAATCGATAAATTATTGTTATTATTCATCATAGCATTTACATCATTTTGTTTCCAACCCATCATCTCTACTATTTGCTCTAATGAATATCCCAGATTTGTAAATATGCCTAATGTTTTTTTACGCTCTGCTTGCTTTTCTTGCTTTTCTTGTTCTGCCTTTTCTATCGCTGCTTGCTTTTCTCTCTCCGCTGCTTGCTTTTCTCTCTCAATTGCTTTCTTTTCTTTTTCTACCTCATTCAAATATTCATTAATAATCTCTTTTTGAAATCCCATATCAAATATTTTTGCTTTACTTGGCATAATTAAGCCCTCCTTTTTTAACTTCGCTACCAACTTTTTATTCATTCTACCAAAACTTTGCACCAATTTCAATATAGATTCTTCCATTTGTTCCTTATCTACTAAGTCTGTCAGCTTATCTTTTACTACACAGGCTTCTCTAACATATTCCACTATTTCTTCTATCAACCTATCCTTCTTCTCTTGCGATTTCGTTCCACCGTATTGCGATCTCCTATTTGCTATTATCAACAGCATTAGCCCGTACAGCTTCTTATCTCGCATTTCATAAAAGTCCAAATCGCCTACCTTCAATATCCTTATTTCTTTCCACTCTTTATTATCCGCTTCTCTATATTTATAACTGTCAATTTTTGGATGCTTATTAATATATATTAGTAATTGCTCAATTTTGGGAAATATTACTATCTGCCCCGCTCCCTCTTCTTCCAATATTGTTTGAGAACGCTGTATTAAATTCTTATAATTCAACATCCTTTTTAGCATTGAATTTTCTGCTGCACCTATATCTACTAATCTATCAGTTCCTTTTTTAAACCATTCTTTATATCCACTTTCGCTTTCTATATGGTAGATTGTATGCCCTTCTTCTGCCGATAACACGATATCCATCCGCTTTTCTTCCATCTCTGTTAACGCTGTTGTTACCTGCACGCTGCCCTCCGGCAGATTATACACATACTCTATCGTCTTACTTATCGTTCCTTCACTATATGAAAATACCGACTTCGATATGCTATCATATATAAAATGCGTATAATTTGACTGTACTTTTGCAGTCGCCAAACTTTTTAAAAGAGCCAACTGCTCCATTGCTTCTTTGTCGACAATTGCCTTTTTTATTGATACTATCTCATTTGGTTGTATTGCTTTCATTTCATTTAACGCAGCTAACGCAGCTATTACTATACTTTCGTCTATTTCAGTCTTTGTCTCCCTTACTGCGTCTGTCGATAGCATCTTATCAATTTCTTCCTCTTCTGTAACCGCAACTTTCTCATCGGTATTTTTTTTCATCTCTTCTCACTCCTTTTTCTATGATATTTTTATTTTGCCCAACTTAATATATTTTTATTATTTTTTGTGCATAGATTCTTCTTTTTCTGGATATACTTTATATTGTAAAGATGGTATTAGCAACTGCAATTTCTTTTGCTTCCAACTCATTTATTGCAGCTATTGCTACCATTTTAACTTTTTTACATTTTACTGCAACAGCCTTGTTCTCACTCCGCTGTTGCAGTTTTTTTTGCCCCCATATCATTTATTTCAGAAAGAAGGTATCTATTATGACTGACAAAGTTATTAACTTATCAGAAGTACGACACTTAGCCGAAGATTATTACCGCAGAGGAGATTTTTATTGCTCTGAAGCTGTTGTTAAAACTATTAAAGATGTTTTTGATCTCGATATCTCTGATGATGCTATTGCCATGGCTTCTGGATTTCCTGTAGGCATCGGCGGCTCTGGTTGCACTTGCGGCGCTATAAACGGAGGCGTCATGTGCATCGGGATGGTTTTTGGTAGACGCGAAGCAAAGGACGACAAAGTTCAAACTGCTATGAAATTATCTGGCGAATTACATGACAACTTTAAACACAACAACAAGCATCTATGTTGCCGAATCCTTACTCGTGGCATGATCAAGGGAAGCAAAAAACATATGGATCAATGCATCCGCTTAACTGGCGACGTTGCCTATGACTGCGCCAAAATTATTTGCCGAGAACTTAACCTCCAAATCGAAGATTAGCCCTTCTACCGCAGCAAATTGGTCTTTTGGAAAATTTTAACATTATCTATCTATTTTCTCCTTACTATTACCGATATATATTCCATAAAATACCAAGTATCGAAAGGAGATAGTTATGTTATTACGAACTCGATTTGCTGCTTTTCTAGCAGGGGCACTCATTTGCGGTCCTTCTACATATGAACTTTTCTCAACCACAAATTCTAACTTTCATCTTCAGGCCGCCACTTCTTCATTCAACATCGAACGACGCACTTTTATGCTCCCAGAGGATCCTGCCATGTTTTCAGTAAGCCAAAATGAGCCCCTGCTACATGACTGGGCCGGCATCAGCTTTGATGGAACTGATGGTGGCATATATGAAATTTCTTATTTCGTTAAAAATATTGCCAACATAATTCATGTTACGCATCAGCTCAGAACAGACGCTACTGGCCAGCATACTGTCATCACCACAATTCAAAACTCTGGTCATCATCTGCTAAACTATGGCTTTCCAAAATATTCTCCCAATTATCCAGATTCCAATAATTTAAGTCCGTACGATCCCCTTCCTGCTACTTTTACAAAATTCGCTTTATACAATTCCAACTTAAGCAGATACGATGAATACACACTGCCAGATGGTTATCTAGACGGCGCTAACGGTCTGCCTGCTATAGATACTGGCTCTCCCGATCAAAATGACGACCCTTCTACATCCCAAAACGAAACAGTCAAAGACGATATTTTTATACAAGACTTTGCAGAGCAAATATCGATCGGTGGTAAATCCATCATCGGCAAAATAGTTCACACGGTAGATCTCAATAGCCAATTTATTGCAGACTATGGCAACACCATCAAACTCATCGGCCCTGGCAACGATTTCCAATTTCGATACACCTTCGAAAAACTAGGCACCGGAGAATTTAGATTTCATCTCAACAACAGTGGCGTCGACGCGGGCAATATTGTCAATTACAAAGTTATAGAACTCAATCCTCTAAATGAAGATTCTCTAAATCCTACTCGATTTGAAAATTTACAAATTTTGAAGCAACTAAATAATTTTGAAGGTGCTCCCACTCACTATATGATCGATCCCAACAACTCCAGCCAAATCGTTGACGATGCCGAAATTGAAAGCCCCCAAACTGCTGGTGAACGACCAGGCTTCAACATCGTATTCGATCATCCGCTAGATCTTGGCTCCCAATTTACTGCCGCCGATAATCCTGCAACTCCAGATATAGACGAACTAGCTTCCAACGGTGGCTATGACAAATATCAAGAAATGCTTATGGATCATGGAGAATATCTCCAAGGCAAATTTAGTCTTAGCTCTTATGACAAAGACAACATCCAGTTTTTCTTCGATTTCTCAACCGACCCATACAACCCTTCACTTATAACCGTCCACAACAACCCAAAGGAAGTTGCACAAAAACACTATATTCCCCCAACTACTGCAGAAGCTGCAAATGGCAAAGTTGCAGGGTATCATCAAATTAAGGTTGTTCAAAACGATATATTTAAGCCCGAAATCGATGATTCCTTCATTCAGCTTGGTGGCGAAGACGAAACTGGCGCAGATGCCGAACCGATCACCAAGGAATATTTAGAATGGTCTAGCCTCAGTAGTAGCGAATTGATGGATACCGTCGAAATCGAAATCGTTGCCGATGACAATCCTCACACCTTCGAAGATAGATTTATAAATCGCACATACGAAAGCACCGGCAGTGTACACACCTATATGGAATTTCGCGTCGAACGAATCTCTCTTAATGAAGCCAGATTAACATATGTTCCCTACAAAGGCCTCTCCAACAACACCAAATACAATGTCTACAATAATAAAGAAGCAACGCCAGACAACCTCATCGATACCGGATATGATTATGTTAGCGACAGCTTTCCCGTTCCTATACTTTCTAGCGGTGAGCAGGGCTATTTGATGGAAGCTATTATCTCCGACAAAACCAATCTGCTATCACAGTATCTCAAATACAATGCCGCGACCGATACCAACATCAAGCCACCAACTCCGCTTATCGATGAGATCACCAACATCTATGTCGTGCCTCCCGAAGAACCGCTAGGCCCAACTCAAGCTATCGGGTTTGATATCACTTTTTCCGCACCAAAAAATACCGAAGAAAATCGGCAGCTCGATCAGCTAGTCGATGATGGTACTCTGTACTACGAACTCCTAATGTATGATACCAAAGAAACTCCTGCAAACAAAAGAGTCTACAGTAAAATATTTCAGGTCGACCGTGTAGGTGAAATCGAGATTTCTGCCTATGCCGGAGATGCTGGCACCGCTTCCTATAACCCATCATCCGAAACTTTCACCGTATCCGACGTATTATTAAAGCAAAATCATGGTAGATTTGAGTGGAACCAGCTTGATGATACCGACTTCGCAAACGATCAATACCTCAACGAAGCAAACTATCCCGCCGCACCTTCAGAAGTCGACCTAAGCTATCCGCAATGGGATGTTGGAAAAACTTACTACTTTACATTACGAGCAGTCTACGATCGAGATTCTAGCGCTTCAGATGAATCAAGCACGCTGACATTTAGCAATGAATCCAATCCGGTTCCTATTACGTTTACCAACAAAGCCGAACTGCTACCAATTGTTACAGTCATAACTGACGAGCCCGTAATTTTCGAAGATTCAGCTTCCGCAAACCAACGGCTCAACTTTAACATCGTAAATCTAGAGTATTTTGTCGACTACATGCTAGACCCTATCGATTGGGCCTATGCTTATGAGGATGTATACGATAACGATACTATCATCGACAAATACGGCCGAACGTACGAAGTGTTTCTGTATCAGCAAGACGAACCCTCCGCGGCAGACTTCGAAACTGCAGTAACGGTCGACGACTCCGACATCACTGTTGCAGTTCCAAAACAAAGCATCGATGTTGATATGGATGACTATATTACGCATCTGCGAAATGGTGCGGTTGTACAATTGGATTTTGTTGGCTACGACAACATCTTGCCGCAATACGCTTGGCCTACTATAGAATACAACGACCTCGACCAAAATCAAACTTACTACGTTCAAATTCGTACCAGAGTAGATAGCGCAGATCCCAACACTCCACCACAATATTCTACATTTTCTAAAATTCATACTTTTACAACTCATCTAACACCGCAACCCCCAAGTCCCGAAGAGCAAAAACCCCCTGCTCCAGCAGATTTTTGGATAGAAGAACAGGAGGGCAACAACTCAGTATCGCTACGTTGGGATCCACCAAATTATCAAGCGGATGCGCCTATATATTACGAGTTGATTCGCACCGAAGATACGCGACTAGATGCAGAAATTCTCAGCGATACATTGAGCCTAGAAAACGTTTTGATGCAAGATCCATCATTGGCAGCTTTTGCGACAGGCGGCCACTTTACCGATGGTGACGACCGCGTATACTCGGTTTCATATAATGGCGCCGGGTTTACAACAAAATTGCTAGACCCTCAGCTTTTTAGCAGCCTACTCAAACTCGAAGACAAAACTCTAACTCCAAATACAATCTATTATTACTATTTGCGTACCGTGGCCAATATCGACAATACGCTTGTTCACTCCGAATGGATCAGCCAGCCCGTTACAACATCACCCGTCGAATCTCCCGCACAACTCAAAATCGAAAAAACTACAGAGTATGACTACCTGCCAACCGACGAAGTTGTCATCAGTTTCATTGCTCCTATTCCTGTTCATGCATCAGTGCCAAAAGATTATGACTTTGAGATTGCAATCAAAGGGGAAGAGGAAGATTTTTCCTTTGCAAATGCCGAAAAATATGGTGCAGAGCGACTCACTCCAAACGACGATGCGCCAACACCTCCAGAAGGCTATCAATATTATGTATATCATCTTACTGGCTTAGAATCCAGTACTCGATATGACATCAAGGTTCGAATTATAGACTACACAACCGATGTCGCCGCAGATGAAGAACCCCCTCGTTCGTTATACTCAAACTCTATTTCGTATCAAACCGAAGTTGACGATGAGGATGAGCAAGATAAATCACGGTTAGAAGAATATCTAGATAAATTTGACCGCCTCGTTTTGGAACTTAAGGGGCAGCCCTATTGGCCATTGCTAGAAACTTTCGATACTGGCATATATAAATTTAAGGAGGCATATCTCGACGATGCTCTTGCGACCGATACCTTCGAATTGTTTGCGGCCCCTACATTCACTACTGCCGAGTATTACTTCCCTGGGCAATCTTTCGAAGATGGGCACGATGCTACTCTCACTGCAGAAATCGGAGACTTTGCAGTTAACATCCGCCCCGATACATTCAACCGATACCTCGACGAAATATCCGATGCCAGATCTGATGTTAGATCCAATAAGATCGAAGATTATTACATCAAACTTACATTATATACCAACGAGATCAACTTCGTTAATGGCGAAAAGCCGCTAACCGATGAGCTAAATATCGAGCTAGAAGTGGTGCACTTAGATGAAAAAGATATCTATATAGAAGTTGAACTTTTGGACGAAATTACAGACCTTATCGAAGACGGTCGCGAATCTGTGGAAGAAGACTTGCAAGACGCACTTGCCTCTCGCGTAACAGAAGACGACCAGCTGCTAGACATCGTAGAAGACGCAGTTGCCAATATCGCAACACGCCACCAGGATATGGCATTCGAAGTAGTTCATGATGCTATCGAGCGCGACAAAAATATCAAGGAGCTCGAAACTGCAGTATTGGTATCTGCTGCCATTGATAGCTATAATGCTACAGCTTTTATATACGACCGGGGTTGGCGTCAAACTTTTGCTTTTAGAATGTTCGACGGATGGGCAACAGAAATCACCGAGCCCGCCGCCATCGTTTTTGCTGGCACTCCAAGCGTCGGACCCAACATTAACATTGCACCTCCCGAGCAAGATGCTGTCAATCGATACGATCTCGACACAACATTCGGCACCAAACTTGGTCCTTCAAACACCGCATCTAAAGAGCAACTATACACAGCTATCGCATCTATATTGGGTGCCGATGCATATACAGACCCCGTTGCATTTTTATTACAGCAAGGATTTAGAGATGTCACTCGAGTCAATCTCACTGGCTCCGTTACGCAAGAAGAAGCTATCTACATGGCAATGCAGTTGTACGAAAAAATAAACTTCATCAGCGTTTCCAGCATTATGATCCACAACCGCCTGGCTGTTCCAAACATTTCCGAATTCAAACCGCATTATAGACAATATATTATGGCAGCGGTGGAACTTGGACTCGCTAACCCAAACCTATCTCCTACGATGCCTATGAATCCAGCAGACTTGCAAACCATGCTTGCCAAAATCGCGACTCGATGATCTGTTTGCCCGGTTCGCAAAATTGTAATGCAGTAGAAATTAACTTGTAAATGCGTTGACATTTTTCGATGTAGTTTTTTTCCTTTTGTTGACGATATATATTTCATAAGATGCCAAAATACGAAAGGGGAGAACTATGTTATTGAAAAAACGATTAGCTGCTTTTCTAGCGGGAGCCATGATTTGCAGTCCACCTATACACAAAGTGGAAGCTTTTGCGCTCACTCCTAATAACAATACAGCAGCTAATATTATAAAATACACCAACTCAACGCCGATAGACTATCAATCAAATATTAAATCATCGTCTCGAGCAGGTACACCCTTATTTAATATACAACGACGAGCATTTGCGCTTCCTGAAGACCCTGCCTTCTTTGCGGCCAGCCAAAACGAGCCTATGCTAGAAGATTGGGCGGGCATTCAGTTTGATGGAACAGACGGCGGTATCTATGAAATTTCTTATTACGTTCGCAACACTACTAATATAATTCACGTTACGCATCAGCTCCGAACAGATGCAACAGGTTTACACCAAGTAATAACTACTGTTCACAATTCGGGTCATCATCTACTAAACTATGGCTTTCCAAAATATGCACCCAACTATCCAGATTCAAACAACTTAGGGCCATACGATCAACTGCCCTCTAACTATACAAAATATTCACTATATAATTCAAACCTCAGCCGCTATGACGAATATACACTTCCAGACGGATACAAAGACGATCTGACAAATGACGGCTTACCTTCAATTGATAAAGGAGAGCCCGATCAAGAAGATGACCCAAATACTGCTCAAAACGAAACCATCAAAGATGACATTTTTATCCAAGATTCTGCTGAGCAAATATCAATAGGCGGAAAATCTATTATTGGAAAAATAGTCCAAGAAGTTGATGTCAATAGTAAATTTTTAGCCGACTTTGGTAACACTATTAAACTAATTGGCCCTGGTAACGATTTTAATTTTAGATATATATTTGAAAAATTAGGCACCGGAGAATTTAGATTTCACCTAACCAATAGTGGCGTCAAATCTGGTAGCATTGTCAACTACAAAGTTATCGAGCTAAATGCTTTAAATGAAGATGCTCAAAATCCTGTTAGAAGCGAAAATCTAAAGATTCTAAAGCAGCTAAACAATTTTGATGGTATTCCCACTCACTATATGATAGATCCAGAAGACCCTGGGCTTAAGCTAGATCCTCCGCAACCGACTACTCTAATTAATGATGAGGAAATCGAAAGCCCTCAAACTGCTGGTGAGAGACCTGGATTTGACATTATGTTTGACCATCCTCTCGATCTTGATTTTATATTTACTGCCGAAGATAATATAGCAACCCCCGATGTAGACGAATTAGCCACAAGCGGCGGTTACGACAAATATCAAGAAGTACTTATGACTCACGGCGAATATCTCAAAGGAAAATTTAGCATTAGTTCCTACGACAAAGATAACATACAGTTTTTCTTCGACTTTTCAACAGATCCAGATAACCCCACCGACATAACAGTTCACAACAATCCTAATGAACTTGCAAAAAAATTCTATGTTGCACCTTCTGAGGAAGAGGCAAAAAATGGCAAAATCGCTGGGCATCACCTAATTAAAGTGGTTCAAAACGACATATTTAAGCTAGAAATTGATGATGGACAAACTACCCTAGGTCAAGAAGATGCCAGTGGCGCTGATGCTGATGATATCACCAAAGAGTTTATCGAATGGAGCTCTCTTAGCAATAGCGAGCTTATGAATATCGTTGAAATCGAAATTATAGATGACGAAAATCCTTATAACCCTGTCGAAAACAGATTTATCAATCAGAAATATTCCAAAACTGGTGACTTCTATACCTATATGGAATACCGTGTTGAAAGGGTTTCTCTTACCGATGCGATCTTAACATATACCCCATACAAAGGCCTATCAGATAGCACCAAGTATCGCGTTTATGATAACAAGGAAGCAAGCGAAGATAACTTAGTTGGTATTGGTTATGGATATATCAGTGACAGCGTTCCCGTTCCTATGCTATCTGATGGTGAACAAGGTTACTTAATCGAAGTAGTTATCTCTGATCAGACAATTTTGCTATCCCAATATTTAAAATATAATGCGGCCATCGATACAAATATCAAGCCTCCAACACCATTAATCGACGAAATTAAAAATATCTATGTTGTTCCACCAGATCACCCCACCGAACCCACTCAGGCTATTGGGTTTGACATATCTTTTACTGCACCTAAAAATACAGAAGACAATCAGCAACTGGATCAATTTGTTAATGACGGTACCTTATACTATGAATTATTAATGTATGAAGATAAAGAAACTCCTGCTGATGGCAGAGTCTTTAGCAAGATTTTTAAAGTTGATAGAGAAGTTGTAGCAGAAGGCGAGGGTGAGATTCAGATCACTGGGTATGCAGGTGAAATTGGCGATACTAACACCTATAACCAGTCTTCCGAAACTTTTACCGTTGAAGACGTTCTCATAAAGCAAAATCACGGTGAATTTAATTGGAATCACCTCGATAACACGGCCTTTAAAAATGACGAATATTTAACTGCCGCAAATTATCCTGCCCCACCTGCCGAAACTGGCGACTTAAGCTATCCTCAATGGGATGTTGGCAAAACTTATTACTTCACGGTACGAGCGGTCTATGATAGAGATCCTGGAGAAGAAGGCACCACCAGTACTCTTACATTTAGTAACGAGTCAAACCCTGTTGCTATCACCTTTACCAACAAAAACGAGATTCTTCCAATTGTTACCATTATCACAGATGAGCCTGTAATTATTGTGGACCCACCAAACCCTGCAGATATCTATAAGGCCAACCAAAGAATCAATTTCAATGTCGTAAATCTAGAAACCTTTATCGACTATATGCTAGACCCAATCGACTGGACATATGGTTATGAGGATATATATGATAGCGACGATATAATTGATAAATATGGTAGAACATATGAAGTATTTTTATATCAGAAAGATGAGCCTACATTGCAAAACTTTGAGGACGCCCGAGTTATTTCTGCGACTGATATTGACATTGTGGTACCAAAGCAAAGCTTGGATGTTAACTTAAGCAATTATCTTACCAGCTTGCGAGATGGCAAAGTATTGCGACTAGACTTTGATGGGTACGACAACATCTTGCCGTCATATTCGTGGCCAAAAATCGAATATAAAGGACTCGATCAAAACCAAACTTACTACGTTCAAATTCGTACTCGAGTTGACAGTGGCGCTCCTGATGTACTTCCTAAATATTCTACGTTTTCTAAAATTCATACATTCACCACACACTTGACTCCTAAGCCACCTAGCCCCGAAGAACAGAAGCCACCTACTCCTGCAGATTTTTGGGTAGAAGATCAAAATAACAACACCTCTGTTGTTTTGCGTTGGGATCCTCCTAATTATGAGCCAAACGATGACCAGCCTATGTATTATGAGCTTCTTAGAACAGAGAGCACGCGCTTAGATGATGATATTTTAGATTCTTCCTTAAGCCTTGAAAATGTCTTGATGAAAGATCCTTCTTTGCTTGGTTTTGCTACTGGAGGGCATTTTACTGATGGCGACAATCGTGTATATTCCGTCGAGTATAATGGTGCGGAATTTACTACCAAATTGCTGTCTTCTACACTTTTTAGTGATTTACTTAAATTGGAAGACGAAACATTAACTCCTAACACAATTTATTACTACTATTTGCGAACTATTGTTGATGTGGACGGTACACTTGTCGGCTCCGAATGGATCAGCCAACCTGTCACTACAACTCCTGTCGACCCTCCTGCACAGCTCAAAGTAGAAAAAACTAAAGCATATGATTATCTCTCAACAGATGAAGTTGTTGTTAGCTTTATTGCACCTATTCCTACTGACGCCGTGGTGCCAGATGACTATGATTTCGAGATTTCTATCAAAGGCGAAGGCGATTCCGATTTTTCTTTTGCCAATGCCGGAAAATATAGTGCAGAACGACTAACACCTAATGATGATGCACCAACTCCTCCAGAAGGGTATCAATACTATGTTTATCATCTTAGAGGCTTTGAATCCAGCACCAGATATGACATAAAAGTTCGAATTATAGATTATAACACCAACGTCGCTGCCGATGAAGAAAGTCCTCGTTCGCTATACTCTAACTCTGTCTCATATCAAACAGAAGTAGACGACGAAGATGAGCAAGACAAATCTAGGCTAGAAGAATACTTGTCTAAATTTGACCGTCTAGTACTAGAGCTTCGAGGATCTCAATATTGGACTTTACTCGAAACAGAAGATACTGGAATCTATAAATTTAAAGAAGCCTATCTCAAAGATGCCTTTGCAAACGAAAAATTCGATTTAATCACTAACGAGAATTTTACCACTGTCGAATACTACTTCCCTGGCAAATCTTTTGCTGATGGACACGCTGCCACTTTGGCTGCAACATTGGGCGATTTTTCCATCAACATTCGCCCTGATACTATTGCTTCATATTTAGATGAGATCAGCGATGCCAAAGTTGATACCAACTCTAACAAAATCGAAGACTATTATATCAAAGTTGCTTTATATACTCGCGAACTAGACAAAGTAGATGGCGAAGAACCTCTAACTGATGAGTTAAATTTTGAATTAGCTGTTGTTTATTTGGATAATGAAGATATCTATTTGGAAGTTGATATTCTCGATAACCTCAACGACCTTATTGATGATGGGCGCCTTTCTGTGGAAGAAGATTTAAAAGAGGCACTTGCTGGCGATGTTGTAGAAGACGATGAGTTACTCGAAATTGTGGAAGCGGAAATTGCCAATATTTCTACTCGTTATCAGGACAAAGCATTTGAAAATATTCAGAGCGCCATGATTCGTGACAAAAAAGTCAAAGAGCTTAAGCCTTCTGTTCTTATTACTTCTGACATAGATACATCTGATGCCACTGCTTTTATTTATGACAAAGGCTGGCACGAAACTTATGCGTTTCAAATGATTGACGGATGGGCAACAGAGCTTTCGGAGCCTTCTGCAGTAGTTTTTGGAGGTACTAGAGAAGAGATAGGCTCTGCGATTGATATAGACTCTGTAGACCAAGACTTTATTAAACGCTACGATTTAGATATAATATTTGGCACCAAACTAGGTCCTGGAGATACGGCTTCTAAAGAACAGTTATATACCGCCATTGCCTCTATTTTGGGTGCTAACAAATTTACTAATCCTGCTACTTTTTTAGTACAAGCAGGCTTCCGAGATGTCAATCCTGTTAATCTTACAGGCTCTATCACTCAAGAAGATGCGATCTACATTGTAATGCAACTTTATGAAAAACTATTCTTTACCAATGTTTCTAGTATTATGATTAGCAATCGACAAGCAATCTCCAATATTGGCGCATTTAAACCTAATTATAGACAACACATTTCTGCTGCTATAGAACTTGGATTTGTTGAGCCAGTTAACAACCAGCTTTATCCAACAATGCCTCTTGATCCTGAGAACTTGTTAAATATGCTTATTAAAGTTATGGCTAGATAATCTAAATATATGTGTATAGCTGATGCTTGGCTATACATATTGTTCTATTAGAAGGAGGAAATTACATGAAAACAAAGAGAATTACAGCTTTTATGCTAGCATCTGTTATGGTAATTTCACTTTTTCCTATTAATATATTTGCAAATATTCAGAATCCTCCAACGGACTTATATGCCAATATTACACATAAGAAAAATGGTGAATTTACTATTGTACCAGATGTACTGTTTGGGTGGACCCGACCCGAAATCGCCGCAGATAAAGATGGAGACGCCTCCGGAAGTGACCCGGCTATTGATGTTGAGGGATCTCACGACCTTACTGGATACGAACTGACCACTGAGGATTTTATGGGAACTTCTCCAGGACGTGATATGCCTATTGGTCCCGATACTACCGAACAAGATATCAGCGTATTGCTAGAAAGCGGTGTATTCTATCAAATAAATTTGGTAGCACGCCATTTACACACCGTGGTTGATGAAGCTACTGACGAAAAATACGATAGTATCATCGAATCAGAACTTACTTCTATCAAAATTATTACCGATCTGAATACTCAGGTTACTGGTACCGACGAAGGTTTAGAAGTAGTCTTTGAATACATTCCCAACATTCAATATACATTGGGCTACACTCAGGGCGCTGCCGGAGATATCGGCGACTTTCCTGAGAACAGTGATATCACTCTCAAAGCAACTGACCTAACTCAAGATAACATTTTTACCGATCCTAATGATGGTCGTCAATATGTTCGATACCTAATTTCCGAAGGAGTTAGCCCTGGCCAAATGTATTCTGTTTATGTTATGCCAGACTTTTCTGAAGGAGATCCGCTAAGAGAACAAACAACCATTGGTCTAGATCCTAAAGTTGTCAGTGCCATCACTAGTATTCCGCTAAAAGTTTTTAACGTTGGTAATGGAAAAATTAGGTTAGAGTGGAATATCTCTGCAAGCATTTTAGAGAACTCTTACTCTCTTACAAAAACCAGCATTATGGCACAAGTTGCAGGGCAAAATCCACAAGAAATCTTTACTTTTCAAGATAACAACGGTGCCCTTATTGGTTATTACGAACTCTATGAACCAGAGGCAACTACTGTTTATTGGCTAGAATTTGAGTTTACCGACTTATCCACTAACAACACTCTAGCTCCACCTCCTACTACAGGAAAAGTGGAGTATATTCCTTATGATGCTGTCGAAAAACCATCTTCTCCTCAAATTCCTAAGCCTTTTAATACAGGTATAGATTTAAATGCCAATATCGCATCAGAATATCTTGTTAAAGGTGATACAACTCCATATAATGCCGAAAACTTTGCAAATCAAACTTTTACTGTAATCAACAACGCTCCGGTACAAATCCAATTGGTTTGGGATGCGTATGAGGCAGCCGCCTTAGATGGCAATAAGACATTTGATTATGATCTAGTTTATGATATATGGATAACCGAGCGTAAAGAATCTCTTGATAGCTCTCTGCTCGAAAACGGGCTCGCTCCTATTGAACGCAACATTTTGATCGATCCAGATGATGAATCAACTTTAGTTAAGACACCGTTTGGAGACCTTGTAGGTTTTAAGAAAACTGTAGCTCAATACTATGATGTCGAAGAGATATTGCGACCTCTTGCTACCAATAAAACATACTACATTCAGATCGTTGCCAAGCGACAAGATGGTGCCAGATACGCAATTTCGGAGCCCACCATTGTTGCAATCACTATCGATAAAAATGGCGATATCTTCATTCCTCCAGTTCTTGTAAAACCTCCTGTTATGGTAAAAAATGACAGCATTACCACCACGACAGCAGATATAATTTGGCGTACAGAATGGCAAGAAATGATGTACAAGGGTTCTGCCAAAGCCGAAGATTTTTACAAAGGCTACGAAGAGAATATTCCTCTTACCGATCAATGGAACTCAAAGGTATTTTTATCCGAAACAGAACCCAAAATATTCTTCAAGCAACCGTCTGCTTTGGAGATATTTCCTATAGATTTAATTACACCAAACAATATCGAAATGGTTAAAGATTTTGTTGGCGCAAACTTTTATGAAAACAACTTTACCTCTCGCCCCGTAACTTTGGGCAATAACATCAAATACGAAATTCAAACTTTGCCTTATGAAACTGTCAAAAATATGCAAGGTTCTTTGTCGCTAGAAGAGTGGGTTTATATGACAGAGATCGAAGGTGGCAACGCAGATTGGAACGCCGGATGGGAAGAACCTGTTATTAGACCATATCAAGATGATCTAGGACTAACTTGGAATGAACACAAACTTGAGGATCTTCTTCCAAACACTGCGTATATCACTTTTGTGAGAGCATACCGATTATTAGATGATGGCACAAAACTGATTCAGTCTTATCCTAGTTTTATCATCTACAATACTTTAGCAAACTTTACCAGCGAAGAAGAAGTTCCTATTGTTCCAAATCTTACACTAAACGAAGTTACTGACAGTAGTATAGAAGTGTTTTTTAAGTTTAACCACAAGTTTGATTATGAATTAGTATATAGCAGATTAGACGACCCCGATGGTCCCGATGCTGTTTCATTTTTATTTGATTTATCTTCGGATGCAAATAGCGAATTTTATGTAGGTGATGGTGAAAATGCATATATAGAAGTTACCGGACTTTTTCCCGATACCGAATATTATATCTGGGTTCGTGCAAAACAAAAAGAAGGCGACCTTAAATCTTCTTGGAGCTCACCTGTATTTGCAAAAACTAAACAAATTTTGCCACCTGATGTGCCTATCAGTTTGGGCCCTGCTTCTAAGCTTAGCCTAATCGAACTCGATTTAGAATATGATCCAATAACTCATAATTATGTTACTGTTCAATGGGAAAAAGACGAAAACGATTTTGGAGAATCTACAGAGGGTAATGTTGTCACAACTTATGCATACACTGTTGAATTTGCTGATAACGTAGAATTTATTGATGCGACAGTGGTTACAATTACAGAAGAGAACAAAACCGAAGCCGGTGCTGATGAAGATCCATTTCAAATTCTTGCCAAAAACATGATTAAATTTAACAATCTAAAATCCAATAAAGACTATTTTGTTAAAGTTAAGTCGATTATCACTGTTCTCGATGGAGAGACAGACAGAACTCTCGAGGAAGAATCCGAGTATAGCAACTGGGTTAGAATAGTCACCAAAACTTCTAAAGATGAGTATACCGGAGAACCTGATAACGTTATCGAATTTGAAACCGATTACGAAGAAGACTTTGACCAAGATTCTGGTGTATGGAACTACACAATTGTAAATCCAGAAGGTATTATTACGCAATTAATAAATACTGATTCAGATACCTTTGATGTTGATTTAAATTTATTTGATGGCATCGAAAATCCAGTAGTTAGAAAACTTACTGTGCCTGTGATGCTTCTTACCGCTATGGATAGCCTAGGAATCAATTTGCAGATTGAGACAAATGATGTCATCTACAACATTAATCCTGCTGGCATAAACTTAAGCAATCTAAAAAGCACTGACAATGCTGTATTTACATTTGTCAAGGTTTTAAATTATGATCTCAACGATATGCAATTAGATTATCCACATGCGTTTCAGGTTGCCGAGCAAGTGGCGATACATCTAGTAACCGATACTATGGTTCCTCAATCTGTTTCAACACTAAGTAAAAATATGAACGTCAGCATCAAGCTTAATGCATATTCTCCACTAAACCTTGTTTCTCGGGTATATAATGCCGCGCAACAAACTTGGGAAGATATGCCGGCGCAAACTATTGTTGCCGAAGATGGTGCGCATTCCATATTTGATACCAACCTTATAGGCATCAATGCATTATACTCAACTCGCAATGTTGCTTTGCCTAGAGATTTAACTCAGTCTCTTCGAGATATTACTGCCAAATACGGAATCACTCAATTTGGCTTAAAATATTTTGGCAATACACCTGTTAATAGCACAGCGTTTATAAATCTGATGCTTGGCATAGCATATGCAAACACAACTATCGATTTAGACAAATCAGTTTCTGATTCAGAAATATCTCAGGCAACTCATTCTGGATTATTTACCGAATCTCAAACCTCTGAGATTTCTAACGAAGCGGCTATTGCCGGATTGATTAAGTTATACGAACTCAAGAATGGCTACTCCATACTCACTATAACTCCACAAACAAATTTTGAAGGAGCAAGCAAACAATATAGCGCAAGCCTCAGTAAAGCCTATGCATTGGGCATAATCGATGAGAGCACTTTCGAACCTCTTGAACCTGCAACATACGATTATATATGCGATCTTTTGGTAAATCTTGGGTTATAAATTACTATTCCTTTTCATACAATTTAGTACGACAAAATGGCGACGATGCTAATTATTCGATCGCCTTTTTTCATATCTATTTGTAAAGGAGGAATTTTTTTGCATTTAATTAGATCAACATTTGCAGCTATTTTTGTATGCGTTGCCATGCTTCCATTAAATATATTAGCAAATCCTCAGGACCCACCCACCGATTTATATGCAAACATCACCCATAAACCAAATGGCACCTCTTCTATAATTCCAGATGTATTGATAGGCTGGACACGACCCTCTATTGCCGCAGATATGGACGGAGACACTTCTGGCTCTGACCCCGCCATTGACGTTGCAGGATCTCACGACCTCTCTTCATATTCTTTGGATATCCAAGACGAGATGAGCTTTTTTCCTGCTATAGACGATATCACCATTGGCGAAAATACTATGGAGCAAGATATCAGTACGTTTTTATTTAACGGTACATTTTATGAGATCGATCTATACGCACGACATATTCACACAATTTTTGATCCTCAAACCAATGAGAATAACGATGTTATCATAGAATCTGTTCCAGCAACACTAAAATTTATCACCAACTTCGATACTAAAGTTACAGGAACTGATGAAGGATTAGAACTAATCTTTGAACACATCCCTTCTATCAGTTACCAAATAGGAATCACCCAAGGTGCCGCAGATAATATCGGAGACTTTCCCGAAGAGGGATATATTACAATAAAAGATACCGACTTAACTGCAGATAATATATTTAAAGATCCTTCTGACGGTCGCTCATATGTTAAATATTTGATATCAGAAGGTATAAGCCCTGGCCAGATGTATTCTGTGTATGTATTGCCAACATTTTCAGACGGAAACCCTCTCAAAGAGCAAACAACGATCAGCGTAGATCCCAAAGTTGTTAGCGCTATTACCAGCATTCCTCTCAAAGTGTTTAATGTAGGCAATGGCAAAATTAGGCTCGAATGGAACATCTCGGCTAGCATTCTCGAAAACTCGTATTCCCTTACCAAAACCAGCGTCTTTGCACAAGTTGCTGGGCAAAATCCACAAGAAATTTTTACATTTAGTGACAACAACGGTGCTCTTATTGGATATTACGAATTGTACGAACCTGTCACCACCACAACATATTGGCTAGAATTTGAATTTACCGACCTCGCTACTAGCAATGTATTATCTCCACCACCAATCAGCGGAAAAGTGGAGTATATTCCTTATGATGCAGTTGAAAAACCAGCTTCTCCTCAAATTCCTAAACCATATCACGCTGGATTGGATCTCAATGCGCAAACAGTACGCGAATACCTCGTCAAAAACGATACCACTCCGTATAATTCAACCGACCTTGCTCAGCAAACATTCACTGTAATCGATACCGCTCCTCTCACCATTCAATTGGTATGGGATGCCTATACTACAAAATCTGTCGAAGCGTTTGAAACATTCGACTACGATCTGGTCTATGATATATGGGTCACCGAACGCAAAGAATCACTCGATAGTACACTACTAGTCAACGGACTTGCACCTATCGAACGAAATATTCGAATCGATCCTGATGATAACGCCACGCTGGTATCAACTCCATTTGGAGATACCGTGGGCTTCAAAAAGTATCTTGCAAGCTATTATGACGTATCCGAAACACTTCGTCCCCTTGCAACCAACAAAACCTACTACATTCAAATAGTTGCCAAAAGACCAAATGGCGCTACATACGCAACTTCAGAGCCAACAATAGTTGCAATAACGATCGACAAAAATGGCGATATATTTGTACCTCCAATATTGGGCAAGCCACCTATTAAACTTAAGGATAATAGCCTTACAACATCTTCTGCAGCAGTTTTGTGGCGCGAGGATTGGCATGAAATCATATATAGGGGCTCTGCAGCCAGCGAAGATTTCTATGCAGACTATCCAGAGAATATCGAGCTCGCATCACAATGGCATCCTTCGGTATTTTTAAGTGAATCGCATCCTAAAGTCTTTTTTAAGCAACCAAACGACGTCTCCACTATTGGTATAGATCTTATTACATCTGCTAATTTGGATCAAGTATCAGATTATGTTGGCAATAACTTTTTTGCAAGCAACTTTATGTCACGCCCTGTAAGCTTAGGCAACAATATCAAATATGAAATTAAAACTTTGCCTTATGAGCAAGTTAAGGATATGCACGCTGGAATGCCTCTCGAAGAATGGATTTATTTGATGGCAACAGAAGGGGGAGATCCAGATTGGAACGCCGGATGGGAAGAGCCTGCCATTGGTGTGGATCGAGATGAGTATGGCTTAATTTGGAATGAGCATAAGGTAGAAGATCTGCTAGCAAATACCGCTTATATTACATTTGTTAGAGCATATCGAGTTTTAGACGACGGCACCAAGCTCATTCAATCCTATCCTAGTTTTATCATTTATAATACATTAGCAAACTTTACAAGCGAGGAAGAAATACCTGTTGTTCCCAATTTAAACCTCTCCGATGTTACAGATTCTAGCATAGAAGTATTTTTTAAGTATAATCACAAGTTTGATTACGAGATGGTTTATAGCAGACTCGATGATCCCGACGCGGCAGACGCAATTTCCTACCCCGTTGATGTTTCATCGGATCCAAATAGCGAGTTCTTTGTGGGCGATGGCGAAAATGCCTATATCGAAATTGTTGGGCTTTTTCCTGAAACTGAATATTATGTATGGATACGCGCAAAGCAAAAAGAAGGCGATATCGCATCTGCCTGGAGCTCTCCAGTATTTGCCAAAACACTGCCTATTGCAGCGCCAGACGTGCCAATCAGCCTTGGCCCTGCTTCTAAATTGAGCCTAATAGAGTTGGGATTAGAATACGAACCCGTAACAGACACATCCATTACTGTGCAATGGGAAAAAGACGAAAATGACTTTGGCGAAATGACATCTGGAAGCATGATCAAAACCTATGCCTATACAGTCGAATTTGCAAATAACATAGAATTTATCGATGCAATTGAATTAACTGTAACAGAAGAAAATAAGGCAGACGGCGGCTCCGAAGATGATCCATTTGAAATCCTTGCGAAAAATATAGTTAAATTTAACAACTTAAAAGCCAATCAAGACTATTTTGTTAAAGTCAAAGCAATAGTTACAGTAGAAGATACGGAAACCGATCGCATTATTTCGAAGGAATCAGAATATAGTAACTGGGTAATTATCGTTACTCAAACTTCCAAAGATGAATACACCGGCGAGCCAGACAATGTTGTCGAATTTGATACCGATTTTGAAGAAAATTTTAATAACAATACCGGAATTTGGGATTATGAGATCGTAAATCCCGAGGGAGTTATTACACAAATATTAGATAAAAATATTGGAACTTTCGAAGTCGACTTAATGCTATACGACGATTATATTAATGCATATTCTCGACGATTAACCATTCCTATAGAAATACTGCAAGCACTTGCAAACCGAGGCATGACTCTCAAAGTAAATACACTCCTTGCAGCGTACGAAATCGACCCTCGCAGCATTAACCTCAGTAATTCTCGCAGCACCGACAAAGCAATGTTCTCATTTACACCTCTTGGAAACTATGATCTAGGCAACGCTAGACTCGATTATCCATATTTATTTCAAGTGGCCGAGCATTCTAGTATTAATATGATCAGTAGCTCTAGAATAACCAATCCAGTATATACACTTTATCCTGCCATGGAAGTTGGGTTTAGAATCAACGAATACGCTCCTGTCGATCTCATTGCTCAGGTATATGACACGGCATCTGGAAGATGGGATCAACTCCCTTCTACCAAAAGCAACACAGCAGACGGAATGTTTATATCGTTTGATACAAATACAGTAGGCATCAACGCACTATATACTATTCAAAACATTGGACTTTCTCGAGATATGACACATTCAATGCAAGATATCGCAACGAGATATGGGATCAGTCAAATAGGCACCAAATACTTCGGAAACACTGCAGTTGGCGGAACACAGTTTGCCAATTTAATGTTAGGCATAGCCATGGGCGATCTAGTAATAAACCTCGATGCTCCTATAAGCACTACACAGGCAAATCAAGTCAGTAATTCTGGACTATTCATAGGCAACCTCTCTGAAGCCACCACCAATGAATCAGCTTTAGCCGGACTCATAAAACTATATGAGCTTCGCAACGGGTATCCTGTCGGCGCTACATCCACATATTTTGCCGATGTTAGTCCTCAATATCAAGCAAGTATTGCCAAAGCATCTGCATTAGGTTTGATCGATGCAACAAGTTTTAGAGCGCAAGATGTTGCCACATACGACTATGTATGCGATATTTTACTGGCCCTAGGGTTATAAGTTTGTCCAATTAATCATATAATTATGGTACGACAGGGCGCTTAGTTCGCCCTTTCTTTGGTGTACTGTTATAAGAGGAGGGATTTTTTTGAAGCGCATAGTACCATATCTTTTAATATTATTTGGGTGTTTAATTTTCTTGCCTATATTTATGACATTTATAGGTGGGCATCACCACAAAAATATTTTATTTACAATAGCCACAACAGATGCCGTGGAAATTGTTGACTACGACGAATTACTACAAAACCAGATCATCGGAATGCTCGCACAAGAAGTAAACTATACCGAACCTATGGAATATATAAAGGTTAATGCTATAATATTTAGAACATATTTAACACGATCGCAATTAGGTTATGGGATACAAAAAGACTTGCTTCCGCTAACAACGCAGCAAATGAAAGATAAATTTGGATCTAACTACGACAAAGCATATTCTGTATATTTATCCGCCGTTACTTCTACCGAAGACATTGTGATTTATCATGACGACGAACTAATTGAACCAGTATACCACGCGTCAAGTGCGGGCAATACCCGCGACAGTATAGATTTTTACGGTATAGATATAGCATATTTGCAATCAGTGCCAAGCCCTGTAGATGCCACAATAAAAGAACTGCAATATACCACAGCTCAAGCTATCGATATGTTGAAATCAAATTTCCCAGATATTGTAATTAACGAAACTTACCTTGCTCAGCAAATTCAAATTGTTGACATAGATGACAGCGGGTATATCACTGCTATACAATTTGGGAGCTCTATTCTCAACGAGCAAGCCTTTTTACAAACTTTTGGACTTACATCATCTCATGTTGAGATCTCCGTTCAAGACGGCAATATCATTTTTCGCCAACATGGTGATGGAACAGGCGTGGGTTTAAGTCAAAATGGCGCCAAAGAGTACGCTAAACTCGGAAATACATATGAAGTTATTTTAAAATATTACTATTTTGACACAGAAATTAAAAAAATTAACAAATAATTGTATAAAAAATTTTTTCCTTGTCCATAATTTAAAAGACGGAGGTAATCAGCAACCTTTAGTATTAACGAACCGATTGCTGATCAGATTGAACAAGCATTTAGAGAATACTCATTATGGTATCCTCTGATAGGATGGAGAAAGGAAGGTACGTAAGGAACACTCCTCCACTATCTATAAGGTAGAAAATTCCTTGCTAAAGTTTTATGAACAAATTTAAACAATTTTTTAAGGCCTACGGGTTCTACGTAGCAGTAACAGCAGTCAGTATTGGCGCTATTGCAGCAATATTTTCATTTCCTACAAGGAATGGAGATGCTCCAGAAGAACAACAAACACAAATAGCACAAGAGGAAGTCGAAATTCCTGCCATAGAAGTATCTGAGTCGGATGTTGAAATCAAACCAGATATTATAGTAATAGATACCAATCAGAGTCCCAAAATTGATCTAAAAATCGAACCAGAACATACTGAAGAAGTTGTCTCTCCTGTAGAAATAGAAGACATACTTGAAACAGAAGCCGTACTTGAAACAGAAGTAGAAATCGTTAAAATAATCGAACCAAAACCTGAGAAAGTGGCAGAAGTAGTTAGCCAACCTAAAAAAGAAGAAAAACCTATAGAACAAGAGCCAGAAACCGTTTCTGCAGTTTCAGAAACAGTTTCTACAACTCAAGAAGACATTCTTAGTTTTACAAAAGGAGATATCTTTAAACTTCCTGTAGATGGAAAAATTATTGTAGACTATACAGATGATTCGACCGCACATTGGTGGAGCGATCTAGGCAATACAATGAGAACGATGGGAATTTGCTTAGAGGCCGAGATAGGAACAGAAGTTTTGGCCGTTGCAGATGGAGTTGTATTAGAAATAGTTGAAGATTACACAGACCTTCCAACCACTCTAAATGTTGGAAATCTTGGACAATTGATGGTTATTGACCATGGAAATGGATATAAAAGCATTTACGGCTTTCAAGGTGGCAAGCCTAATAGCTCTTTAATTGGTCAAACAGTAGAAATCGGAGATCCTATCGGATTAGTCGGAGGATCAAAAGGCCCTTTCATAAATAAGCCGAGCAATATTTATTTACAAGTAACAAAAGATGATGAAGTTATAAATCCTCAAACTTTGATTACAAAGTAAAAGAGAGCGGCTAATGCTGTCGCCCTCTCTTTTTTTTGCCAATTTTTATTTTCCGTAGTACGCAACTCGAAGAATTTCTTGAATTTCTTTAACTTTTGGAAGTCTAGGATTAGCAGTAGTACATTGATCTTCAAATGCTTTGTATGAAAGATCTTCAATAGCCGCTAAATAAACAGCTTCATCAACACCACAAGCTTTAAATGTTAATGGAACATTAAGTTCTTTCATCAAATCACGAACTGCTTTAGCTAATGATTTTACGCCTTCTTCTGGTGTTGAACTTGGAAGTCCCAAAGCTCTTGCAATTTCTGCATATCTTTCTGCCGCTATATATTTTTCATATTTCGGGAAGCTAGTTAGCTTAGAAGGATTTATTACCCCGTTATACTCAATAATATAAGGCATTAACACGGCATTAGCAAGACCGTGAGCTAGGTGGAACTCTCCTCCAAGTTTGTGTGCAATAGAGTGATTTAGACCTAGGAAAGCGTTTGTAAATGCCATACCAGCAATACAAGATGCGTTATGAACTTTTTCCTTTGCCAATGGATCTTTTGCACCATTTTTATAAGATCTTGGAAGATAATCGAATATTAATTGAATAGCTTTTATCGCCAAACCATCGGTATAGTCTGATGCCATTATAGAAACATATGCCTCTACTGCGTGAGTTAAAACGTCCATACCAGTTGGAGCCACCACTGATGCTGGAAGAGACATTACAAAATTAGGATCAACTATCGCAACATCCGGAGTTAGCTCGTAGTCCGCTAGAGGGTATTTCATATTTGTAGACTTATCAGATATAACTGCAAAAGAAGTAACCTCAGAACCAGTTCCTGATGTTGTTGGAACCGCAACAAACTTCGCTTTTCTACCAACTTTAGGGAAAGTATAAACTCTCTTTCTGATATCTAAGAATTTTTGCGCCATACCAATAAAGTCTGCTTCTGGTGCCTCATAGAATAACCACATAGCCTTACCAGCGTCGATAGGAGAACCTCCACCAAGAGCAATGATTGTATCTGGTTGGAATTGATTCATTACTTCTGTTCCTTTTCTTACAGTCTCAAGGTCTGGATCTGGCTCAACTTCACTAAATATTTCTATAATTGGTTTGTCAAGATTTTTATTAAGTTGGTAAATCATTTTATCTACATAACCTAACTTAACCATCATCGGGTCGGTTACGACTAGAACACGTTTGATATTCTCCATTTTAGATAAATAACTAATACATCCTGGTTGGAAATAAATTTTGCTTGGAAGTTTAACCCACTGAAGATTCAATTGTCTACTCGCCACCTTTTTAATATTGATTAAGTTTACTGTAGAAACGTTTGATGTTGTGGAATTTTTACCATAAGACCCACAGCCTAGAGTTAGAGATGGAGTGTTTGCGTTATAAATATCTCCTATCGCACCATGAGTAGATGGGCAGTTCACCAAAATACGTCCAGTTTTTAATCTCTTACCAAATTCTTTAATAATTGCTTCATCGTGAGAATGAATAACAGAAGAGTGTCCTAACCCACCTAGTTCAACCATTGTTTCAGCTTTGCAAATACCATCTTCAACATTTTTAGCTTTCACAATTGCCAACACTGGAGAAAGTTTTTCACGAGAAAGTGGATACGCCGCCCCAACGCCATCAATTTCACAACACAATACTTTTGTATCTTCTGGGATTGTAATTCCCGCAAGAGCCGCTATTTCATATGGGTATTTCCCTACAATTGCCGCATTAACCATTTGCTTTTCTGGATTAATTACAACTGGCTCTATTTTTTTCACTTCTTCTGGAGTTGCAAAGTAGCAACCTTGAGTTTTCATAAACGCCACTGCTTTATCGTATATAGGTGCTTCTATTATCGCCGCTTGTTCAGATGCACATATCATTCCATTGTCAAATGACTTAGATAATATTAGGTCAGTTAAAGCTTGCTCTAAATTTGCAGTTTTTTCTATAAAACACGGAACATTTCCAGGTCCAACACCAAGAGCTGGTTTACCAGTTGAGTACGCTGCTTTTACCATCGCACCACCACCAGTAGCCAATACCATTGATACACTTGGGTGATTCATAAGAGCACCAGTAGCCTCTAGTGAAGGAACTTCTATCCACTGAATACAATCTTTTGGAGCACCATGAGCCACGGCAGCGTCTCTCAAAATCATCGCCGCTTCTCTTGAACACTTCTGAGCCGATGGGTGGAATCCAAAAATAATCGGATTTCTAGCTTTAACCGCAATAATAGCTTTGAACATAGTTGTTGACGTAGGATTTGTAACTGGTGTAACACCCGCCACTATTCCCACTGGTTCTGCTACTTCAAAATAATTTTCATTTTGGTTATCATTTATAATTCCAACTGTTTTTAGATTTTTAATATTGTTGTAGATATATTCTGTTGCAAATATATTTTTCGTAACTTTATCTTCAAAAATACCACGGCCAGTTTCTTCTATTGCCATGCGTGCTAACTTCATTTGAGCAGTCAATCCAGCAAGCGACATTGCTCTTACTATATCATCAATTTGCTCTTGGTCGAGTTTTAAAAATTCCTCTAGAGCTACTTCAGCTTTTTTAGCAAGAGTATCAACCATTGCTGTTGGAGATTCTACTACGGGAGTTGTTTCAGTTTTTATTTCTGACATTTAAAAAATCCTCCTTAAAGATAATGAAATTAATTTTTTCTATTATACACTTCAACATACGCTATTAACTATATGCAGAGTTGTCAATAGATGTCCATAACACTTAAATTTTAGCAGTATTTTTCACTTTAGTCAATCCTATTTCAAAAAAAAACTATAAATCCGCAAAATATTTTTTACTACAATATAAGTTTTAAGCAGAATCAAAAAAACTCCACCTTTCAAAATCGAAAGATGGAGTTTAAGCTAGAGAGACAACTTTCTGATACTCAATAATATTGTCCCTACAGTACCTAATTTTGTTATCGCCTTCGAATTAAATTTCATTACATTAGCCATCTCACTCATCTCCTTTTTTATATTACACCGATAACTTGCGAAATCCTATTAGTAACACTAGCATTATACTTAGATTCATCACAAACTTCGTTGCCATCTCTGCCGCTTCAGATCTTGCTAGCGCATCTACTGTTACACCCGCTGGATTAAATCCTAAAAATACTGTTGCGAATACGTAGGCAAATGTAAATACTCCTATTAGCATTAACACTCTCATTGCATTGCCCATCTCTCTCATCTCCTTTTTTTACTATGCTGATAACTTGCGAAATCCTATCAGTAACACTAGCATTATACTTAGATTCATCACAAACTTCGTTGCCATCTCTGCCGCTTCAGATCTTGCTAGCGCATCTACCACTGTTACACCCGCTGGATTAAATCCTAAAAATACTGTTGCGAATACGTAGGCAAATGTAAATACTCCTATTAGCATTAACACTCTCATTGCATTGCCCATCTCTCTCATCTCCTTTTTTTACTATGCTGATAACTTGCGAAATCCTATCAGTAACACTAGCATTATACTTAGATTCATCACAAACTTCGTTGCCATCTCTGCCGCTTCAGATCTTGCTAGCGCATCTACCACTGTTACACCCGCTGGATTAAATCCTAAAAATACTGTTGCGAATACGTAGGCAAATGTAAATACTCCTATTAGCATTAACACTCTCATTGCATTGCCCATCTCTCTCATCTCCTTTTTTTACTATGCTGATAACTTGCGAAATCCTATCAGTAACACTAGCATTATACTTAGATTCATCACAAACTTCGTTGCCATCTCTGCCGCTTCAGATCTTGCTAGCGCATCTACCACTGTTACACCCGCTGGATTAAATCCTAAAAATACTGTTGCGAATACGTAGGCAAATGTAAATACTCCTATTAGCATTAACACTCTCATTGCATTGCCCATCTCTCTCATCTCCTTTTTTTACTATGCTGATAACTTCGAAATCCTATCAGTAACACTAGCATTATACTTAGATCATCACAAACTTCGTTGCCATCTCTGCCGCTTCAGATCTTGCTAGCGCATCTACCACTGTTACACCCGCTGGATTAAATCCTAAAAATACTGTTGCGAATACGTAGGCAAATGTAAATACTCCTATTAGCATTAACACTCTCATGCATTGCCCATCTCTCTCATCTCCTTTTTTTACTATGCTGATAACTTGCGAAATCCTATCAGTAACACTAGCATTATACTTAGATTCATCACAAACTTCGTTGCCATCTCTGCCGCTTCAGATCTTGCTAGCGCATCTACCACTGTTACACCCGCTGGATTAAATCCTAAAAATACTGTTGCGAATACGTAGGCAAATGTAAATAATCCTATTAGCATTAACACTCTCATTGCATTGCCCATCTCTCTCACCTCCTTTTTTTACTATGCCGATAACTTACGAAATCCTATCAGTAACACTACCATTATACTTAGATTCATCACAAACTTCGTTGCCATCTCTGCCGCCTCAGATCTTGCTAGCGCATCTACCACTGCTACACCCGCTGGATTAAATCCTAAAAATACTGTTGCGAATACGTAGGCAAATGTAAATAATCCTATTAGCATTAACACTCTCATTGCATTGCCCATCTCTCTCATCTCCTTTTTTTACTATGCTGATAACTTGCGAAATCCTATCAGTAACACTAGCATTATACTTAGATTCATCACAAACTCGTTGCCATCTCTGCCGCTTCAGATCTTGCTAGCGCATCTACCACTGTTACACCCGCTGGATTAAATCCTAAAAATACTGCTGCGAATACGTAGGCAAATGTAAATAATCCTATTAGCATTAACACTCTCATGCATTGCCCATCTCTCTCACCTCCTTTTTTTACTATGCTGATAACTTACGAAATCCTATCAGTAACACTAGCATTATACTTAGATTCATCACAAACCTCGTTGCCATCTCTGCCGCTTCAGATCTTGCTAGCGCATCTACCACTGTTACACCCGCTGGATTAAATCCTAAAAATACTGTTGCGAATACGTAGGCAAATGTAAATATCCTATTAGCATTAACACTCTCATTGCATTGCCCATCTCTCTCCTCCTTTTTTTACTATGCCGATAACTTACGAAATCCTATTAGTAACACTAGCATTATACTCAGATTCATCACAAACCTCGTTGCCATCTCTGCCGCTTCAGATCTTGCTAGCACATCTACCACTGTTACACCCGCTGGATTGAATCCTAAAAATACTGTTGCGAATACGTAGGCAAATGTAAATACTCCTATTAGCATTAACACTCTCATCATGTTTCCCATCTTAACATCCCTCCTTTCTATCCAGTTTATTGCTATCGCTACTTCATACTATTTTTTATTCGGTTTTTTCTTTAGCATCATATATAAAAACAACGGAAAGTATTGATCCATCTTCGCATCCTCATTTCTATTTATTTTGATCGTCGCTTTCTACTACTTTTTATTCGGTTTTTTCTTTAACATCATATATAAAAACAACGGAAAGTATTGATCCATCTTCGCATCCTCATTTCTATTTATTTTGATCGTCGCTTTCTACTACTTTTTATTCGGTTTTTTCTTTAACATCATATATAAAAACAATGGAAAGTATTGATCCATCTTCGCATCCTCCTTCTATTAATTTGTTATGCTAACTTTATCCGTGTTACTCTAACAATATATTCTCTATCTTCTAAAAGTTGCAATAAATATTATTTCGCCCTGCAAAAGTTTTAAAAAGTAGTAGTAAAACTGCGCCAAAATTTAGCTATTATTCTCCTTACTTTTGAAATTAACACGATAGTTGCTTCTAACTATAAATATAAGCTTCAAAATATGTACATTTTATCATCTTATTTAAAATGTCAAAAACATCATTATGCTGATTGTAAAATATTGTTAAAATAAAAAAATCCTTCTATTATAAATATAGATACTTAAAAATAATAAAAGCACACTCCTTATTTTAGGTAATGTGCTTAAGTTGATCATATTTTATTTAACCTCACCAAAAAACTTACAAACACTTTGTCTAAAGCTATTTTTTATGACAGTTAGATAGCTCTTTCTTTCATTTTTTTATTATTGAATCTTTTTTATCATATTTGAAAGAATAGTTATGGCATTTTTGGCCGCCAATTCTGTAAAATGTGTAAAATTCATTTCTGCAGACCCGTCCGCTTTATCAGATATTGCTCGTAATATTACAAATGGTATCTTATTTAGATAGCAAGTTTGAGCAATTGCCGCTCCCTCCATCTCCGCACAATACGCGTTAAATGTGGTGTATATATCATCTTTTTGATCTACACTTGCAACAAATTGATCTCCGCTTGCAACTCTGCCTACATAAACATTCTTATCCAATTCTTCTTCGCTTATATCTTTTGCTAGGTCTATCAACATTTGATCCGCTTCGAAATATGAATTGTCCATTCGCGGAATTACTCCTCTTGGATCTCCAAATGCCGTGGTATCCATATCGTGTTGAACTGTATCACTCGAAATTACAATGTCTCCAATATTTAAAGTTGGATGCAATGCCCCCGCAACTCCGGTGTTAATAATATAATCCACTGCAAATACATCTGCCAATATTTGAGTACATACTGCGGCATTCACTTTGCCTATTCCACATTTAACTACAACAACTTCTTTTTCTTGAAATTTTCCTTTCACAAATTCCATCATTGCTTTTGTTTGAACATTCGATATTTGCATATTCTTTTTCAGCGCATTAACTTCCTCTTCCATTGCTCCTATAATTCCAATTGTTTTCATTAGTCTTCTCCCTATCATTAGTTTTTTACTATTATAAATGTTTCTAATTTATTTTCAAGGCAATGACCATTAAATATCCTGTATAACTCAACTTTACTTATTCTAATTTTTATAAATATTATTTTTAGTATATTTTTTTTACAAACAAGTAATATATTTTTGACTTCTCGCATATTATTAACCAAGTGTAAAGATTTTAAAGGAGGCCTTTTCTTGAAACCTTATATTGAAGAGAGAGCCGTACAAGCAGCAAATTTTATCATCAGCAAAAAAGCCACCGTACGAGAAACCGCAAAAAAATTTGGTATAAGTAAAAGCACAGTTCACAAGGATGTTACAGAACGACTAGAAAAAATCAACCCACAACTCGCCATGGAAGCTCGTGCTATTCTTGACAAAAATAAAGCAGACAGGCATTTACGTGGCGGCAATGCAACCAGGGAAAAATATCTTGGAGGAATGAAATAATTCCAATGCAGTTAGTTATCGAGTTTTTGGATAGCTAGCTTTTTTTATTTACAATTTTTCTCCACTATGATATAATGTAATAAATTTATAGTAAAGGAGATATTTATTTATGGGTTTAAAAAAGCATTTTATTAAAAATTATTTAGATTTTAAAATAGTAGAAGATTCCACAGGTCTTTTCAAAATATATTCCAAAAGAATCGGCGCTATAAAAGATAAGGATGATATATATATCGATAAAGTTGTTCAACTTTTTGAGCAAATCAATGGAGTTGATTCTATCAATGTTTCAAAGTCTGATTGCATTATCGAGGTCATCTATAATCCAAATATCTTAAATTCCGCAAAACTTCAGAAATATATCGATCTTATTCTAGATTTAATCATTGAAAATTCTGACCTTATCAAGACACACACACCAAACAATACCGACGATTTAGCCGTTGTTCTAGCTGCCAAGTTTAATCAAAAAGCCGCAACTGCAAATATCTAAATTTTTTTTGCTAGTTATCTCTGGGTAACTAGCTTTTTTGTTTTTAAGACTACACTTTATACTATTTAGATGCTATAATAAAAAAAAATCACTTAGGAGGACTTATGTTAAAAATATTTGCAATTATCACAATGTTTATTGATCACTTTGCTATTGCATTTCTAGATCCATTCTCCACTTCTTATCTTGTACTAAGAGCAATTGGCCGTGTTAGTATGCCAATTTTTGCTTATATGCTTGCTAGCGGGTACATACACACCAAAAATTATAACAAGTATCTGATTCGAATGCTCACTATGGCAATAATCGCACAAATTCCGTTCACTATGCTAATATCTGGTATCAGCTTTATACAATTGTTCACAACAGATCTTTGGGTTTACTTGTTTTATACGTTAAATATTGGTTTTACATTTTGTGTTGCCCTCATTTTTTTGAAAATTATGGACTTTACGAGAGTGCAAAAAAGCAGCCTTCTACATCAATTTGCTCAAGCCCTACTTGGAATGATCATATTATATTATGCTCATTCTTGCGATTATGGCGCGTATGGAATCTGCGTTGTATTCATCTTCTATGTTTGGATATTGATTTTCAAGCAATCTAAAAAAAGCCTTCTTGTTTGCGGAGCCATTATTGGCGGGTTAAGTATTGTTTTTTATGGATTTCCAGGAGCAAATCAATGGTTATCTGCATTAGCCATCATACCAATTTGCTATCTCCCTCATACCAAATCAAATTATAAATGGGTGTTCTATGTATTTTATCCTGCACATTTAATTTTGCTAGTAGTAATAAGCGCGATGCTACATTAAGCATCAAAAAAACCACTGCTTCTGTCTATTCTACTGCAGTGGCATTTTATTTTGACAACTAAACCTCTCTTATCGATTTAACATTGCCGCTCCAACTATTCCCGCGTCATTACCCAGTGTCGCAACTCGAATTTGCGTCGGCATATCTCCTCCAAAAGCATATTTCTTTACTTTCTCGGTCAATGGATTGATCAATTTATCTCCTTGCTTCGATACTCCTCCACCTATCAACACTACTTGTGGTTTAAATACTGTTATTATATTTGCAACACCTATTGCCACATAATCTATATAGTCCTCAATTAATTGCTTTGCAACTGCGTCGCCGGCCCATGCAAAATCAAATGGTATCTTGGCTGTCATATTCTGTTCATCTATCGTTGCCAACTTGGATTCCGGAAATTCTTTTGCCCTTGCATTTGCCATATTGATGAGAGCTGTTGCAGATGCATATGACTCTAGGCAACCAAAATTTCCACACGTACATCTTATCCCATCTTTCACAATGATTTGATGCCCAATTTCCGCTCCTCCAGCAAAGTATCCATTAAAGATTTTGCCATTGATTATAATTCCTCCGCCAACGCCTGTTCCTAATGTAATCACTACCGCATCTTCTGTTCCTTTTGCTGCTCCTGCAATTACTTCTCCTAGCGCTGCACAGTCCGCATCATTTGCGATTTTTGTAGTTATTCCGGTCCTTGCCTCCACATACTCAACTGCTGCAAAGTTGTCTATTGCAATGTTATTGGCATATACTATTACTCCCGCCTTAGAGTCTATCATTCCTGGACTTCCAATACCTATACCTTTTATTTCGGTTTTTGCTAAATTATTTCGAGTAATGATCTCTTCTGTACTTGCAATGATGTCGTCAAAAATTAGATCTACTACACGTTCTCGCTTAGTATCCTTTGTAATGACATCTAAAATACTTCCCTCTTCGTTTAATAACGCAACCACTATATTGGTTCCGCCTAGATCTACTCCTATATAATACATATTTACACCTCCTACAGTAATTTTTTTATTATATCTAATTTCTGCATACACATCAAGATGCAATTACTCAGTCCGCATATTATTTCTTTGAACAGTCTTGCAAACTTAATAATATCAAATTATAATATGACTGCAGTTTTTTTATCACATCGGTTAGGAGACCTCTATAAAATGGCCATTGACAGACGATATGCTAGAATCAATAAAAAACTTGTTACTAAACATTTATTACAAATCTTACACACCAAATTAAGCACAACAGACCAAGATAAATTATCTTATTTGCTACCCATCTTCGAGACGATATTTAAATCCACCGAAGTTGCAGCAAATTTTTTAGGTATCAGTCAGTCTGTAGCCAAAAATCTAAGCCCCAGTATTATCTCAAAATTGAATCAAATATTAACTACACTGTTTCAGACCTCTCCACGCATGTTTCTTGGAACACTCGATTATTTATATGAAACCAACTATCTCGATAGATACCTATCAGCCGAAATAACAGATGCCCACATACACTTCTTGTCCTTAGATTTTCTTAAAGATACTATATGTTTTGAAGTATTTGTCGCAGATATGATCATTCAGATACAAGATGCTATATATCAAATCAAGTTTCAAACACGCCCCAAATATATGGCAATTCATATAGCAAAATATCCGCTTCAGGCTGCCATTACAAAATTAACATTTAATTCCATTGAGGGTGCATATGCATATGAATTGCCAGTTCAGGCTTATATATACTTAGAAGAAAGCCCCTATATCGTTAGCGCTATGCAAAACCTATATAAATCGAACCTTACAACGAATGTCAAAGAGCTTCTATTTTGGCAGTGTAGTATATCTCAAATTTTTGAATATAAAATGTATAATCTATTACCTTTAATGATATTTCAATTTAGAGTTAAACTGTTAAATTCATCGCTAGAGACACCAGATCTTCGAAAATCCTTTGTGTCTCAAGTTAATCAAATTTTAGAGCAATTTCCTCAGCTCGCCAACGAAGTTAGTGACAAAGATATGGCAATTGCAAAACTAAGCTTATATCAATTGATTGAATATTTTGACTACGTATATTTTGACAACACAATCAGCAAATGCGATGAATTAGATGCAGCGTTTAATACTGCAACTGCCGATAATGTAGCTAACTAAACATTAGCAATATGCCAACCTATAGAGCGCCTTTAAGTTAATTAACAAAAAAATACGGCAATTAGCCATTACTTATATATTTTTTTGACTTTACGCTCTTTTTTATTTACTTGCTTAAATTCATACATTCTTTCATCTGCAATTTTAATAATATTTTCTACATCAAATCTTGCAGTTTCATCTATATTAACCAGTCCATAACTAATGGATGTATTATAATGCTTATCGTTTTTAACTTTAATTGCTTTTACTTCTTCATAAAGCATAAGCGTATTTTGCAAAGGTGTATCCAAGTCATAGCTGGTTCCCGTAATCAAAAACTCATCTCCTCCTATTCTTGATACAATTGTGCCGATAAAGTTACGCTTCAATATCTCTACAACTTGTTGTATATAAAAATCGCCCTCATTGTGTCCATAAATATCGTTGACAGTTTTAAGACCATCCATATCTACAAAAATTGTATAAAATTGCATGCTATTTTTTTTATAGAATTGCATTCTTTCTATAGCAACATCACGTAAATATAACCCCGTAAACGAGTCTTTTTGAACAGTTAAAGACAGCTCATGGATGCTCTCTTGCTCTTTCTGTATCAAAGTTGCATAATTTTCAAATTGCTTTTGATATAAATTCATTATCGCGAAAATATATCCATATCCTATTGCTATCAAAAATCCTGTTATACATATCAGTCCTACTTTAATATTTAATACAGCAATTCTAATGTCATCTATCATTTGATAATTGTTTACGTTAATCACTGTTAGAGAATATAAAAACACAATACCCATAATTAAAACTGCCATCTGTACGCTTTTTCTGTGCGACAAAAATCTATCTATTTTCTCTTTCTTGATCACAGCTCTTATTATTACTATTTCAAGTATAGCAGGTAGCAAACTAAAAATTGTTGTTATCATTCTCAATACTGAATCTGTACGATGAACTGCTAAACTACCAGGTACTACTAATGATATTACCCCTCCTGACATTAGCCCTATACCATATAAATTCAACATAAATGCCATAGAAAAAAATAGACACGATAGGAAGTTTTTCTTATAAATATAATTAAATTGTATTGTATAACATATTACATAAAGTACCATAGGTCCTATGTTATCTATATGTATTGCCTGTGGTATGATAAACAATAAGCTGTTAATTATACTTGTCAAAAATATAATCTTCCATAACTCCATTCGTGGCATATATATAAAGGAATTATATGCAAACATTGCGTAATTATAAAGCAGTAATAATAAAAAGAATATCAATGCATTAATAGTTTCCATTTTTTTCCTCCATTTCTTTATAAAACTTTTCTTTGTCCATTCGCATCAAAACATCTACTTTTTCTAAAATATTATTAAGACCTAGCTTTGCCATATCTCCGTCTACCATTATCGCTCCTATACTAGCTGCAACAAGAAAATCCTTTTCTGCTTCATTTTTACGTCTTATATTGTTGCGAATTCTCTCCACAATTTTGTCTAACCCCGCTTGATGTATATTAGGAATAAAAATCAAAATTTCGTCTCCGCCAATGCGACCTGCAATATCTTGATGCTTCTCACGAATACTATTTCTAACAGCCGATGTAACATCAAGAATCAATTTATCTCCCGCTTTATGTCCAAAAGTATCATTAACATATTTTAGACCATTTATATCCAAAAATATTATTCCTTGCTTTGTATTTTCTGTACCAGGCTCAGCTAACATTTTAGATATATAATTAATAACATACTTTTTATTATAGAGATCTGTTAACTCATCTTTAAGTACTTTGTTCATAATTCCATTATGCTTACTCACTAACCTTGTGTATGATATTTTGGCCGCTTCAGTTTTTTCTCTATATATAATGATATTTAGACTTTTAATTGTATAGTATAAAATTAGATAGTATAGTGACATAACCAAAAACACAGTTGCCAACACCATTATAATTTGATCTTCGTAGCTATATCCTAAAATTATGATATACTCATCTACTGCAACATAACAAGTAAGAATGATTCCTAATACGGTCAAAGCTTCAGAATATCCCTTTGCACTTAGTACTTTTTTCAAATTCTCGGCACCCAAATTTCTAAATAGTATTACCCCAACTAACATTGCCAGTATATACATCACAGAAACTATTTGCAATCTTATATCGATGTTTGTAAATACTGTATTTGCAGGTACTCCATAAGCAGCTGTTATCAGCTTAACACAGGCCAAAAATATAGCACTTATATTTACTATCGCATGTGACGCTATACATGCCCCTTCTTTGGCCGTTAAACCTATTGAATATAGCTCCATCATAATCGCAGTAAACACAAATATATAGTATATATAATGAGGCACTTTAAACGCATATACTAACGAATATAAAACCATGTTTGCTATAGAAAACATCAACTTTTTTATAAATGACGTTGATTTATCCTCCACCATCTTCGAGGCTACATGCAATAAAACATAACTATAAGCTGTATTCAAAACTAGGGCTATCACCCCTATTATTACATCATCACTGACCATATCTACTCACTCTCCTTTTCCAAGCTCTCTTTCTTATTATATCATATTGCCAAAATTTGTAAATAAATTATTTTGCACATTTTATAAATAACACTAAAGTTTAAATAATTGACACTTAAATATCTTCAATGATATAATCGTTATTTTTACTATCACTGAAAGAAGGTAGATTATGATTAAAATTACTGGTACAAATAGTATTGCTCTCGTATATGCAAACGAGCTCGAATACTCAGCGCAAGAACAATTACAATTATTATGCGATCAACCCTTCACCCAAGATTGTAACATTCGAGTAATGCCCGATGTACATGCGGGAGCTGGATGCGTTATTGGATTTACTGCTCAAGTTACCGACTGGGTCATTCCAAATATAGTTGGTGTCGACATTGGCTGCGGAATGCTAACTATTGAACTAGGTACTGAAGAAATAGACTTTGCTGAAATTGATTCCCTTATTCACAAGCATGTCCCTGCCGGCAAAAATATACACGAAGGTAGATTGGCCAGATTCCCCAAGCTTCAAGAACTCTTCTGCTATCGCAATTTACACGAAACCAAACGCATCGAACGCAGTATAGGCAGCCTCGGTGGCGGCAACCATTTTATCGAAATTGCCAAAGATAACTCCAATGCCAAGTATCTAATTATTCATACAGGTAGTAGAAATTTAGGCACCCAAGTTGCTCAATATTATCAAGATCTTGCATATGAATTATTATCTGGCAAAGACAGGTATTATGATGCTCGCGACCACTTGATTGCCGAATATAAATCCACTGGACGTCGCCATGAAATTCAAACTGCTCTCAAAGATTTGGCTACAAAATTTACTCTAATGGAGCCCGCCATTCCCAAAAGTCTTTGCTACCTAACCGGCAAATACAAACAGCAGTATCTACATGACATGCAAATTTGCCAGCAATATGCAACTCTAAATCGCAAAACCATTGCCAACATCATCTTAGAAAAATACTTCGCCACGACACTATCAGATACGACACACTTCGAAACTATTCACAACTACATCGATCTAGATCATAATATCATACGCAAAGGTGCTATCTCTGCACAGCTTGGAGAAACAGTCTTAATTCCCCTCAATATGCGCGATGGCAGCCTGATTTGTGTTGGTAAGGGAAATCCAGATTGGAACTACTCTGCCCCTCATGGTGCCGGAAGATTGTATAGCCGCACCACCGCTTTTAAAAAATTTCAACTCGATGAATTTATAGAACAAACAAAAGATGTATACTCCACTTCTATTACCGAAAAAACTATCGATGAATCTCCTATGGCATACAAAGACAAAAGCGCGATTATTGACCATATAACTCCAACTGTCGATATTATTAAATATATAACGCCAATTTATAATTTCAAAGCATAGTTATACTTATCTACGCACCTTTTTAATCTATTTCGCATAAATATATACTAAGACATATATTTAGACATAATTTGGTAATGGCTACCCTAGGAGGTTTTGCTTATGAAATTTAGACAGCTTAAACAACCAACTACACAACATAGTATTAAGGTTCCAATGGAGCTAGAAAACACAGATTCTGAAGATTCTAATAATACAATTTATTGGGACGTTGAAATAGATGAACAAGACCCTGAAATTCAATTGGCATTAGGCCTTTTTTATGATATCGGAAAAAATATTGAAAGAGATCCTCAATTAGCTTTTTATTGGTATGAAAAATCTGCACTACAAGGACATCCTGAAGCCCAGACAGCTCTTGCTTTATGCTATCAAGAGGGCTCCGGAGTTACATCCGATGACACTAAAGCTATCTATTGGTATATCAAAGCCGCGCAACAAGATTTTGCCATCGCACAATGTAATCTAGGTTATTGCTACGAATCCGGCCGAGGAACTCCAAGAGATCTAGATAAAGCAGTTTATTGGACCAAAAAAGCTGCCTCTCAAGGACTTGCCAAGGCACAACATAACCTGGCAAATTATTATAAATTAGGATTAGGCGTTCCTCAAAGTTTTACCAAAGCCGTTTATTGGTTTCGAAAATCTGCAAAACAAAATGATAGTATGGCACAAGGTCAGCTAGGATATTTTTACGAGCAAGGCTTAGGTGTTACGAAAAACGTAGAAAAAGCATTCTATTGGTATGAACAATCCGCAAAGCAAGGTAACACGCTATCCCAATGTTGCCTAGGTCAATGCTATCATTTTGGAATTGGAGTCGCGCAAGATCTGGAACTAGCATTTTCTTGGTATCAACAAGCTGCGATTAACGGCAACGATATTGCTCAATATTGTATTGCTATGTGTTATGAATACGGAGATATCGAAGATATAGATCTGCAACAAGCATTTTATTGGTACGAAAAATCTGCACAACAAGGATATGACGTGGCTCAGTTTGATATAGGCAGATTTTATGAACAAGGTATAGTAGTAGATCAAAATTTAGATAAAGCTGCATATTGGTATAAAAAATCTGCAAACCAAGGAAATATATTGGCACAAATAGCTTTGGAGAATTTGCTACAATTATAACCGTAATATTTAGGTAATGTTTTTGTGATAAAGCATCCTTTGGGGGTGCTTTTTTGTTGTTCATTCTCATATACTGAAAGGACGAGTCTTGTCAGAAAGGATGGAGATATGGAATTTGAAAATTATCAACAGGCGGCCAAAAATGGTGATATAGAAGCAACCTATCAAGTAGGTCAATGCTATTTTTATGGTATGGGTATAACTCAGAATACAAAGAAAGCACATTATTGGTTTCAAATAGCAGCTAAGCAAGGTCATGTTCAAGCTCAGGTCGACTTAGCTATGTGCTATATAAATGGTTCTGGCGTCAAAAAAAATACTCAAAAAGCTGTTTTTTGGTTTTGGGAGGGTGTAAAACAATATTATGCGCCTGCTCAATTTAATTTAGGAACCTGCTATGCAAATGGATTGGGTGTTACTCAAGATTTAGAAGAAGCCACATTTTGGTATCAGGCCGCCGCGCAACAGAACAACACCGATGCGCAATATCATCTTGGCCTTTGCTACGAAAATGGCGTAGGTATTGAACAAAATTTAAATGAAGCTATATTTTGGTTTATAAAATCTGCCACTCACAATAACATCCAAGCTCAAGCGCATCTTGGAGTATGTTATATGGCTGGGGTCGGCGTCTTGCCAGATAATAAGTTAGCATTGTATTGGTTTAACAAAGCCGCGACACAAGGCGAAATAACTGCTCAATATCATCTTGGCCTTTGCTACGAAAATGGTATAGGAGTTCAACAAAATTTTGATACGGCAATTTTTTGGTTTAAAAAAGCTGCTCTACAAGGAGATATCTTTGCTCAAAATAGTTTGGGGGTTATGTATTCTTATAAAGAAGACGATGCCGCTTCTCAATCTGCGGCAATCAAGTGGTTTACAATAGCAGCTCAGCAAAGTAATAGCAGTGCACAACTCAACCTAGGTCTGCATTATCTCAATAGTACAGGAAGCGACCCCAATTTTGAAAAAGCAGCATATTGGTTTTACGAAGCTGCACAACTTGGCAATGCTGATGCTCAGAACAACTTAGCTTTATGCTACCTTCATGGAAACGGAGTTATTAGAGATGTTGAACAAGCCGCATTCTGGTTTACTAAGGCCGCTACTGCCGGAGTTGCCAAAGCCCAATTTTATTTGGGAACACTGTTCGAAGAAGGTTTAGGTGTCGAAATTAATTTTGATACGGCAAATTATTGGTTTTTAGAGGCTTCTAAACAAGGTCATGTCGAGGCTTCTTTCAAATTAGGCGCTGTCGTTAATATGGATAATGTCTGGATGAGAATTGCAAGATATATCTAAAAAAATACATATATTGTTATATTTTAGATGTCGAATATATATATATACCATGATCTCATAAATCTAATACGACTTATAAAAGGAGATGTACCATTTATGACAATGCAACAGTATAAAAAAGCCGCTCGCAAAGGTGACTCACATGCTCAATACTATCTTGGTGATTGCTTTTATCACGGTACAAATATACCTCGTGATGTAACTCAAGCATTTTTATGGTATACAAAGGCCGCAGAGCAAGAAAATTCTAATGCTCAATATAGTCTTGGCGTTTGCTATATGAATGGCACAGGTGTTTCCAAAGATTTTATCCAGGCCGCACACTGGTTTCAACGTGCCGCAATCAATGGAAATCAACGAGCTCAACTTAATCTTGGTGTTTGCTATATGACTGGAAGTGGTGTCGAAAAAGATGTCAACAAAGCTTTCGAATGGTTTAGTAAAGCAGCAGACGAAGAAGCTCTCAAAAAATTACTCGATATCGGCGTATACGATTTAAACTAATCTCAATGACTTATTGCAGCTATTCGTTGCGATAAGTCATTTTTTTATTGTAAAATATTTACATTTCTTTTGCCTTATGCTATCATATAGTCGTCCTAGCACTAAATTATGTGTTCATTCTATATAAAGGGAGGGATTTGTATGACAGGACCATACATATTAACAATTATTTTTGTTGCAATTATCCTTATGATTGTCGCAATAGTCAAATTCAAGCAACATCCATTTTTGGTACTCATTCTTACCGCTATCTTTGTTGGGCTTTTTACCGGATTAGACGGAGCCACCATTATAGCCACAGTAAAATCAGGATTCGGCAATATCCTCGCAAGCATCGGTATCGTAATTTTGGCCGGAACTATGATTGGCACTATTCTCGAAAAAACTGGTGCCGCCCTCACCATGGCCAATAGCATTCTCAACATTGTTGGCGAAAAGAAAAGCGTTCTCACAATGGGTATGACTGGCTACGTTACCGGTATCCCCGTGTTTTGTGATTCTGGTTTTGTCATTCTCACTCCAATTGCAAAAGCTCTAGCCAATAGTAACAATATGTCGCTCGCTGTCATGGCAACTGCATTATCTGGAGGTCTCTATGCTACTCACTGTCTTGTGCCACCAACTCCGGGTCCTATTGCAATGGCCGGAACGCTAAACGCAAACTTAGGTCTAACTATTCTAATCGGATTAGTTATTTCTATTCCTGTTACGCTTATTGCAATTCTATATGCTATGCTAGTTGGTCGCCGAGTTCATATTCCTGCCAACTCTGATACTACCGTTTCTGAATTACTTGACAAGTATGGGAAATTGCCTTCTGCGCTACATAGTTTCGCACCGATTTTGGTGCCTATAGTTTTGATTGCCATACAATCGGTTGTCAACTTCCCTATCATTTCAAACTTTTTGCTTAAATCATCTATTGGTGAGTTTATCAAATCTGTCTTAACATTTTTCGGAGATCCTGTCATTGCGTTAATAATTGGTGTATTTGTTGCCATGACCTTAATTCCTAAATCTTCCAAAAAAGAGACTCTCACCTGGCTTTCTGATGGTATAACCAACTCTGCTAGTATTCTTGCCATTACCGGTGCTGGCGGAGCATTAGGTGCCGTACTTCAAAAGTTGCCAATAGCAGATGTAGTTGGAGAGCTCGTTCTTGGCTTGGGCATTGGAGCTGTTCTTCCATTCCTCATTGCTGCCCTCCTCAAAACCGCAATGGGCTCTTCCACAGTTGCGATGATCACCACTTCCGCCATGATCGCTCCTATGATCGAATCACTCGGTTTTGGAAGCGATCTTGGACGCGTACTTGTTATTATGGCAATTGGGGCCGGATCCATGACTGTCTCTCATGCCAACGATTCGTTTTTTTGGGTTGTTTCACAATTTTCAAATATGGATACTAAAGCAGCGTACAAGTGCCAAACCGGCGTCACGGCTGTTATGGGTGTTACCACTTTGGCTATGGTATTGCTTTTATCAAAACTTTTTCTCTAAAACACAAAAAGGCCCTGCAGTATACTATACTTCTGCAAGGTCTTTTTACTTTACTCTTCTAGTTGCGCTATTGCTTTTTCTGTAGGCGTTACGCTCAGTGTCTTAAAATGATAATAGATCACCATTCCTGGCTTTGCACCCGGCACCTTTTTTACGTTTTTACGTGTTGTATAATCAATTTGCACGTTGTTAGATTGCTTTCCGCTACTAAAATATGCTGCAACGAGAGCTCCTTCATACAAATCCTCTTCCGACAATTCTTGCCCATTTGGCACCTTCATAATCACGTGCGACCCTGGCCCAGCTTTAATATGAAACCACATATCATTGGCCTTTGATATGAATAGGTAAGGTTTTGATTTTATCTCCACCTTTTCCCCTCATCCACACCGTACGTGCTAGTTTCCCAGCATACGGCGTTCCATCAACATTGTTAGTATTATTGCTTTATTTAATATTATAATTTCCAATTTTTTCTCTGAATTTATTGATTGCCGCTTTTTCTTTATCATCCAGTTCAAGTTCGTATACTATTTGTTTTATTAAATCCTGGTTTTTCATATGAATTAGTTTGTGTACTTCTTTATTTAGAAGTACTAGGTTATCATATGAATCATCTCCACCTCTGCTCCTAGGTTCGATATGATGACATTCCATATTTTTTGGATCTAATCTAAGTTTAGTAATTCTACATTTGCCATTTTGGCCAATATATAGAGACATTCTGTTATCATTGTATTCGGTTGATCTGTTCGCGATCGGGTTATCTAACATATATTTTATGGTGTGTTCATTTATATCTTTAATTTTTCGATGAATTGCTTCTCTACCTTCCTTTGTATAGCTATTGATATCATTAGGGAAATGAGTTGCTTTATAAAATTTTATACCATATAGTGGAAATATAACTTGATTGTCAATGAATTTCGCTTTTTCATTGTAATCGCTATATAACCTCTTGTACGTTAGACCAGGGTCTCCTTTATTATTGACCTTCCCTTTTAAGCGGTTGCGTAAGGTTCTAAATATTTTATAGTACATTTCAGCAAAGTCACAACTGACTAACGTCGCTACTTTGTAGTAATTCTGTAGCCCTAAAACTATACTATTGTATTGTTTGACGATTGTCATGTGTGGCATTTTTTTAATTTGTCTAATTTTTTTTCTTAACTTATTAATCGCTTTTATTTTTGCTTTTCGTGACATTCTTGATGTTACCACTAATTTATTTCTTTTTAAGTGTGTGCCTATTTCAAATCCTAGGAACTCGGTTCTTTTGGTTCTTAAATTTGTGATCTTAGATTTTTCTTCATTAATATCTAGGTTTAATCTGTCTTTTAGCCAATTTTTAACTGATTGATACATTGTTTTGGCCGTCTTATAATCTCGACAGATTAATTTGAAGTCGTCCGCGTATCTGACAATATATACTTCTTTAAGTTTTGTATTTCTGAGAGCTCTGTATTTATTGCTATTGCTGAAATATATTTTTCCGTTTGGGTGCTTTGTCTTCTTTGTATAATTGTGTTTTGTAGGAATATTTTCCCATTGCGAGTCTATCCACCAATCTAATTCATTTAGTACTACATTAGATAATAGTGGTGATAGGATACCTCCCTGTGGTGTTCCTTTATTAGGGATCCCTTCTTTCTCGATGGGGGCTTTTAGCATTTTTCCTATGACACAGATTAAGTTTTTATCCCTTATGCCGAGTGTCCATAATTGTTTAATTAGTTTTGAGTGGTTAACATTGTCAAAGAAACCTTTTATATCTATATCTACTATAAAGTGTAGGTTATCGCATTGGATCATTTTGTATAGGCTAGCTATTGCATGATAAGTCCCTCTATTGGGTCTGAATCCGTAACTTTTATTATAGAATTTGGCTTCTACGATTGGTTCAAGAATCTGTTTAATTGCTTGTTGGATGATTCTGTCTTGTATTGTGGGGATGCCTAAGGGTCTTAGTTCTCCATTAGGTTTGGGAATAAATACTCTTCTAACTTCTTGAGGACTGTAATTTTTTTAATTTTACTTGTATATCGTTAATGAATTCATTAATGTTTAGTTCTGATATGTCCTTGATTGTTAGGTTATCCGTTCCTTTGGTTTTAGATCCTGTGTTTGTTTTGATATTTCTATATGCTAACCTGATATTACTTTCCATGTTAATTAACTCCATGAGGTTTGTAAATATTCTTCCTCTTTTGGATTTATCATATAATTTATCGAATATATCTTGCATCCCGTAATATTCATTATTTCTTAGCGACTGTTTCTTTATCGTCGAGTCCATTGTGTAAGTCAACCCTTCTTTATATTGCTTGAAGTGTTTCTATTAGTCATACTCGAACCTTACTATTATTATAATATTTATAAATTTATACTTTGCTGACTTAGGGCCTTTCCTCCACTGTTTATTATCGCAGTTTCACAGGTACTATGCCCCTACTATCACTGTTATTAAATTCAGTTTCTCCCATGATGGTTTCCCCTGAATACTGCTTCATAGGTATTGAGACCTCCACATTAACAGCTTTCCACGTTCCATTACAGTTAGCTTTACATATAACTTTAGGACCTTCCTCTAGACCTGGATACTTGATGATGCCTTTAACATCATAAGGAATTTCATAAATTTGATTTTTACTTTACCTCATATCCTGGGTTATTACCCCTATATACATTTCTATATATCGACAATTTAGATCCGTACATTCGGAAGTTCGTCAGTTTTTTTCATTTCCATTCTATCCATGGTTATTTTATAGCCATCCAGCCTATAATGTACTCGATCACCTCTGATTCGCATTTCCTGTTAGAATAATTCTACCTTAGGGTACAGGCTCAGCTGACTTCCGCGGGCTCTACAACCTATATTATCTCAATTTAATATACGCTGTCCGCAGGCTTAATGAGAGCACTTCATGGCGTTACCCATTCATTTTACTCTTCACTGTAATAGTTCTTAAGTTATACAACTTAGCCTATTCTTTTCAAATAGGAACGTGTCGCACCAAATTTCATCGTAAGCTCATCGTTTTGATAATTGTTTTTGCCCACATACATCACAAGCCCAGATTTAGTCTTAAATTTCATATACGGAGCCTGATTCTTAATCTTCTTCTTGGAATCCTTCTGCTTTCGCTTCAGATACCCCATCTCAACCAACTCTTGTCGTAGCTCCAGTATGTCTGTTTCATTTTGTAGCATATCTAGGGATACCAAAACTGACTGCAAATACTCCAAATCCTCTTTTATAATCTCGAGCTGCTCCTTCGCGGCAACAAAAGTTCTCTTCAATTTTGTATATTTTTTAAAATAAGCCTGCGCGTTTTCTATTGCGCTCTTAGCTGGATCTAGCTCAATTTCAATCTCGTCCTGATTTTCACTATAATAGTTGATTGCTACAAAATTTTTATCTCCCTTTGCAATATTATAAGAATACGCCGTAATTAGCTCACCATAAATTTTATATTTTTCGCTATCTTCACTTTGCTTTAGAGCTTCTTCCTGAATTGCTTGTTTTCGAACAGTTCTGTCTATAAAATTTAGGACCAGCTTGCGAATATCTGCCGTCTTCTGTGAAATCGTATATTTCTGACTTTTATCATGCGTAAATTTTTCCACCGCTTCGCAAATTGAGCCGCTATGCACTTTCTCTTTGTCAGCTAGCATATTAAGATCAAATGAGTAGTAGTCTACAGGCATTCCATCTTCTGTTTCATAGAATACAGGCGAAAAGGTTGCTAACTTTACATGCTCTATCACTGCAACAAAGGCTGAATAGACATTATCCATTTCAGTGTCGTCGATGGTTAAATTTGTTGCTGCTACATCAGCATTTAAACATATTTCTGATGCAATCAATGGACTTAGCCCACTAAAAGTTTGGTATATCTTTTTAAAAACTTCACCTTTTTTACCAGATACCGCAATTACAAAATCTTCTTTATTAATTTTCAGCGGATTAAGCTTATCTTGGCTCGGAGGATACTCATACATATGGTTTGGCAAAATTGGACGCACCTTAGATTTATCATAAGAAATATGCTTTATGCTGTCTAATATCCGTAGCCCCTTATCTTCTTTTGCTGTTAAAATTAAATTACTGTGTCTTCCCATAATTTCTAGTATCAAAATTTTTGTTGAAACATCTCCTAGATCATCTTTCACTTCTATTTCTATATTGACAATTCTTTCAAAATTTGGTTGCGTTATGCTTATTATTTTTCCGCCACCTATATGCTTTCTCAAAAACATACAAAACATCGGTGGGGTATCTGTCTGATTTTTTATTAGATCTGTTAAACTAAGTCGCGGATACTGACTATTGCACGTTAAAAGCAACTTTTTATTTTTTCGGTTATTGCGCACTGTCAATAGCAACTCTTCTTTTTCTGGTTGATAAATTTTTTCTATTCGCCCACCTAAAATCTCTTGCTTCAATTCATATATAATATTTGACAACACGATGCCATCTAATGCCATTCTAGTCCTCCTATAAACTAATCAACAATAGTCCCTCCACCAATCACCAAATCTCCATCATATAAAACAATTGCTTGTCCTGGAGTTGGTGCTCGTTGCGCTTGCACAAAGGTGCACTTTAGCAATCCTGATTCCATTTCCACCAAACACTCGGCCGGCTCATGGCTATATCTAATTTTTGCAGCTGCAACAAATGGCTCGGTAAACTCAGCCAATGCCATCCAGTTTACATCTTTTGCATAGATCACAGTTGCAAATAAATCTTCGCTATCACCTAGGGTAACGGTATTTGATGTTGCATCAATCTTAGTTACAAAAACTGGCTTACCGAACGTAATGCCCAATCCTTTGCGTTGCCCTATCGTATAATTTATAATGCCCTTATGCTTCCCTAGAACTTCACCGGCTTTATTTACAAAACTGCCTTCCACGGCAACTTCGCCTGTTGCGTCTTCTATATATTTAGAATAATTGTCATCTGGTACAAAGCAAATCTCTTGGCTATCAGGTTTATTTGCAACTAGCAATCCTATCTTTGCTGCAATCTGTCGTATCTCTTCTTTTGTATAATCTCCCAATGGCATTATCGTTTTTTCTAGCTGATTTTGCGTCAAATTATATAAAGCATACGTTTGATCCTTCTTTAGCGATTTTGATCTCTTAAGCTGATATCTATTTTCTATATTAATTACACTTGCATAGTGCCCCGTTGCGATATAGTCCGCGCCTATCATCAGTGCCTTCTTTAGCATCGACTCCCACTTCACATATCTGTTACAAGCAATACAGGGGTTTGGAGTTTTGCCATTTTTATATTCGTCAATAAAATAATCTATAACGCGTGTCTTAAAGTCTTGCCTAAAGTTTACCACATAGTGAGGAATATCTATCATCTCGCAAACTCTTCTCGCATCCTCTACTGCGCTCAATCCACAGCAAGACCCTTCGCTAGACATGTCTTTCTCCCATATTTGCATCGTCATTCCAATTACTTCATATCCTTGTTCCTTTAAAAGGTATGCGCAAACGGAGCTGTCAACTCCACCAGACATACCTACCACTACTTTTTTACGCATGACGTACTTCTGCGTCCTCATCATGATGATCTATGTCGGAACTTGGCTTTTTTAGCCCATTTATCACAATGTTGTTCTTTTCTGCATAGTCCCAAAGCGCTGCTTGTATCGCTTCTTCTGCAAGCAATGAGCAATGCACTTTTACAGGAGGCAACCCACCCAATGCATTCATCACTTCCTTATTAGTTATAAGGAGCGCTTCTTCTATCGTTTTTCCCATGATCAACTCTGTTGCCATTGAGCTTGTTGCAATAGCGGCGCCGCATCCAAACGTTTTAAATTTTGCGTCTTTTATAATACCATCTTCTATCTCCAAATACACTTTCATTATATCTCCACACTTGGCATTGCCAACCGTCCCCACACCACTTGCATCTTCTATTTCTCCCACATTACGTGGATTCATAAAGTGATCCATAACTTGTTCTGTATACATTTTTATTCTCCATTCTGCCACACGGCCTATTTTTTATTCCTCTCCCACAAACTCTTCATAAAGAGGTGACATATCACGCATTCTTTTCACTATTCCTGGCAACTTTGCAATCACCTCATTGACATCATCAATCGACGTATCGGTCCCCAACGTAAAGCGCACTGATCCATGAGCTTCTTCATGTGGTAACCCAATCGCCAACAACACATGCGACGGGTCTAGCGATCCAGACGTACAAGCAGACCCGCTCGATGCACACACTCCATTCATGTCTAATAACAATAGCAACGACTCGCCCTCAACAAATTCAAAGCTTATATTTACATTATTTGGTAGCCTCGCAGAAGTATGACCATTTAATCTCGCATATGGCACGTTTCTAATAATGCCCTCAATTAGTTTATTGCGTAACACCGACAGCTCCATCACTTTGCGCTCAAAATTTGCATACGCATATTTTATCGCTGTTGCAAGCCCAACTATTCCCGCAACATTCTCTGTGCCGCCACGTCTCCCTCTTTCTTGCGCTCCGCCATGCATAAACGCTGAAATCTTCACGCCGTTTCTTATATACAAAACCCCAACGCCTTTTGGTCCATTAATTTTGTGTGCCGACATAGATAATAAATCGATATTTTGTGTTTTTACATTTATCGATACTTGTCCTATTGCCTGAACCGCATCTGTGTGAAACAAAATATTATGCGCCTTTGCAATCTCGCCAATTTGCTTTACCGGCATAATAGTTCCGATCTCGTTGTTGGCATACATGATTGTAATCAATATCGTTGTTTCTTTAATAGCATTCTCCAAATCTTCAAGACGAATCTGTCCAAATTCATCGACATTTAAATACGTTACTTCAAACCCATTTTTTTCCATATACTTACATGTATGCAACACCGCATGATGTTCGATTTTTGAAGTTATAATATGATTGCCTTTGTCTCTATTAGCTTCTGCAACTCCTTTGATTGCCCAATTGTCCGACTCTGTTCCACCACTTGTAAAATAAATTTCAGATGGCTTTGCTCCCAAATACTTTGCCACTTCCTCGCGCGAATCATTGATAGCCTTCTTATTTTGTTGCGCTATCTGATATACGCTCGATGGATTCGCAAAATTGCCATACATATATGGTAGCATAGAATCAACAACCTCCTTTTTCATTGGTGTTGTTGCCGCATTATCTAAATATATCAAAATTTTTCCTCCTTATAAATAAATACTACATTAATACTTTTATTTGATTTGCATTACCAGTTTTCTTAAAATCTTCAATCAACTCACTTAAATATATATTATCAACAACATTATTTATGCCATCTTTGATTTTTATCCAAACAGATTTTGTAACGCATTTTGATTCAGTATCTCCACAGCAGTTGGTGCACCCATGATCTTCGCAGGTGCAAACCGTTGGCCCCAAAGACCCCTCCAATGCTCGTAAAATTTCACCCACCGTAATCTCTGCCGCGTTTCTTCCTAATATATACCCTCCCTTTGCGCCTCTCTTACTTATTACCAAACTCTCTTTTTTAAGTTTTGATATCAATTGCTCCAAGTAGCTTTCCGAAATATCAAGCCGCTTCGAAATGCTCCTTAGCGATAACGGCACTTCTTTAGAATGAACACCTATATCGATCATAGCTCGTAGACCATATCTACCTTTTGTGGATAGTTTCATAGCTTTTCTCCAATTCCTAGTTTTTTACTAGGGTTTTCTATTTATTATAATAACATTTATATTTTTATTTGTCAACCACTTTTTTAACTTTTATAATTTCTCAAAAAATATTTTTAAGTTCTTGTACATAATTAGAAAATAATGTAAAATATAAAAATGGGACTATGGCTTGCCATATTCGCAATTTTATTTTCGAAAGGAAGATTAATTATGGCAGAAATAACAACAATTCTTAGACAAGTTTACCTTCAATATGGAGAACCGATGTTCGCAAACACTCCCGTTCTCAAAAATTTAATACAAGATCTTTCGCTAGATGAATCTGATACCAATTTACTTATTCGAGCAATAGACTGCGGTGTTGCCATACAAGTTATGGACAATGTTCCGGCTCCAAATAATTCTACCCAAATTGATATCATTGTTAACCATCTAGTTTCAAATTTGATGTGGAGCGAAGACAAAGCTATTCAGGCTGTGGAGTATTTTACATATGCCAAATTTGGAGATCGAAGCACCTCCGAAGCTTCTAGCAATATTACTATCGAGGAATTCCCCGAACACCTGCTGCTTGCAGAAGAAGGTGACGTAGTTGTTCAGTACAATGTTGGTAACTGCTATGAACAAGGGCTAACTAGCAATCCCTACAAGGCTTTTCATTGGTATTTGCGTGCAGCAGAGCAAGGATATGTTTTGGCTCAGTTTATTGTTGCCCAATGCTACGAACATGGCAAGGGAATCGAACAAAATAAGCTGAAGGCATTTCATTGGTATTCCACCGCCGCTGAAGAAGGCTATGTTGATGCCCAACGAATGATTGGTCCTTGCTATGAACATGGCATCGGTGTCGAAAAAAATCTCACAGAAGCCTTCAACAGATATTTACAGTTGGCGCTTAACTACTATCTACTCGCTGCACAGCAAGGATATGCCAAAGCACAATATAAAGTTGGATGCTATTATTCTAATGCTAAAGCCGATAAAAAATCACTCACCAAAATCATAAAGCCTTCCAAAAAATCCGACACACCTTCGTCACCTCCTACAAAAAAAATTACTCCAAATTATACCGAAGCACTTCATTGGTATATGCAGGCCGCTTCTCAGGGCAATGAAGATGCTCAAAAAGTTATTGATAGTATTTGCGCCAAAGGCTTTTAGGGTCGGTGAATCATAATGAAATTTAAATTAAGAAATATTTATACTCAATACGGAAAAACTGCTTTTCTCGATACCTCCATATTAAGGAGCTTAATTGCAGACTTAGAATTAGTCAAAGCAGAAAACAATCTTTTGATTCGTGCTGCAGAATGCGGCGTTGCCCTGATAGTTGCCGATCGAGTTACGTCTCCAGACGATACCACAGCCATTCAAAGCATTATAGACCACCTCACCTCCGAACTGATGTGGGGCGATGATAAAGCTGCAACAGCAGTTGAATGCTTCGTTTTTGCTCAATGTTCAAATACTGATACTGACAACATTTCTTCTGTTACCTGGGATACTTTTATAGAACTTGCTTCCACCGCTGAGTCTGGCGATACTGTCGCTCAAACTAAATTGGGGCTCTGTTTTTTAGAAGGAATCGGTCCTGATTTTTCTAAAGCTGTTGAATGGTTCTCCAAATCTGCTGAAGCTGGCGATGCTATTGCGCAGTTTCATTTAGCCACCTGCTATGCAAACGGAACCGGCGTTACTTCCGATGCGACTACGGCGTTCAACTGGTATGTTAAGTCGGCTGCTCAAGAATATATTCCCGCACAGCATGCTCTATGTAATTGCTACGAAGCTGGTCTCGGAACTACCAAAAACGAAACTGCCGCATTTAATATTCACAAAAAAATGGCCGACAAATACTATTTAGATTCTCAATTTGCAGTTGCACAATATTATGAATACGGCATCGGCGTCGACAAAAACGCTACCGAAGCATTCGCGTATTATCTTCTTGCAGCCAAGCAGAGCCATGCTTCCGCACAAAATAAAGTTGGCTTAAGCTACAAAAATGGAATCGGCGTAGATCGCAATTACGCGTTAGCCATCGAATGGTTTACCAAAGCCAGTTACCAAAATGATCCCGAAGCATTCTTTCATCTTGGAACTTGCTACTCCAATGGAGATGGTGTCTCTAAAAATGAATCTATAGCATTCGAGTGGTTTTTAAAATCTGCTACCCTAGACTATCCCCTAGCTCAATGCACAGTTGCTACATATTATCAACAAGGAATCAGCGTGGACAGTAGCGACTCCGAAGCATTTAATTGGTACAAAACTTCAGCTCTTCTCGGCTTTGCTCCAGCACAATTTGAACTTGCAACATTCTATGCCAACGGCATTGGTACCGCTCCTGATGAGGATGCCGCCTTCGCATGGTATCTCAAAGCCGCTCAGCAAGGATACACAAAAGCATATAATATTGTGGCAACCTACTATTTAGATGGCACTGGCACTGAAACCAACGAGGTCACCGCATTTGATTGGTTCACAAAAGCTGCTCATTTCAAGCCAACGGCATTGGTACCGCTCCTGATGAGGATGCCGCCTTCGCATGGTATCTCAAAGCCGCTCAGCAAGGATACACAAAAGCATATAATATTGTGGCAACCTACTATTTAGATGGCACTGGCACTGAAACCAACGAGGTCACCGCATTTGATTGGTTCACAAAAGCTGCTCATTTCAATATTGCAGAGGGATGCTTTCATTTAGCAAGATGCTACGCAAACGCTATAGGAACTCAACTCGATCACGAAGCTGCCTTTCAATGGTATAAAAAAGCTGTTGACTTAGGATACGCATCTGCTTGCTGGAACATTGGCAAATGCTATACAAATGGTCTGGGTGTAAAACAAAGCGATGAAGAGGCACACAAATGGTATATTACCGCTGCCGAGACCGGCGATGGTCGCAGTAAGCATCTCCTTGCGAAGCGGTTTGAATCTGGATTTGGTATAAAAAAGGATCTCAATATGGCCTTCACCTGGTACCTAAAAGCTGCCGAAGAAGGATATCTCGCTTCCTGCTGGCAAGTTGGCGAGTGTTACGCAAAGGGCATAGGCATCGAACCCAATAAAGAGGAAGCGCTCAAATGGTATGTTCAAGTCGCGGAGCAAGGAAATCCTTGGAATCAGTATAATCTTGCACGAAAATATGCCGAAGGCGATGGCATAGTCAAAAATGATTACGAGGCATTTCGCTGGTACTTAACCGCGGCCACACAAAAGCATTCCGATGCGCAAAACTATGTTGGCTGGTGTTATGGCACAGGAACTGGCGTTGAAAAAAATGAGGCAGAAGCATTCAACTGGTACCTTTTATCTGCCAACCAAGGCAACTCCATTGCAGAAGCAAATGTAGGATTATATTATCGACAAGGCCGAGGCGTTGAAGTTAATTATACCGAAGCACTCAAATGGTATTGCAAATCCGCTGAAAAGGGATATGAAGTTGCAAAAACTGTAATTACCGAGCTAGCCAACAAAGGATTTTAGATCGAAACTCCCGCTACAATGGGAGTTTTTTTGCCCCCCCTTGACGAAAAAATTTTTTCGATATAATATCATAAAAAATATTGTACGACTATGATAGCTAGGAGAATTTTTATGTTAAACAAAATTATGAAGTCTGTATCCATAGCTTTATTTATTTCTATTATAGGTATATTTTTATGGCTTAATAATACACATTCTCTGTCTACCGATATCTCACTGCCTATCTACGACAATGTCGACGTCTCAACCGCAGCAGACGGAACGATTATTTTTCAGCCAAATGACAACCCCACTAATACCGGACTTATCGTATATCCCGGAGCATTGATCGAGCCCGAAGCATATACCTATTACGCCAGCGCCATTGCCTCGCATGGATATTTGGTCGCTCTCTTAAGTGTTAATATGCACCTATCGTTGTTTGATACTAATAAGGCAGCAGAAGTCATGGCGCAGTTCCCAGATATGCACTGGTATGTTGCTGGACACTCTATGGGTGGTGTCAGTGCAGCTTCATTTGCCAAAGACCATCACGATCAGCTCGCCGGACTAATTTTACTTGCTTCATATCCCGACCCACGCGACAATCTATCTAATGTTGATATACCGGTTATTAGTATTTATGCCGATCTAGATGGCCTTACAACGCTTGAGAACATTGCAGACAGTAGACCATACCTTCCCGATGATACTATCTTTAAAAAAATAGCCGGCGGAAATCATGCGCAGTTTGGACTCTACGGCTCGCAAATCGGAGACCTCGATCCAACAATATCTCCAATAGCCCAGCAAGATCAAATCATTACTGCCACGCTTGAATTTATTGCAAATACAAATTAATACTTAAGGAGAATTTTTATGGATGAAATGGATGAATTTAATGAACTTTTGCAAGGAATGCGCGAAGAGCTTAAGGATGCTAGCGACGATGTACTCAAGTTTGCCATAAATTCATTAAGCACGCTTTTTGAAAACGATGCCGATATAGCAAACCTCTTAGAAATAGACCTAGAACGACTATCTCAAATTCGATGCTCCGGCACTGATGGTCCGCCAAATAATTTTTTTATAGAGTTAACTACACTGCCCTCCCGATTGCTTCTTGGCATACTAGATCATTTTTATGATACACATTATAAGTATCGCCTAATTGAGGGTTCGCTTCTCGAGCATGATATAGAAGTTGTTGATCCGCACCATATTTATCCAATATTAGGATATATTACACCTAATATTGGGGTATATATACGCATCGAAAATTTGTTCTACAATATCAAAATGGTCTATGATAAAATGAGTATCGAAATCTCAGAATATCAGATTAGTTCTATCGATCCAGCAACTGGTGAACCTAAAATTGAGTATCCTAAGATCCTTGTGATATTTCTCGAAGATAATGATTATGCTATCGATCAGCCTATGAAATTTGGATTTATGGTGGGCAATGGTAAACTAGAATACGGTAACGTTATCACTGCGAAGCTATGGGAACTAGATTTAGATGAGCTTAGCGCATAGGAGTTGATTGCATTGAAAAATATTAATGGAACTGATTATCACGGATTTACTGTTGACAAATTTATATTTAATAAAAGAGAGGCGTTTGTTATTAGACCTCACACCGCCACCTCTGAGGCGAAATGGATATGGCGTGCCGAATTTTTGGGTGGCTTTGATACTGTAGATATCGAAATGCTCAATCGCGGATATTTTTTAGCATACTACAAAATTTCAAATATGTATGGTTCTCCCGCAGCTGTTGCGTTAATGAAGCAATTCTATGATATGGTTGTCACAACATTTCATCTCAACCCGAAAGTTATTATATTGGGATTTAGCCGAGGCGGCCTCTATGCTATGAATTTTGCTAGGCAATATCCCACCGCTGTTTCGGCATTATATTTAGATGCACCAGTTTTGGATATCAAAAGTTGGCCTGGAGGACTAATGACCGGTATAGGCGCTGCAGCTCAGTATGCTGAATGTCTCGAATGCTATGACCTTACAACAACTACAGTTTTAGCCTTTGCAGAAAACCCTGTTGATAACCTCGATTTTTTAACAAGACATAAAATCCCTATTGCAGTCGTGGCGGGCGACGATGATGATGTTGTCCCTGTTAAAGAGAATTGTCAATTGCTAATCGACTACTGCCGATCAAATCAGCTTATCAATATGTATATACTAAAACCAGACTGTGCGCATCACCCTCATAGTTTGTCTGACCCAATGATTGTCGCAGACTTTTTGACTCAGTACGCATAACTCTCAGCTGCTGCCAAAGGAATTGTTTCTTCGGCAGCATGAATTTAAAACTCTATTTTTTGCGCGTTTAATAAATTATCGTATACTATCAAAACTCCCTTGTTTCCTTCAAAATCTACGCTTATTTCTGAAAAATCTTTGCTAACAACTCCCACCAATCCTGATTGCTCATTATAAATTTCAACTTTGATAACCTCTTCTCCAACTTCTAATTTTGCATTTAGCTTGCCATCAGCAATATTAATAAACTTTACCTTTGCTTTTGGCGGATTGTAGTTATCATATGCAACGCCTGCTGGAATCCTAAATACTTTTGACAAAACTCCCTTCGCAAACGGAAACGGTTTTTTTATTTGATCCACTCGAACATTTCCCTTAACCACTATTTTTCTCAGATTGGTTACACCTACCCCGTCTTTAGCAAGGCTCTTTATATACGGTACTTTATGCGGATCTACCCCCACAATCAGTGCAGCTATTGTATCATTTGCAACAACATCCTTTGACGCCATCATAACTCGCATATTCATCTTTGCTGCTGCATAGCTTGGTGCCCCCTGAGCTGCTGGTCCATATGCCAGCCCTTGTAATCCATCTAGCAACACAAAGTCCGCAGGCTTAAGCGAATAATAGTCGTGTATAAAATGACTTATATCATTAAATTCATGAGATATTGTTAAACCTCTCACTACTGATCCATTTTTAAAGCTTCTATAAATTTGCTGCGGCATAACACCTATTCCAATATTTTTAATCCCACCGGTGAACCCCGCATTCATGTGGTTTTTTAAACAGCAAAGCGAGATCACTACATCCGATTCATAATATTTTTTATCAAAATAATATTTATTTTTCATCCACTTAGCAAGTTTTTTATATTCTTGGTTAGCTGGCGGATCTACGCCTACCACATCTGGTGCATCCACATTTCTGTAGGCATTGCCTGTGTCGTCTAGAGATATTATTTCATCCACATTCGGAAAGTTTTCTTTTATATATCCCATCAGCTCTAGATTTTTGCTCGTTGCCCCATCACCACTAGACTCCATAATATAAATTTTTCCTGTTGGATTCACTTCTCTAACCATAGCAGTCAGCTCTTGTGCAACTCTATAATCTGCTGTTATACCATTCACTTCTTTTGGAATGAGCTTGCTTTTGTCTTTATACGCATCTGCATAGGGCAGCGCCATTCTCATAGATGCGGCTTGCCCGGTTATTGCTCTCGTGGAAATAATATTGGGCTTTACCACTACAGTTTGTCCATCTTTTATAAATCCTAGACCTCCCGCTAATTCTACAGTTTCTTGTACCAGTTGCTTAATTTGCTCATCTGTTATATCTTCAGCCTTATCTTCTTTTGATTGTACTAGAGCTACCGTCGCTATTTTGTTGTCCATACTTTTATAACCCCCTTTTCCATAGCTTGAAATTAAAGCTAGTCTTATTTTTATCCATTGAAGTTGTATTTATACCTAGTTTATTTTGTGGTATAAACTTGTTTGCAGCTAATTTATTTACCAAATTATGGTCTTATTTTAATATTAGCTGCGTCTTAAGTTACTTGATATTTAGCTGCTTATGCTTATTAAAAAACGATCGATAACTACACAACGTAATGATAAATGTCGCAATGCTAGTTGCCGAAAGTAGCATAAACGTTACCATCAGCTGATACTTTATTGCCTCTAGCGGGGGGCTCCCACCCAAGATTAGTCCTGTCATCATTCCTGGCAAAGCAACAATCCCTAGCGCCTTTGCCGCATCGATCGTTGGCAACATCCCTGCTCGTAAGCATCTTTTAATCAGATCTGCTGCGGCCAAATTTATGGGAGCCCCAAGCGACAATTTCGTTTCTATCTCTTCTCGTTTATCTATAAATCCTGCTTGCATTTGTCTATACGTAATGGATACAGCCACCATAGCATTGTTGACAATCATCCCACAAATCGGAATCACTTCATCTGCCGTAAAATTTATTACGCCTGCTATTGTCAGCGCTGCCAATGTTACAACAGTCCCCGCTCCGATGCCTGCATAGCTAATCAATCTCTGATGCGCAACTTGCTGTAGTTTTGTAACATTCATCGCTGCGTTGAAAATCATAAATGCTACAAAAACCAGTGTTACCCACATATTTTCTAGTCCAAAAATTAATTGCAACACACTTCCTACCACCGTCAATTGAATCGCTGCTCGCACCACGCTAATCGCAATTTGTTTATGCAAATCTAAATCTTCTCGCATAGATATAAAAACTGGTATCAATACAAGTAATGACGCCAGCATCAACGAAACTATACTCATTTATAGAACCTCCACATCTACAATTTCTCCGGCAACAAACCTGACGCGTTTATTAAAAATTTTGGTACTCTGCTCTTCGTTATGAGTCACCCATAACACCGTCATTCCCTCTGCAACCAATTTTTTCACATGCTGTTCTATCAGCGAAGCCGACATCTCATCCAAAGCCGACGTCACCTCATCCAATAGCAATATCTCTGGCTTATGTACCAAGTTTCGTATCAGCGCTATTCTTTGCTTTTCTCCTCCCGACAGAGTTGCAACATCCTTATCTACAAAACTTTCATCTAATCCAAATTCAACCAGCATCGACGCAATCCACTCTGAGTCAAAATTTTGATTTTTTACTATATACGGAAACTCTAAATTTTCTTTCACAGTTGTTCCAAACAAATATGGAATCTGAGTACAATAACTAATTGACTGCCGCAATTTCATCGGATCATATTTTGAAAATTTTTCATCTTTATAATACATTTTTCCTTCTGTTGGGCTAATTAAATATGAACACATCTTCAAAAACGTACTTTTGCCACTGCCAGAAGGACCCATCAAGGATATGCATTCTCCTGCAGCAACATCTAAGGAAATATTTGTTAAAATTTGTTTTTCATCTACTGCAAAATTAATGTTTTGTGCTGATAAAATACTCATAGCAATTTCCTTTCTTATTTCATTTTTCACTGTTTATTTTGATTCTCCTTTTAATGCTTATTCCAGTATTCTGATACTTATTCCAAATACAAAAAAATGGCACAAACTTATCGTCCATGCCATCCACTTGATTATTTATTTTTATAGCCCATCAAACATATTAGGGAAGTATCTATAGTATCCTTTTCCAAATTTAGCACGCCCCTTGTGCATATCCAAATACAGTTGCTTTGACGCGGCTTTGGCGGCTTCCTGATCATCTACTAGCAAACGATATTCATTTTCTATAATCAGTGCCCCATCTTTTTTGAGCTCCAACTTGATATAGAAAAATCCTTTCCAGTTCTCCGGAACAGTAAACTTGATATAGTCATATGCTGCAGAAACATTTTCGTCAACATCTATCCTAATAGTTCCCGACAAAAATTCGTTGCCATCATTATCAAAAACGGTATAGTCTAAGTCTATATCATTAAATTTTTGATATAGATCGTTGATCACAAACAGTTGCCCTTTAAATTGTTCGCTATTATTGTATCGACGTTTTTTGAACTCCAATGAAGGTAAAATCGGGTTATACGCTCGCTTTACGTAATCATACGAAAGCTTCTTAACTCCATAGTAGTCAATAATGTCCCACTTAATAATAGGCCAATTAGTATTAAAGTGACACAAAGCCACGGCGCTTACATGCGGTTTTTGCCTTCTGAAATGCTCAAGAGCAAACTGCGCAACAGTCCCTTGTGAAATTTGCGTATATTCAACAAACTGCTCTAGCGAATCCATCCCTATACTTCCGTGTACCTCGTAGTTTAGATTTTGTAACACATGAAGATCTGCCATATGGTATCCATAACTTATACCAAGCGGCCATAGCTCATCTTCTGGAATAAATTTTTTGAGGCTTTCTATATTTGGCGCAGAAGCCGCTGTTAGCTCCGGAATTACTGCAGCATTCAATTTGGTGTAAAAATCTTCCATGTATATTGCTCCACCTGCATAATAATGAGCGTTCGCATGCAAAGATTCATTTGGCTTATACCCCATTCTGATTCCTTCTCTAGAACTTAGCGGCGACGCATCTGCGTAGTGAACACTAGTTAGACCTCGCGTTATATCTCCAACCATTTCCATCAGCTCGCGGTTTTTACTGTGTACATGCGCTTCTGTAAAGTATACCTCTTCTCCACCCATCCACATAACAATACTTGGGTGATTGCGTCGCTCTCTCACGATGCTTGTAATTTCGTTGGTTACCTTATCTAGGTATGCTCTATCGGATCTAAATTCTTGCGTCGCAAAAGCAAAGTTGGTCCATACAGTAAGCCCCAATCTATCGCAAATATCATAAAATTCTTTTGTCTCTATCGGATGCCATCCAAAAAATCTTAGGTTGTTGATATTAGCTTCTTTAGCTTTTTCTAAGAAGAACTCATATTTTTCTATGCTATTTCTACCGTAGAAGAACGATGGCTGAGTCCAGCATGCAGAGCGCATAAACATCGGCTTATCGTTTATATTTAGTGTCCACGGAAACTCCGCTTCATCTTTTGTAAACCCAGGATTATAGGTATATTTTACAGTACGCACACCTGTTTTTTCTCTAATTTTATCCAACACACGCCCATTTTCTACGATGCTAATTTCGATATCATACAAAAACGGATCGCCCATTCCAACTGGCCACCAAAGTTTGGGATTATCCAATGCAAAGTTTATTACCTTAGTAGATTCACGTCCTCTGTTCAACTTCATCGGTTCCTCTACGTTTAAGATTTCTGTATCGCCATCAAAATACTTTACCATAAGATGCGCTTCTCGAACTGTTTCAAATGCATCGGAGTTTACCTGCAAATTAACGTTGACTTTGCTGCCATCTAACTCATACTCCACTCTATATCCATCAATCTTTGCTTTTTCTGTGCCAATAACTTTTACCGGTCGCCAAATTCCAAATGGTACCAATCCTGTTAGATAGTCCCCTGCAAAGTTATGCTTCATTCCTGCTATATTATGCTGATTTCTAGGAGGCGGATCTAATTTTACTGTTAGCAAGTTAACAGGAATGTTTGGACTAGTCCAATTGATCAGATCTGTGATGTCAAATTCAAACTTCGAAAACATCCCTTCGTGTCTACCCAGATATTCTTGGTTTAACCACACTTCGCATGAATAGTCAACCCCTTCGAATACAAGCGTGATATTTTTTCCGCCAAAACTTTGGTCAACATTAAAAGCATAGTTATACCACCATTCATATTCTTGCGCCCATTTTGCTTTATGCATGTTGCGGCCAAAATGAGGGTCATCGATTTCGCCTGCTAAATATAAATCTGTATAAACATCTCCAGGTACTTTGCCTTTATTCCAGCTATAGTTATTTCCAGATAGCTCGCTTTTTAGCAGATGAATGCCTTCTTTAACACCTTGCCCAACTCGCATTTTCTCCATCTTCCAGTCCAAGCCACTAAAATCCATCTCGACTCTGCCTTCTACATGGCTTTTAGGTCCTGCTAATGGTCCTACTTCCAGTTTGAAAAAATCTTTATTCTTCATTGACATATCTCCCTTTTTGAATTATAGCATTATATTAGTTTGATCCTATTTTTTCCAATTTTAATATTTTCCAAAGGTCCTGCTGTTGGCTTCGCTGACCTCACATTTCCAAGGCAATCTCTATCCAATACAATCATATTTCCATCCGGTCCATCGAATATGGCATCCGCGAGAATTGTTTTCCCTAAATCTGCTGTGCCGTGTATAACTGTTGCAACATCGGCGGCTTCAATTTCTATTTCTAGATATAGCTCGTCGCCTTCTTCTATAATCTTAACATTAGGATTAACTTCTGCGGCAATGTGATTATTTTTCTCTTTGCTATATGCTTGTGCTCCATTATAATAAACGTTTCCATCTACATAAACTGGATACGGCGTTTGGTCAAATTTCTCTAGATCTATCGACTCAAAATCCTTTTCATTAATCCCTTTGAAATACGCTTCGATTCCATCTGAATATTTATCCATAGCCTTGGTGCCTACAAATTGCTTTTCTGGGCGATTTGCATCTGCCGCAGGTGCAACATAAATATTATTATAATATCTATCGTCTCCACCATATACAAAACCATATCCGCTAACCCAAGTAGAATGCGGCAAATGATATGGTGTTGCTCTATCCAAAACATCTCCGTTTGCCATAGTTCCGCAGAATAGATTGTGAACATAAGCGGTTCCTTGAGATATATAGCCGATGTTACCTTTTGACGCAAAGATATTGTTATCTATAATCGTCGGTCCATGACTTACTTCAATTACCATATCGCGACCATTTCTATATAATATATTGCTACTTACACGCAATCCTTGGGTTTGCCAATCTAGCCACAGCCCCAGTGTGCAATCGTGCACTCTATTGTTTAATATTTGCGTATCAATCGGTGCATGAAACTTGATACCTGCAATCTCGCAACCGATATATTCACGCTTCGTTCCAATTTTGTAAACATGATTGTTATACACTTTGCTAAAGGCGCATCCCATATGACCTACAATTCCATTTTGACCGCAGTCATAGATCGTGTTATCTCTAATTATATGAGATCCTACAGTTTCTTTTGACCAGCCTAATTTTAGTGCCGCAAAAACCGACTCCAACTGAAACTGATATCCAGACTTTTGTTTTGTCCTTGTGCTTAGCATATCTCCAGACAAATAATCTTTGCCTATGCTAATGCCACTACACTTTGCATCGTGCACGATATTATTTTCTATAATCCATCCCTTAGACCAATTTGCGCCTATAATAGCAGGTTGCTCTGCAGTTGGCGGTGCCCACCCCGATGCTCCATGGCACATTGTGAATCCGGCAACAGTGATATAGTTTCTGCCCATCTTTTTAGGATAGAAGCAACACTTTCTAACATTGATTTCTACCTGCTCCACGTTGGGATCAAAATCGTTGAAGTTCGCATAAAGCGTTGTAAAATCAGCATCTACCTCCGCATAAAATCCATAGAATGGCGCTTCCTTTTGCAAGTAGTTGCGTTTTCCAAAGGCCTTTGGATCTTCCACAACATCGCGACCTATCGTATAGTCTTTTACTTCTTCGATACTTCTAAGTTCACAGAACGCTTCTCCATTTAAATATACCGCACCAAGATGCATCTTTGGATTTTTTGGGTACTTAAACCAATCACCAAATAACTCTTCTTCAAATGGATTGAAATCTCCAAATATAGCATTTGCTAGAGTTGCCTTATATACTCCATTTTCTATTTTTTCCCAATTTTTAATTTCCTCAGAACCTTTTATAACGACTTTATCACCTTCTTGTGCGCGATAAACAATTCGTTCTAGATCGCTTCGTCCACCATTTTCGGGGCTAACCCACTCTCGATATACGCCCTCCGCAACAATGACTTCGTCTCCTGGCATTGCCAGTTTTGCGGCTTTGCTTATAGTCAGAAATGGTGCATCTTCGCTACCGTTATTATTGTTACTTCCCTTTTTAGATACATAATATTTCATACCGCTCTCCTATGATTTCACCATAATTTTATGCAAACTATTTGCTTTTATATTATCTATCTCGCGTATTAATTTTTCTTTGTCCATATGACTCGACAATAAATGTCCAGATAAGCCATCCACCTGTCCTGTTGCAATAAAGGCCACAAAATTAGCAGGTTTTTCTATCGGTGTTGCGGTATCATTTAAAATTTTATCAATAATACCCGGCATAAATTTTTTCGTCTCTGGTTTGTTTACCAAATCAATATTACGTTGCGTTCTCACAAGTCCCGGAGCAAATGCAAAAATTTTTATAGGCAGCTTTTCCGCTTCCAATTCTAAATTTACACACTCTGTAAAGCGCACAATCGCTGTCTTAGAACAAGCATAAGCGCTATTATATACTTCTGGCTTAGACACTCCTCCTCCAGAGAAATTTATGATTCTTCCAAAGCCCTGAGCCTTCATAGCGTTGATGGCACACTTTGTTCCAACATAACAAGTTTTCAAAAGAGCATCTACTTCTCCAAGCCAGTCTTCGTAGCTTATATCCCACGTGATTCCCATCGCATTATTTGCCCCTGCAGCATTAACCCATAAATCTATCTTTTTGCGATGATTTTTTACTACAGATACTAATGCTTCCACAGAATATGGCTCTCTAAAATCACACGGAAATACTTCACATTCTCCGCCTTCAGCTTTAATTTGAGCCGCTGTTTCATATAGCTTTTCTGTTCTTCTAGCAGATAGCACAACAACTGCGCCATACCTAGCTAATGTTAATGCCACTTCTTTTCCTATTCCCGATGATGCCCCGACCACTACACAAACTTGACCTGTTAAGTTATACATGACTTCCTCCTAAAAACAAAAATGGACTATGATGTAAATATCATAGTCCATTTCATTTTAAATGACTTTTAAGTCAATGTCAATTTATTATATTTAAGATTTTTTATATTTTTTTACGATAATTTAATTAGATTTAAAATAGGTACACGCCAACTTATTTTCATATAACTTTAGCAAGACGTCTTCTTCTTTGCCACTGGCTAGTATCATATCGATTTCATAATTATTGCATATCCTTGCAGCATCCAGCTTTGTCTTGATTCCACCAGTTCCAAATTCATTTGCAATGCCCTCATCCACGTCGATATCATCTATATTGGCAACCACTTCTATCAACTTCGCATCAACATATTCCTTTGGATTTTTATCATATAATCCCTCAATGTCACTCAAAATAATTAGTAGGTCTGCATTCCAAATCATTGCCGTATGCGCGGCAAGAGTATCGTTATCTCCTATCTTTAGCTCCTTGACACACACCGTGTCGTTTTCATTTATTATAGGAACAACACCTTCGTCAATTAATGTAAACAGCGTATTGCGAATATTCAAAATTCTGTCATCTACCAAAAAATCGTCCATGGTAAGCAAAATTTGTCCTATATTTATTCCATATTCTGCAAAGTATTTATCATATGAATTTAGAAGGCGCACCTGACCAATTGCACACAATGCTTGCTTATAATTCATATCAGATTTACGCGACCATTTATTAATTGCAGAAATACCCGAAATTTTTGCTCCGCTTGTTACGATCACAACTTCCTTACCTTTCTGCTTTAGAAAGGCCACTTCTTCGCATAAATTTTTGATAAAATGCTCGTTGATAAATCCCTTAGAATTCGAAATCGTGTTACTTCCAATCTTTATAACAATCTTTTTCGCATTTGCTAGCATAGCTTTATCATCTCCTTATTGCCTAACTTGTCCATCTCCTGTAATAATATACTTATATGAAATGAGCTCATTAATACTAAACGGCCCTCTTGCATGAGTTTTCTGAGTACTAATGCCCATCTCTGCTCCAAAGCCAAATTCGCCTCCATCGCTAAATCTAGTAGAAGCATTTACATATACGCACGCCGAATCAATTTCTTTTATAAACTTGTTAGATGCTAATAAATTGTTGGTTATGATACACTCCGAATGCCCCGACGAAAATTCTGTTATGTGTTCAATAGCCTCATCTATACTATCAACTACTTTTACCGCAATGATGTAATCCAAAAACTCTTGTTCAAAATCTTCTATCGTTGCCGGTATTGCGGGAATAATTTCACAAGTTTTCTTGCAACCTCTAAACTCTAGTTTTGCACCTAATTTATTATAGGCCATCTTCAAAAATTCTTCTGCAACATCTTGATGAACTAGTAAAGTTTCCAATGAATTACATACCGACGGACGACTCATCTTGCCATTGTTCAAAATGGCATATGCCATATCTAGATCCGCTCCGCTATCTACATACATATGGCAATTTCCAACTCCTGTTTCTATAGTGGGCACTGTCGCAGTTTTAATGACCATCTTAATTAGCTCTGCGCCACCCCTAGGAATTACTAGATCTATAAATTCATTTGCAGTAACGATTTCTTTAACAACCTCTCGCTTTGTATTTTCAATCAAAAAACAGCTGTCCTCTGTTACATCAGATTTACGTAACCCCTCTTTAATGGCTGCAACAATAGCCTTATTCGAATTGATTGTACTAGAGCTTCCTCGCAATAATATTGCATTTCCAGACTTTATTGCCAATACTGTCGCGTCAATTGTTACGTTTGGTCTTGCTTCGTAAATGATAGCAATAGTTCCGAGCGGCACGGTCTTCTTAATCAACTGCATTCCGTTTTCCAAAATCTTACCCGACATAATGACTCCTGTAGGATCAGTCAGCTTAATTATTGTATCAATGCTATCTGCAATCTGAATAAGCCTGTTTTCTGTAAGAGTTAATCGATCAATCAACGCCTTGCTTATTCCCGCTTCTACAGCATTTGTAATATCGATCTTGTTTGCATTTAAAATTATACGTTTATTTTTTAGCAACGAATTTTTAATTTCTAATAATGCATGATTTTTTTGGGAAGTATTTAATAATCCTAGTTCATGCTTAGCTTTTTTTAGCTTTTCACCCTTCTGCCTAACTTCCATTGTACACCATCCTGATATATTTGATATTATTTTTTATATTAGTTAAAACCATTCACAAAAAGCTGAAGACTTAACTTCAGCTTAAATTAGAAACATCTTATTCTTCGTCGTCGTATTCTTCATCGTCCGTGTCATCATCAACTTCTATAGTTTCCACTGCCACAACTTCTTTTACAATCTTAAGATTTGGAGTTTCAACACCAGCTACTTGATCTCTTTTGACCGGAACTCTTACACTTTTATTAAGACCCATTTCAATAATAAATAAATCATTAATAATATCTACCACTTTACCATAAATGCCACTACTTAGAAGAACAGTTTGTCCCACTTTAATTTGCGCTTGCATCTCAACAATTTGACGCTCGCGTTTTTTCTGTGGACGCACTACAATCAGCCACATGATTCCAAAGATGAATGCGATATAAACAACCATTCCAACGACACCCATGCCTGCTCCCATATTAACACCTCCTATTATTTTATTTATAATCTATATCCATCAAGGCGCTTATTTTTATATTCCTTGAACGATCTATTCAAAATTGCTGTTCTTATTTCGCTCATCAAATTGTTGTAGTAATATAGGTTATGCATTACACAAAGACGCATTCCTAACATCTCTTTAGCCTTTAGCAAATGCCTAACATATGCGCGCGAAAAATTTTTACAAACCTCGCAATTACAATCTACTCCAATCGGTCGCTCATCTTTTTCGTATTGTTTATTTAGTAAGTTCATTTTTCCATCATTAGTATAAACATGACCGTGCCTCCCATTTCTAGCAGGCAAAACGCAGTCAAATAAATCTACCCCCCTATCCACTGCCTCTAAAATGTTTTCAGGTGTTCCAACGCCCATTAGATACGTGGGTTTGTTTTTAGGCAAAAACTCTACCACATTATCTAGCACATTATACATCTGCTCGTGCGTCTCACCAACAGCCAAGCCTCCAATCGCAAAGCCATCCAAATCCAAATTTGATATCGTTTTTGCATGACTAATTCTTATATCGACACAAATTCCGCCTTGATTGATACCAAATAGCAATTGTTTTTTGTTAATAGTTTCCTCTTGGCTATTTAAGGTTTTCATTTTTACAATACATCTGTTCAACCATCTAGTTGTTCGCTCCACCGATGAGTTGATATATTCTCTTTGCGCAAGTGCTGGCGGACATTCATCAAAAGCCATTGCAATAGTGGAGGCTAGGTTCGATTGAATTTGCATGCTCTCTTCTGGACCCATAAAAATTTTGTCCCCATTAATATGCGATGAAAAATAGACTCCTTCTTCTTTAATTTTTCGTCTATGAGCCAACGAAAAAACCTGAAACCCTCCCGAATCTGTTAAAATGGGACCGTCCCATGCCATAAACTTGTTGAGACCACCCATTTCATAAATTACAGTATCCGTTGGCCTAAGGTGCAAATGATATGTGTTACAAAGAGCAACCTGAGTCCCGATATTTTTTAAATCTATACTACTAAGAGCTCCTTTAATAGCGGCCACTGTTGCGACATTCATAAAGCAGGGCGTTTGTATTACTCCATATGGAGTGGTAAACTCCGCGGCTTTTGCCATATTGTCTGTTGATAAAATCTTATACATAAAATCTCCATTCTTTCAAATAATTACTGCTATTCTACAAGATAATGGCAAAATTTGCAATACTAATGTTGCTTATACGAGTCAATAATTTTGCTACGTGATTTTGGTATTTCCATTTGCCCCAATCTATTCTTGAGTCGTCTTTGAATTAGAGACATATTGCTTTGTTCTTGCATGATAATCATAGTTTTTAAATCTAGAACTTCTTTGATATACCCTTGTAATGATCTGACCAGCTCAGAATTATCGGGGTCATGTAAAAATGGTTTTATCTCGAAGTATCGCTTTTCGAACTCTTTTTCTAAAGATTCGACCTCATCCGTGAGTCGTTTTTTTACTAGCGACATTTCTTCTATCATATCCATTCCCGATTCATCATCTAAGCTTAAGATCTGGGCCTCATTGCTTATAATAGATTCAATTTGATTTAGTACTTCCAAAATTTCATGCACTTGCTTATCCAAAAGTATAAATTTATCCATTTCTTTTATCAAAAAATAGACCTCCTTGGTAGTTTGATTTATAAGCATTTTTGTATTTATTGGTATTTTGCTTGCTAGCACGCAAACGTCTCAGCTCTTTTTTTACTTCTTCAAGCTTTTCCGCAAATCTCTCAGTATTTATTTGATGCAAAATTGCAATTTTCTTTTTGAGCTCTCTTTCTTCATCATCCATTTGTGGCGATATACTTGCTTGCTTTAAGTATTTCAATAATATCTTTTTCCTTATGTTTAGTAGCCTATAAAATTCTTCTTGATTATCTTCATCAAGACACTTTTTTTGGCTTCTCGTTATATCCAATAAATCGTTTAGCAATCTTTTTTTTGTGTCCATATCATATACCTCCAAACATTATTCTTACCACTTTTTTGAATTTAATTCTATTCGCAATAAAAAAAGTGGATGCGGAATTAGCTCGCATCCATCATATTTCTAAAGCCGAACATCAACCACGCTTCCAACTTGTGGATTAGCTGGTATATCAAGAGATTTCACCATTTCTGTAATCTGATTCCCTGTCTGCTGAGCTAGGTCTAAGCCCATCTTAGCAACTTTTATGTTTACTTGAGAGCTCATGTTCATTTGACTCAGTCCAGTCGAAACTTGTGCGATATCCATTTCTTATCACCTGCTTTCATCCACAAACAATCCTGCCGCATCCCACATTTGGGCTACCATATCTAGAATTTTTTCTGATGGTATTTCTCTAATTACTTCTTCTGTATCTCTATCCACAACTGTAATGACCATTCTATTTGTTTTTTCATGTTGCGCAAATCTTAATTCACTAAATTGTAAATTTACTTTTTCTCCATCTTCAGAAAGCACCTGTTCTGCTGCCTTAATAAATCGTTCTTGTCGTTGTTGCATTGAATCATTATTTTGCTCATTATTTTTCGATTGATCCTGTCGCTTCTTTACTTCTTTAATCTCTGGCGCATTTTGTTCTACTGATTGAAACTCCATCTTTTGTTGAGTTGTTGACCGTTCAACTTGTACCGAATCTTGCTTAGATATTTGCATATGAAAAACTCCCTTCTATAATTTTTTGTGGTGCAATCTCCCACTAAATTTTATATCGGTCGTTTATCTAAAAAAGATAATAGGTCATAATTAAACTTTTAATATTTTTAAACTATTTTTATTTTTAAATTGTTTTTATTTTTTAACTAAAATTCAAATAACATTATAATTTCATTACTTTTTAATAAAATGTACTGTCTTTTCCATCACATCTAAATATAATTTTGGTACAGATGTTTTTCCAAAACCATTTCCTATATCGAGATTTGGTTTATTATCGCCATGATAATCTGTTCCACCCGTTAAAAACAGTCCATACTTTTCACATAACTCTAAATACTCTCTTTCTTTTTCTTTGCTATGTTCCGGATAAATAGTTTCTATTCCAGCGAGCCCTGCATTTTTTAAATCTAAAATAAATTGATCCATCGTAACATCTTTTAGCTTATAAAAATATGGATGCGCAATAACCGCGACTCCTCCAGCTGCCATTATCGCGGCTATCGCTTCCTTATAATCAATAAATTCTCTTTCTACATATCCTGGTTGCCCAACGCGCAAACATTTTTCAAAAACTTCTTCTCTATTTGCAAAATATCCCTTTTCTAACAAAACTCCCGCAACATTTCCTCTCGTAATGGACATGTTTTCATCATTATTTGGGTTTAGGTCTTTCATTGTTATAGGATATCCCAACTCTGTTAACCTTTCTATCATTTTTACATTACGAGCTTTTCGTTCGTTTAAAATCTTTGCTATCACATCTTGTAATGTTTGATTTTCTATATCTATATAATATCCTAAAAGGTGAATCTCTATTTTGTGGTATTTACAGCTAATTTCTATTCCTGGAATCACTTTTAACCCCACCATATTTCCAGCTTTTATGCATTCAGCAATTCCCGCTGTAGTGTCATGGTCAGTCAATGCGATAGCAAATAGCCCCTTTGCCTTAGCATAAAAAGCTAGCTCTCTCGGTGTTAATGTCCCATCTGACATAGTTGAATGAGTGTGCAGATCTATTGTATACATAATATTGTCCTCCTAAAATTATATTCAATATTAGTGTGCCACAATTTACTCCGCCAAACTCCTAAAATTTAAAATTTACGACCATTTTTTTGTTGCAAATACAATCTCCTTTTGCGCCTTTGATGTATTATTATATTGACTTAATACATCTTTCATATTTGTGTTCTCTTCTCCTTTATATTCAAAAAATCCAATAGCATTTTTGGACATTAATATATTTCTAGCGTCTGCTATCTGCTGATCAGTAATGGGTGTATTTTCAACTTCTATAATATCTTCTGCTAAGCTAGTTTTTGGCAATGACAACTTGTTTGCGTCAAAACTTTCTATGTCCATCCCCACATTGCTAACTCTTAAAGTATTTACATGCAGATTGCTATCACGAAATATCATTTAAATCTCTCCTTTAAATATACCATTATAATGATTATACAATGTGAACCTTAATTGAACCTAAAGTTTAAAAGATAATTTTTATTATAATGATTCGCCCATCCAAACTCTCTGCCGTAATTTTGCCTTTGTGTCTTTCGACAATCGTTTTTGCCATCGCAAGACCTATCCCAAATCCGCTATTATTACTATTTCTCGAGATATCTGCCCTATAAAATCTATCAAACCACTCGTTATACTTTCTTATTTCTAAATCTTCTGATCTATTTGATATGTACAACACTGGTCTGTTTTTAATCAATCGCAGCGCTACCTTAACTCTGCCTCTTTCTATACTATATTTTAATGCGTTTTCCAATAATATTGATACCAACAACTCAATATTTTGTATATCTCCGTTATAATCAATGCCTGGTTGAACTTCATATTCTATATACTTATCTCGGCTAGCTGCAATCCCTTCGAAAAATAAGCAGTTTTCTTGTAGCAATTCTGAGAGCGAAAATTTCGCCTTATGCAACGCACCCGATTCCTCCAATTTTGTTAGTGATATCAAATACTCTATTAGCATATTTAACCTATTTATTTGCTCAATAGTGCTTTTGGTCCACATCGTATGCCCGCTTTGCATGCCTATCACTTCTGCATTTCCTTTTATAATTGTTAATGGTGTCTTTAATTCATGCGTTACTCCCGTAATAAATTGTTTCTGCTTTTCATAGCCTTCTGTTATCACCGCAACAACTCGTTTAGAATTTATTACTATTAGTATTGCTATTGCCACAAATGCCAACGATCCTGCTATTACACTCGCCACGGCAAAATCATATAGCATCCCCTCAAAATGTTCTGCATATGTGATATCTTGCGATACACTTGAAATATATACAAACGGATCATTTATAGTTGACATCGTCATTGTCCTATTTACCATTGCCACTTCTATCATAGCTTTAAACCGATCTTTTAAATGAAAATAGTTTATTACATTTACAGCAAGCAAAATTACAACTAACACAGTAAAAACTATTCGTACACTCGATATTATAAAGCGTCTTCGCAAAATCTTTTCCATCTAAATTTCCTCCATTCTGTATCCTACGCCTCGCACTACTTTAATCTGAACAGTTGCACTCAATGCTACTAACTTTTTTCTCAAATTAGAAATATACACCCATATCGTTGTAATATCTACCTCGTTTTCGTATCCCCAAATGCGCTCAGCAAGCTTATCTACCGAAACCACTGCGTCCTTCCTCGACATTAGCATCTCCAAAATTTGAAACTCCTTATTAGGTAACTTTATTTTTCCGTCTGCTACTACAAGCTCAAAATTTGCGACATTCAGCGTAGCGTTGCCCATCATTAGAAATATATTATTTTGCGTTGCTTTTCTCGTCATCGCCCTAATTCTCGCCAACAATTCACCCGCATCAAACGGCTTTGCCAAATAGTCATTTGCACCGCAGTCTAGCCCCACAATCTTATCTTCAATTTGAGATTTTGCACTGAGAATGATAACCGGTACACTCATTCCTGCTGTTCTAATTTTTTTGAGCACCTCGATTCCATTTAACTTTGGCATCATCAAGTCTAATATTACCCCATCATAATTTCCGGTTTCTATGTAGTCTACCGCACTCACTCCGTCTCCAACTACGTCCACAGAATAGTTATTATACTGTAGCATTGCGACCAAAATATCTGCAAGCTGTTTTTCATCCTCACATATCAAAATTCTCATTATAATCACCCTTTCTTAATCTTTAGATATAATATCGACTACAGATAAATAAAAATTAAATTTCAAAATTCTATTCTTAAAAACTTTATAATATGATATAATGATTATAGATCATTCTATGAGGAGGTATTTCCTGTGAAGCATATCAAAACACTCAATACTAAGAATTTTAAAAAAAGCGTTCAAAAAGGCGGATGCGGTGAATGTCAAACTTCTTGTCAATCAGCTTGCAAAACATCATGTACCGTTGGCAATCAAACTTGTGAACAAAAATAAAAAAGAGCCAGTAGCAACTGCTACTGGCTTTCATTTTACCTTGTTTTATGCTACTCTCCATGTTTTTTCAAACGCGGCTTTCTCTTTCTCTAGCAACTCTTTTTCCATTTGCTTTAACCTCTCCTCTCTGATGCTTAACTTTTGCAGTACCTGTTCAATATATTCCTTCGACTTTTGTAGATCTTGCAATTCTTTAATTTTTTGCGTATTGCGTATGTCTAGCAATTCCTTTAGGTCACGCCTCTTTCGCTGATCTTGTATCCTCTGGCGCTCGTGCAAGTCCTCCATCTCATCCATCTTTTGTTGTTCTTGCTCTCTTTGTTGCTCATGTTGCTCTTGCCAATCCTGCCCATCTTGAAGATCCTGCTGCCGCTGCCTTTCTTGCATTTCTTGCTCTCTCCTTAGTTTTTGCCACGCTTGAACTCTTTGCTCCTCTGCTAGATCTTGCGCTTCTTGCAGCTTTTGCATCTCCCGGTTTTGCAATTCCTGACTTTCCTTATTTTGTAATATTTCATTTTCTAGTGGCTGAAGCTGCTTAAGTAATTCTTCACGCTCGTATTCTATCTTAAACTGCTCCTTCTCTAACTGCTGTCTTTCTAGTTGCAACTCATCCTGATCTTGAGCGGTTTGGTATCTAACTTTTTTGCCTCTCTTCTCTTTTTTATCTAATATCAAATAGAATGTTGGCATCAAAACCAAAATTAAAACGGTTGAGCTAATTAGTCCACCGATTATTACTAGCGCCATTGCTTTTAACATCATCGATGCCTCGCCATCATCGAATAAAATTGGTAGCATCGACAAAATTGTTGTTAGCGTTGTCATAAATATTGGTCTAATTCTAGATTTTCCCGCTTCCACTAACGCATCTATTAGGTCCATCTCCTGCTTCAGCTGTCTTACTGTGTCCACATACAATATTCCATTATTTACCGCAAGCCCCACTAGCATCAAAAACCCCATCAAACTCGTCATGCTCAAGGCTTCATCCACTATAAATAATAACGAAAATGCTCCAATTCCCCCAAATGCCAAACTCATCATTACCATAATCGAAAATCTAAACGACTCAAATTGTATCGCCATTACTGCAAACACCAAAAATGTACCTATCAAAATCGCTTGACCCAATGCCATAAGCTCCGCTATCATATCATCCATATTCGCATCGGTCATAGATACCCCCGAACCCAGGTCTTCCGTTAAAAATTCGTCTATCACTGTATTAATTTTTTCTGTATATGTTTGATCAAATATGGCAGTCAACGTAATATTATACTTTCCTTTTGAACGGTCTATTCTGAGGGCTTCACTTTTAAACTCCACATCTACTAAATCGCTAATTGGTATCTGCCCTCGCTGCGTCGCTATCTTAACATTTAAGATTTCACCAATTTCATCGTATTTATCGGCTGGGTACTCAACTCTCATTTCTACTTCATTGCCCGATAGATCTATATCTCCTGCATCTAATCCCGAGTTTAACATGCTCATCTGCATTGCAACATCAGAAACAGATAGCCCATAGCTGGCAGCTTTAATTGGATCAATCTTGAGCTCTGCCTGCGTTTTTCCTTCTGCAACAGAGGAGTCTACTCGCATAATTTCTGGATACGCATACAATCTTGACGTTATATCATTAGCCGCTCTTTCCACATCTGCATAGATTACACTCTCAATTGTAAATGTTCGCTCTCCAGCAACTACTGTTCCAGGCATTGCACCCATGATCGATCCTGCTTCTACGGCAATACTCATTTTTGGCAACTTGTTCAATTCAATTTTATACTCATTTACAATATCTCCTGTTTCGTATCCTTCTACTATATACGCATCAATCGTCGCTGTATTTCCGCTAGCACGCATATAATAATCAGTGATTCTCTCGTCTCCTTCTAACATTTGTTCTATCACTTTTGTTTCTTCTGAGATTATCTCCATTTTGGTTCCTGGTCTAAACTCTGCTGTAACCGAGAAATATCCCGAGTCTATTGTAGGCATCATTTCCATTCTCACTAGTGTTGCAATAAATCCTGTCGCAGCTACGATGAGGATCGTATTGATTACTGCCGGCAACTTCCATCGAACGAAATGTCTCACAAACCACTCATAGATCGTTACCAAAAATTTTATCACCAAATTGATCGGCAGCTTTTTTCGTTCCCTTGGCTTTAATAATACAAATGCTAGCGGTACTAATGTAACTGCAGAAATTATGGAAGCTATCATATTGTAGACAATAGTATATCCCAGCTGCGAAAACATTTGCCCACTCAATCCCTCCATCATTGCCAATGGCAGATACACAACAATCGTTGTAATGGTGGATGCTACCAGCGATGCTCCCACAGTTTTAGTGCCTGAAATTGCGGCATCAACGTAACTGATATCACCTCTTTTTGCCAAAAACATACTCTCCAAAACGACTATCGAGCTATCCACAATCATTCCTATTGCTATAATCAGAGCTATTCCCGTAATGGAGTTTAGCTCAAAGCCACTAACTCCCATCGCTATCAATGCCATCATTAGCGAAAGAGGAATGGAGCTCCCCACTATTAAACTTGCTTTGATATCTCCAAAAAATATAAACAGTACAAGCATGCAACATGCAATACCTATCAACAGCGTTTCTGCAACCGACATAATTATATCCACTATCGATTGCCCTTCATTACTCATTACATCAACTTTAATGGTCGGATTATCTTCTACTATCTCATCGCACAACGCTAATATTGTTTCTGCCACTGCTGGAACATCTGCGTCTTGTGTACCTGTTACCGTTATAGACAAGTTGTCGGTACCGTTATATCTGCTGGCTGTGTCCATCTTTTGTTGTAAGTATTTCACATCTGCAACATCGTCTACAATTATTGTATTTCCTGATGCAGTGACGATCGGCGCATTCGCTATTTCTGGCAAAGACGTCAACTCTCCAATTGCAGAAACGCTAATGATCTGTGTGCCTTGCTCTATTTCTCCTGCTGGAATTGTAAACTTCGCTCCCGCTATTGCGTTATTAACCTGAGACATCGAAATTCCGTATTGATCCATTGCAATTTCATCTACCTGAATGCTTATATACCCAGGGTTTACACCGTATACTTCTACTTCTGCAACACCAGTTAACGTTTCCAATTCTGGAACCAATGTATCGTTTATAAAACTTGTGATATCATCGCCAATCGTACTAGAAACCGAAAGCTGCACGATAGTAGAAGAATCCATACTCATCTGAATCAACACCGGGTCCATCGCATCTTCTGGCAAGGCTACTAGATCAATCTCTTGCTGAAGATCTGTATATGCCTTATCCATATCTGTGCCATAGTCAAAATAAAATATAACCATCGATAAATTTGCTTGCGATATCGTGGTTTCATAATCAAAACCTTCAACTAACTGCCCAACTTCTGAAAGCGGCTCGGTTACCAGTTTTTCTATTGTATCTGGATTTGCGCCTACGTATACCGTTTGCAATATAAACATTGGCATTTCCATCTGCGGCATGCTGGCCATTTTAAACGACGTCAGTGTATCAAACGCAAAAATAAAGAGCGTAATTAGCACTGTGAGAACCCCCACTGGCCGTTTAACCGACAGCTCCGTCAGTAAATTCATAAAACTCCCCCTTTAGTAAATTTTAATTAATTTTTATGTATTTGTATCTAGTAATACCCCATCTCTTAGCCCTTCAGACCACGTCGTTACCACTTCATCTCCTGCAGCAAGGCCGCTAAGTATCGATACTGACGTTGCAGTATATAGCCCTATTTCAACGGGCACTTTTACGGCTCTGTTGTTTACTACTTTATATACATATGCAAGTCCATTCGAAAATACGAGACAATCATACGGAATTATAATTGTTTGGTTTTCTGAAAATGTACCAGTTGTTAATCTCACCGCTGCCCCATTTTCTAACCTAGTTGCAGGATTAAATGTTGCCGTAATTTTAAACAACTTATTTTGTGGATCTGCATTGTCTGAAATTTCAGATATGTATGCCTGATACACTTTGCTTTCTAATTCAAAATTTACTTCTTGCCCTATTTTCATTGAGTTCTTCAGATCTGTTCCTACATAGAAAAGCACTTCCATAGTTTTGTAGTCTGATACAGTCGCCGATGCGGCACTTGATGTTGTGATCGAATCTTCTATTATTGTGATATTCTCTATGATTCCCGAAATTGGACTTTCCACTGTATATTGATCCAGTTGTATTTTGGCATTGTTTATTGTAGTTTGCGCATTCTTGATTTGCATATCCGACATCTGGGCCGTTATATTTAATGTATCTCTCGAAGTTTTTAATCCCGTATCGGTTTGGCTAATCTGATTTTCTAGCGATCTGCGAGTAAATTCAGCTGCATCTTTTGCGGCTTGTACCGAATCTCTCGCTTGTTTTATCTGCATTTCATATGATTCGATGGTTTTTCTTCTTCCATCTTCTGCCTGCGCAATGGCATTTTCTGCCTGTGTAATTGATAATGATTGAGCCTTAACTTGCTCACCCTTTAGATTTGTATTTTGCAAATTTACTACCTCTTTTTGAAATGCCAAATTTTCTTCGAGATCAACCACAGTATCTCTTATGTCATCTATTGCCTCTAGTGCGTTTTCATAATTTGTCTCTAGAGTATCCAAAGTTTGCTCTTGCTTGAATATCTCCGTTCTTGTTGCTTGTATACTTGCATCTACTTGCGCATACATCTCAGGCGACAATGTTCCGCTATTTAGTAACGCATATTGATCGTCCATCTGATCTTCCATTACATCTAGCAATTCTTCTAAATCTTCTTGCGCTTCTTTAATATCTTCCGCAGCTTCTTCTGCGTCTTCTATCTGATCACGCGTATCTTCTATCGTTTTTTCCAAATCTTCTATCTGCTTGTTTGTATTCATATTGCTTATATCATCCGCAGTGCCAAACTGAAGCTCATATCCCGCAACTGCAGAATCGTATTGTAAATTTGCATTCTTAATTTGTGTATCTGCTTGCTCCAATGCTTGTATGTACCCTAACTCTAACTGTGACAACGCAATCTCTGCATTTTTGATCGTATTTTCTGCATTATACAGTGTTTGCTCTCTATTTAGAAGTAGGGTTTCCTTTGACATTTCCTGATTTGTAACAGCATTTCGCGCATTAAATAACGCTTGCTCTTTAGATTTTTGCGAACTCTCCAACGCCACCATTGCGCTATCTATTTGTGCCACAACATTGTCGTCATCTATTGTGTATAGTAATTGTCCACTAGTTACATAATCTCCATCTTCTACATAAATATTTTCAACAAACCCCATCACCGGCGAAATTATATTTGCAACTTCGCTAGGCATCAGAGTTCCTACAAATTCTCCACTTTGTGCTAACGCACCTCGCACTGCTTTTACTGTATGCACCGACAATTTTAATTCTTCTTCGGGTGCGGCTATCGGCTCTTCTACCTCTGTTTCAGCATTTGCAGATGCCATACTACAGCCCGATAAAATAGAAGCCACTAAAAATACTGCCATAGCTTTTTGTAATATCTTCATCCTAAACCTCTCTTTATTATTAATATTTTCCATTCATTACCATAATATAAAGAAGTTGTGAAGAAAACATAAAGAAGCATTAATTGTTCTTAGATTTTATGTATCATTTTATTAATTGTCATTAGTAAATTTTGATGTATAATGTAAGTAGCTATTAAGTAGCGACCACAACAAAACGGAGGTATAACATGAAAATTGCACTTCTATGTGCCAATATAAAAGATGATTTACTATTTAATATTAAACAAAATATAGCAAGAGTGTTTGCAGAACTCGAATCTGAAGTAGAAGAGATCAACCTCGAAATATTGCCTTATTTTTCTGGAGGCAAAAGCGTTATGGGCGATCAGATCTTTGCCGCCATCGGTGAATGTAACGGCATCGTTGCTTTTTCTAATATTCATTTAACAGGAATCCACGGTGCCATGCAAACCTTTCTCAACTACGCAAGCGTGTATCAAGATATTGTTTATAACAAACCCCTACTTGCTCTCACGTATAGTAACACTTGGGGCGAAGAAAACGCCGCGCAACTGATAAGCTCTGCCTGGCGATTTTTAGGCGGTGTTGATGTTAATCCGCTTGCACTCAATTTTTATCTTTCTGCAGAAGATATTTCAAAAGTTGTTGAAAAACAGATGGAAAATTATTATAGACTGATCAATCAGGGCATTGCTAACATAGTTTCTACAGAACGAATGCTATTTTTAAATCGCAATACTACGGCTATTGGTGGACATGCATCAGCTTCTTTTGCGGCAGCTCCTGCTCCGGCGTCGGCTTCTTTTGCGGCAACTCCCGCTCCGGCGTCGGTTTCTTTTGCGGCAGCTCCGGCGTCGGCTTCTTTTACGGCAGCTCCCGCTCCGGCGTCGGCTTCTTTTACGGCAGCTCCCGCTCCGACGTCGGCTTCTTTTGCGGCAGCTCCCGCTCCGGCAATAACATCTTTTACTGCTCCACCTACGCAGTATAATACTTCAGCTCAATATACCGAAGTTTCTGCTGCTTTACCTACAGTGCCGATTTCATATACTGAGGTATCTACAGCTTTACCTTCGGCTACAACAGTCCCTGTTTCTACAGCAACATTTCGCGCACCTGCTTCGTATACTACAAATATTACTGATGAAAAGGAAATTCAAGAAATCACCAATATGTTAAAAGGTAAAATTCCCGACAACTCCTTTGCAACGGCCCCAGCCGGAATGTATCAAAAACCAAATTCACGCACTCCAAAAAAAATCGCGAGTTTGCCACACTACTTCGTGGCTCAACACGACCGTGGATTCGCAGCAATTATTCAGTATCTCATCAACGATACTAAAGAATCTGGATATATTACGATTCAGAATGGTGATTGTATATATGCCGAAGGAATTGTCGATAATTATACAGTAGAGATTTCTATGTTAGATAGCGTATTTGATGAACTGATTACAAAAGCGCTAAGCTATCAAAAAGCATTTATGGTTGGCCGAATTAAAGTTAAGGGCAACTTTGCAATTTTGCCGCAGCTGGATAAGATTTTTAGAAGCAGTCGCGAGTATAACTAAATTTTGGAAGGAAATGGTATTAGAAATGGAAGAATGTATTTTTTGTAAGATTGTAGATAACGAGATTCACTCATTTTGTGTGTATGAAGACGCTGATTTTAAGGTAATAATGGACAAATTTCCCGCTCAAAAGGGACATGTACTGATTATTCCAAAAGACCATAGTACGAATATTTTTGATATATCCGACGATGCTGCCGCCAAGATTTATCCCCTTGCCAAAAAGCTTTCTATAGCAATCAAGGAGACCCTTTGCGCAGATGGAATTAATATAGTTCAAAACAATGGTAAGGCGGCTAACCAAGCTGTATTTCACTTTCATCTGCATATCATTCCTAGATATGTTGATGATGGCGTAAAGCTTAACACTCCCACAAACTATGTAACTTCTGATGCAGAAATATTAGAAGTCGCAGATCTTATTCGCAATAAACTCAATTCGTAAATAACAAAACTATCAGTTGTGGTTGCATGTCTTCCACACTGATTTTCTAAAATTTACACATTATTTTTAGGCAGTTATATATTTTCTCGTAATAATTCGTGATATAATATACATAATTAAGGAGGTGCCTCATGTTTGGCGATAAAACTAAAGCCTATTCAAAATATTTGATGGGAATCAGTATGGGATTTGCTTGGCTTTTTACCGGAGTTGTGTTATGGGCAAACCGAAATACTCTAACGGATAATAAAATATTTTTACTTGCTACACCAATAGTTCTTTCTGTATCACTTATCTCTTTTTATACTTACAAAAGTGTTCAATTATATCGCAGCAGACACAAAAAATAGCCTATTTCTTATGCCAACATGTTAAAATGTTGGCATTTTTTTACATTTTTATATAGATTATTGATATTGTATATGCTATACTTAAGCAATAAAGCTACTCCTAGAACAACAAGCAATGCTGGGAGATTCTTTAAATAAACCATATAACAAGTTTTTAAAGGAGAATTGTCCAATGAATGAAATTTTATTTTTTATCATAGTATTTTTGGCCAACATAATAGAGGCAATCACAGGCTTTGCTGGAACAATGCTTGCAATGCCCATATCTATGCGGCTGATTGGCGCGGATGAAGCCAAAGTTATTCTCAATGTTATTGCCATAATCTTAGCGACAGGCACAACTATTAGATACCATAAACATATCAACGTGAAAGAATTTGTCAAAATTCTTATATTTATGATTATCGGTATGGCAGTAGGAGTTTACCTCTACTCTACGTTAGATATCAACTTCTTGCTTAAAATTTATGGCGTCATCATACTTCTCGTTGCCATCAACGGCCTTTGGGGCAAACAAATTCGCCATCTCAGTCCGATTGCAGGAGTGATTATTCTTATTGCAGCTGGAGTTATCCACGGAATGTTTCTTTCTGGAGGTGCATTGTTAGTTATCTATGCTATAAGCACGCTTAAGAATAAAGCAGTGATTCGCTCAACACTTGCACCTACTTGGATTGTGCTCAACTGCATTCTATTAACGCAAGATATAATGCGAGGTGCGTTTACTCCTACTACTATCAGTATGACGCTTGTATCACTCGTTCCGCTATTCGTTGCTTTTATAATAGGTGGTATTCTACATAAAAAAATGAATCAAGACTTCTTTGTAAAGCTAACCTACAGCCTGCTTATCATTTCTTCAATAACATTATTTTTCTAAATATCTAGGGGTTATTTCTTTCCTATATTGGATTTAACCCCTCCTATTTGCAGCTACTCTTTTCCTAGCAAATTTTCCATATTATATAGTCCAGCTCCCTTATTAGCAACGTACTTCGCCGCCCTCAATGCTCCTATTGCAAATACGTCTCGCGAGCTCGCTGAATGCGACAGAGTTATCACTTCATCCACTCCTGCATATATGACATCATGCTCACCCACAATCGTTCCACCACGAACTGCGTGGACACCTATCTCATTTTTGTTTCGCGCTTGACGAACTTTAGATCTGTCAAATACTATGGCATATTCTTTATCTATGACATCTTGAATCGCCTCTGCTATTGACAATGCTGTCCCGCTTGGCGCATCTATCTTTCGATTATGATGCTTTTCTACTATCTCTACATCAAATCCTTCCGGCACCAGTGCTTTTGTTGCCCTTTTCGCTAGCTCTATTAACAAATTAACACCTATAGACATATTTGATGAAAAAAATACAGCAACAGATTCACTCGTTTGTACTAGCATCTCCTTTTGCTCCGCACTCAATCCTGTAGTACACACTACAACCGGAATTTTTTTCTCCTTAGCAAACTCCAGTACTCCATTCACTGCCGCCGCGGTTGAGAAGTCTATTATTACATCTATGTTTTTGTCGCATTCTGCTAGCGCAGCAAACACGGGATAGTCGTTGGCAATGGTCTGGTTTATGTCTACTCCTGCAACAATCTCTAGCCCCTCTGCGTCCTTTGCAAGCTCGGTGATTACTCGTCCAATCTTGCCATTGCATCCATGCATCAAAATCTTTATCATTTGATATACACTCCTATCTTTATGAGTAGTCTACTTAATTACATCATTTGCTATTATCCATTCAGCTATTTGAACCGCATTTGTCGCCGCACCTTTTCTAATGTTATCTGCAACAACCCAGAGATTTACGCCGCTGTCGACGCTTTCATCTCGTCTAATACGTCCCACAAACACTTCATCTTTGTCTGCTGCGTTTAGCGCCAGTGGATAGATCTCTTTTGCGACATCATCTTCTATAACGACTCCTTCACCATTTTTTAAAGTATCTATCAAATTTTTTAGTTCGAATGTATTATAAAACTCCACATTGATGCTTTCGCTGTGTGAATTAAATACTGGCACCCTAACTGTTGTTGCTGTAATTTTTAGCGATTGGTCGTGTAGAATTTTTCTAGTTTCTTCTATCATTTTAATTTCTTCTTTAGTGTAGCCGTTGTCCATAAAGTAATCTATATGTGGAATACAATTTCCTGCAATAGGGTGCGGAAATTTCTTTGGTGCTTCTCCTCTTAACCCCGCTTCTAAATCTGTATATCCTCCCATTCCAGCTCCTGATACTGCCTGAAATGTGGTATAAACTATTCTCTTAATTTGGTATGCTTCATGAAGCGGTTTTAGGGCCACAACAGCTTGAATTGTTGAGCAATTAGGATTTGCTATAATTCCTCTATGTTTTAAAATATCTTCTGGATTGACTTCTGGTACCACTAACGGTACGGCTGGATCCATTCTCCATGCAGAGCTGTTATCTATTACAATTGCTCCACTCTCTGCCGCTATAGGTGAATATTTTAGGCTAGTTCCTCCACCTGCCGAAAACAACGCGATATCAATTTTATGATCCTTAAAACTATTTTCGTTTAGTTCTAAAACAGTATACTCTTTGCCATCAAATTTTAGTGTGCTCCCTGCCGAGCGAGCAGATGCAAAAACGTAAAAATTATTTATAGGCAATTTTCTTTCTTCTAGTACTTTTAGGAATGTTCTCCCCACCATTCCTGTTGCTCCTACTACTGCAATATTATATCTTTTCATCTTTTTACTCCTTACTCTTTTATCGATTTTTGACATATAGTATCATTTTTCTACAATCTATTTATACTCCAAAATAATTTAGGAATATTGTCCACTAATTTGACATAGATTATACATATAGAATAATATCTTTTATATTATAGCCAGGCTAACTCACGACTATTCAAATTCAAAACTTTTTTTTAAAAAAGTAGGGATAGGGTGTATATTATATGTTAAAAAGATGCATACTTAGTTTAAATATTATTAAAAGGAGATGTATACAAAATGCCGACTAAAGAAAAGTTATTCGACGCATTGCCAATGGATCAAAAAATGAAACTTGAAATCGCTGAAGAGTTAGGACTGTTAGACAAAATTCAACAGGATGGTTGGAAAAGTCTCACACCAAAAGAAACTGGTAGAATCGGCGGTCTTATGACTAAACGCAAACGCGAACTCAAAAGACTAGAGGCTGCCACTAATATGAGTAGCTCCTCAACAGATATATCTGATTCCACTATTGATAGTGTGCCTACTTCTGTTTCTAATAATTCTACTATAGAAACAGATAACACTTCTCTTTTAAATTAATCTTTTTAATCTTTACAAAGGGGTACTTCTGTGTATCCTTTTTCTATTTTTACGCTTCCTATCTCATATATCGAATATATAAAACCTGCTATACTTGCAAAAAGTATCGGTCCCATTATTGAAACTATCCCTTCTGCATAACATCGCTCATCTATTAATGTCGCTACAAAACTCATATTTGTTACTACCACCATCAGCAGTGCTATTGCGCTAAATACTGCTATCGAATTTATTCTCTTAAATACTTTTACTGGCTTCACTATTTTCTTTTTTGCTCTAAACCACGGAAACATAAGAATTAGCAAAAACGATGGCGCTGTTGTCGGAATTACTGCCATCAACACCATCCATTCGAGGTACTCTTCTCCATTTATACAAACCAACGCTATAATCATGATGAGTAACATCGTCTGTAACGCCAATACGTTTGCAGGAACTTTATTTTTATTATTCTCCCTCTGTGGCAAGTGCGATGCAAATTGTTTTAGCGGTGAGTATAGTAATATGATATATCCACTCAGCTGTATTATAAACATACTCAATCCTGTAAATTTATAAAATATTATCCCCGCTTTTACCGCCGTGGCTTCTGTATATCCTGCGCCTATCGCCATCATATATCCTAAATTTTCCATTATAACATACGCTAGGTTCGCCATAGTAATATCTTGGCTCATCAGAGTTTCCCAGTGTACAAACACTCCTATTGCCAAAACTGTGACTACATACATCGCAACTATCGATATCGCTGCCGCACCCATTCCTATTAATACTCCAGCTCCTTTGTCTTTGTGTGCGAAGCCTACCACTAGCTCTGCTCCAGCAAACATACATACTCCAAAATTTAATAATGATAAGCTCGCGACACCTGTACTATCTTGGTTTAATGCAATGGCCGATAATCCACTCGCCAGCACTCCTTCATTTGCAATGAGCAATACTAAACCGCCGCTAAATAAAACCGCATTTAACATTACAACAGCAAATCCTCCAGCTAACGCAATTTTCTTAGCTGCCCCACATTGTATCAGAGCACTCATTCCTATAATCAACGCTATTGCCAATATCCCCATTGCCGACAAACCTTCTAACTCAAAAACACTTGCCGTATGCGAAATATCTCGACCATAAAACGCATATGATAACGGCTCCCATATTGCGAACGAATGTTTTGTGATCCATATTAAAAATGCCATATACCACATCGCCACCGCTACAAAGGCCGTCTTTTCTCCAATCATATTTTTCAAATAATTATAAATTCCCTCATTTTTAAATGCAGCACCATACTCTATTAGCATCGCGACATATGGCAAGAAAAATGCCATCGCAGCCATCAGAATATAAAATATTGCACCATATCCCGATTGATAAAATACCTCCGGCGCATCTGCAAACGAAAATATTGCTGCAAAAAATATCATCATCGTCGCTATTGCACTAAATCTTAATCTTTCTTTCATTTGTACCTCCTAAATATCATCTTGTAGCCCTCGCTACAGTATTTTTTTTTAATATAGCAGAAATAAATTTAAAATTAAAGTGGTCATGAACAAATTTTTATAAAAACATAACTACAATGTGTACGCAGGCAAAAAAATAGCCGCATCGGAGTTTATTCACCCCGATGCGACGTCAAATTAATGCGGATAAATAGCCAGGAATCTATCTGTTATTGCCGCCACTTCAGCGCGGCTCGCAATACCCAAAGGAGAAAGAGTAGTATCGCTGGTTCCGGCAATCAAACCGACCCCTATAGCCCATCTCATAGCGTCAATAGCCCAAAACGATAAATCTGAGGCATCCACAAATGCCATTAAACTTTGGCTTGAGCTCGTCTGCCCAAGAGACTTCGCATAAATATAATACGCCGTAACTAGCGCTTCCCGAGTAATAGCCTCATCTGGATAAAACTGCTTATCCGTAATATAAAACAGGTTGTTGCTAACAGCCCAATTAGAAGAAACGGCATGCCAGGAATTGGCAGGGATATCCACAACAGTAGTCGCCACAGAAGGGGTCTGCGCATGATGCGCAAGCCTGTATATAATCGCCGCAATCTGGGCCCGAGTCGCCTTAGTAAACGGCTCAAACGAAGCGCGCCGTTCACCCCCAACATCCCCCCCCCCCCCCCCCCCCCCCCCCCCCCCCCCCCCCCCCCCCCCCCCCCCCGCCACAGAAGGGGTCTGCGCATGATGCGCAAGCCTGTATATAATCGCCGCAATCTGGGCCCGGGTCGCCTTAGTAAACGGCTCAAACGAAGCGCGCGTCACCCCAACCATAATGCCCCGCTGATACATAGACGCAACAGAGTCGTAATACCAGCTACCATCAACAACATCAGTATACGGTAATGCGAATTCTGGTGCAGCTATAGAATAAACTCCAAACAGCGAAAGGTCCTTGGTTTTAAAAGTTATTTGAGTAGCATCTTGCGTCGCGATGCTCTTTCTAGAACGGCGCCCGTGCTCATCCACAAATATAATTGAATCTGCGTTGGCAGCTGCACTATAAGTAATCCCGATATCATTTGCTAACCTTGTGAGAGGTTCGTCGCCAATCCAGATCCCCACATCAATCACATCTTTTAGATCATCGATTGCAGCAGCTTGTGCCACATTAATAGATGCTCCATTCGCATTAGCGAAGCTGAAAGTTATATCCTCAGCAGGCGAAATCAGCTCCCCTAGTAGGTCGCGATCTATCGCTCCATCTGCAAATTGCGTAATCAACGCCAGCGAAGAATTATTTACAGCGAGCAGATCTGCTAACGATGCCGAATCCAATTTAACATATACAGCATTAGCATTAGGCGCATCGACTTCTATAACCAATCTAGGCGCCGTATCTAGCCGAGCGGATTCAGCGATCAAATCGTCGACAACAGACTCAACCGTAGCATAGTCAATATAATTGCTAGCAATATTATGGGCATTTGTGGAAACTGTAATATAAATACTGGTGATGCCGTTAACAGTACGCGGGATGTCAATATCGATATCATCATAATAATCTGCACCAGGAAGAGAAGTATCACTGCTACCTCCGCCGCTAACGCCGCTACCTCCGCCGCTAACGCCGCTACTTCCGCCGCTACTCCCGCCACTACTTCCTCCGCTACTTCCTCCACTACTGCCACCACTACTACCACCGCTACTTCCTCCGCTACTACCTCCGCTACTGCCCCCGCTTGAAGAAGGCTTGGAGCCGTATTTCTTACTTCTATTAAAGTCGTAATTTGCCTCTTTAAGAGCGTCAATAGCATTTTCGAGTGTTTCGATAGCTTCGTCGATATCCTCTTCGCTGCTATTTTCGTCGTCCACATCGTCGGCTATTTCTTCTGCATCGTCTATAGCTGCACTAAATGCGTCATATACGCGTTCTGTGACCCAACGCTGGCTCTTAGCAACATCTTTTCCGTTGCTACTAATTTTGACGCTTCTAAGGTTGTTTAACGCGTTATCTATATCATTCAGCAAATCATCTAACAATTCCTCCAGCAAATCATCTTCCTCAGCCGTTTTAATTTTAATACACGCCTTAAATGTATTTTCTGCAGCTACAAAAGTCGCAACTGCCGAATCTACTTGAGCCGCGGTAGAAGGTCCGGGAGCGAATAGCGCTTCTCGCAATATAGCAACAGCGTCGGTGTATGCTGTCATCTCGGCTACCGTAACCCATTTGGCTCCCACAGAAACGTCTCCGCCGTCATCCTCGCTAACCGCCACATTAGTTTCCAGGCGATCGCGGTTAACATATGCTCCTGCAATAGCGGCTCTACTAGCTGCATTAAAAGCCACCTTCGCTGCCGTTGCAACATCCAGGTCATCCCAGGCCGCTTCGGATCCTTCATAATTTATCACCTCCAAATTGGCAGCATCAGCAAAAGCATCGGCAGCCATAGCTTGAGCCGCGACATTAATCGCCGATATAGCCGTATGAGCAAAAACCTCCGATCCAAGCTCAGATGCATACGGAATCGCTACACTATCCAGCACCCCGCATCCCGCAAAAGCCTTCTTCTCAATTGCAACATTGGCTAATATAACCACTTCAGCCAAGCCTTCACATTCAGAAAATGCGCCTTCTGCTACCGCCACTATCGGAGTAACGCTCCCCTCAACAGATACCGAAGCTGGAATATGAGCCACGGTAACCCCCGGCTCGGCTTCTGCAATAGTGCCATCAAACGTAACTCGTAGCTTCCCATTCGCGACGCCAGGAACAGACACCCAGACGCTATCCTCAGAATATAGCCCATTCCTCTTTGCTACCTCAAAAGCCTCTATAGCAGCTTCCAATTTCGCCACTGCAACATCAACCTCATCTTGAGTTAGCTCCCCATCGGCTTTGGCTTCCTCTGCCACTAAAATAGCAACTTCGAATTCGCTCATAGCTTTCTCCGTTACCCATACCTCCTCTACAGCTACGTCCATCCCATCCGCACTAACTATTACATCCTTTTTTGCTCCCAATGCTCGGTTTAAAGCAGATTCTAGTGCTGCTTTATCTATCACATTAAGCCCATACCGCAAAGCATCCTCATATACAGCACTGGCAGCATTAATTGCATCAGTTGCCCCCGCGATCTCTTCAATCGTTGCACTTGAATTCTTCTCCACAGCTGTTGCAGATGTAATGGCTTTCAGCAACACGTCTCTCTCGGCTTTCGTTGCCCATCTGCTATCGGAGCCAATATCAGATCCGTCTACGCTCACAAACGTGCTATCAAATAACTCACGAGCTTCCAATATTGCTTCTGCCAATGTTGCTTTATCCGTAACCTTCAATCCAAACTTTTTAACTTTATTAAATTCGCCCTCAGCTGCTACCAATGCTTCTATCGCTGCTGTAATATCAGCTGGCTCAGACGTGCTATCCTCCGCTACTGCTTTAGCCGATGCAATAGCCGATACCATTTTATCCATATCAGCCTGCACCACCCATTTTGCATAAGTATACACCTCTCCTCCATCAACGCTCACCGCCGTAGCGTCCACATTCGCCTGCGCCGCCTCTATTGCCGATTCCAGCGCTTCCGTATCATTTGGAGCTTTCCCATACGCTTTAGCCGCATTAAATATAGCTTCTTGCTCATCCAGTCTCGCCACCATTTCTGCTATCTCCGCTTCAGATGCCTCCACTAACGCTAACAGCTTTTCTGCAGCCTCAACAGCTCCCTCATAGGCCCGCATTTCTTCCGCTATCACCCACTGCTCATATTCGAAGACATTCAGCCCGTCCACGCTCACTCTCGTCGATGCCATATTAACGGTCGCTCTCTCTATAGCTGCAACAAGACTTCCTTTATCTGCAAATTTCTCGCCTTTCTTTTTCGCCCTAGCAAACACCACCAGTGCTTCTTTCAGATTCGTATTAGCTGCAACAATAGCATCTTGTGTTGCTTCGATAGTTAACGCGGTCGGCAACTCGGTCGGCAATTCGGTCATTACAGTAGCCACATTTAGCTCCGATCCACCAGCCTCTTCCACTGCCAATAACACCAATCTCGCGTCTTCGGCCACATAGAACAGCGCATCCCTCTCGGCTTCTATCACCCAGTACTCATAATTAAAAACCTCTTCCCCATCTATCGCGACTTTCGTTTTCTTCAACTCCTCCGCTGCTATTTCATAGGTCACTTCAAGTTCAGCCGGATCCAGAGCTAGTGCCCCTTGCTGTTTTGCGGTTTCAAATTCCAAAATAGCATCATTAAGCACTTTAGCTTCCTCCACAACTTTCGGCTGCGTTGCTCCCGGATCATTCAACACCTCTTCCGCCTTTTCAATCGCGCTCTCTAATACATCTACCACAATTTGGGTTACCCATCTATCGCTAACATACATATCCGCCCCATCTTCGCTCACTTTCGTATCAGCTATTGTTGCATATGCCAGCGCTATTGCCGTCACCAGCTCGCTCCTATCGATCTCTTTTGTCCCATTCAGCTTCGCTCCATTAAACACGCCTGTAGCAACAGCAAGCTCACTGACTGCCTCTGCTATTTTCTCTGGCGATGCCGCATATTCATCTACCACCATTTGCGCGTCTGCTATTGCCTTCATATAAGTTTCCCGCACCTCTGCTGTAGTCCATAAATCTGTCACATATACGCTAGATGCAGTTTCCACAGTAGCTATGTAAGTAGCCTCCACATTCTCCCTCGCCGCGGCTATTGCTTGCTTCAACTCTGTCTTATCGAACTCCATTTTTCCATACGCTTTTGCCTCTTCAAACACCACTTTAGCTGCAGCCAAATCAGCTATTGCTTCATCCACTGCTATTTTAGTCACATACGGATCGTCTGCTACCGCTTGTGCTGCACTTATAACTGCTACATATGCGGCTCTCACTTCTGCCGTTGTCCATTTTTCATATGCAAACACGTCCCCGCCATCTTTATCGCTCTCTTTTGTCGATGCCAGATTGTCATACGCATCCTCTAGTGCTTCCAACAGCGCTTGCAAATCCATTTCCAACAATCCATACTCTCTCGTAGATTCAAAAATATTCAATGCCGCCATCATTTCTTTTCCTGCTGCCCACATCTCTCCTTCCGCTGCACCACCATCATTAGCAACATTACTAGCTTTTGCTATATAAATTTGCAATACATTTCTCTCTGCTTGCTGTGCCCACTTAAGAGTTGTCGCCACTTCTGCCCCATTCTCAGAAATTGCTGTCTTAGCGGCTTCGCCCTCTACCCAGGCAACAGCCTCTTTTAACGCTGCCGATGTTATTTCCAATGTCCCATATTCTGCAGCTAATACAAGATCGCCTATAGCATTTGCCAGTTCTATCGATGCCTCATTTATGCTCGCCTCTTCCACCACCGCTTTTGCTGCATCTATAGCATTTGTTGCCATTTCTATCACATCGGCTTTCACCCATCTTTCAAACACATTCACGTCTGCCCCATTTGCAGATTCCTTCATTCTCCTCAATGCTATCTCTGCCTCATTTATCAGCATATTCAGCTCCAGCTTTTCCACATCCGCCTCGCCCATTCTCTTCTCAGCTTCAAAGTTTGCTGTTGCTTGCTCTACAATCACGGCTATAGCATCATATTCCGCATCCGCAGCTATTCCTTCTCGCCCTATTTCCACTGCCGATACCATATTCTCGGCCACATCACCTACAGCCACGTATTTGGCATATACTGGTACAGCTTTTGCATCATCATTAACATATGTTGCCGTCACATCCGCTGCCACATCTCCTATCATTTCCATCAATGCTGTCTTTGCTACCCTCTTTTCGCCATATTCTATCCCATCCACAAATGCATCTCTCGCCACTCGGACTTTCATCGCTTCTTCAGATAGCTGCGCTGGTGTTGCTACCCCATCATCTAGTGCTCGCTGTGCCATATCAAGGACTCCCAGTAGCTCGCTCTTATCTTCTTGCTTAATCCATTTATCATACACATTAACATTCGCCCCCGTTACTGCCGCTACCACAGAATCTACCATCGGCCTCGTTTCGTCTATCAACTCCTGCAATACAAATGCATCAGAATTATTTCTTCCTCCCACATTACGGCTCGTAGCGAATTCCTTTCGTGCCAATTCCAGATTTATCATTGCCGATAATGCCATTATATCCGCATCACCTACTTTCACATCTAGCACCCCAGCACTTCTCAATACATCTCCTAGCTGCTCCATCGCCACACTTCTTGCTGCCATCATTTCCGCTTCCGCCTCTGGTGTTGCCCACAAGTCATGCGCGTACACGTCTTCTGCCCCATCAGCTATTATCGCCGTTTCTATATCTGCAGATGCCTTGATTAACAGCTGAGCCAATCCTGCGTTTGCTGATGCCATATCCGATGCCCCATATTCCAGCTCTTGGCAAAACTTCTCCACTGCTTTAGCTAACATTACCGCTTCTGCCGATATCGCCTCTTCCGATGCCCCAGCATTTTCTGCCCCAGCTTCGGCTTTTCCTATAGCTGCCAACAACACCTTCTCATTCTCTTCCGTCCCCCATCTCTCAAACGGCTTTGCTTCTGCTGCCATAGAGCATACATCATACGCGCCCACCAATATTCTTGCAGTTGCGGCCAGAGCCGAGAGTTCTTCTCTTGTCCCCGATACTTCCCCATATGCCAGCTGCGCGTCGAATGCTCTCTTTGCTGTCTGCAATATTGTTGCATCTATTTCGATTTCATCAGCTTCAAAATCCAATGCTCTACCTTCTGCCTCTACTATCGCGTTTTCCAATGTTTTCATTTCCGCGTCTAATGCCCAGCGTTCATATGATGCTACCTCTGCCCCACTCGCTGCCTCCTCTACAGTAGCTAATTCTGCCTTAGTCTTTCCTATCAGCTGCAACATTTCCACTCGTCCCACTTCTTTTTTCCCATACTGCTGCGCTACAACAAACACATCCAATGCTTCTCGCAGCTCTTTCGCCACACTTGCTACCTGAGCTGGTGTTATCCCTTCGTTCTCTATCGCCAGGCTCGCGTTTTCTATTGCTATCTTTAGCAGATTAGATGCCGTTTCCGTTGCCACATACTTAGCATACGAATACACATCCCCGCCAACAGATACTTCCACGTCCTCATACGCCGCTTCTGCCACATCAATTAGCCCCTTCAGATCTTCCACTCCTACTTCGGCTAATCCCTCTCGTTTTTTCCCATCAAATTCTATTTCTGCTAATGCCAATTTTATTGCACTCACATACAGCCGGTCTTCGTTTGCTTTCACATCGCTTTCCGCATCATCTATCCCAGCTTCAAATTCTTGAGCATCCTCAGAACTCACCCACATTTTGTATGCCGCAACTCCCATAGCATCACGAGATATTTCAGTTGCAGCTAAATTAGCCTCAGCATCTATCACCAACTGCGCCAATGCCAGCTTCGTAACCTCCATATATCCAAATTTCTCCAACTCTACAAATTCCCGATGCGCGTTTGCCAGCTCCGATGTTGCTTTGCCCAGCAGTTCTGCCGATATAGATTCGTTAGCATATGCATCCGCTGCCGCATTTATGGCCTCTTGCAATTTAGCCACATTCTCTGCTGTCCCCCACTTATCATACGCATATACTTCCGCCCCAGACGTTGCCACCTGCGCTGTTGCCATTTCACGGGTTGCTTTAGCCAATACATCCCCCAGCATATCTTTCGTTGCTAACATAACTCCCGTACTCTTTTGCATATCGAACGATCTAACTGCTCCCGCCAATTTTACTGCCATAAGCGTTGCATTTCCTATATTTGTATTTCTTGCTGCCACATTTCTTACTCTCACTATACTTTCAAACCCCTCGGCTATCACATTACTCAACTTCAGTTTCGCTGCCGCCGGAACTATATGCTCGAACGTATAATATCCCTCCGCAGATGATGACGTCAACGTTGCCTTCATATTTACTGTCGCATCATACGCCGCTTGCGCCAAAAACAGTTCGTCCGCCTCCATTGTTCCATATTCCAGAGATGCTATGTACCCATCATACGCCATTCTCAATTTTGCTGCAGCATATTCCAGCTGCTCAGCCGTTGCATTAGCATTATTCACAATCACTTCAACATCCTCTAACGCCCCTTTTATTGCAGCATCAGCCCCTGGTGTTGCATACTTCTCCGCAACTCTTACATCCCCCCCTGCGTTACTAGTTGCTACTCCAGATACCACGATTTCTATTGCGGTAGCATATTGCCACAGCGATTCTTTTGTCACCTCCTTTTCCCCAGCATTTTTACCAGCCTCAAATTCCATCTGCGCTATAGCCAATTTCCCTGCCATTATAGCAAATGCATCTTCCTCATCTGCTATATCCTCCACAAACGATGCGTACACTGCCAGCTCCTCCTCTGCCATCGCCCCATCATCACGTCTCGCTGCCCATTCCTCTCTAGCACGTCTCGCTGCCCATTCCTCTTCCTCACGTCTCGCTGCCAATACCTCGCTTTCACGTCTTTCATAGCCCGCTGCCCATGCTACCTCATCAGCTACATCATAATATGCCTCACTTGCTGCCCATTCCACATCAGCTGCCCATGCCTCACTCGCTGCCCATGCCACATCAGCCACATATTCCTCACTCGCTGCCAATGCCACATTATGGGCCACATCATATTCCTCCCTAGCTGCCCATGCCATATTATCAGCATATTCCTCACCTGCTGCCCATACCTCATCAGCCACATATTCCTCACTCGCTGCCCATGCTACCTCATCAGCATATTCCTCACCTGCTGCCCATACCTCATCAGCCACATATTCCTCACTCGCTGCCCATGCTACCTCATCAGCCACATATTCCTCACCTGCTGCCCATGCCATATTATCAGCATCTTCCTCACTCGCTGCCCATGCCTCATTCGCTGCCCATGCTACATTATCAGCCACATCATATTTCTCGCCTGCTGCCCATGCCACATTATCAGCCACATCATCCTCTCGCTGCCCATCTCTTATCAGCCACATCACATGCCTCACTCGCTGCCAATGCCACATTATCAGCCACATCACCTCATGCCCATGCCTCTTATCAGCCACATCATATGCCTCTAGCTGCCCATGCACATTATCAGCCACATCATGCCTCTTCTGCATGCCCATATCCTCTTCTCAGCCACATCACATGCCTCTTCATCAGCCGCATCATATCTCTCATTCGCTGCCCATACCACATTATCAGCCACATCACATTCCTCATCTGCTGCACATGCCACTTTATCAGCCACATCACTCACTGCATGCACTTCATCAGCCACATCATCCTCATTCGCTGCCAATGCCACATTATTAGCCACATCATATCCTGCATAGCCAACTGCACATGCCACATTATCAGCCACATCATATCCTCACTTGCTGCCCATGCCTCCTCATCAGCTACATCATATTCCTCGCTAGCTGCCCATGCCATATTATCAGCTACATTATATGCCTCATCTACTCCCGCTGTCAATGCCTCCCTATCAGCCACATCACCTGCCTTTCTAGCTGCCCATGCTACTTTATCAGCCACATCACATGCCTCAGCTATGCTATCAGCCGATACCACCTCATATGCCGCCTCTATCACATTTTCCAGGCTTGCTTTTGCTGCAGGTGTTGCCCAGTTTTGGTACACATATGTCGTTGCCCCATTAACAGCTTCGATGGTAGCATTCATATTAACGTTCACGTCTTCTATCATTTGCGCCAATGTCAACTCATCCACCATTTTTTTCCCGTATTCAGCTGCCACTTTAAATTTATTTAGTGCCTCCGTCAGGTCTGCTGCCGCAATAGCAAGGTCCTCCGCTGTTGAGCTAACGTCTTCCAGCACCTCCGTAGCCACAGAGATTGCTGTTTTTAACACGTTCTTTTCGCTAGCTGTCACCCATTTCTCATACGTATATATATCAGATCCAGAATTCGATTCTTTCGTTGCGTTCATATATGCCGTTGCTGATGAAACGACTTCAAGTAGCGCTTCACCCCCAGGCTTTGCTGTCCCCCATGCTCTAGAGTCATAGTACACTTGCGCCACAGCTGACAACATTATACTAGCCACTTCTATATCTTCTGCATCTTCGGCATTCACCACATTCACTGCAGCTGATAGTTCCGCTCCCAGCATTTCGGCTACTTCTTCCTTTACCCATCTCTCCGTTCTCAGAATTTCGCTCCCGTCAACACTAACTGCTACTTGATTTGCCTTCACATCTGCTATAAGCTGCGCCAGATCTACCGCACCCACTGCTTTTAGCCCATACGATTTACTTGCGTTAAACGTTGCCAGAGATTCATTCAGTTCTGTAGCTATTTCTGCCACATCTGCCTCTTCATCCTCTAGATCTTCTTGCGCTTTTAGCATTGCTGTATTCAACACAGTATGCGCCACAGCTGATGCCCATGTTGCGAACACTTTCACTTCTTGCGCCTCGCTTGCCTCAATTGTCACGTCTAACGCATATTCCGCTTTACTCATTATAGCTTCCGCTGCAGCAAGATCGGGGAGCTTTTCCCCGCCCCGTTTCGCCACATCGAACGCTTCATTAGCAGATCTTAGTTTTGCTAGCATCGCATTCACTTCTATTGTTGATGCCCCTTCTTTATACAACAGCACTAGCGCTTCGTCTAGTGTATCACGCAGCTGTTCTGCAGATGAAGCGCTCACATAGTACTCTGTCGTTAACACATCTTCCCCATTTGCCGCTAACGCTGTCGTTTCCAGCTTCAGTTTTGTCACTGCTATTTCTTGCGCAAACAATGTTTTTGATGCCAATACATATCTCCCAGGCTTCTTTGCTAGATCAAATTCCCGCTGCGCTGTTTTCAGATTAGCTATTGCTATTGACACCCCCTCCTCTTCTACCCCAGCTTCATCTATCACTTTTTGCGCCTCTGCTATTGCCACATTTAGCGACATACGTTCTTCTTCTGTCACCCAGTTCTCTTCTACAGGCACTTCTCCCCCATCGACGCTTACTAGGATTTCATTTACTGCTACCTTCGCTACATCTATTAGTTTTTGCAGCGTTTCTTTCGTCACCCCAGCTTTTCCATATTCTAGCTCTGCCTTAAATACATCCCGTGCCTCTTTCAGGACATTAATATGCCCCACGACTTCTCCCGCTGTTGCATCGTCAGCCAGCTCGTCCGCTTCATTTTCTGCATATACTATTGCTACGTTAAATGTTAACATTACTTCTTCATTCGCCCATTTACTATCTGATGCTACATCCGATCCATCCTCGCTCACCCATATTTCATCCGCAAGTGCTTCCATTTCGGCGATAAATTCGACCAGCGTTTCTTTTGTGACAGCAGCTTTCCCATCCGCTTTTGCTTCGTTAAATACATCGTTAGCCGCGGATAGTTCTTTCTGCGCCTCCAGTATTTTGTCGGTCTCCGTTATTGACGTAATCGACTTAGAGAAGATTTCTGCTACCACAATTGCTTCATTAAGCGCTTCTTTAGCGGCTTCGCTCACCCACAGCTCGTAGATTTTCACATCCGATCCATCGGTACTCACGTTCACGCTTTCAATGTTTTCCAGCACCACGGCTATATATTCGTCCAGCAAGGCTTTATCCACAACCAGTGTACCCGCCTTCTTATTTGCTTCAAAATTTGCTACGGCTGCCCTAATATTCACTATTGATTCCGCTATATAATCTGGCCCCGCATTCTCTGCCTCAGCTGCTGTTTCTGCGCTCGCTATTGCTGTATTTAGCATTCCCCGAATCGCTGCCGTTGTCCAATACTTATCCGTTGCCACGTCTTCCCCATTCGCGCTCTCTTTCGTCATATTAACATTTGCTCTCGCTTCTCCAATCTCTTCCAGCAAGATCTCTTTTGATGCTACTCCTTTTTTCTTCACTGTGTCAAATTCTGCAATTGCTTCCGTCAACATATTATACTCCACAACCATTTTATCCCCCACATACGCTTCCGCTCTTTCTATTGCTAGTTTCAGCTCTGCTTTTGCCGCTTCGGATGCCCAATACTTCTCTGCCGATATTTCTGTCCCGTCCAGACTTACTGCCGTCATTATATACTTCTCATTCGCTTCTTCCACCAGCTCTGCTAGATCTTCTGCTGTTACTTCCCGAGCTCCCGGCTGTTTCGCTGCGTCAAATATTTTAGTTGCTGTCATTAATTTTACTATCGCATCACTTATCTCAACTTTCGATGTTTCCGCTATTGTAGATGCTGTCGCTTTGGCATCTTCTATTGTAGTAGTATAAGCACCACTCACTTCTGTTGTTACCCACATCTTATCTTTCGTCACATCAAAACCATCCTCACTTTCAGATGTTGCTGTTAGATTGGTCTCGGCTTCTGTTATCGCTGTATCCAGATCAGACTTCGTTGCGACCCATGTTCCAAGTTGCTTTGCCGCATCAAAGGCCGTTGTCGCTTTCGTTAATTTGGTTATCTCATATGCTATTTTAGCAATGTTGGCAATTTCTTCCATTGCCGTTTCTGCTACCGCTGTATTTGCAAGCGCCTCCTTTATTGCATCATAATCTGATTGCTTTACCCATTTGCCTGTAATCGGGATGTCTGTTCCGTCTACAGATACAGCCGTCGCCACTATATCTGCCGAGATATTTGTCATTAGCGTTTGTAGTGCCTTGCTATCGATCGCCATTTTTCCTGGAGATTTCGTTGCTTCACATTTTTCGTGCGCTAAAATTAAATTAGTAATCGTTGCCGCAACTTCATATCGAGTCGGTGCTATATTCTGCGCATCTAAGATCGCTCTTGTTAAAGCGGCATGCACATCGGTCGAAACCCATTCCAGCGTTGTAGGCACATCGGTTCCATCTTCTGATACTATATATGTTGGAATTGTATTTAATATCATTTGCATTTCGTTTATATCCGCATCTGTCGCCACTACTGACGCTCTCTTTGATGCTCTGAAGATTTTTATTGCCATAGTTAGCAGATCTTCCATCTCAGAGGTTTTCTCTTTGACAGCTTTTGTTTCCCATTGATATCCGTACACTTCGACATTTAATACATCGTTTATATAGCGAGTGGACTGCATTATAGCATTATTCAAAATATTTGCGTATACTTCGGGTACCCAGACACTGTCAACTTGTAGCGGGTCGTCTGTTATAGCCACTGCTGCCAGCTCGGCATTTGCTATTTCTACTAGCTCTTCCAGATCCCCATCTATGCTATCGACCTCGTTCTCCAATATTTCTATTGCTACCATCAACTCATTTGCTGCCACCGCAATTTCTTCCAGTTCGGCATCGGCTGATGACACTACCGTTTGCGCATATGCATAAGCTTCTTTTATAAACGGTACGTACTCGGTCGTTCTACTTAACACAATAAGCGTTGCGTTATCCATATATTTTGATGCTATCTCTATTAGTCTCATTAGCTCGGCGCGGTTTGGAATTACGGACCCGAGTTGCGATGCCGATTGTCCGACAGCTTCTAATTCTGCAATGGCCAATGTGATCTCGCGTATTGTTAGATCTTCGTACGCACGCTCAGTAATTCTTGCCAGTGTTTGTTGCGGAGCTGTTCTCATACTATATACTTCATATGTATACGCACCATTGAGATCATCTGCCGCTCCCGCAATCGCTTCTCCAGCTCTCGTTAATGCTTTGATTAATTCTTTTTTATTTGCAGTAATATGTTCATCATCGGCGACTGTCGAGGCATCTTCTAAACTGGATACTATCTTTTCCTGAACCTGCGAAGTTGCGGTAAGAGACTCTCTTGCCTTTATCAATATGTCTAGCAGGTTTTCGATTTCATTCCCATCTCTTACCATCGCAATCGCATTGATGCTAGTCTGCGCAATAGTCTTCGCTAATGCAGTATTATCCATTTTTTGGGTTCCAGTTTCTACTGCAGCTATAAAAGTCTCTATTGCTGTTTCAAGTTTTGAGATTTCATCGGCATCCGCAACTAATTGCGTCACAGCTTCTTCGATCATCAAAATAGTCTGTTCCAACTCAGCCGCCGCTTCAACGGAGACAGTGTTTTCATTCTTATAGGCATCAGCACCAACTATAGCAGAATTTAGCATCGTCCACGCATCAGTGAGAAGGGCAGTTAGAGATACGAGCTCATCAGTTATGGCTCCAGGCTGTTTGGCCGCAGAAAATCTGTTGATGGCAGCATTAAGAAAAGCAGAGGCCTGAGTATAATCTGGAGCATACCCAACGCGTACAACTTCTTTGGCATCCGCAATGGCATCCGCGAGAAGCATGTTTTCTGCAGTATTGATCCACATCTCATGCTCATAATACTTATCGCCATTGGGTGCAACAAAAGTCGTAGCAATTAAAGTTTCAGCAGACGTAATAGTAGTCGTAAGAGCCGAGAGAGCAGCTTTATTGGCTTCAACTTCCTTGAGAGACGGCACCTGAGGCGTCAGCTCTTTCGATGGCAATGCAGCTAAAGATGAAGCGATTGGAGCAGGGTCAGGAATCTCAGCTTCCATCTCAAAAAGTTGTGTCGTAGCCAGCTTGTCGCTATTCTGCATAGAAGTAGTAGAAGGCAAATCTTCGGAGGCAATAGAAAGTACATCTACAGAATCGAGAGCATCGGGATCCGATAACTCCGCGTCATCCAAAAACTCCGATTCTGTAGATTTTATTTCCGCCCATGCAGCCGCTATGTCGTCATCGACCTCCGTCATATCAAATATAGCGGTATCGAAATCAAAAGATATTGCTTCCTCCGGAAATAGTTCTTCTGCCTCAAAGATCTCCTCTAAAATATGTATATCATCATATGTAATTTCTTCTTTTTCTATTGCATGTACTGTAGGTAGCGCCAACTGTTGTAATAACATCGTACCCATTAGTAGTGCACCAAATTTTTTTCTCATATTGTAATCTCCTTTTAACTTTTTATCGATGTCTGTATATAGAATTATAACGCATATATTACCGTATATTTTCCAGTTCCATTATATCCTTTTTTTGGAAGCTTGTCTAGTTTTTTTTCAAAATTTTCCTAAAATAGCAAAAACTTGATTTCACCCCTTGCCAAGGGCATTGGCATAGTCTATAATGATCGATAATTTAGTAAACGAAAGATTGGAGATTTAAAATTTTATGGATCTTATTATAGCCGAGAAACCTTCTGTTGCTCGAAATATCGCAGAGGCATTAAAGTTGACCATCCAACACGATGGTTTTTATGAAGGAAATGATTATTGCGTTACCTGGGCATTTGGACATCTTTTAGAGCTTTGGGATAGCAAAGAATACGATAGCAAGATGTCGAAATGGAAAATGGAGTATTTTCCATTTATTCCTGATACGTTTAAATACAAAGTGAAAACTGATCGTCGCAACAAAACTAAACAGCAACCTGATTCACGTGCAGCCAACCAATTGGACCTGATCGCCTCGATCATCGAAGACAATGGCACCGAAAACGTCATTTCTGCTTGTGACTATGATAGAGAAGGGCAAATTATAGGCGATCTCATATTAGAGCAACTAAAGGTTAATAAACCTGTGTATCGAATTCTGCTTAATGAGTGGACTGAAAAAGAAGTATTAAAAGCGCTTAAAAACCCTATTCCCAACGAGCAGTTACTATCACTTAGAAATGCCGGTGTTGCTCGAATGCATGCAGATTGGCTTATAGGGATAAACCTCACCTCCGTTGCCACACTCAAGTATAGCCACGAGTTTTCGCAGGTATATAATATAGGTAGAGTTTTATTGCCTACACTAAAATTGGTATACGACAGAGATATAGAGATCGAAAAGCATATTTCCTCAGAGTATCACAAACTTAAGTGTAACTTTGACTTTAATGGCAAGGACTTAATCGCCACATACTCCGAAACAAAGCCTGCAGATGCAGAAACTACAGCAGATGCAAAAGACGAGAAATATATTAATAAATTTAACACACGCGAAAAACTCGATGCTATTGCCAAAGTTGTCAAAGGCCAGGATGCTGTTCTTTCGAACAAAGAAGTTAAATCGAAAAAAGAATATCCACCTCTACTATTTAATCTTAGCGCACTTCAAGGATATCTTACGAATCAGTACAAAGAGTTCACTTCTGACAAAGTTTTATCTATCGCACAGCAGCTTTATGAAAATAAATATATCACATATCCTCGTACCGCAAGTTCTTTTCTGGATGAATCACTAGTTTTTAAAGCAAAAAAAGTTCTACAGGTTGTCAAAAAAGGCCGCCCATACGAAGACGAAATTGTATTTAAGAAGTATTCTCGCGTATTCAATAGCAGTCAAGTCAATAGCCACAGTGCCATTATCCCAACATATAAGATTCCGATCACGCTACCTGTTCTTGACTATATTGTATATACCGCCATAGTTGATCGATTTATCATGCAGTTTATGCCCATCGCGGAGCATGATGAAACTACTCTTACAATTACTGCAGATGCAGCTCCCGACGGTGTATTTATTGCTAAAAGTCGTGTACAAAAAGTTTTGGGATTTAAGAAAGTCGACGAATGTCCACCAAAAGAAACCATTTTGCCAATGATTACTGTAGACGAGAAAGGCGTTGTGCTAGATGCCACTGTTGCAACAAAAAAAACCAAGCCTCCAAAACATCACACCGAAAAAACACTTCTTCGCGCTATGGAAACTTGTGGCAAAAAAGATATCGAAAACTCTGACGACATTCTAAAAGGATACACCATCGGCACTCCTGCGACACGTGCGGATATTATTAGCAGACTCTGTAGTACCTCGTATATTTCTATACAAAATAAGAAATTGCAAACTACTGTAAAAGGCAGAGCGCTTATCGAAACGTTACCTGTAAAAGAACTTATGGATCTAGAGTATACTGGCCGACTTGAAAAAACTCTTACAGACATAGAAAAAGGACTAGCTTCTCATGACAATTTTTTAGAGCACATAAAAATTTTTGTACGCTCCTCAGTTGAAAATATCAAGACCGGTCCCTCGTTATCTGCAGATACAATAGCTAAGCTATGCGCAGAGTCTAGTATAGCAACCAACCCTAAGCCTCTCACCACAACTGTAAAACGAGAAGAACTTGGCCTTTGCCCCTTGTGCCAATCGTCTGTTATTCAGGGTACTAAAGGCTATGGATGTCTAGGCTTCAAAAATGGATGTAAATTTGTTTTATGGCAGCAAGACGAAACTTTCAAGAAATATAATAAAATACTTACAAAAACTGCGGTAAAAAAGCTATTAAAAGACGGCTCCGTACGCATCAATGACTTTAAAACGTCTAAGGGCACCAAATTTGATGCTATCGTCAGCTTTGAGATTAGCAACAATACCATTTGTTGGAAATTTTCACGACCATAAAAAAGGGGTGCGCAACAAACCGGCACACCTCCAATACAATCTTATTTTTCGTTTTTATTTCCGGCTACATCTAACACTTTTATCGCACCTGCAGACTGTACCGTTGTTGCCGCCAAATCGCTCATCGATTTATATGCTGATTCTAACTTTGCTTCCAAAATCTTTATTTTAGCATTTGCTTTATTGAGATCTTCAACAGCTTGCGTCCTTTCAAGAAAAGCGACTTTTACTTCCCAATCAGCATTTTTTTTAATAGAGTCTATTTCTACCAATTTTTCTTTATCAAATTTGACTATTGCGGCTTCTTGCGCTTCCTTTTTTGCGGCTTTTATCAACGCATCTATCCCTTCCACCTTTGCAACCAGCTCCGCAAACTCTGCCTCCTTCGCCGCAATCTTGTTTTCACGCTCTTCAAATTCAACTTTCTTTGCTACAAAAGCCTTCTCACGCAATGTTTGCTCATCTGCCCAAGCATCACTTTCCAACTTGCGCTTGCGAGATAACTCATATGCAAACTCCTGAATATCATGTTTGCGCTCTTTTTCCAACTGCTCTTTCCTTTCTATGTACTCCTCTTCTAGCCTTGTTAATTTAAGTTCTCTTTGCATAGATAATTGATCAATTGCCACCTTAAGATCCTCTAATTTTTTGATCTCTTCTTTTTCTCGTGCAGCAATCAGGTTATCTCTTGCTATTATCACTGTTTCGGCTTCTATTAATACATTTTCTACTTCACACATAGCAGCCAGTTTGTTCTTTGCCTCTTCTATAGCAAACTTTAAATCATCAAATTGCTTTACTATTTCTGGATTTATAATATTCATATCAATTAAAGATTGCGCACTTTCTAATCGAGTCTTCTTTATTTTTTTCTCATGAACTTGTGCCATTGTTGGGTCAGTATTTTCTATAGTTTTACGAAGCCTTATCACTTCCTCCATCAATTGCTTTTTTGTCGATTTTAAAGATATATCTCTCATTTAATCTTCCTCCTTTTTTTATAACAAACAATAAACAAATACATTTTATTATACAATAATATTATAATAAAAACTAGAACAAATGCAATTAAAAATTTTCGACATATCCCGTTAACAACGGCCACCAAACATGATTGCGAGTAATTACCTGAGTTCGAGTTAAATGTACAGCGCTCTCTCCGATATATTTCAAAGTCGATGGTATAATGATGCTTACCAATTTATTGCACCCTTCAAACGCATTGCTTCCTATCTTTACTACACCATGAGCAATTTCTATATTTGTTATGGTACTACACTTTCCGAATGCCCACTTGCCAATACTGATTACTCCCTCTGGAATTTCTACACTAGTCAATTTCTCACATCTAGCAAAAGTGTATTTGCCAATGCTAGTTATCCCCGCAGGCAATTCCACATCTCTCAAGTTTACACACCCCTCAAAAAGCGATTCACCTATCTTCATTACGCTCTTTGGCAAAACTGCAGTTACCAAACTTGTACATCCTGCGAAAGCAAAATTGCCAATCGATGCCACTCCCTCAGGAAAATCCATATAAATCAAATTTGTACATCCCTCAAATGCCGCCTCACCTATACTAATGATACCGTTTGGAATTGTTAAATTATTAAGACTTGTACACTCCGAAAACATACTATCTTCTAGAGAAAACACTCCCTCTGGGAGCTTAATATTCACTAAACTTGTACATTTTTCGAACGCTGCAGCTCCAATGCGCGTTACCCCTGCCGGAATTTCCAAATTAGTTATACTTATCGCTCCCCTAAATGCTTCTTCACCAATACTTGTTACCCCTGCCGGAATCACTAAATTAGTTAAACTCTTAGCATCACAAAATGCTCTATTTCCTATAGAAGTTACACCTTGTGGAATTTTAATGTCCACCAGCTTTGCGCAATTCTCAAACGCACTATCTCCTATCGCCGTTACTCTATCTTCTATTACTACACAAGTTAAGTTGATACAATTTATAAATGCACGCTCTGTTACTTCCTTTAATGTTTTTGGCAATCTAACTTCTGTCAAGTTGATACACTCGTAAAATGCCAACTCTCCAATACTCGTTACTCCCTCTGGAATTATCACATTTTTTTGATTTCCCTTATACCTAACCAAACACCCATCCACTATGCAAAATAGTTTTTTGTCATACTCTGATTCTATATTTGGCAAAATTTTTATTTCCTCTGCCGCCACATTAACAGGCTCCGCAATAATTTTTTCATTTGTATAAAATTTGGTGTTCACAAAATACATCACAACTTTGTATGCCCACTCTTCTCGCCACATTGCTCTCTTACATAGCATTTCTACTATATTATCAATTTCTACAAAATCATCTTTTGCATTTACATTGCTCATTACCTTTTTTGCCACATTTTGATCTATTGCTAATAGCAGCATTTTGGTATCTTCATTGTGTAACTTATAGCGTATTAAAATCTTCATTCGTATATTATCTATAAATACTTCTGCTCCATGCTTTATATAGATCTCTTTCAAAATCTTTTCTGTTTCATTCATTAAATATCCTCCTTAACCTGTGTGTTCTAACGGATCATTTTTAGCTTGTTCAAATCTATTACTCTTTATCATATGCATAAATTATTAATGCAAGCACAAAAATAGCCTCTGCATCTGCTGCAAAGGCCATGTTCGCTTTTGTTATACTCTCAATTTTCTACTCTCTTCTATCAACATTTTTATATACTCAGAGTGTTTATCTATTTCCACATCTTTACTCTCCAACGAATCAATCAGCAAATCAAATTCTTGAGTAACATTGTTTAGTAGCTTTCCTTGAATCTCCTTTTCTAATAACATAAGCTTATTTTTAAACTTCAAAATTTCTTCTTCCAAGTTTTTTTGCGCACTTTCATAACAAACCGAAATGGCATCAAAGAGCGCATGCTTTAATGCAGCTTTATTTGAGTTCGACGTTACTTCTCCTCCAAAACGTGCCACCAATTCGTTTATTACATCAGATGTATTAATTTTGATTAGCGGAAAATTTACACTGTTTACTGCTTGTGTTATTATCATTTTAAATATTGCCGCGTCATACTTTTCATTGCTCATATCAGCATAGCTTACAATAGCACCCAACAGCTTTTTCTTCATCTCTTTTGGGTCCAACGACGCTATAAATATATACTCTATTCTACTTGATACATCAAACACAAAGCTCCTTATATCGTCGGCTACATCAGAAGTAGACCAATAAATATACCGTTCATTATACAGCGAATATTCCGTGCGCGATGATCCCCAAGTAAGAGGTTTTAAAAACTCACTCGTCGAAACTTTATAAGTTTTAGTTTTAACCTGTACACCTACACTTTTTTGAATTGAATTATATTTTTTGGATATATTTCGTATATCGCGAACTGCCTTAATTTTTTCTGCTTCTAATCTTGCAAAACATTCGCTAAAAATTGTTGATATCGCGGCTTTTAGAGCCGTTGATTGTAACGAAATTTCTTGTTTTTGAGACATCAATCTTTCTCTATCAGATGCTGTGAGCACGTTACTTTTTAGCACCGCCTTGTTTTTAAAGTTGGTTAAAGTTTCCATCAATTCTTCTGACGCAATTGGCATAAATGACGCCGTATTTTGAACTAGCGCCTCCGCTTTTACTAGCAGTACATCCTTAAATACGTCCTTTACTGCGTCCACATTGGCTATTTTCATCAACTCTTTTGCCGGATTCGTAAAAAAGGGAGTCAGTGCATCAAACACATTTCGCTCATTTTCAGTATACTCACCAATATCTTTTATTAGCATGTTTTGAATTATAGAAGATATCAATATAGGCTTCTTACAATCTGCTATAACAGTTAACATTGTTGATGTAGGAAAATCTTTTTCGACCATTTCTACTTGCCTTACTGCACGCTCGGTTAGCTTTGTCGTTACCATCTCTATTGCAGTTTCAATGCTTGCAGTTTTGTTTTCATCCATACCAAACATATCGTCTTCATTTTGTATTTTTAATACATCTCTAAGCGCACTGTCAAATTTACTACCTATAAGAACCACTTTATTTGAAAAGTTGTGTGGCAACTGTGAAAATAACAAGCTCCAGTCACTGCTATCCAAAAAGTTGCCTGCAGGGCTTAAAAAAAATACTATGTCACATTCATCTAAAAACTCCTTTGTACAAACCGATCTTGATATTACTGTATCGTTTAATCCTGGTGTATCCACTATAGTAAATCCTTTAAATAACTTATTATTAGTTTTAACAAGCACCGATTTCACAATTGCAGTTACACGTCCATCCTCGCCAACATAATCGTTTAATACTTGTATTAACTCTTCATAAGTTTCAAACTCCATCGACTTGCTTTTCCCTACATATTCTGATACATCTATTTCCTTTGCTGATGCCATTTCCACAAGCTCGCGCGCTGCTATAAAAATATCTTCTTCTATCTCAATTACAGCATTGTCACAAATTATCTTCCATTCCTGTTCTGAATAATATTCAATTTCTAGTAAATTCTCTTGTGAATATTCCATTTTTGTTAATATTGCAGTCTTTGGCGTTGCAGATATAGGCAAAATTTCTTCTCCGTCAAAGAGGAGCGTATTTAAAAATGACGACTTTCCTGCTTTTACTTGACCAATAACACCGATGGTAATTTTTTGATTTTCTTCAAAAAATTTCGATATTTGCTTTCTATAGTCATTTTTAATTTGACATAACTGTTCGAGATCAGTTTCATCTGCGATACCATCAAAGTTTTTGATCATTTCATCTACTATTTCTATAAATTTATCTACTTGAATTTGTGCTTGTCTAGTGTCTATTTTAAACATTTTGACTCTCCTTTACATACAATTGTGTCCTTCCTTCGTTGCCTTCAAAGATATTTCTGCTATTACTTAGCTTTTGTATATTATCAAACTTTAGGGCCTCCACTTTAAAACCCTTAAAGTGGCAGTCAATGATATTTACTTCCGTACATTCATGAATTTTTATAGGCTTATTTTTCCCTATAAATTGACAATTAATAAACTGTACGCTTTCGATTTTAGATATATCCAAACCTTTTGCCATGCTGATTTTTGCACCTACTACTCTCAGCAACTGTTTATCTCTTATATAGTAGGTATTTCCATACAAGTCAAAATAATTAACAAGATGAATCTTCTTCTGATACAGGCTTACTAAGCATAATGTATCTTTATTGCGCACTATATGTAGCTTCTTATTATCTTTAAAATTACGTTTTAGAGTATTTGGGCCAATAGTACACATATCTGATGATTGTAAATACTGTAATAGTCCTGGCTCAATTATTGTCTCCACAACTTTTAATAAGAAACTCAACTCAGCTTGTGTGATTTTAAGCGCTTCTACCACGCGTGCGATAAACGATTTCTTTATCGCACTATCTTCAATCAATATAATCATTGTTAATAAATCCACCATAAATATATGCTGATAATGTCCACGAACAATATCTTTCATAAATACATTATATTCTTCTCTAGATACCTTTGTCGACTGTCGCATATACTCTTCAAATGTATATTCTGCATGTACTTGCCTCATAATCTGTGATGCCAAAAACTTTTGCTCCTCTAGTATATCTCCATTAGATCGAATCATAAGACATAGTACCTTAAAATACATGTTTTTTATAGCCTCTGATGCCTTCTGCAGTTTATGGCCCATTACCGGATACTGTTTAATGGGCTTTGTTTTACCATAGCGTAGATCTGTCAACTTCTGAATCACTTCTTGATACTGCGTTTTCTTAAAATGTTTTGTACTTGTAATCGTTCCTTTTAGCACCTTCATTATATCTGCATTCGTTGGTATACCCATAATCTTTTGATATCCTTCTATCCATCCTATCAAATCTTGTGTTTGGGTATAGCCTATCAAATTAATTTCACTAGGTAGTGGCATCTCTATGTTAACCTGATCCCCTATCAGCTTTATAAATGTGAAAAAGTTTAATTGCAATAGACGCAGTTCTTCATTTATACTACGAAGAAGAACCACATTTTTGCGAATATCATCTACCATAAGCTCTAATGGTTTTAGCAACTCTTCGTTGTCATCTTCTATCTGTGTTAAAGACATATTTAGACATCTTAATCTATATCTTTGCTTTTCTATTTCGCTTTCATAAAATTCGTGACACCTAATAAACAGTGTCTTAAAATTTTCGGCAAATGTCGACTTATATTCCTCATCATTCCACGACTCTAGGTGTCCTCTAAGCCTATTGCTGTCATATCCGGTATTATCCTCTCTCGAATATGTTAACACATCTAGAACTTCTATCCCTTTTGAAGTTATCACTTTACGTACGTTATCACAAATATTTTTCAGATCAGTCGCACTCTTTTTATCTGCTTTACTTACTACAATTACCTTCGGAATATCTTTACGCAACGAATTTATAAACTTTACGTCTGCCAAAGTGATAGTTCCTGTCTCTGCAGGTACAAACCACAATATAAAATTGCTCGAATTGAGATTTCCTCTTGCAATATCCTCATCTGTTTGAGCACAACTACCATATATTTCCGGTTTCGAATATCCGGGTGTATCCAAAAAAGCTAGATTTTTATATCTTTGTCTTGGTGATTCTAACAAAACACTCTTTACTATATGGCTCAATGAGGTTGCTGGCATAATACTTATTCCATCTCTATCTATTTCCCCAAAGCCATGGGCAATTTTTTTGATCTCTTTTGGTAAAATCTCTACTTTTGCTCTAAAAATATTTATTACACTCACCTTATATTTTTCAGCGTTTATAACATATGTGGGAACAGATGTAGAGGGATCAATATCTTCTGGCAATGCCTTTTCCGCATTTAAAGCGTTCAAAAAACTCGACTTACCGCTAGAAAATCCACCTCCTACTCCCACTACGTTTTTGCCAATCAATTCTTTATACAAAATAAAATCTCTAAATTTTTCAAACTCCAGCTTAAAGTCGTTAAACATCGAATAAAAGTCTGGCGGAGCCAGCTTCTTTGCTATTGCTGGTAGCTGCACTAAAATCAATTCTTCAATATCTGCAAAGTCCAGGTTATTTTTTTCTGGTCTTTCTATAATATTTCCTAGCAGCTTCAAATTGTCAAATAAAACCTTATCAACATTCATTACATACCTCCCTAATCATCTGTAAAAATCCGAAATATCTTATACTATTTATACTTTTGGATATTTCACAAATCAACCCTCTTTGCAGACTACTATACTTACTCATTTATTATCTTTTTAATTTTTTGCAGATGCTTTGCAAGCAATATTCGTCGCTCATCGTTATCTATAGTATCTTCAGCATCCGTATAATCTTTGAGATATTCTAATGCCTTTTCATAAAGAGCATAGTCATCACATAGCGACTGATTAAACCACCTTCTCAATTCATTAATTCTAATTGATAGTATATTAGAAAGCTGATATCTCACATCAGTTAGGGCATCAATTAAAATCTTTCTGAGCTTTGGCTTTATGGCATCTTTAGTTTCATATTTTATTGAACATACCTCTTTAATATAAGAAGTAACTGCCGCGTTCAATACAGGCAACTCTATAATATAATCATCTTTGTTAATCACATTAACAACAAATCCTTCTGTATTAAATACATTTATAGTAATTGCATTTGTAATTCGTGTCATATAAAACTGAATTAATGGTGCTACATGGCTTTTTAAACTTGAAATTGCAATGGTACGTATCACACTATTCACATATTCTGCAATATTTTGCTTATTATAAATCATTGTATATAATATATTTTCGCAACCTTCTAATGCCAACGCCATTTCTTCTACAATATCTTCAATCATTTCCAATGTATGATTTTCAAACTCACGAAATCGAATAATCATATCTTTTAACGCATCTCTATAGTTTTGCTTTAACTGTTTACCCAATATTTCAATTTCAGACATTGTAAAGGTGTTATTAATAGCTCCTAAATACTTTAAAGTTTTTGATGCTTCTTTCTTAACAGTTGCATAGTTTTTAGAATACACTCTTGCCGCAGCTTTTATATGTAATGTTTCTAAATACCTCGCAAACTGTTTGGTATCAGACTTATAGCTGCTAGTAAAAGCAAATTCTATTTTAGAGTCTTCTATATATCTAGATAGTAATTTCTTTAATCTTGTAGAATCTTTCTCTAGTTTTGCATCATCTACTTTATCGGTTTTTGTAATAACAATTCCAACTGGTATTTTGTGTAGTCGCAACTCTTTTAAAATATTTATCATAGTCGTTTTTAGCGTTAAATCTTCCGCAGAAAAAACAATGACATATGCTATACACTCATTAACATACGACACAGAATTTACTAACGCATCAACGCCAACATCACATCCTGGCATATCCACCAATATTAGGTTGTAGCAGGCAGCAAGAAATTCGTTATTTAGCTCCATACAAACTCTATCCATTTCTGTTTGTTCTATAGCTAAATTACTAAAATCCGAAATTGAATACGGCAACTTTCTGCCATCTTTTAATATTACCTCAACTGGTTTTGACTTTTCATCTGCCGTATAATAAATTTCTGTAGGCAAAGAAGGTTGTGGTGTAATTTCCTCTTTTAACAGGCGTTTATATTGCAATAAAGAGTTAATTAACGCACTCTTACCCACGCTAAACCTACCTATTATAGGTACATAACTTCTTGGATTTAGTTCTTCTAGCTTCTCATATTCTACATTTTGTAATCCATAATAATCATTAATTTGTCTCAACTCTTTAATTATTTCGTACATCAATAACCTCTTTTCCTACAAAATATTTCCAACTTGGATGACATAATTTACTTCGATATCATTACTATACCATATTGCTACTAATATTGCTAGTGAAATTTTTTAGAAAAAAACCTCCTTTCAGCTAAGCAGTACCTCATTAAAAAATAGAAGCAACCACTTCTATTTCTGCTCCTTGCGATTTCATTCCTTCTACATATTTATTTAAAAAATCATACACCGTTTTATAGTATAACTCTTCATCCATATATCTCCCCACAACATGCCCCGCATCTTTTATCACCAACATTTCTTTTTCTCCATCGTACGCTTCATATAACTCCTTTTGCATGTATGGCAATATAAAAATATCTGCATCTCCATGGATAAATAATATTGGTAAATCAGCTTTTTCTAGAGCTTTTATCGGCTTTGGTGCATAAAGATTTAGACCAGTCTTTAATACAGATACCATATTAGAAAATCCTATTATCGGAAACGATGGTAAATTAAATCTATATTTCAATTGCTCTTTCATCATCTGCAGTGCAGTTGTATATCCACTGTCCTCTACCACGGCAACAACCCTATCTGATAAATCGTCTTCACCTGCTGCGAGCATCACTGTCGCTGCCCCCATAGAAACTCCATGCAAAACTATTTCTGCTTCCGGTTGATCAATATAATTTATCCATCTAATTATGTCCCTCTTATCGCTTTGCCCCAGCGTTACATATTCTCCTGTCGAATTTCCATGGGCTCTTAAGTCTGGCAATATAACGTTATATCCCCAGTCATAATACTTTGTTGCGATATCTTCTACCTCTTGATGCCTTGAATTATATCCGTGAACTATTATGGCCCACAAATGCGAATCTTCTTGCAGAAACATTTTTGCGTATAGCATTTGCTCATTTTTTTCACTCGGTATCCTTACTTCCTTAAACTCAACGTTTTCATATAAAGCATTAATTCGCGCAGCGGCATTGACGCGCCCCTCTACTTCGGCTATCGAAACAGAATGTTTGGGCGACAATTTGTCTGTAAAGTCAATTGGTTTTCGACCTAAAACATATTCCACAAAGTAATTTCCAATGCCATATGCCCCTACTAATCCAATTACAATCACAATTATTAGTATCTTTATCGATTTCTTCAATAGTCTTTTCCTCCTAAAATTTGTTTTTTCTATTATATCATATCCGCCAATCCATACAAGTAGTCAAAACAATACACATAAAATATTGCACAAGTTTACCTCTTTAGCTAATTAAGTCCTCCTTTATTGGCAATTGTGAACCTACTTTCTAGCTTTTTCAGACAATTTGGTAACAATTTCTAGCACAGATTATCAACTTATGCGTTTTTTTCATTGCAATTCATCTAATACTAATGTAAAATAAACTAAAGAATTTTAAAATAACGTATTGGAGGTAGATTGCAATGGAGGAAACAGTACAAACGCTGAGACAGATTTATGAGGAATTTGGTAGTAAAATATTTTTACAGACAGAGCAATTACTCGACTTGGTTAAACAGCGACTCAATACTGCCGATACCAATATCGTATTAGCAGCCATACAATCTGGCGTTCTTGCAGCTGTGATCAAACATGTTAGTTCCGAAAACGAATACATAGTAATGAACCTCATAGCAGAAGAGTTAATTACTAAAGGTCAATGGCCAAAAGAGATCGCTATTCGTGCTATTGAAATTTGTGTCAGAACTAAATTTGGACCAGATATAGTTTTTACACAAGAAAATTTTACGATTTTAACTGAAGAAGAAGAAATCGATGGCTTTAAAATTGTAGACAAAACTTTAACTAAATACAAAGGAGAAGATAGCGTACTAGAGCTTCCCGAAGGTATCACTAGCATCGGCTCTAGCGTGTTTGGTAAATGTACAAATCTCACCGAAGTTATAATTCCAGAAGGCGTATTGACTATTGGTAGCAAGGCTTTTTATGGTTGCTCCTCTTTAGTTTCAGTTTCAATTCCCAAAGGATTAACCCATATAGGCAACAACACCTTTTTTAATTGCAGAAGTTTAGCAAACATCAATATGACTCCTGATATCAAATTTATTGGAGATGCCGCTTTCTATGGTTGCCTCAAATTAGATGAATTCGCTATACCCGCCGAAGTGATCTCTGTAGAAAATGGCACCTTTGAAGGTTGCCGAAATTTAAAGAGCGTAACAATTCCAGCTGGCGTTACCATTATAGGCAAAAGTGCATTCAAAGGTTGCAAGGGACTTAGCTCGATATGTATTCCAGATGCAGTAACCGAGATCGGAGATGCCGCTTTTAAGGGCTGCTCAAGAATAACCGAGTTTAATATCCCCGCTGCGGTAACAAAAATCGGAGACAATGCTTTTGCCGACTGCTCCGCAATTACAGAAATGATAATTCCCGAAGGTGTGACCACTCTTGGTTCTGCTATATTTGCAAATTGCCCAGAGCTAAAAACTGTAACGCTTCCTACTACACTAAAATTAATTGGTTCAAAATCTATATCTTTATCAAAACCCAAAGTGGTAACACCCAAGGCAATTATTACGACTAAGTTTTGGAAGCTACTTACTACAACTATATAATTATGAAAAGCTTGCACCTCTATTTATTAGAAAATGCAAGCCTTTTTTATTTTTATGAATAATAAGAATTTAGCAGCTTCTCAAGCTCTAGCGGATCATTGATCGCCAAATTCATTGCACTAGCCAGTATATTAGCCTGATCAAATGCTGACTGCCAACTAAATAGTCCTCCAAGGCAGTTATCTATAACATATTCCCCTTTATAATATATCGAGAGCTCATTGTCAAACGATAAGAAAAATTTGCCTTCGGGATCTGATATATACGCCGCTTTTGCCATATTATCAAACTCTACTCTATAACCATTTTTGTTTAAATAATCTCTCCTGATCTGATCAAAACTCTTTGTTATCGACATCCCCTGCCGCCCATAAAAGGCCAAACCAATCAAAATCTTTTCTGGTGGCATCCCTGCCGCTATTAGATTACGCACATAGATATCTATGCTTATGTTATTCAGGCTTAGCTCCGAATTGTATAAATTTCCCTGATGCTTTGCACCAGCTACTCCCGCGTTGCCTGCTGTAAAATCGTATGTCATTACATTAAAGTAATCTATTAACGGAGCGATCTTTGCGATCTGAACTTTAGATATATAACTTCTATCTGCTATTCCTGCCACAGTAATTAACATATCATTTCCCAGTACCATTCTCAAAGTTTCTATCAACAAAGTAAAATTTTGTGTATCTTCAACTCTCGATTTTATACCAGCTGCGCTACTCCCCGGATATTCCCAGTCTAAGTCTATCCCGTCTAACCCATATTCTATAACCCACTTTTGCGCTTCTATAGCGAAATTAAATCTACTTTCCGCTGTATATGCGGCATCCGAGAATCCTTCTGCTGCCCATCCGCCTATTGCCAGAAGCACCTTTAGATCTCTATTATACGTTTTTAGCCCCACTAACTCTCTCAGATTTCTCTCAGAATATACTTTAAATGTTCCATCAGAATTCATTAGGGCAAAGGCATATACCACAAAATCTAGCAATAGCGCATCCACATTGTGCGGACTGCCTAATATATATTCACCCACAACTCTCTTTGCATTAGGACAAATCGGATTTTTAATAAATCGTGACATATTTGTTGCCTCCGCATTATTTTTTAATGCGTTTATCACGTTAATTAAATCTTCAACTTCTACAACGTTTTTATCATCTTGATAGACAACAGAACGCACTTTATCCAATGGATCTAAAATATAAAATGATACTGCTTCCTCCTCCGAAGCCATTGATAAAAATTTAACATCATATTCCAATAGCTTCTCTGCATAGCCAGGATTTTGTGAGATCAAGTGGTCTGATTGTCCGGTTGCAACTACCAACCATTGGCCTATAGAATGAGAAATATTTTCTGCCATACAACATGCCCCTTTATTTATAAATTTTAATTGCACTATATTTATATTATTCTCACCTGTATTTTTTTGTGATCAAAATTATGGCACAAATTTCAATTTAATTTTATTTTATAATATTTTTTTTACAAGATGGTCATATACTAATTTATAGTACGTCACTAAAGCATCAAAACATTATATTTATTTGAAATTAATAAAGGAGCCTAAAATATGATATTTATTAAAATTATGGACACCCAATCACAACTGCAAGTTTATCAAGATAACACACTGTTAAATTCACCTAAAATCACTGATTTTTTGACTCAAAACGATATTTCTCTTTGGTTTTTACCTTTTCATATAGACTCATTTGTATGGAAAGGTCTAACTGCCGAAATTCACGACATTCTTCAAACTGATAAGGAGATTAATTATATTTTTGAAGGCGATTCGCAAAAAACAAATAAATTTTATGCACAGCTCCATCACCATATCGACTTAATGCAAGATGATCTAGCAGAATCTCCGGCTGAAAATGCCTCATACAACTTTTATGTCGGCCAACATAAGGAAGAATCTGGAAATCCTGTATCTGCAACACTTCATTATACACTTGCTGCCAACATGGGGTTTGTTCCTGCGATACTTGCTCTTATGAAGAAAGCAAAGCGTGAATTTAAGAATTCTGAACAATTTAAATGGAGCTACCAAGGCGCTATTCGCGGCAATGCAGATGCTCAATACAATCTGTCTCGATGCTATTGGTTGGGATGGGGCACACCGAAAAACTCAAAAATGGCATTAGAGTGGATCAAAGCCGCGGCAACTCAGGGACATGTCGAATCTCAATACCAGCTAGGTAATTTATATAAAGAAGGCAAAGATGTTCCTCTAGATGCAACTATCGCATTTGAGTGGTATTTAAAAGCTGCAGAGCAACATTATTACAACGCCGAAATGGATCTTGCTGAATGCTATACTCTTGGCATCGGAGTAGAAAAGAATCCAAAGAAAGCATTTGAGTGGTATATGAAAGCTACAGATCATAATCTTGGCAATGCATTTCTAAAAGTATCTCATTGCTATACACATGGTGCCGGAGTAAAGGCCGACCCCGATGCCGCTCTCGAATGGTTAATACGATCCGCAGCAGTTGGCAATATAGATGCTACACATCAAGTAGCTCTTTCTCCAATTACCGAAATCGTCCCTGTCAACAATGAAATTCATACATACCATTATAACGAAAATGATGATGACGACGATTATTATTATGATGAATATAACGATAATGAACTTTTAGGGTAATAATTATCTTTTAATTTTGCAATAGCAACATCTCCCGCATTGGCTACTGATGCGGCTAATTCTGCTGCTGCACTTATTAGTTCAGCAGCGATATTGGCTACATAGTTTGTTTTACATAGCCTTTATATTTTAATCATAATATTATACATATGCTTAATCTATTCGTTAACTATTTATGTTATATCTACATCAAATTTACGGAGGTATCAATTATGAAAATGATCAAAACTACTATGGCAATAGCAATAATGGCCAGTTTAGCTGGCTGCGGCAACTCCGACGATACTACTACTTTAAATTTAGAGAAAACTTTAGATCCAGAAACTGGACGAATGATGATCGACAATATGTTTGTTGAGGGGCTGCCTATTGTCAAAGAGCCCAAAACTTTTACTATGTTTGTTGCCCCAAGCGGAAACGATAAGTCTACCAGTCAAGATGAAAAACATATCCTTCCTATTTTACAAGAAAATACTAATGTGCATTTTGAATTGCAACCAGTTTCAACAAATGCTAACGAAAAATTAAATCTCCTGTTCGCTGCAGGTACAGATTTGCCCGACATAATCTTTTCTTGGCCTCCCGAAAGCACCGTCATCAACAATACTGCTCATCTATTTGAATTTACTGATGAAATCTTGCGTGAGTATGCCCCTAATCTCACTTCTCAAATTGAGGCTAATTTACCAGATGGTTTAGATACCCTTCGTAAATCTGATGGCAAAATATACTCTCTCCCAGTTGGGGTTTATGCCGAATATGCCAACTCCGCAAAGTCAATTCCTCTAATTAGGCAAGATTGGCTTGATGCCGTAAACATGGAAATGCCTACCAATACCGACGAACTCTATGATGTACTTATGGCTTTTAAAACTCAGGACCCTAATGGCAACGGTAAAGCCGACGAAATTCCTATCTCGTTTTGCCAAGCAAATGGTCAGCATAAACACTTCTACTTCGCTGGACCTTGGGGCATTGCTGGCCGAACTGGTGCTGATCCTGACAACTATTTTCAAGTTCAAAACGGCATCGTTAAACCAAATCTCGATACACAAAATTTCAAAGACTATCTATTGTATATGCATAAGTTAGCACAAGATGGCTTGTTTGATGTCGAGGGATTTTCATTAACATATTCTCAATATAAGAGCCGTGTAAACGAAGGTGTTGTTGGCATGATCGTTACGTGGATGGAAGATCCTGCTATTTGGTCTCCAGTTCCTGTTTTAAGCGCTCCCGGATATGAAGGACAAGAATTGAAAGTTGGTGAAAAAGGACATCGCACTGCTAATATGAACGGGTTTATGATAACCAAAGCTTGTGATGATCCTTTAGCAGCGCTTCGAGCTTGGGACTACTTACATTCTGATCCAAATCTAAAACGTATTATGCGTGATGGCAACGAAGGATTGCTATGGGTCGAAAATGATGACGGCTCTGCTACTGTCAAAGAAATTTCCACAGCAGAGTTGCCTTCGGGAATCAATACTAAAACTGAGCTCAACTACACAATTGCTTTTCGTGGGCAGGGTCCTGTAATGTTTGGCGATGAAGTTGCAAAGCCCGATATGAATGCCGAAGTACTGAGCTATGACGCATTAAGATATAAATATGTGCCTATGTATGAGGAATATTTTCCTACAGAATTTTTGCCTTTACGCCCAATGCCTTCTGATAAACTTACCCAGCTCGCTCTCTTGCAAACCGAAATAGAAGCATATATGGACGGCTTTATAGCCAATAGCATTATCAATGGCCTAACAGATCCTCAATGGAAAACTCATCTTACTCAACTCGAAAATGTAATGTACTATGATTGGATCCAGCTTCAGCAAGACTATCTGGATGGCAAATTTTAGGCACTTTTATACTCAAACTCATTGACAACGACTTCCAATATATGGTATATTTATAGACATTACTACATATAAGGAGTTGTTGCAATGAAATTATATAAAAAATTATTAGTTCCTATCCTTTTTATCACCGGCATATTTACATCTATAAGCGCAGCCGAACTGCCACCTTCTATAGCCGCCGAAAAAGCTGCGTACGATACCTTTCCCGCTATAATCGCAAAATACAATCCCACTATGTTATACCAAGTTAACGACAACGAGGAGCGCATCAAAATTATTAATATTCCAATAGAGCCCTTCACTTTAGCAAATGGAGAATCTAAGATCATCGAAATACCTGCAGATATTATGCGCGTCGCCTTTGCTTTCGAACGCTTCACTGTTTATGGATCAGGCTTCAAAACTATGACTTCGATACAAGCAATAGACCCAGTCGAAGGCAATACAGGTTCTGTACACGCCGGCTGGTTTAGCAATACCGCATATCAAATCAAAGATGATTCGTTTGAAGTCGATCCTATCGCAGAAATCGCTCGCGGAGATGCAGCTTTCAGTGGCTACAAACTCCAGTTTAACGGCCCTGTTGAAGTAAAATCGCTTAATATAATGAACGAAAGCGGCACTTCTATGGTTTTTGATACCACCGCTTGGGAAGTAATTGGCGGAGACAAACCAGTTTTAGATGGCTTGGCAGTAAATGTTGATGCTACTCACCGACTTTCTTTAGAAGGCAATACCGATTTAGAGGAAGATAAATTCAAGCGATTATATTCTGGTGTTAATGCTCCCGATACCTTTACTACTGCAGAGTATTTTACCAAAAAAAACTTTATTCCAGGGCGACAAATCCATAAGTTTGGACCGTCTTACGAAACCGGCTCTTATAAAGGACATAAATTGCGCGAAGATCCTGATAAGCCTGGGTATTCCGACCTATCTTTCTTCGATAATTTTGTAAAAGACTCCGCAGCCGTAAGCAATATGGATAAATACTTTCCTAATATTAATTATGTAACTTGCTTTGATAATTGGCCAAGTTGGACATACGAAGGCAAAGATCTAGGCAGAGGCACCCCTGATCCCGAACATTTTGAAGCCGCAGCTGAGCTTGCCGCCGCCTATGTTGTTGCCACAAATCGCGTACTCGATGGTCGTGGTCCCAAGTATATAGAAGTTAAAAACGAGTCTACTCTCACTAGTGAATGGTCGCATCACACTAACTCAGAACCAGGATATGGCTGGAAAGTATTGGCAGATTTTCACAATATAATGGCAGATACTATCCACGAATGGAGCCCCGAAACATTAGTTGGTGGCGCTTCTGCTGCCTTTATGAATATTGATGGCAACAACTTTGCTAGTGCTAAAGAGCATCTAAACTTTCTCGATCAAACCAAAGATCACTTAGATTATTATTCGTACCACTTCTACGAAAGCAAAAATCTCGTATTAAACGATCCCGATTCAGCAGAAAACTATGGCGGCTACTTAACAGGTCGATTAGATGCGGACCTCGATTTAATCTATAACCATATGCTACTTACAGACAATGTGAAACCTATTTTGATCACCGAAACCGGAACGCTCCATTCTGGACCAACCGACCCAGACTATTGGATCAAGCTTAAAAATCACAACTCATATATGATCCGATACATGAACCATGCAGATAAGCTGGATATGGTAACGCAATTTATTCTTCCTGCCATATGGTGGAACAAAGGTACTCCAGAAACGTTGTGGCAATACGGTCCCGATGGAAAGCTGATTCCTACGCAAGAAGAAGGGCTCACCAAAATGAAATATTTTCTAGAAATTTGGGACGAATACAGTGGCGAATTGCTACCGATTTCCACCAACGCACTCGATAGCGAAATCTATGCACACAGCGTTCAAGAAGGCAACGTTGTCTATGTTGCGATGACCAATATGAATCCGCAACGTGCGTATGTCGATATAAATCTAGAGCTTGATGATGAAAAAATTGACAAAATCGAGCGTACCACCATGTATTTAGATATGGGCGAGCTTCATTTTGTGGATAACGAACCTATTGATAGCCTCGATAACATCTTTATGCACGTCGAAGAAACCAGCATTATCAAAATTACACTCAACCAAAATCCAAATATCACCGAAACAATCAACAAAAATACTTATTACGGTGACAAAACACTTCAGCCTACTGGTGTTCCTGCAGTATTCAATATCAATGCGTCAACAGACGGTGTTGAGTCTAGCATACTTCGCGTTGCCTTTGGAAAAACCAACGGATTCTCGACGCCGCTTAATGTGTCCATCAATGGCTATTCTTTGGCTGAAGTCGACTTATCCTATAGCGATAAACCTGGCAACTTCTTCGATTATGTTGAATTTGAATTACCAGCCGGAGTCCTCAAGGATCAAAACGAAATTTCTGTATCCATCAACGAAACCGGAGGGCATGTATCTACTGTATCAATAATCAATCATTCAAAATAAGCATATACTAATATTTCTGCCTCAGCTATGGCACCTGCCAACGTTTCTTAAAAGCTGGGGCTATCGTAAATTTGCTTTAGCAATTTTCCATACGACTCCTTTTCAAAACTGCTAGCGTGTAGTATTAATTTCTGAAACGCCCTCGTCAACCCTACATACAGTAACTTCTTTTGCATCACCGTCTCCTCTCCCGGCTCCCAACTACAAAACATATCTGTGTCTAGCAATATCGCTACTTTTTGCTCTATCCCTTTTGCCGAATGATACGTCAATATTTTGATATTCCTATATTTTCCAAATTTTTTCGCCAAGTCATTTGTTCTCGTTAATATCAGAATATCATCCGCATCGTAGCCCGCTTCAAATAGTTCATCTACTGCAATCTTCACCTTTGCATACGTCCCTTCTATAAAATCGATTGTTCCTGTTTCATCATTACTTTTCAATTCATCTTCGTTATAACAATAAAAATTTCTTACATCTTCTTCTAAATCTTGCTGCGATTTTAAAAACGTCAATGCTAACCGCGTTATATTCATCCCCGTTCTATATGCATTCTTTAGCAATTTGGAGCGTCCTCGCATATCCATTCCAAAATCCTGGCTCCAGTTATGTGCTTTGACGTTATAAATGCTTTGAAGCTTATCTCCTGCCAAAAATATGTTTTTATGCGTTCGCCCATCGGCATCCGTATGCGACTTGCATAACTGTATACACAGCCGAATCCAGGTATCTTTGAAGTCTTGAAATTCGTCGATTAGTACCGCATCATATGTCGGTCTTCCAACATTTAATGCCAATTCCACCGATCTATCCCACCAACTCGCCAGTACCTTTTTGCGTCGGTCTGTCTGAATCTTTTGCCCATGTAATTCTTGAGCCATCTTATGTAATGTTGAAACCGAAATATTCTCGGTATTTATATTTCCTCGGTATGGCATATACTCCGCCGCTATTTCTGCTACTCGCAATTCTATCTTGTCTGCCAGAGAATTGGTAAATGTTACTATTTTAATTTGCCAGTCCGGATGCTCTTTTAGCAGGTATATTGCTCTTGTTATTAATATAGATGTTTTTCCGCTCCCTGGCACTCCCGTAATCATATAGTGTCCCAGCGGCATTCGTTGCGCAAAGTTCAATTGGTCCACGTCTAATGCCGATATCGACTCCATATTCGAAATCCTACATTCGGGAAACAAACTGGTTCGCACTGTAATCATTTCTCGCTCCGACATCACTGCCACTTCTCCTCTAAACAAATCCTCTGCCTTTAGCTTTGCTACCTGATCTTTTGATATACGCAACACCTGGCTCGATCGAAGCGCCCCACCAAATGTTGCCATTTCATCTTCTCCCAAATTCATAAACACTAATGCCGCATACATCGGCGCCGTTATATAATTATTTAGCACTATTGTTTTGCAGGCATTCAGGTACTTTTGCACCTGTAATATAGGATTCTCCACTACTCGCTCTATCAGTACCGCAACTTCATTATTTATATTTCGAATATATCCCAAAGACCAATCTTTCACTTCGATTATGCAAATTCCACGTCTCGGATCAATCAATATCAAATCTGGCCTCATCCTCCCCATATTTGGCTGTATATACAAATACGCGCAGCTGCCCCTATACATCTCCTTTAGCTTTTGTACCATTCGCTCTTCTCCTGTAGTCAGCTCTACTGCCTTATTCATTATTATTTGCAATGATATCATCTCCTCTTTCCGATCAATCTCATATAGTATGTATATTAACCATATATTGGAAAAATGTAGAGATATAGCAAAAGGGCACAGATTACTCTATGCCCTCTATCCCTTATTCTATTGCCATCTCAATTTCTATGCTCATTTCAAACGCGTCTTCAGTTTCTTCAAACCATTCTTCCCATTCACCTAGCTCTTCAAAAAACTCTTCATTTGTCTGGGCAATTTCTATTTCTTCTTCTGTTTCTTCTTCTGTTTCTGCTATCTCTGGTATCTCTATTTCTTCTATCTCAAAATCACTATCATCTTCAAAATTAACATCTACCGCATCGAAGGTTGTTTCGATTAAACGTACCTTCAACTTTAATCGGCCTCGCTTCCGAACTCTTTGCATCAAATGTCAACGTATATTTTTTTCCTGCAGCTACATCGATGCCCTCTTGAAATAATTGCGTATGCCAAAACTCTCCCGCCTTGGTGTTATCGATTTCCAATACCATTTCACCTGCAACAACTGGAGCTGGCGGATGTACAGAGTCGTTCGTAGACTTCCAGGTGTGCCAATTCCCCTCAGTTGGTGCAAAGAAGTCGCCATTTTCCACTAAATTTCCAGTTTCAGCAGTATCAAATCTCACTGCCTCCACCATAGCCTTAGATGCTACACCCTTCGCAGATACGGCAATGGCCGAAATTACTGTATCTTCCACAATTACAATAGGCTCTTCATATGCTGTTGCAATATCCAAATAGTTATCTTCAGTAGGTTTTGTACCATCTGTGGTGTAATATATCGTTGCTCCATCTGCCGGAGCCTCAAACGTAATTGCCTTCGTATCGCCCTGATTTGCGACGCTCTCAATTTTTGGAGCTGCAGGTTTCTCGAATCCCTCGCCTATCTCATACACTCGCACATAGTCCACCTTCATTTCTGCTGCGGTAAAATCCTCGCCTGGTCTAGTGCCGCCATCATAATTTCCGCCCACTGCTAAGTTTAGTAAAATATAAAATTCCTTATCAAACGGAGCGGGAAATTTATATGCCTCGCCAGTTGCGGGATCTATCGCTTCCGTATACCATTCAGTTTCTGTGTGATACAAGTTGCCATCTACATACCAGTTTATCTCCTCTGGATGCCATTCTATTGCATAAACATGTTTGGTCGACAGATCTTCCCCATTTGGAAAAGTGTAATGACCGCCAGAATATTTATTTTTCGGCCAGCTACCTCCGTAATGAATGGTGCCATCAACTTTATGCGGCTCTCGCCCTCTTGCTTCGACGATATCGATCTCCCCTCCTGATGCCCAAGTTCCATACTCGTCAGTTGCAGGCAACATCCAAAATGCTGGCCACATCCCGTCTCCTGCCGGCAGAGTAATTGCGGCTTCAATGCGACCATATAAATTGGAAAATCCTTCAAATTCTGCTGCCGTATTTTCTTGTGCAGCAGGGTTGGTCCACAGCCTCGATGATGTATAACTCATCCCATCCTTGGCTTCTTTTTTAGCGGTAATAACTAGCTCACCATTTACAACTTGCGTATTTTCCTCTGTATAAAATTGTAGTTCATTGTTCCCCCAATTCGCTGGACCGCCGTTTTCCGCCGCCGTACCAATTTGAAATGCCCATTTCGAAGCATCTACTTTCTCTCCGTCAAATTCATCTGCCCAAACCAATTTCCATTTAGCATCAGTGATCACATATTCTGCCGTCATAACCGCTGATGCTTCCATCCCACTTTTTGTTGCAATAGCCTTGAGCGTCGTCGTTGTTGAAACAGTTATCGGCCCCGTATATTTTTTCGATGATGCAGTTGGCGTTGTCCCATCAGTTGTGTAATATATTTGCGCATCTGCCGTAGCCGTCGATAACTCAACACTCTGTGCCGTAGTATATTCTCCAGCTGCGATACTCACCTTTGGCATTTCCGCTTTAGCTATAGAAATTACATATTCTGCCGTCATAACTGATGATGCTTCCATCCCACTTTTTGTTGCAATAGCCTTGAGCATCGTCGTTGTTGAAACAGTTATCGGCCCCGTATATTTTTTCGATGATGTAGTTGGCGTTGTCCCATCAGTTGTGTAATATATTTGCGCATCTGCCGTAGCCGTCGATAACTCGATGCTCTGTGCCGTAGTATATTCCCCAGCTGCGATACTCACCTTTGGCATTTCCGCTTTAGCTATAGAAATTACATATTCTGCCGTCATAACCGCTGATGCTTCCATCCCACTTTTTGTTGCAATGGCCTTGAGCGTCGTCGTTATTGAAACAGTTATCGGCCCCGTATATTTTTTCGATGATGCAGTTGGCGTTGTCCCATCAGTTGTGTAATATATTTGCGCATCTGCCGTAGCCGTCGATAACTCGATGCTCTGTGCCGTAGTATATTCTCCAGCTGCGATGCTAACTTTTGGCATTTCCGCTTTAGCTATAGAAATTACATATTCTGCCGTCATAACTGATGATGCTTCCATCCCACTTTTTGTTGCAATAGCCTTGAGCGTCGTCGTTGTTGAAACAGTTATCGGCCCCGTATATTTTTTCGATGATGTAGTTGGCGTTGTCCCATCAGTTGTGTAATATATTTGCGCACCGCTGGTGGATGTCTTTAGTTCTACCGTCTGCGTTCCAGTGTAATTTCCTTCATCAATATCTGTGTACGGACGCTTAACCTTCTCTTTGGAGCTACTTCCCGAATTATTACTCGAATTGCTACTCGAACTGCTAACAACAACTTGTGGCTTATCGCCAATAATTGATTTATGCTCCAGATATGTATTGTGTTCAGTGATTCTAGCCATCTGCAATTCATCTTGCAATTCTTTTGGAAGCATAGGCTGTTTTTGTAAAACTTCTGTAATCCACTCTTCCCATTCCGATGAATAGTCTCGCGCATACTCTCTTGCCTCTTTTTCGGTATATTCATTATTCTTCATCGAGACACTCTCCGCCGTTATAGCAATCCAGTTGGGTACAAAACCAATCTTTACACCTTTTGCTTCCACAAGAGCATCTCTTACCTTTATCTCACCCGCCACTGTTCCTGCACTCTTAAACTGTAAATTGGTAATTTTTGTATTTGCATCTCCTGTAATATTCACGTTCCCGTCATATTTGTCCACTACCATTTCAGCCATTTTGCAGTTCTTAAGCACAATCGGCTTATCCCCGCCTCCATTTATAAATACTGTCCCTAGAACTGTCACCCCTTCAAGAGTTACATCTCCTGCTCCTATGCCTTCATTTATATATAAGTTACCTCGTATCGTTGTATTTTTTAACGTCACATTAGTACAATTTATCACCACGCTCGAATCCACATACCCTTCCACGTACTCACCAGGCCTATTAATTATTTTTTCCGAAACCTTAGATACCATTGTAATAAACTCCGCTCTAGTTATATTTGTCCATGGCCGCATTGTCCCATCCGGAAATCCTGAAATATATCCATTAGATATCATCGCATTCACACTTTTCTTTGCCCATTCACTTATCATATGCGAATCCACAAACATCGCGGCCATATTACTCGTATCGATTTCATACGCATTTGCTATAGCATACATTGCTTCCTCTCTCGATATTAACTGATTTGGTCGAAACTCTGTACCGTAATCATTCATTATCCCCTCTGCCGCAACAGCATATATAGCATAACTTCTGGGTTCATAAGCTCCTACATCAGTATACTTTTTTTCCGCTGAATATGGAGGTAAGCCAAATATATTTTGTATATACATAGCGAACTCACCTCTTGTCATAAATTCATTAGGCTTAAACGTGTTATCTGCATATCCAAACACAACACCCATATCCGAGAATTCATCGATCTCTTTTTTGGCCCAATGACTTTGGGTATCAATAAATTCTACTGCAGAAACTGGGGGCGCTCCAATTGCAATGCTCATCAATATTGCCACTGCTGCTCTAATATTTATTTCCATATTTTACGCTCCTTTTATACATTATTTGGATAAATTTTATTATAGCATAGATATTTTCGTTAAAGGAGTCAATATTTTTGCATAATAGTATATTATTTTTACTATATTTATTAAAATAAAAAAAGAGCTCCATGCATCTCTACACGAAGCTCATATTTTTTATTCGGCAACAAAAGTCCAAACTGAACCCTCTACCACTTCATCATCCACGACGCTATCAACCCTCCAGGCATAGCTCTTTCCTGCAACTAATCCTTCTGCGACATAAATATTATTCGACTGCCTTGCAACCTCCGACATACTGCTTGCATCTGCCCCGAAGTAGACCACATTCTCTGTCGCACCGTATGCCTCCTTCCACATTAAATCTGCTCTTCCAACTTCATATCCCTGAGAAACTATCGGCACTGTTGCTTGCTCATCCATATATCCTGGTATCCAATATGAATCAGAATCCATGTGATACGCTCCTATGTGTACATCTCCCGCATATGCAGGATCAATAAATGGCAACGCGTTTTCTCCCACGCTATTCGCATCTATTCTCTTTGCTTTTCCTCGCAACTCTCCCGTTGGTCTAAAATCCAAATTCTCTGGATCTCTTAATAATGTAGCAGGGTCGCCATCGTAGTTATTGCTCATCAATGTTGCTGTATTCAAAGGCTCTATCTTAGAAAAATGATCCGACAGTATTCCTGCATTATTGTAGATCCATGTATTCTCATTAAAGCCGCCCATCTTGTGATCATCGAGAACCGTAATTCCTATCGCCTCTGCCGCATTTGAATCTATAATTGTATTGCCTATTACATAATGCTCGGCACCCTTCACTTTCACTTGCCCCACATTCCAGGTAACGTTGTTTGCCATAGTTCCATTTTTATCATACTTCACAGTTGCTGCGTTCCCCATATTGGCAGAGTCAAATCTCATACTCGACTTTGGCGCGTCATGAATCCAGTTGTATCGAATTTGTACTCCATCTTGTACACTTGCTCCTATATTTATCAGCGACCCATCATGCTGAATTAGACTCATATTGGACAGATCATTATACATAATACTGGCACTCTTTCCGGCTCGTATGCCTTCTGAATTTCCCGCAGTGTGAACTGTATTATTGTGAAATACCGCGTAGTCCGAGTTAATCAAATTTACTGTACCCTCCGCACCAGTGCCTATATTTGTATAATCAATATGGTGCATTAGATTGTTCTCTACCACGTTATATCTTCCAGACATTTCCAAAACCGGACCATCCATATATGCGAATTCACAGTTTCTAACCGTATTATGCGTTTCTATTGCAGGGTTCTCTAGCAATATCGCTGGCGTCACTAGCATGTTTAATACTTCCGGTCTTTCATAAATATCCAATACAAGTTTGTTATAGCTTGGATACAAAAACTCTGAATTTTCTATTGTAATGTGATTTGAATCTGTGGCTTTCAACGTTGTTCCAAAGTAATCAATCCCCGCCACTGTGATATACGCACAGTCAGACATATCTAGAAGATACGACTGCGCCTTTGCAGAAAATTCTTCAGTTGGTGGTCCATCTTCACTGTACACATAAATCTTTTTGCTATCTTTATCAAAATACCACTCGTCTTCATGATCTAAACACATTAACCCTTCAAAGAAATAGTTTCCTTGCTCCATAGTCAAATTTTTATGAATCCAGTTGTTAGAACCCTTTCCATCTTTCCCTGCCCAAGTTTTTGCATTGTTTGCCATTGATGTACCCGATCCACTAAAGTCTGTGTTAAATTTAAAATTATCGCTTCCTACTTCATGCTCAGTTACTTCATTTGCCCATGAAAGCCACGACCCCATATGCAATACTACATTAGCGCCTTCTAAACTATATCCCAGATCTGCTATACCCACATCGTTTATTCCTGGCCTTGCATAGCCATAGGCAACGTGGCTGCCTTCGTCTTCTCCCTCTGCAGTGACTCCCGTCTGATTCGCATCATAAAAATGTCCAAACGATGAAATAAACTTGCCATCAGCATCTTTGGCAGAACTTAGATGCCGCGTCGACTCTAGTACGTTAAATATATACCCTATGTCATCGCCTTGTTCCCAGCTAGCATTTGGAAATCTGGCAGTGGTCACCATTTTTTCGTCCCTAAACAATTGCCACACGTCTCTGTCCATTTCAACTTCATAAACATTATCCATTCCTGCCGTTTTCGTCCAATTACTAGGCACATCCACTGTTCCATAAAACGTTACCGCTTCGTCTTCATAATTTGTAATAGTAATAGGATTTTCTGCCGATCCCTTCAATCCTTCGATTACCACAGAGTCAACAGGATAATACTCGCCCTCTCGAATATAAATCGTAGAAATTGCGCCTCCGCTAGCAACCACTCTATCCACCGCCGCTTGCAATGATGCCAACGGTGCTGAAATGTCACCTGCCGCACTGTCCGATCCTGTTGTTGCAACAAATACGGCATTCTCCTCTGCAGATACATTCATTTGAGTTACACCAAATGTCGCTGCCGCCACCAATACAAATCCTAATGCTTTAGTCCAAATTTTCATATAAACTCCTCCTTCTATACTTTACCACCAGTTATACTGTTTCTTGCTCTCATCTTTTCCTCGATCATATTCATCGTCCATCTCTCCCGCATATTCCAATGCACGTAGTCTATCTGGATATTCTGCCGTTAGCCCCATCACAGAGACATCGATTTGATTTATGCCTTCTATTTTCGCTGCAAACGAAAAATCATGGTGCACAATATCCTTAAAAATTGGATCAACATTTTTGCTATTGATCTCGTTATTTTCTTCGAAATGCTCTTTCACACTTCCACTCTTACAAAAGATAACGTTATTTTCTAGATTGCAATGCTCTGGCAAAGATGCGCCATCTGAAACCAGATACCCTTTGCCAAAAACCTGCATCTCATCGCCGCTATCATAAATAATATTGCCTACAATATCGGAGCCATAGCATGCCTTTTCGCCTGGATATGATGCAAAACGAATGTACCCGTTTTTGCAATTGGCATCGATAATAAAATTGTTCCTTATGTGGTTAAAATTTTTGCGAGTTATTCCAGATATATTAGTTTTGTATATTACATTATTTTCCATGATAGTTCCGCGTTGCCAATCATCAGTTCTCATAACACTACTCGAAAGGTAGGTTGAAATATGATGTACAAAGTTGTTTCGTATTATGTTCCCATCGCCCGCTCCAGAAACGTTAATGGCGGAGCCGTCGCCGATTTTTTCTAATACCTTATAAACTTCATTAAACTCCACCACATTATTTCTTGCATGTAAATACGGCAAGTAGCTGTCTAGCTCGTCATCTGCGGCCACAAACGTTTTTTCAATCTCTGCCCATCTTATAGTTTTTGATGCTTCATCGAACGTATGCTCCGGATGCTTCAGTATCGTAACCCGCACTCCACACAGCCCAATCCCTTTTCTAGCAGAATGATGTATCTTATTGTGCGAAATCAAATTGCTACCGCTTTGCCATACAAATATCGCATGCCCATGCCATATCTCTTCTCCGCATCGTGTAATTAGGTTGTTTGCAATAATATTGTTGCAGTTGACATCCTTGGTTCCTGGGCCGTATCCGCAAAGCAAGATCCCCATATTTCCTATGCCATCTAGCAGATTATTCTTTATCACTATCTTCTGGCAATGCAAATCCAACCTTATCGCTGTTGCGCTTGTTGAATGTATGTAACATTCTGTTAATGAGCACTCTTCGGCTCCTCTAAATCTTATTAGCGAATTGGTCTTATCGAACATCTCCCAGTCGTGCTGTATTCCCCATCCTTTATAACCTGCTGCAGTTGTATCTCGCTTTCCAAACGCAAATTCTAAACCTTTAAAATGTAAATTTCTTACTGGCGTATCTTCTGCTCCCTCATAATCTGTATCTCCATAAATCAAAAAGTAACATTGAACTGTCGGTACCTTTATGTCCATTCCAGCAGGGTCGCCAAAATAGTATATCTCCCGTTTTTTTGAATTCGTGCAGAAAAACCCTTCCCTATTCATATAGCTAATATCGTTCTCCACACGCATTCCGTCGGGTTTTGCACCAACCGGAGTCGTTGCCTCTATCGCTAATAATGCAACGCCATCTCCAACTGCCGCGACCGGGAGAAGATTCATCGTCCATGGCACTGGCATAAACCGTAACTCCACATCCTCCATATTTTCTCTTGCTTGTAAAAAGTCACCTTCAAATTTTACTTTTCTTAGTAAACTTTTATCCTCATATGCGGCAATGTTTAGGCTATCCATCCTTTGATACTCCATTCGCTCTTGCTGTACCATCTCGCTATGGCATCTTTCCAAACTTTCGTTGCCATCAAAGAGCGTTAATACTTCATCAACTCCATCTGGAAAGCCAGCCTTATAAACTTTGCCTACCGCACAGGCTGGTAAGCCCTCCAAATTCTCTGCCAATATCCAGCCCCCCACTGCTTTTGCGGAAGAAAATATAGGCACCTCATCTTCATAGGCCATATAAGTCACCTTTTTATCTGCGTTCCCTCCATCTGCAACAGTAAACATGATTGTCTGTGTAACCTCATATACGCCTCCACGAATAACTACATTCACTTCTCCCGCAGAAATTTTTCGTACTCGTTTTTTCGCCTCCTCCATTGTCGCTATCGGAGACTCAAGAGTTCCTAAATTTGCGTCATCGCCATCGGTTGCCAAATAAATATTCATACAATCCTCCTTTACCAAATCAGCCATAAAGTTACTTTAACCAGCTTAGAATTTACTTTAAGTCGCAACAATTGGTTACTTTAACCAATTAAACCTTCTACTTTAACTATAAAACTTAGTTCCTTTAACTAGCCTAGAATTTACTTTAAGTCGCAACAATTGGTTACTTTAACCAATTAAACCTTCTACTTTAACTATAAAACTTAGTTCCTTTAACTAACCAAATTATCTGTTCGCTTATTTTATTCCGATATCGCCATACTGCGCTTTATACGATTCATTTATGATTTCCTCTAATCTGTCAACACCCATATTCTCTATCATTTTAATATGGTCATCCCACTTATCAAATTCTCGCGTTCCCATTATAAATTCCGGAATTACTTGCGACAAATATGTTTCTAGTCCTGCTGTTATATCCACGAACTCATTCATATCATCCTCGCTTATTGCAACAGGAAGCAAAAACCTTTCTTCATTCGCTGGTGCATACTTTTCCTTCGATTCATCATATAACTTTTGCTCTATATCTAAATCACCCCCGATTGCCATCTGCCCATTTCTAAAGTCATCCATAAAATTTAGAGGCGCAACTTTTGCCCAATTTTCATTTTGCACTTTCCCAAATGAGTTAATTCTCTCATACACAGCCATCTGACCGTTTAATCCAAGTTTTGCCGGATCGTTATTATACTTCCAATCCACACCTTCTTTTCCCATCGAAGATTCTAACGTCCCTTGCTTTGACATCAGATAGTCTGCTAACCTCACCGCTGCCGCAACATTTGTACACTCGTGCGTTATGATATAGCGCCCTAGCATCGGCGATAGAGGCACATATCTCGTATACTTCTCTCCGCTTGGCCCCTCCAACGGCGCAAGTGCCGTCCACTCCATCTGATTTTCCACTCCATTTACACCTGCTCCCGGTGCTCCCGCAGTAATAACTCCCACATAATTCGCTTCGTTTCCTGTTAGCGTTTTCAATTGCTTCTGATCTTGCGTAAATGAAACTGGGTCTAGCAGTCCCTCTTCTACTAACTCATTCATATACTGCAATCCTTGCTTATACGCATCTTTGTCGAAAGCAACTTCGATTTTGCCATCCACCACTGTAAACGAGATTTCTTCTGCTATATTTCCATCAAATTCATAGTATGGAATAAACGCCGACATCACAAATGGCAATACATTAGTTGACCACCCAGTTGCGGCCCCCACAAACGGAATCTCATCTTTCTTTCCATTGCCATTGGGGTCATTATCTCTTATTGCGATCAATAGCTCCTTAAAATCATCTGTTGTTACCGGCAATTCCATATCTAATGCTTCGAGATAATCTTCTCTAATCCAAGCCTTTTCTTGAAACTTAACGTGATAGGTTTCTTCTATACCCGAGATAGCATACAATTGATCATCCGGAGTTTTTGATACTGCTTCAAATATCTCTGACGAGTCAAATACATCTACTATATTTGGCGCATACTCTTCAAGATAGGGCTCAATATTTACAAACAAGCCCTGATCTTTTCCAAAAACCATCTGCTGTGACATATTAACATCAAACCCCAAGAAAATGTCTGGCAACTCGCTCCCTGTTGCAAGCATAACATTCAATTTTTCTCCCGCACTAGTTTGAGAGACCACTTGCCACTCGATATTTATGCCCGTTTTCTCCTCCAGATGTTTCGTAAATGCATTTGTGGTAATATCTTCCACTGTTGCTTGCTGTGCAACCATAATTTTCAGCGTAATCGGCTCCTTTACTATAGGAAACACCCCCGCAGGATTCACGTTTTCATCGGTATTCATAATTGTAATCTGCTCGCTCTTTTCTTCTTCTCCAGATTCTCCAGAACACCCCGCAAATGATAATAACATAACCATACTCAATCCAACTAATAATTTTCTCTTCATAATAATCCTCTCCATTTCTATCGTTTCGCTAAATCACTTAACCTTTTACCGCTCCAGTCATTACGCCTCGAACAAAATATTTTTGCGCAAATGGGAATAAACACATTACTGGCACGCTTGATACCACTATAATTGCATACTTGAGAAGCTCTGACATCCCCTGTACTGCGTTCATTGTTTCTGGATCCAACGGCATTACAGACGGATCGATTGTATTTAATGTTAGTATTTCTCTTAAAACTAGTTGCAGTGGATATTTTGAGCTATCATTTAGATAAATTAGGCTGTTGAAAAACTCATTCCAATAGTCCACAAACGTAAATAATGCTATAACTGCCAAAATCGATTTAGATAACGGCATAATAATTTGCCACATAATTTTATACTCTGTTGCACCGTCAATCTTTGCCGCTTCAATCAACTCCGAGCCTATAGTTTGCATATAAAATGTTCTTGCCAAAATTACGTTTCTTACTGGCAACAGCCCCAAAATAATTACAGCCATTCTTGATCCTACCAACCCCAAGTTTTGCATCAGTAAATAGGTTGGTATCATTCCTGCGCTAAACATCATTGTGAATGTTAGGAGAAACGTGATTTGTTTTCTCCCAAACAAACTTTTTCGAGAAATTGGGTATGCTATCATCAGCGTTAAAAATACGTTTAGAACAGTTCCTGTTATTGCAATAAATATTGTATTTGCATAACCACTCCAGATGTCTTTATACTCAAAAACTGCTTTATATGCTTCAAGCGAAAAGTCCACTGGCAAAAAAATTACTTGGCCGTTGGATACCGCATCTGGCGAACTAAACGACGCGCTCACTACATATATCAACGGGTATATCGCCACCACTGCCGCGCATAGCATAATAAAATAGACCATAAATACAAAAACTCTGTCTTCAAAACTTAATCCCTTTTTAAAAATGCTCGAAAAACTATTCATTCTATTTCCCCCTTTCTACCACAACGAACTATTGCCAACTTTTTTGGCTATCTTATTTACCGTTACTAACAGGATAAAATTTATTACACTTGTAAATAATCCAATCGCAGCAGAATATGAAAAATTTGGTATCTGCGCCGCTAAACCTATCTTATACGCATACGTTTGAATTACTTCTGAATTTGATATATTCATGCCATTTTGTAATAGCAAAATCTTTTGGAATCCAACTTGAAGCAAGCGCCCCACGTCCATTATTAACATTGTTATAATCATAGGCAATATTCCCATTAGATCTATATGCCTCACGATATTAAACTTGGATGCCCCATCAATCGCTGCAGCTTCATACAGCTCTGTATCGATGCTGCTTAGTGCAGATAAATATATAATCGTTCCCCAGCCTACGTTTTGCCATACACCGCTCCATACATATATAGAAGAGAACATTTCTGGCATCCCTATAAAATCTTTTTGTTCAAAACCCAGTGCCTCAATTCCTATATTGATTAATCCCGTTCTCGGGGCCAACAATTGTAAAATGATTCCGCACATCACCACTACCGAAATGAAGTGTGGTGCGTATGTAATCAGCTGTACCATTTTTTTAAATTTTCCGTTTCTGGCCGAGTTCAAAACTAATGCAAAACATATAGCCAGAGGAAATGCCACTATCAACTGATATAAACTTAGCGTAATTGTATTTTTTATGATATCCCAAAAGTTATAGCTACTTACAAATCGCATTATATTTTCCATTCCAGTCCACGCGCTGCCCCATATCCCATCTATTGCCCGATAATCTTTGAACGCTATTTGCAAGCCATACATCGGAACGTATCGAATTACTATAAAGAAAAGTAGCGGCACAGCCATAATCATATATAAAGGTATACTTTCTTTAAATTGTTTTTTCCAATGCTTATTGTATTTTTGCTTATTGCATTTTTTAGATGCTTTCGATTTTAAACTCAATTTTACTTCATTCATATATTTTCCCCCTCACTGTTTGTAATTTTTATTATATAGAATTTCGATATGTTTACAAGAAACAGTTTTTGTATTTTGGTTAAAAACAGAGTGTTTCGGGAGATAACACAAAAAAAGATACACTATTTAACCAAATTTTAAATAATGTATCCCGATTTTTTATTTTTCTTTTCTAATTTGACTTGGAGTTTTTCCAGTATCAGCTTTAAGTTTTCGTCTCAAACTCGAGACATTGTCATACCCTACTTTTGCACTAATTTCTTCTATAGTCATCGATGTTTCCCTAAGGAGCTCCACCATCTTTTCCTTACGAACTTGCCATACATATTCGGACAGATTTATCCCGGCACTTTTTTTATAGACATAGCTTAGGTATGCACTTGTCACTGCTAGCTCTGCCGCAAAAGCGGAGATCGAAAAATTACTATCATGATAATTTGCCTTCACATAATTATTGATACTCTCCACACTTATGATAATCGCAGTATTTTCGTTCTCTAGTTTGCCTACTATATCATATAGGAGCGTTTTTATCTGTTCCTTGGTCAGCTCATACTCTCCGTGGCGCACCAATTCTAGTAAAATCACATAGTTATCCTTATACTGCTCATAACTTACGCCTTCCTTATATATGCTCTTAAAGATTATCGTCGTTACTTCTGTTAGCATACATTTGCTATAAAACTCTGGCAACTCTTTCTGATCCAGCATCTGCAGTAGCGAACCTAAGGTTGTCCTTATTTCTGCAAAATTTTTTGTCTCAAATAATATCTCCAATTTTGACAAGATTTCATATCCCAGCGGATTCATCTTCTTCTTTTTCTTCTCATCAAACTGCATCACCTGGTTTCTAGAAAACAAATCCGGAGTTATCATCTTAACGCTTGCAAAGAGGCTGGTCATGTCGTTATGCTCACTTGAACCGCAACTAATTGCAATCTTACATTCAAAAAGTTGACAGACTTCTTCTAGTAAATTTAGCATCACCGCATTTTTCTCTTGTATATCAGTAGTAAAATCTATCAGAAACATCTGGTTGTGCATCGTGTTATCTATTCTAAAGCAGATATTGTCCGCCCCCAAGCTTTCTGTCAAATAATTCAAAATCTGATTTGACGTCGTGATCTTAAAAACGTTTGCAATAAAGAATGTATGCGCTATAGACTTATCAAACAACCGCTCGATTTGCTCTTCATTGTTATAATATAGCTCTTCTTTTTGCACAATGTTGCCCAAAATGTAATGTTGCATAGCCGTCTTATACGCTTCAATTTTATATTTAAGCCGTACCTTATCTGTCTGCTCCGACTCTATAACCTCATCAATAATGTCCAAATAATTTTTATGTTTCAAATCTTGATTCGAAATTTTTCTCGTTAATTTATATAGCGGCAAGTATGTTGCTCTAAATATATAGCCAAGAAAGAGCAGAGTTATTCCTCCAAAACATAGCAAGGTGAGATTAATCTGCCTAAATATATCTTTTTGCGTTTCCAACAGTCTGCTATTAGTAGTGGCAGCAAAAACGTCATAGAGCCCATTTCCGCCAAAGTACAAATACTCTCCTTCCGATTCTTCTGCGCCCACACTAAATAAGACTTCGTCAGTTACGGCATTGACGAGCCCTATTCGATCAAATTCATTCTCTAACGCAAAGTAGCGTTGTAGCTCCTCTGGATCTATAGCAAAAATCACTTTATAATTATTCGATACCGTGCTTGGAGCCACAAATAGATGATTTTGTACACTAAATATATCCAAAACTTGATTTGGGCTCATCTGCTGTTTGCTTAAAACGATATCTTCTCCCTCGGGCACAGTAATAATATACTCACCATTTTCTATGCGCGCGGCATAAACATTAGATAGCGCCTGAGTATTTTGATTATCTATAAATATGATATCCTCTATCAAAAAATTTTCCTTTTGCTTTATTGAGAGCTCTTTTAACAAAGCGTATCGATTTGCATTGCTATTCTCAAGCCCTAGCAAAACGGCAGATACGCCCTCGACTATAGAATTATTAATTTGTTGCAACTGATTTAGCTGCGTCTCTATTACATTTTGCAGATTAATGACCTCGTGGTAATTATTATCGTGTACTTGTTTTAGTATGTCTTCTTTAATCAATCGATCATAGATAATTCGATTTCCAATAATAAAAATGAAGAATAAAATTGTATATAGCATAAGATATTGAAATAATGTAGATTTTAATACATCCTTCTTTCTAATTTCCACAACATCACCTCCCAAAATTTTTATATAACCACACATTAATTATACATTTATTGTATATTACAATCATTCAAATGTCTAGTTTTAACCAAATGTTTTTTTATAATTATATCGCAGTAATTCCTAAAATTCGTCTTTTATTTGCATGTTTCTATAAAAAATCAAAAAAATTTTTTTAAAAGGGTTGACAACAAAAAAAACTTTTGCTATAATCACGTCATAAAGAACAAAGCACCTACGTGGAGAGGTGTCCGAGTGGTTTAAGGAGCTAGTCTTGAAAACTAGTGATTCCGAAAGGGACCGTGGGTTCGAATCCCACCTTCTCCGCTAAAAAAAAGTCCTGCTATTTTATGGTAGGACTTTTTTTGCATTTTAAGAAAGGACAAACAATGAGTATAGAATATAAACAAGCAATAATGCATGTGTTAGATCAAAAATCAGGTGAGCCCATAATTTCAAAAGGCACATTAGATATTTATGACGAAAACGAAGCATTTCTTACAAAACATATGATGAATCTATTTGAAAATATCTGCGTCGCACCCGCTCAGTTTAACGATGATGCTCTTCTTTTAGATTTTATAGTCGACTTTCACGATGGAGCATTTCTCGAATTTTCACAGCAAGTGGCCAAAAAGTTCTATCATAATATGATCCATTTTGGTAGCGTCACAGAAGGTGACTTACTTTTTACTAACTTTGTCAAAGAAGAAGTGGAATATATTGGAATTTTCAAACTAAATTACAAAGAAGAGTTTACTCATCAAATCAATGTCAATGCTCAGGGTAACGGCACAACAGAAATAGTCAAATGTCGGAGCATTCTACCTAGCAAGCAAAGAGTTACCGAAGCTATCCTTATCGATCTATCGACCAGACAACTCCGCATTCTCGATAAATCCAAAGATCAATATCTTGCTGAACTTTTAGAAATTAACAAAGAAATGTCTCTCAAAGAAAAACTCGATGTTATTGATGAGGCAACCAGAGAGGTTATTCTCGAAAACTTTGATAACCCAACAGAACCTCTAAGCAACTTCAAATCTCAGGTCGCGAATAGCATATTTGAAACCAGTGAAATACCAATTCAGAAGATTATAGAGGATACATTTTTTGATTTAGAAGAAATCAAGGAAGCTTGCCAATCTCGATTAACCGAATATGGTTTACGTGATGATACAATAATCTTGGAAAATCAGCGCGAAGCTAAAAAATATGTCTCCCATCAAATCAAAACCAACACTGGAATTGAAATAAAATTACCTACCGAACTTGCTAAAGATAGCAGTGTAATTGAATTTATGACCAATGATGATGGAACAACCAATATCGTTTTAAAAAATATAGCAGAATTTTTTAGTAAATAAATGTATATAATATATGAAACGGTATATAATAAAGTTGTACCTGCGTGGTATTTTAAGGCTAACAATTTAGCGATTAGCCTTAATCTAGACCACTGATAATATTCTAACAAATGTTATCTCAAGGTGGTATAGCCCAGTATATCTGGGCTTTCATTTTTTTGCGAAAGGAGTAATCAATATGAGACCAATCAACCGCATCGTTTTAACCTCTACCGTATTCTTCTTTATAGCCTCATTAATTCTCAACATTGTTTGGAATTTGGTCACGGGTGTCCCGCATTACAGTGATATCATACATATTTATCCTATGGCTCTCTTCACTAGTATTGTTGATATATACGGCATTAGCATGTCCATCATGAGCCTTGTCGGCGGCATTCTTGCTGTACTTACAGACACACTCGTCGGCTTTCTCTTTGGACTTATTATAAATAAAATTCCAGCTGCAAAGCCAAAAGCTTTCATTATTATTGCAGTTTCTTTTGTTATATACTTTTTCTTAATCTGTTTTCAATTTCTACCAATTATTTAATTTTGAATCATTTAATTTTGTAATATAGAGATATTTTCAGCTACATTTACGCAAGTAGATGTAGCTATTTTTATATTGATTTTGTTTATTTTTTGTTAAAACATAAAATACTTTATATAAAATCTAGTGATTTTTCGTGAAAGTTATCTATGCCAATAGCGCATATGAGTATTGATTTTGCAAGAAATTGCTGCTATAATTGCAAATATATTATCTATTGTTAACTACTTTGAAAGGAGATAACATGAAAATTAACAAAATACTCAAAACAATAATACTTCTAGGATTGGGCAGTTCCATGCTTGTTGCTTGTGGCGGAGATGACTCTGATGCCAATACAATTAAAATCGGCGGAAGCTTCGACGTTACCGGAGCAACAGCTCAATATGGCATCCCCGCTAATAAAGGTGCCTTACTCGCAGTTAAAGAATACAACGAAGCTGGCGGAATTCTTGGCAAACAAATTGAATACATATTCGAAGATAACAAAGGTGTACAAACTGATGCGGCTAGTGCATATAAAAAATTGTCCGATAGCAAAGATGTAATTGGTTTTATCGGAGCTGATATTTCTGGAACTACAGAAACTATTGCTAACCTAGCAAAAGAAGATGGCATTCCAATGATCAGTCCTTCTGCAACTAAGAAAGAAATCACATCCATTGCTCCAAATATTTTTCGCGCTTGCTACATCGATCCAACACAAGGCGAAATTCTCGCAAACTTTGCCGATACCTCGCTTAATGCCAAAACTGCTGCCGTTATGATAAACAACGAAAGCGACTATTCCGTCGGCATCGCAGAAGCATTTATCGAACAAGTTGAAGCACTAGGTATTGATGTTGTAGCTCAAGTTAACTACACTGCGGCAGATGTAGATTTCAAGTCAATCCTCGCTCCTGTTGCTAATGCAAATCCAGATGTTATACTAATTCCAGACTATTACGAAGCTGTTGCCAAGATTGCACCACAAGCAAGAGAAATCGGCATCAGCGGCACATTCCTTGGCGGAGATGGTTGGGACGGCGTTACTGCTATGGTCGGCACTAACGCAGAACCTATCAATGGCAGCTACTTTATCAATCACTATACCACAGAAGACGACTCTCCAATTGTCCAAGATTTTATAGCCAACTATACAGAAGAATACGGCACAACTCCTAACGCTTTCGCTGCCCTCGGATATGATGCGGCTTGCATATTGCTAGAAGGTTTTGCTCGAGCTGAGACTACCGACAGTTCTGCAGTTGTAAATGCTATACAAAATATCGATATCGAAGCTGTCACCGGACACATTACTTTTGATGAGAATCGCAACCCTCAAAAATCTGTTACTGTTATCGAAATCGTAGACGGCCAAAATAAGCTTCTCGAAAAATTTAACCCTACAACAAACTAATCTCAACTGCAAACTTTCTTAATTAAATGAATTGCAGCACACTGATTTAATTTTTGGACATGGTATGCTGCCATGTCTTTTTTATATACGCAAAAAAGGATGTGAAATAATGGACTATGGAACTTTATTTATACAGCAGATTATCAATGGACTTCATGTAGGAAGCATTTATGCGTTAATTGCTCTAGGATATACAATGGTATACGGAATAGTTAAGCTGATAAACTTTGCCCATGGCGACATAATGATGGTTGGCGCGTACGTCGCTTTTGTAATGATGACAGCTTTTAATATGAATATTGTCGTTGCTCTAATTGTTGCAGTTATTTTTTGTTCATTACTCGGTATGACTATCGAAAAAGTGGCATACAAACCTCTTCGAAAAGCTCCTCGAATGTGGGCACTAATTACAGCTATCGGTGTAAGCTTCTTTCTCGAATCCACTGTCATGGTTCTATTTGGTGCCAATCCAAAACCATTCCCAGCTCCTCCATCCAAGCTGATCACAATTGGTAACCTACAGTTTAGCCAGTTGATGCTTATTTCACTAGCATTATCAGTTGTACTTATGATAGCTCTCGAAAGATTTATCAAAACCACTCGCCTCGGCAAGGCCATGCGTGCCTCTTCTGAAGATGCCGACGCCGCGGCTTTGATGGGCATTAGCGTCAACAAAACTATCTCTACAGCGTTTGTTATTGGCTCTGCACTTGCCGCAATTGGCGGAGTACTTTTTGCTATTGCGTATCCTCAAATCAAACCTCTAATGGGAATGATGCCAGGTCTTAAGGCCTTTATTGCAGCAGTTTTGGGAGGAATTGGAATTATTCCCGGCGCTATGCTCGGCGGATTTCTATTGGGCCTTATAGAAAGTTTAACCAAAGGATTTTTGTCTGCCTTTTGGCCGGGTGCCACGTTGTGGGCAGATGCTATTCTATTTAGTATACTCATTCTTGTTTTGCTTATAAAACCTTCTGGAATTTTGGGCAAAAATATTAAAGAGAAAGTGTAGGAGGTTGCCATCATGAAAAAGAAAATCGCAATTCCCAAATTTATAAACTCAGAATGGATTCAAAGCAAAAACAAGATCACTCAGCGTCTGATCTATGCAACGCTAGCAATTTTTGCTATATATTTTGTTTTGATAATAGGTATGGCAACAGGATTAATTGATAATTATATAAGTGGAATCATTGTTTCAATACTCATAAACGTAATCATGGGCGTCTCTTTAGCATTGGTAACGGGATATCTCGGCGAGCTTGTTTTAGGGCATGCGGGGTTTATGGCTGTCGGAGCCTATACTGCCGCCATAATAACCATGCAACTCAATCTTCCTGCAGTCATCGAATTTCCCATCGCTCTACTCGCTGGCGGTATCCTCGCTTCAGCAATCGGTATTATTATCGGCATCCCCGCACTTAGGCTTCGCGGAGATTATCTCGGCATCATCACTCTGGGATTCGGAGAAATTATCAGAATCATCTTAAACAATTTGGAAATCACCAACGGCGCACGTGGCCTTTCTGGTATTCCACATTATAGTAATTTTACTGTTACATTTTTCATTACTGCCATTGTTATTGTAATTCTCTACAAAATTATTACATCAAGAACAGGCCGTGCTATCGTCGCAATACGCGATAACGAAATAGCAACTGACTGTGTTGGAATTTCCACATTTTTCTATAAAACTCTTGCATTCTCCATTGCAGCGTTTTTTGCCGGCATTGCAGGTGGATTATATGCCCACTATCACACCGTTCTCAACCCAGTCAGTTTCGGCTTTATGCAATCTATCGAAGTACTAATTATCGTTGTTCTTGGAGGAATGGGAAATCTGTTTGGCACCATCATTGCCGCAATCATATTAGGTGTTCTCAACGAATTATTACGTTCCTTTACAGAATACCGAATGATCATCTACTCTTTGGTCCTTATTATTATGATGATTTGTAAAGCAAAGAATATCACTTTTACCAGTATAAAAAATAAGTTCATTAAACCGCGTACGGCAATTGGAGAGGAGGCGAATTAAATGTTAGAAGTATCAAAAATTAGTGTAAATTTTGGTGGAATTAAGCCTGTAGATGAATTTGACTTGACTCTAAACGAAGGCGAACTTGTAGGGTTAATCGGCCCCAACGGTGCTGGCAAAACTACTGTCTTTAATCTTTTAACTGGCGTATACACTCCCACAGAAGGCACAATTAAACTAGATGGCGAGCTACTTAACAAACTCAAACCATATCAAATTGTAAGAAAAGGCATCACTCGCACTTTTCAGAATATCAGATTGTTCAAAACTATGACCGTTATCGAAAATGTAAAGGTCGCATTCAACAATCGCTTAACCTATAACATCACAGACCGAATTTTTAACACCCTAAAATATCGAAGACAGGAAAAGTGGCTCCACAGAGAGGCTATGAATTTACTGAAAATATTTGACTTAGACGGTGATGCCAACGAAATGAGCAACAATTTGCCATATGGAAAGCAACGAAAGCTGGAGATTGCTAGAGCACTTGCTGGCAACCCAAAAATATTGCTTCTCGACGAGCCTGCTGCAGGAATGAATCCAATCGAAACCGATGAACTTATGGAAACCATTAAGCTAATTCGCGATAAGTTTAACATCACAATTTTATTAATAGAGCATGATATGCGGCTGGTTATGGCAATATGCGAGCGACTTGTTGTCATAGAATACGGCAAAATAATAGCAGAAGGAACTCCAAGTGAAGTTAGCCAAAACCCCCGTGTGATCGCTGCTTATCTTGGAGAATAGGAGGCCAACACTATGCTAAAAGTAGAGAATCTAAATGTGTACTATGACAATATTCATGCCCTCAGAGACGTTTCGTTTTCAGTAGGAAAAGGCGAGATCGTAACGCTAATTGGCGCAAATGGCTCTGGAAAAACCACCATTTTGCAAGCAGTCAGTGGAATGGTTACGCCTCGATCTGGTAAAATTTTATTTGCAGACAAAGATATAATGCACAAACCATCTAATACGCTACTGCCGCTGGGGTTGGCGCATGTTCCAGAAGGCAGGCGAGTCTTTGCCAAGATGACAGTTGAAGAAAATCTCGAGCTCGGCGCTTACATCGTTAAAGATAAGCTACAAATCGCAGATGACAAAGAGAAACTGTTTGACCAATTCCCTAGGCTTCGCGAACGACGAAAACAACTTGCCGGAACTATGAGCGGCGGTGAACAGCAGATGCTTGCTATGGCAAGAGCCCTCATGTCTCGGCCCTCCCTTATGATTATGGATGAGCCTTCTATGGGTCTTGCTCCCGTGCTCGTTCAGGAAATATTTAACATTATTCAAGTCATTAACCAAAACGGCACCACAATCTTGCTAGTCGAGCAAAATGCCAATAAGGCGCTTCAAATTGCACATAGAGCATATGTATTAGAAACCGGAAAAATTGTTTTATCTGGTACCGGAGCTGATCTACTAAAAGATGAAAACGTTAAGAAAGCATATCTTGGCGGTTAATATTAAAATAGCATAGGTTCGCTCGCCTATGCTACTTATCAACGTTATTTCTTATTGCTGTATAATTTCCCCATCTTTTCTCAGATCTTCTACCTCCAATTTATTTTTCTTTGCCCAGTCCAAAAACAACTTTCCAGTCTTAAATTCCAGCGCCTGATACGCAGATATTATCTCGACATCTCTCTCCTTAAATACGGTTTCTCTTATATCATTAATCAGCTGCAATATCTTTGCCGGCTCATCGGTTTCTTTCATCGATAAATTTACACTCATCGTTTTATCTGATATCGCTATAGTGGCTCCCCGTATTTTAGCAAATCGCTCTAGCTCTTCGAAGTCTTTATATGTCGTCGCAGTATTGCGCCATTGCTTTTGCCTCATATATATCAGTCGCTCTTTCTTATTTACTGCCCTCACTCCGTCAACCACTTCTATCACCTCAAATCTGCGCTCCTCCACTAGCGTCTTATCCAAAAATACTGCCACCAAAATTTCACGGCATCCTTTTGCGACTTCTATCGGTTCTGCATACAGCTCGCCATTCTCCTTCGGGTTACTTCCATCAATTGTATATTTTACTGCATATTCCGGATGCGCCACAATTCTAAATATCTGCGCTCCTTCATCTTCATATTGCTCTCCCGCTATTGGCACCTTGCCCACAAATTTTACCATTTCTCCTTCTACACGCTTTCCGGTTGGGTCTACGCATCTAAAATTTAATCTACATTCTGAAGTTTCCAACTCTTCTTCTAACAATTTTGTCTCAGCCAATGCGCCGCTCTTTGCATAATAGACTTCTCCTCCTATGCCCATAACTTTTAGCCTAAATTTATTACTTTTCTCATCGTAATTTACTTGCTCCACCTTTACTTCTGTTGGATCTACAAACGGCCCTTTTATAATGTAGCCATCTTTCTCGCGCCACGCATCTTTGGCAATACAGGCTTTTAGCAGCTTCTCTAGTTGCCCCGCCGGATACCATTGCCACGACGGCTCCGTTGCCGCACGCTCCTTCAGTTGTTTTAACGTCATCGTCTTTGCTATAAATATACGTTGCTCACATTTTTTACGCAATATTTCTAACCCCTGTTCTTCCACTTCCTCATACTTTCTTGCATCTAGCAAACATTTGGCGATTTGCTCCTCACCATTATACTTCATCTTTGTAAATTCTAGCCTAAAATCTTTCGAATCAATGCCATTTTTGGTTGGAAAATATAGCGTTACAAACAGCTCCCGAATCGTTGAAATCAAGTTTTGCATCTGCCTATCCTTCATAATTTCCGCTTCCTTAAGCTGCGTATTCCCTTCCTCCTTTAAATTTCCATAAATAGACTCTATTGCTAGAACCATCTTTGCATTCTCATGTAACTTTTCTAGCATGTTGCGTTGTCCCGACAAAAATAGCACTCGGTTTTTTCTCTGCACCTGTTCATAAAATTTTTCCAGCATCGGATGCAACCTCTTGTATGGCTCATATATCACCAATGCTACTTTATTTTCATCCAGTTTAATGTCTGATATCTCCGGAAATACATACACTCGGTCATAATATTTCCCCACCACAGGCTTAAATATCTCCCTAAGCATCTTGCGCAACTTCCCGCGCGCATCTTCATCAGAATATCCCTGCGCCAATTCGTTTAGCTGCGCCACCATATTTTTGGTGTTCTGAAAATACACTCTTCCTACATTATCAGTTTTTAGATACCAACATTTTTGATTTAGTTGCCCCAATGCATCTTTGATACGCTCGATATTTGCTTCTGGACTACTCAAATATCCCACGATCTCAGACTTTGATAAGCCCAGCAAGCCGTTGTGTGTTGCCGATAATGACGATACCAACAGCAACTTTGCAACCTCCTGCGCCGCATCACCTTCGCATTGGCTATCCACTATCTCTGCAATTGCCTTGCCATTCTGAGCTATGTCATGATTAATGGGCGCATCCAAAGATGGGTTGATTTCATAAATCTGGCTCAAAATTTTCTGCTCATTCAAATTAAAATCAAATACGTTAATCAAATATCTTTTCTCTGCCGCACCAGATTCATAAAACTGCCTCACCACCAAACGCATAAATCTGATGAGCCCCCTCGTTTGCTGAAAGTTTGGATTCTCCTTAAATCTTGCATACAGCGGCTTAATGGATGGGTGAAATGGATACGAGTCTTTTACTCCTGCAAATACAGCATCTGGATTATAGTTTGTTAACCCCAGCTTTACCGACTTCGCCACCGCTTTCTTATACGCTGTTGCAATATCCTTGATCTCCTCCTCTCCTGCAGTATTCTCAAACAGCTTCGTATGTAAAATTGAATAAATTTCATCGCTGTTTAAAGCAACGGGAGTCACTTCTTTTGCCACTCGATTTGTTTCCGCTTCCAGCTCCCTAAAGCTAGACCTTAGCAGCTGACTTCCCGATTCATATGCCGCACGCAAATCTGAAAATACTAGGCATACATTAGCCAGCTGCTCTTTACCCAATGCCGAAAACAAGTTAGCCAGTGCCGTTACCGTTACCTTTGCCAAATCTGAATTTCCTATTGCAATTGCCTTGGCATTCTCCAGATACGGCGGTAGTTCATCTAGCAAAATCAAAATTCTCTCACCTGCTAATAGCTTTATCCAATCGGATTCCCCCGGTGCTTGCAGTGGCGCATAATATTTACCAAACGTTTCCATTTTCCCTAACTGCTGTGCTAGGTGTCCCCACAACCCTCGCGGCGCATTCTCTCGACCAGAAAATGTCACAACCTTGATCTCTCCAACATCATCTACTGCAATAACGCCTCTTCTCAACTCTGCGTTCTCCGCTAGCAAAGCCAATGCTAACATCGAATGCGTCTTACCTCCACCCATTGCTTGTGTCAGCTTTATCACGCCCGTTTCCGACTCTCCTCTAAACCGACTAAATGCGGCCTCGAATAGTGCGCTCATTCCAGCGGTCTGAAAGTTCTCCTCAAAAAAGGCCGTCGCATCAATTTTTCCTTCTGCAAAATCCGTTAAGTTCAAAACATCTTCCCTAGTTGTATTCTTAAAAACCGAGCTCCTTGGCACCAATAAACTTTTAACCGATTTCATCATATCATCTCCTTATCACGAAGTTAATTCATCTCCTATTAGCGAAGCAATCAGATCTGCCATGTCCGCGCTTGCTTTCCAATGCGTACTCATTTTGTTAATGCTTCTCGCACTTGCTACAAATCCCAATGTTGCTATAATCATGCCTCTCTTTTTTTCGTAGTCATCTCCCAATTTATCTTTCATATATTTTACTGCTAGCTGCGGATCATCTCCTTCTTCGATGCCCATATTTATTGCCCGAAATACGCTCCGAAGTGGTGTTGCCTCAAACTCGCTCGGCATAATGCGTTCTCCCATCTCCACCGGGGTCATCAACCTCGCTTTATTCTCTATTAATGTTGCCATCAACTTTCCATGATTTTCCATTTTAAAGCCTTTCGTAAATTCTTGATACATACTTAGCTGATAAACGCCCTTCATTTCACCATCCAAACCTTTAATATAAAATTGTTCTGCAGATGAAAGCTCCCTCCACTGATGCTTTTCAAACTTTGCCGGACGGATATATTCATATGCGAGCGTTTTTGCTCTCTCTATAATTTTTACGATCTCACTTTTGGCTGGAGATTTTATCGCTATATCGAGTTCTGCAGTTAAATCCAGATCGCTGATATCTGAATAAGAAGTCAATACTCTGAGCGCCGCCGCGTACGCTGCCAACACATAATCTGGCTCTGCAAAGTTGAGAGCATCTTTATTGTCAACCTCTTGCATTAGCTCGCTCTGCCTTTTTACCTCTTGCTTAATATCAAATTCGATCTCATCTAAAAACACCTCGCTGTTTTCCTGTTGCTTTCGCAATACCAAAATTACTGTCCCCTTTATATAATTGCCGCCTTTTAACCCTCCGGACTCTGTCTCCGTTGCTATATTCCAGGCAGCAGTCACCTGAAGCCCCGCCTTCCACATAATCAACGCCAACTGCGCCCACACTACTGGATCCGAGTGCGTAAACATCACCACCTGCAGTCCATCGTCGCTCATATGCTGCGTCAGATTGGCATAAATCTCGGTCATCTCTTCTGCAAAACTTTCATCGCCTTTCACGGCATATACTCGCTTTGAGTCCGCATACCATTGCGGAAATACTTCTTTAATCAAATGCTTGTCCCACGCCAAAAAAATTTCTGATAGCTCATGATAGCGCACCGCATCTGCATAAGGAGGATCTGTTATCCATATATCACAAAATTCTCTCAACGCTCTTGCTTCTTCCAACTTCACCTGATGCTTTGTGTTCAATACCTGCTTATTGATATCATAGTTCCATATTCTTGATAACGCACTCACACTGCGAGTTCCAAAGTTTACTAGAGTATTATACGCTTGGTTATAGAAAGTTTGCTCCATTTTTTCGGCGTTAAAATTCCATATACACAAGCGCGAGTTCCAATTTATTACCTTGTTGATGCCCAGCAGCCCCGCAACTTTTTTGTTCGTTTCTTTTTCCTCACTAATCCTTTTTACTAGCATTGCTAGCGTCAGTAATTGCCGCGGGTTAAACAACTGATGCCAATATGTCCAACCACGCTCTAGCTGCAATTGGCTTGTATTTCCACCAGCTTCGATTTTACTACTCGGTATTATTCCCTTATTTTGCCATTCACACAGCTTTGCGACAACAATATCTCGCACCCTGGCTTCATTCTCCATCGCTCTCACGCTCGGTGCGCTATAGTATCTATGGCTATCTTTTGCTTCATATTTAATAGCATAGAGCCGCTCGCTATACACATCTCCTTCGGCAAATTCAAACTCGTCTTTCTCCCATTTACGCAACTTATAAATCGCCCGCCCGTCAATAGTTTTGTCCCCTCTGATAGTTGTAATCGGCGTAATTTTTTTACATGCCGGACACACAAGCTTCGACTTCACCAGCGTCCCTATTTTTGCCGCAGCCATCTCATCTTTTGTCGCGTTCATTTTGATTTCAATATCGTATGTATTATCCTCTCTCAATTTTAGTTGCGCTACAGTCCTAGTAATATTATTTCCTATAATCCATGATGCTGACAACGGAACTTTCACTCCACACTCTGGACACACAGTCTCGATGCAATACAAATAGTTCAATGCTCTATCCCCATGCTCGTTGCGATCAATTCCCAGCCTTTCTGTTTCTGCAACAACGTCGTCATACACCTGCTTCTGAAACGCTTTGATCTGGGTAACTTCCGCATCTGATGCGCCCAAAATGTTAAAATTTGCCCAATTCAGCATCGCTGCCACAGGGTTTAGATCTGCAGCATACGAATCTGCACCTACTCTTGCAGCCTCGAACGGAATGCTCCCCCCTCCTGCAAAGCAATCGCCAATCTTAGCAACACGCCCATACTTTGCGACAGACAATTGCTCCACCAACTCAGCTATAGATGTTGCTGATGTGCCGAGATGTTTATTGATTGCGCTCCAGCTTTCTTCACTTATATTTTTTAGATGCTCTGGCCTACTGCAATATTTTAATTTTTCATCATACGAGAGCGTCGCAAACACCGCGGCTTCAATCGCTTTTCTATCTTGACCAATCTGAATTTTTACCGCTTCCCCCTCGGCTCTAAACCACGCATCTATATTTTCCGCAAATGCAGAATTCTCTCGCGCCATAGCATATAGCGCCTTTATCGGAATAGTCTTCTCCTTTCGCGCTAGCAAACTGTCATCATCCATACTCATAATCTTCAAAAAAATCTCCATATCAGCTTTTAAATCATCCGATGCTGGCATCAGGCACCCTATAATTGTTGCCCGCACAAGTACTAGCGGTTTTCTACCCCACCACTTTCCCAGCCCAGTTAGCGTCTGACCCTTGCCGGCCTTGCGTTCCTTGTAGCTCTCCTTGCTAATTTTGCTTACAGGAAACTGAGTTTCAATAAATGTCCTCTTCATCATGTTTCTCCTTATCCGAATTATCCGAGCATCATGCTACTGCTATATCGCAGAAAGCATACTTCAACGCTACTCGCCACCCTGTGTTATCATCAACCTTCCCCGCTGTAGCATTAGTCATAGTGTACAGCCACCATCTCTCCTCCACCGTCAACCCATTCCAATTATTTACTGCTGTCGCGATCTCTTCTGCAGCATCCACATTTTCTATTGCCCATAATAGCAATACCAACTCTTTGCCGTATAGACGCTCAATAGCAGTGCCAGCAACTAAAAACCTCGCGCCTTTCTTGCCTTCTGCTTTTAGTTGCATATTAAAAGTTTGCGTTATTGCCATTGAAACTCTAGACCATTTTTTTCTCGAGATCCTCACTTTCAGTACATCTTGTTTCGAAATCTTTTGCTCATTTTCGTTCCATCGAAATCTCTCATATACTTCTACAATCTTTTTGTCCCCCACCAAATAAAAATGATTTTCACTCTCTTTCGCATCAAATCCAAATCCCATCACTGATTCCTCCTTCGATATATATTAAGCCAACCCATCTTCAATCATCATTGCTATTAGATTTGCCATGTCCGCACTCGCTTTCCAATGCTTAGTCATGTTATTAACACTATTTACACTTCCTAGAAACTTCAACAATTCTTTGATCAAACCTCTTTTTTTGCTATAGCTTTCTCCCACCTTCTCTTTTATATATAGCAATGCCATCTGCGGATTTTCACCTTCTTCGATGCCCATATTTATTGCCCGAAATACGATTCTAAGTAATGTTGCCTCAAACTCAGCTTGCATAATGCGGTTCCCCATCTCCACTGGGGTCATCAATCTTGTCTCATTCGCCGCCGGAGATGCTAACAATTTCCCATAATCTTCCATTACAAAACCTTTAGCAAACTCTTGGTACATACTCAGATGATAATCATTTTTCATCTCACCCACTAACCCCATAATACAAAATCGTTCTGCAGACGATAAATTGTTCCACTGATGCTTATCAAATCCTGCTGGGCGAATATACTCGTACGCAATCGTCTTGGCCTTATTTACAATTTGTACAATCTCGCTCTTGGCCGGAGACGCTATCGCTATGTCGAGCTCTGCAGTTAAATCCAGATCGCTGATCTCTACATAGGAAGTCAATACTCTGATCGCCGCCGCGTACGCTGCCAATACATAATCTGGATCCGCAAAGTTCGGGGCATCCTTCTGATCGATCGTTTGCATTAACTCTATCTGCCTCTTCACTTCTTTTTTGATATCCAGTTCGATCTCATCTAGAAACGCGTCGTTGCACTCCTGTTGCTTTCGCAATATCAAAATTACTGTACCCTTTATATAGTTGCCAACTTTTAGCCCCCCAGACTCTGTCTCCGTTGCTATATTCCAAGCAGCAGTCACCCGAAGCCCTGCCTTCCACATAATCAATGCTAACTGTGCCCACACTGCGGGGTCTGAGTGCGTAAACATCACCACTTGCAAGCCATCGTCGCTCATATGCTGTGTCAGATTAGTATAAATCTCGATCATATCTTCTGCAAAATCCTCGTTGCCCTTTATGGCGTATATTCGTTTTGCATCTGTATACCACTCCGGAAATGTTGCTTTGATCAGGTGCTTGCTCCAGGCCAAGAAAAATTCAGACAGCTCATGGTAGCTTACCGCATCTGCATACGGAGGATCTGTTATCCATATATCACAACGTTTTTTGACCGCTCTGCCCTCTATTAACTCCACATCACTCTTTCCGCTCAACTTACAATTATTAATATCATAGTTCCAGCTCGACATTATTGTTTCGACACCGCGCGTTGCAAAGTTCATCAGCGTGTTATATGCTTGATTGTAAAATGTAAATGAAACATGCTCTTTTGCGGCATTCCATATGCATAATCGCGAATTATAATCCAACACTTTATTTATCCCCAACACTCCTGCTATCTTGTTGTTTGTATCTGTCTCATCGCTCACTTTTTTAATTAGCATAGACAACATCAACAGCTGCCGCGGATTAAACAGTTGATGCCAATATGCCCAACCACGGGTTCTTATTATTTCATTAGTTTTACATCCCTCGATAATTGCCCCGCTTGGTATTATTCCCATTATCTGCCAGTTCACTATATTCTCTGCAACAATCGAGCGTACTCTCGCTTCATTTGCCATCGCACGCCCACTCGGTGATGCGTAATATCTCTTCGATTTTCTACCTGCTTGTACATTCGCTATTTCATATTGGATAGCATAGAGCCGCTCGCTATATACATCTCCTTCGGCAAATTCAAACTCGGCTTTCTCCCACTTGCGCAATCCATAAACCGCCCTGCCATCAACAGTTTTGTCCCCTCTAATAGTTGAGATCGGCGTCATTTTTTTACATGCCGGACATGCAAGCTTCGACTTTACCAGTGTCCCTACTTTGGCCGTTGCCATCTCCTCTTTTGTCGCGTTCATTTTGATTTCAATATCGTATGTATTATCCTCTCTCAATTTTAGTTGCGCTACAGTCCTAGTAATATTATTTCCTATAATCCATGATGTTGACAACGGAACTTTCACTCCACACTCTGGACACACAGTCTCAACGCAATACAGATAGTTCAATGCTCTATCCCCATGCTCGTTCCGATCAATTCCCAGCCTTTCTGTTTCTGCAACAACGTCGTCATACACCTGCTTCTGAAATGCTTTGATCTGGGCAACTTCCGCGTCTGATGCACCCAAAATGTTAAAATTTGCCCAATTCAGCATCGCTGCCACAGGGTTTAGATCTGCAGCATACGCCTCTGCGCCTACTCTTGCAGCCTCGAACGGAATGCTCCCCCCTCCTGCAAAGCAATCGCCAATCTTAGCAACACGCCCATATTTTTCCACAGATAATTGCTCCACCAACTCAGCTATAGATGTTGCCGACGTGCCAAGATGTTTATTGATTTCTCTCCAGCTTTCTTCCCTTATATTTTTTAGATGCTCTGGCCTACTGCAATATTTTAATTTTTCATCATACGAGAGCGTCGCAAACACGGCGGCTTCAATTGCTTTTCTATCTTGACCAATCTGAATTTTTACCGCTTCCCCCTCGGCTCTAAACCACGCATCTATATTTTCCGCAAATGCAGAATTCTCTCGCGCCATAGCATATAGCGCCTTTATCGGAATAGCCTTTTCCTTTCGCGCTAGCAAACTGTCATCATCCATAGTCATAATCTTCAAGAAAATCTCCATATCAGCTTTTAAATCATCCGATGCTGGCATCAGGCACCCTATGATCGTTGCCCGCACAAGTACTAGCGGTTTTCTGCCCCACCACTTTCCCAGCCCAGTTAACGTCTGACTCTTTCCGGCCTTGCGTTCCTTGTAGCTCTCCTTACTAATTTTGCTTACAGGAAACTGAGTTTCAATAAATGCTGTATTCATAATAGATCATCTCCCTTAAATATATCGACTTGCTTTACACAATTCGTAATCACATCTTATTTTTATCCGACTGCGACACCAAAATGCAATCGACATCTACATTTTTTATTCAATCCTCTCCTTAACTAACAGTATATTACTCTTGCTGCTCAATTATACTACTTGTCCTGTATGCGATAAGGCTCCACATTTTTCTTACTCGTGATGCAATTTCTAAATTTTTATGTTATAATATCATTATTCATTCAAAATATTTTATTTGGAGGTACATAACCATGAAAATCAAAAATTTAGCCATCTTATTGCTAGCAGGACTACTTGCTGGTTGCGGATCAACTGCAGATGATGAAAAAGCTGCAAAAGGAGATATCTACACAGAAGTCGGAACATACCCCATTGTTAAAGAGGGCGAAACAGATTCGTTCACACTCTTTGCAGCATTGCGACCTTCTGTCACATCATATAATTCAGACAAAAACTTATTTACTCGATATTTAGAGGACTTAACCGGAGTGGACTTGGAGTTTACCAACTCAGTACAGGCAGATTTTCGGCAAAAACTTAACGTCATGATGATTAGCGGAGAGTACACTGATGTCATCTTATCAGCATTCTACGGTCCTTCCGAATTACTACTATATGGGCAGCAAGGCCTATTCATTCCTCTAAACGATTTGATCGATCAGTACGCACCTAACATCAAAAAGGCTTTAGATGAAAATCCGCTAATCAAAGATGCATTTACATCAGATGACGGAAATATGTATTCAATCCCTCGCATAGGCAAAACCAAAGGCACCGAATATAGCCATAAGATGTGGATAAACCATGTCTGGCTCGATAACCTGGGCTTAGAAGTACCTAAAACTACCGAAGAATTTTATCAGGTGCTAAAGGCATTCAAAGAACAAGATGCTAATGGCAACGGCGACCCAGACGACGAAATTCCATTTTCTGGATCCCCAACCGCTTGGAATGCTGACCCTACTCTGTTCTTACTAAATGCTTTCATACCTATATCTAGCTATAGCTTTTTAAACCTCGATGAGAATAAGCAGATCTATCAAATTAGAGTAACCGATGAGTATAAAAATTATCTAAAATACATGCGAAAACTTTATGCAGAAGAATTGCTAGACCCTATGGTGTTTACGCAAACAAATCAGGAATACTTAAAGCTCTTTGCCGCTCAAGACGGCTTTGGAACGGTAGGGGCAACAACAGCGGGATCCGTTACCACCTTTGCCCATACCACAGACTATGAGACCTGGGGCCAATATAGCCAGATCGCACCACTCGAAGGACCAGACGGGCTTATTTCTGCTGCGAGAGCCGTTGACTTTGGCTCAGACGGGCTTGTAATTACCAATAAATGTGATAATCCAGAAGTTGTACTGCGAGTATTTGACTATATGTATACCCAAGAGGGCGTAGTCAAAATGTCATTTGGCGAGGTGGGTGACGGTCGACTCGGTGCTGCCCCAGAGGGGTCTGTAAATTATTTGGGTGAGCCAGTAGAATACGTACGATTGGGAGTAGATCACAGCACAGATGCTTGCTGGAACAGAATAGGGCCTGATTATCAGGGGTCAGACTTCGAGATGCTATTTGGAATTAACGTTGGGGATCTTCCCGATGTTGACCAACTTTTATATTTATCATCTGTAAACGACTATGCCCCTGTTGCCCAAGACGTAGAAACCATCATCCCGCCACTTGCTTTTACAACAGATGAATCACGCACTATCACAGATCTCCAGCTTTCTCTAAACACTTATTTTGATGAATCAGAACTAGCATTTATCACTGGCAAAAAAGATATCGATAAAGATTGGGATGCCTACCTTAAGCAAGCCGAAGTATTGGGGCTAAGTCAATACCTTGAAGTTCAGCAAACCGCTTATGACAGAAAATATGGCAACAAATAAGGGACTCACTAAGAGTCCCCAATCCCCTGTCCCACCCTAAATCTATCAAGCTGACACGTGGTAATAAATTATAAGATTATAAGATTGCACTTGTAAAAGATGCTGAAGGTGATTAATAAATGGAATCGAACCACACAGACCCCTCTGTCCTCCTCTACGTAAGATTATATAAATCTAAAGTTATGTCCACTCCTAATAGATTTCCAAATATTGCCTAAATTAATTCTGTTGTCCAATTTAACTCTTGCAGTTTCATCTCAAGCTTTCTTAGCTCCGAAGAAAATTGGTCAGCTTTTGTTTGAAACTCTTTAACATTGACAGTACTTTTAATCTTAATTTCTGTAGGTCTATGACGCGAAACTATCTGACTTGCAGAATTTATAAAATTAATATAAGTAGAAACTTTCTGTTTAAGACAATCTTTTGTTGCAATCAATTCCGTAATCGTAACTCCATCCACAGAAGTTGTAGCATTTGTCAAATTTATTCTCGCTATCAAATTCTCAAGATTTTTTAGTAATTGCTCATACTCATCAAACAGATCATGCGGATCTTCCGTCGGCAACTCTCCCTCTTGCACAAGAGCATTGTTTTCTAATCTCGATCTAAATTCTAGCGCTTTTGTTTGCATACTAGCACGTGTTATTAAAGCTTCTGCTAATTTCATACCATTCCCCTTCTTTAATATCGCAGCATACGTGTGCATAATACAGCACCTCATAACTCCATAATAGCAAACTCCGATTCCTATGTCAAGGTTAGCAACCTCCTTTGCATCCACTTTAGCAACTTGCTTGCTTCAATTTTTTCCTTCTATATTAAATTCAGCATCTTCACAACATTCACTAGCTTAATTAAATATTTACTTATAAAAAAAAGAGACTTCTCAGTAGTATCAACTTTTACTGAGTTATCTCCTCATTTTAATATCTATTAAATGCCCAACTTTCACCAATTATTCGATCAACATGGCATCGCCAAAGCTAAAGAATCTATATTCTTCTTCCACTGCCTCTTCATATGCTTCGAGGACTTTCTCCCTATTATACAGAGCACTCACCAGCATTATCAGTGTAGACTCCGGCAAATGAAAATTGGTAATCAGCTTGTCAACTATTTTAAATTTGTACCCCGGCGTAATGAAAATTTCTGTATCTCCGCTTGCCTCACGCACTCTTCCATTCGCATCTGCTATACTCTCTAACACTCTTGTACTGGTCGTTCCTACTGCAATAATATTTTTGCCTTCGGATTTTGCTTGATTTATTATAGCCGCATTTTTGGCATCCAGATGATAGTGTTCTGAATGCATCTTGTGTTGCGCCACATCATCCACTTTAACTGGTCTGAATGTTCCAAGTCCCACATGCAAAGTTACGTACGCTATCTTCACACCCTTGCTTTCAATTTTGGCTAGCAATTCTTGAGTAAAATGAAGTCCTGCTGTTGGAGCTGCAGCACTTCCATCGTTTTTAGCATATACAGTCTGATACCTATGCTTATCCTCTAGCTTCTCTGTAATATATGGTGGCAACGGCATCTGCCCCAGCTTGTCCAAAACTTCTTCCCATATTCCATCATACTCAAACTTAATAATTCTATTACCCTCGTCTGCAATGGCCATAACCTCTCCCACAAGCATTCCTTCTCCAAAGGTCAGTAGATCTCCTAGCCTAGCATTTTTTCCTGGCTTCACTAATGCTTCAAAAGACTTTTCATCTACCCGCTTAAGTAGTAAAATTTCAACTTTACCTCCAGTTTGCCTATGCCCATATAGCCTTGCTGGCACCACTTTGGTGTCGTTTAAAACCAAGCAATCTCCTGCTTTTAAATGCTCCAGTATATCATAAAAATGCTTATGCCATACTTTGTTTGTTTCTCTATCTAGTACCATCAGCTTTGATGCCGTTCGATCTGCTAATGGCGTTTGCGCTATTAATTTATCTGGTAATTCAAAATAAAAATCTGATGTTTGCATATCCTCTACCTACTTTGTCTATTCTGTATTTCCTAAAGTATCACCATATAGACTTAAAAATATGCAAAAAAAAACTAAAAGGCATTATGCCCCCTAGTTTCTCGCCAATACGACCTCTTCTTTTGCTAAAAATTCACACAAAGCTACTGTTGCATCTTCTTCGTCTTCACCATCAACAATTAGCTCCAACTGCTCGCCTTTAATACTGCCAAGGCTCATCATTCCCATTATACTCTTGGCATTAATCTTCTTATCCATCAATTTAATAAAAATCTGACTCTCATATTTGCTTGCAAGCTGCACAAAAAGAGCTGTTGGTCTTGCTTCTAATCCATTCTTAAACTTTAAAGTTACTGCTGTATTAATCATCTAAAACTCCTCCTCGTTTCTTCTGCTATTTGCCTAATTTTTTTAAATCGGTTTGAAACACAAGATTTGGAAACTGGCATTTTAAGCTTAGAACCTAGCTCCCCTAACGTAGCTTCTGTATATTCTAGTCTCAGTTGAGCTAATTCTTCTAAATTGCTTGGCAAGTGATTCAATCCTATTGTCTTCATTAAAAATTTGATGTCATCTAATTGCATGATCGCACTACTAACTGTTTTGGAAATATTTGCTAATTCACAATTTACCGATCTATTAACATGATTTCGCACTTCTTTAACAACTCTAATATTTTCAAACTCTAATAAAGCTATATGCGCTCCCATTATATTTAATAAATCTACTATCGACGAACTCTCTTTTAAATATACAATAAAATTGTTGCGTCTCTTCACCACTTTTGTCGCTATCCCCATGGTATTTAAAAGATGCTGAATAAATTCAGCCTTCTCTTTTGTATATGCAATAAATTCTAAATGATACGCCTTTTTCGGATCTGTCAGCGTACCACCTCCCAAAAATAAACCTCTAATAAATGCTCTTTTGCTGGAAAATTTACTTAAATCATCAATATTCATTTTAGCATTATCAATAGTTAATGTAAATAAATTTTTTTTAGACTTATTTATATCAGAAAAGTCCATCGTGCAAAATCCCCATTTTTTTAATACATTAGCATATTTTTTGTAATAATTGGCAATTTCCAAAATTACAACACTCTTATCTGCTTCTATTTTTTCAGAAATAAATATAAAACCCTGTAATTCTTCTAACAAGTTTTCTTTGATACCTATCAATTCCTCCTTAATCTGCAAACAAAATGACATCTTATCCTCCATGTTTAAAAATATATTTTGCAAGCTCGGCTGAATTATGTCTAATATATCCCCCTGCTTGATCCACCTTTGCAATATCCGCTTCTATGACTTGTATTTTCTTCCAAATTTTACTCCTTTTACTGTATTTAAGTAAGTGCGCACCTTCTTCTGCATATTTTTTAATATATTTTTTCTTTATCTTAGTAGAACTAATTATCACCGCATCTATAACATTTTGGCCCAAGTATTTTTCTAGCTCTTTCACATGGCTTTCTACTGTAAAATCTGTTGTTTCACCCGGTTGACTCATTATATTGGCGATATATATTTTTTTTGCAGAACTTTTTACTATTGCACGTGCCACCTTACTAATAAGCAAATTCGAAATTACGCTTGTATATAAACTTCCAGGCCCCAACAAAATCATATCCGCTTCTTTAATTGCCTTTAAAACATCTGTCGTTGGTTCCACATTTTCTGGCTCCAAGATAATCTTGTCAATTAGCACTCTCTTCTTTTTTCCATATTCTACTATTTCTTTCTCTCCCACAATTTCTTCTTCATCCACAAACGTAGCGTGTAAATTTACTTTTTCCAGCGTTACCGGCAAAACTTTACCCGTAATTGCAAGAACCTTACTCGTCACCTGAACCGCATTACTCAGGCTTCCGCTCACATCTATCAATGCTGCCAACAGTAGGTTGCCAAAATTTTGCCCCTTAAGCGTTCCTTCCTTAAATCTATATTGCAATAGTTCTTCCATTATTGGTTCAGTATTTGCCAATGAGACTAAGCAATTTCTAATATCCCCTGGTGGTACAATATTTAACTCTTCTCTTAGCAATCCCGAATTGCCTCCGTTATCTGAGACTGTAACTATGGCTGTAATATCGTTTGTGTATTTCTTTAATCCCCTTAGCATTGTGGATAGGCCAGTGCCTCCCCCTATAGCGACCACTTTCATATCATTTTCCCCTTTTCGAATCTTTTTCTATATCTCTAAATTCTACATTCACTATATATTTCTGCTTCTTTAAGTATTCCTCCAATTCATTAGCGATCACCACCGAGCGATGCTTTCCTCCTGTGCATCCAATACCTATTACCAATTGATTTTTTCCTTCTTTAGTATATAGCGGAGCCAAAAAACCCACCATGTCTTCTAATTTTTTTATAAATATTTCCGTATTCGCATCACTAAAAACATACTCTCTAACTTCTATCGCATGACCTGTATATGGTCTTAGGTGCTTCTCGTAAAACGGATTTTTTAAAAATCTAACATCAAATACTAAATCCGCATCTATCGGTACCCCATACTTAAATCCAAAAACTATAATAGTAATTACCAATCCCATAAATTCTGTATTCTGCTCAAACATACTTACTAATAATTCCTTTACATCTTTTGGTAAAATATGGGTTGTATCTACAATATAGTTTGCCTGCTGCTTCATATTCTCCAGCAGTCCTCTTTCCTTTATAATAGCATCTTGGATTCTCTTTCCTTTTGCTAGAGGATGGATTCTGCGAGTTTCTTTAAATCTTTTTATCAGTTCTAAATCACCACATTCAAAAAATAGTACAGTATGATGATATTCTTTTAACCCTTCCAGATTAATAAATATTTCATCAAATGACATTCCACCTCTGATGTCAATACCCAGTACAATCTTTTTAAATTGATGAACCTTATCTGTTACTAGTTCAATAAAATTGGGCAAAAGTCCTGGAGGTAAGTTGTCAATACAATAGTATCCAATATCTTCAAAGCACTTTATAGCCGTACTTTTTCCTGCACCTGACATTCCTGTTACTATTATAAATTCCATATCCCTATGTCCTTTCGTCTATAGTATTTTCACTTCTTCTTCTAACATAACTCCAAATTTTTCAAATACTCGCTTCTTAACTTCTTCTATCAATTTAGTTACATCTTCAAACGTTGCATTACCCACATTTATCACAAAGCCACAATGCTTATCAGATACCATCGCATCTCCGATTCTAAATCCAGATAAGTTTGCATCTTCGATGAGCTTTCCAGCAAAATATCCTGTCGGGCGCTTAAATGTGCTCCCTGCGCTAGGATAATTCAACGGCTGCTTATCGCGTCGTCTTTGCCCAAAGTCTTTCATCTTATTACTAATCTCATCTTTGCTTGCCTTTTTCAATTCGATTGCTGCCGATAATACAACCAATCCTTCTTTTACAATTACACTTGTCCTATACCCTAATTCTAGTTCTTCATTAGACAAAGTTTTTTGCTCTCCATTAGGCATCAACACAACAGCCGTGACCACAACATCTTTCATTTCGCCATCATAAGCCCCGGCATTCATTGCCACCGCACCCCCTATCGTTCCCGGAATACCATGTGCAAATTCAAATCCAGTAAGGGCATTTTCTCTTGCTAGTTGAGCAACATTGCTAAGCTTTGCCCCCGCAGCCGCTGTAATCACATTTCCACTTATGCTTACTTCGCTAAAATTTTCGCTCAGTAATATGATTACACCATCATATCCCTTATCATTTGCTAGGATATTAGTTCCTCTCCCTAATATATAGTATTTAACATTTCTGCTTTTACAAACATTAATTATTCTAGCAATTTCATCCATGCCTGCAGGCTTCACCAAAACCCTTGCTGGCCCTCCAATTTTAAACGAAGTATATTTATTTAAAAACTCATCTATTTTAATCTGCTTTGGTTTTAAAAACAATGTCAATTGCTCTATTAATTCTTTCATATATTTTTCTCCTAATTTTTTTAATGTTATAAATAGAAAAGTGGCAAGCATTAGCTCTTACACTAATAACTTGCCACCAATTTAATATTATAATGTAAGCGTTTTTCTAGCATATAATAAAATTTGCCCAATTTCATCCATATTACTAATTCTTCCTACCAAAAGAGAGTTTTGCCCACAAACTTTATAAACACAAGTTCCACAAGCAATCAACTCCACTCCATATTGCTCTAAAGCATTCAATATATCTAAAAATAAAGAGCCATGAGTCAAAAGTCTCACCCCAGAATTATAAAATACAATTGCATCAGGACGAACTGGTGATGCCAAAATTTTTCTAAGAAATACTCCTAGCAAACTGCTTCCTACACCGTCGTCACCTCTACCTAAAGTTTCGCTATTTATTATTACTACACTATTGTACATATACCTTCACTCCTAAAATATCAGTTTCTTTATTATATGCACGTTTTAATATTTTAGTGAAAATATTTGTATTTTTGTCATATACACAATAAATTTTTTTCGCATAACAAAAGGCCTCTCACAAAATGAGAGACCTCTATAATATGCGGATGAAGGGAGTCGAACCCTTACACCTCTCGGCGCTAGATCCTAAGTCTAGTGCGTCTGCCAATTCCGCCACATCCGCATATACTGAGCCACCCGGGGCTCGAACCCGGGACCACTTGATTAAAAGTCAAGTGCTCTACCTACTGAGCTAGTGACTCACATTATAAATTCAGGGCTAGAAGGATTCGAACCTTCGAATGCAGGAATCAAAATCCTGTGCCTTACCGCTTGGCGATAACCCTATGTAAGGGTGGAAAATGGGGATCGAACCCACGACCTCCAGGACCACAATCTGGCGCTCTAACCGACTGAGCTATTCCCACCATACCGTACCTACAGGGATTCGAACCCCGGACCCACGCCTTAGAAGGGCGTTGCTCTATCCAGCTGAGCTACAGATACATACAGCGGGTGATGGGAATCGAACCCACGTAACCAGCTTGGAAGGCTGGTGTTCTACCATTGAACTACACCCGCATAATAATGCTTGCTGTCGACTTCTCGTTGACAAAATGAAGTATATACCATATTGCTACAGAAGTCAACACTTTTTTTAAAAATAATTGTATTTTTTGAGAATTTTCTTATCTTTTTCTGCTAATTCGACCGTTTTCAACAAATCTGGTCGCTTCTTTAAAGTGTTTAATAGCGAATTTTCTCTTCTATACATCTCTATATTTTTATGATTTCCCGATAGCAATACTTCTGGCACCTCTCTTCCTTCAAAATTTTGTGGCCTCGTATAATGATCATGCTCTAGCAATCCTTCGCTAAAACTTTCTTTTTCAAACGATTCTTCTTTTCCTAACACATTCGGCAACAATCTAATTATACTATCTGCGACCACCATCGCCGCCAGTTCTCCTCCCGTTAATATAAAGTCTCCTATCGAAACTTCGTCTGTCACTATCGCCTCTATTGCTCTTTGGTCTATTCCTTCATAGTGTCCACACAAAATAACAACTTCTTCCTCTTTAGAATATTCTATTGCCATCTCTTGATTCCACACTTTTCCAGCTGGCGTCATATACATCACTCGCGGGCTTTTCATCTCTTTTGCTATATGCCGATAGCAGTCTACAACCGGCTTTGCCATTATCAACATCCCCGCTCCGCCGCCATATGGGTAGTCGTCTACTTGGTTATGCTTGTTTCCCGAAAAAGCTCTAAAATCTACCGCTTCTATTTGTATCAACCCGTTTTCTATTGCTCTTCCCATTATACTATGTCTAACCGCGTCTTCTATCATTTCAGGAAACAATGTCATTATTACAATTTTCATACTTCTTCTAACCCTTTTAACAATCTTACCGTCATTACTCCTTCTGCTATATCAATATTCAAAACACAACTCTTTATTGCCGGTATTAGTAGCGGTGCCTTTTGTCCGTCTTCTCTCTCTACCACATACACGTCGTTTGCTTTGCCAAATAACACGTCGTCTAACACTCCCAAAAATCTGCCGTCTTCTGTATTTACACTCAATCCATACAAATCGTTTATATAATACTCATCATCATCCAATGGCTCTGCTGTTTGCTTATCTATTTTTACAAAGCAATTTTTAAATATTTCTCCTTCTTCTATAGAATTTACCCCCTTAAATTTTATCAATACAAATTTTTTATGAAATCTCACACCTTCTATATTATATTCCCTGAGCCCTTTGCAATCGATATAAATACTCTCAAATTTTTTGAATCTATTGACATCATCTGTGGATGGTACAATTCTCAACTCTCCTTTGATACCATGTGTATTTACAATTTTTCCTACTGTTAGTGTTTCCATAATTCTCTCCTCTATATTATTCTGCATAAAAAAAGGGGCAGTGTGCCCCTTACTTCATCTCTATTCCAGATTTTTTGATCAGCGCTTTTACCGTTTCTGTTGGTTTTGCACCTGTTTTTAACCATTTTTGAATAGATTCCTGATTTAAATTAAGCTCATTTGGCTCACTACAAGGATTAAAGTATCCCACTTCTTCTATAAATCTGCCATCTCTAGGGTATCTAGAATCTGCTACTACTACTCTATAAAACGGCGCCTTCTTTGCACCCATTCTTTTTAAACGTATTTTTACTGCCATTTCTTCACCTCATTAAATTATTTTTTTCTTGCATTATTATTTTACATAAAAGGAAGCTTAAACTTTCCTTTCTTGCCTTTTGCCATTCCCGAAAATTGCTTCATCATGGTCTTCATTTGGTCAAACTGTTTAACAAGTCGATTTACTTCCGAGATATCGCAACCTGAACCTCTCGCAATTCGCTTCTTTCGAGATAAATTTAGTATGCTAGGATTTTGCCTTTCTTCCTTAGTCATCGACAAAACTATCGCTTCTATTCTAGACATTTGCTTCTCATCTACATTTATATCTCCCATTTTTGCTTTGTTCATTCCTGGTATCATACTCAGTAGATCGCCAATAGGCCCCATATTCCTAACTTGTTTCATTTGCTCTAAGAAATCGTTAAAATCAAACTCCGCTTTTCTAATCTTTGCTTCTAACTCACGGCTTTTTTCTTCGTCAAAGCTTTGCTGCGCTTTTTCTATAAGCGTTAGCATATCGCCCATTCCCAAAATCCTTGATGCCATTCTTTCGGGATAAAATGGCTCAAGCTCGGATAACTTTTCGCCCATACCTACATATTTTATAGGTTTATTTGTTACTGCTTTTACAGATAGCGCCGCTCCTCCTCTATTATCTCCGTCTAACTTTGTCATAACCACGCCATCTATTCCCAGTGCTCCATTAAATGACTCCGCAACATTTACGGCGTCTTGCCCCGTCATCGCATCCACTACTAATAGTATCTCTTTTGGCTTTACTTCACTCTTTATATTTTTTAATTCGCCCATCAGAACTTCGTCTATATGCAATCGTCCTGCTGTATCGATAATTACTACGTCGTGATTATTTGCCTTTGCGTACTCCATGGCTTGCTTTGATATGTCTACCGGGTTTACTTTTGTTCCTAATGCAAACACTGGTACGTTTACTTGCGATGCGACTTTTTTTAATTGCTCTATCGCTGCCGGTCTATATACGTCACACGCAACGAGCAACGGACGCTTTCCCTGAGCTTTTATCAGGTTTGCTAACTTTCCCGCTGTTGTTGTTTTTCCCGCACCTTGTAGGCCCACCATCAATATTGGCGTTATTCCTTTCGATGCAAACAAAATTTTACTTTGCGTACTTCCCATTAAATCTACCAGCTCGTCGTTAACTATCTTTATTACTTGTTGCCCCGGAGTTAAGCTAGACATTACCTCTTCTCCAACAGCTCGCTCTTCAATAGATTTGATAAAGCCTTTTACTACCCTAAAGTTTACGTCAGCTTCTAGTAATGCCAGCTTCACTTCTCGCAATGCCGCTTTTACATCTTTTTCTGTTAACTTTCCCTTACTTTTTAGGTTCTTAAATACATCTTGCAGTTTGGTTGATAATTGATCAAAAGCCATTTCATGTCCTCCTAAACTTCATTTTTTAACTCTGATATCAAATTTTTTAAACGTCTCACATCTTGCTCTTCTAGGGGAACAGTAATTGTTTTATCAATTTTGTCTACAATCGCTCTCATATTTTGAAATCTTTTTACAAATCCAAGTTTATATTCTAACTCCAGCAACTTTATTTCTGCATTTTTTATAGTTTCATGTACACTTTGCCGACTAATTTTATACATATCTCCTAGTTCGCTCAAAGTTAAATCTTCAAAATAATAGCCACTGATCAAATCCTTTTGCCGTTGCGTAAAGAGATTTTGATAAAAGTCAAATAAATATGAAATTTCTACTACTTTCTGCATCGCTCGCTCCAATTATGTCAACCTAAACTTCTTTACAGTCGAATTATATACACTTCTATTTGCATTGTCAAGCCCCATCCTATAACGACTCTCTCCATTTGGCATATACAGAAAAGTATTTGCTATCTCTTGTAGACATTTCTTTCATTATACAATGCATTACCGCATTTACATAGTCTGTTTCGTTTAGCCCTATCGTCGCAACAATTTTTTTTCTCAATGCCGCGTCTAATACATTTGCGTCTTCATTCTTTTCAAACTCAATTTCTGCTCCCACTTCTGCCATTAATTCTGTTACTATACTAGACAAATCATCAAAATTATATCGCTCCCATATCGCCAATGTCGCTGTATCTCGATACTCTTCTATCAATTCATTTATTTTTAACACTGTTACAGATGACAACGGCAACAATTCCAAATTTTGCGATAACGCTGCCAAGTTTACGGCACCTCTTAAATTTAATCTTCTATATAATAGAAAACTCAATAATACTTTCATATCTCCTTTATCTACATCTACTATCTTTGCCCTTGCCACCCCCGCTACCTTATTTTCCGTCGATTTTGTATATGGTGTTATCCTACAACTCTTGATTGTCCCTGCCTGATAAACCACTGCAACTCCCGTCTTCAATTTTGCCAACTCAGTATTTACTGCAATTACCTTCATACTACTCAGCTCCGCTTGTACCACAGGATTTACGCTTCGCAACATTACTACTGTTCCTATATCATTTAACGATACCTCCTCAGCTGCCGCCACAATAAATGCCAATCCATATCTTTGCGCTTCCTTTAATAATTTGATCACGCTTTCCGATTCTGTAATTTGATCAAATATCGTCATATGCTTTACCTTTAGAGTTTTATTGCTCATCCAATATTCTACGGTTTTCATCGTTAACATATGCATCATCAAATTTCTCATCTCCGCGGGATATATATTGTTTAAGTCAATGATTACAGTATTATTATACAACAACTCGGCGTCCGTTTCCACTCTTGTAAATATTCCTGCAGACAACGCTGATACCCTGTCTAACAATGTAATTTTTAAGCGCGAATCGAAAATAGAGACCATCTCTCCTAGTGCTTCCGATACATCAATAAATGTAGGATATGTTGCCATAGTTTTTCCGCTTCCACATCCTGCCTTTGCGTATGCCATGCGTATCGCCTTCGCCAACACCAAGCTTTGAACATCATCCAATCCCCAGCATAATTCAAATACTTTCATCAACCGATCTATATGCTCTGCCATTGCGATCCCCTCCGGAAACTTAAACGGATTAATCTTTAGTGGCGTTACGCTTGTTCCCACTATCACGTTATTTGATAGCAGATGCTTATATTCTCCAGCTTTTGTCTCAAATATCATACAGGGAGCATCCACCATATCTATCAAGTGACAAATTGCAGTTGTTTTTCCTGCTCCTGCAGATCCCACCACCAATACGTTAAAATTAAGCAACTTCTTATTCACCACTTCTGCTAAATTTACAGCACCCTTATTTGCCGCCATTGCGTTTCACCTCTCTACATTTTTCTCTAAAATATCCGTGTTTACTTTCAAAATTTCCTCTAACTTATTACACAATTGCCTATAATATTAATATCAACAATGTTATAATTTCCAAGTTACACAAATTTTATTTAAAGGAGATTTCTAATGCGAGAAAAGATTTTGATGAACACTGGTTACAAATTTTTTGAAGGTGATATTACCAAAGATCCTATTTCGTCTAAACAAGACACTTACATGATGAGCAAGACTGTTCGCGGTCGTGGCCCGGAGAGCACTTCTTATTATGATGCCGATTGGGAAGACGTTACTTTACCTCACGATTTTGTTATCAAGGGCAACTATTCCGATAAGCATAATGGCTCTCACGGCTCTCTAAAACGCAACAATGCTTGGTATCGACGTTATTTTAAACTCGATTCCGCTGACGCCAATAAGCGATTTTCTTTTATATTTGAAGGTGTCGGTAAAAATTCCAAAATTTGGATAAATGGCCACCTGATGGGCACCAACTCCAGTATGTATAATACTTTTGAAGTCGATTTTACTGCAGTAGCTCATATCGGCGAAATTAATACTCTGGCTATATATATTGATAACTCCGACTTTGAGGGTTGGTGGTATGAAGGCTCTGGTATCTACCGAAATGTGTGGCTTCAAAAAACCGATGCCCTTCGTCTAAATTGGTGGGATAATTTTATTTATAGCGTCAATCTTAAAGATGATGATTTTGATATTTATGTTAGTGGTATGCTAGAAAATTATTCTGATGCTACACGAACTGTTACTATAAAATATGCGCTAAAAGAAAACAATAATACTGTCGAGCTTGGTCAGTATGATCTTTCTGTTGCACCTTGCGATGTTGCTTCATACTCCGAAGTTTTCACCTTCGCCGATGCTACCAGATGGTCCATTGACAATCCTTTCTTATATACTGTTATCGTTACTGTTGTAGAAAATGGCGAAATTATTGATGAGCTCACTACCAAAACCGGTTTTAGAACTGTTCGTTTTACTGCAGATCACGGGCTGTTTATCAACAATCAACCAATTAAAGTAAAAGGCGTTTGCATCCATCAAGATCATGGCAGCCTGGGTGTTGCTGTTCCCGCCGCTGTCGAGGAGTTTCGCATCAAGAAACTTAAGGAAATGGGTGTTAATGCGTATCGCTGCGCTCACAATAATCCTTCGATTCACATTCTCGAACTTTGCGATAAATACGGTATGATCGTTATGGATGAAAATCGTTGGTTTGAAACTAGTCACGATGCGTTCTTACAAATCGAATCGATGGTTAAGCGAGATCGTAATCACCCGAGCATTATTATGTGGTCTGCTGGAAACGAAGAGCCTACTCAGAGCACCGTTGTTGGCAAGCATATCCTCGAAGAAATTAAGATGTTTATTAAGCGCTTAGACAAAACTCGTCCTGTTACTCTTGCTTTAAATGGCGGTTTTTATGGCTCTCACGCATCCGAATCTTCTGATACTCTCAGCATCAACTATGCTATCAAATTTTACGATAAGTCGCATGAAGTTCATCCAGATAAATGTATTATGGTAACAGAAGCTGGAGCTACTCGAAATCCTAGAGGTGTCTATTTCCCTACAGATACTGTTCTTAATGTTACTGCCTATGATGAACATTTTCCTTCTTTTGGCGAATCTTTTAGACGCTTCTGGAAAGAGGTCGATACTCGCAATTATGTTGCCGGACTATTCTACTGGCCTGGTATAGAATATCGTGGCGAAGCCGAATATCCACAACTTACCAATATGGGTGGCGGTCTCGATAGCTGCTGCTTCGAAAAAGACAACTTCTATTTGTTGCAATCATTTTGGCTTGATGAGCCTGTTCTTCATTTGTTTCCGCATTGGAATCTGTTTGGTCACGAAGGCGAAGCCATCCGCGTTATGACATATTCTAATTTAGACGAAGTAGAATTAATTGTAAACGGCATATCTGCTGGCAAGCAACCTGCAAATAAATATGATCAAAACGAATGGAGCGTACCATTTGCTCCTGGCGAAATCGTTGCGATAGGCTACAAAGACGGTGCCGAAGTTAAACGTACAACAGTCAAAACTACCGGAGATCCTGCAGCTCTCAATATAGTTGCAGACAATCAGCCAAACTCCGATGGTGTTGTAGTTCTTCGCGTATTTGCCACCGATTCAAACGGTGACTTTGTACCAAACAGTAAAATTGCTATCTCGCATACCGTCGAAAACGGCACATTACTCGGCGCAAGCAATGGCGATCCACTAGATCAAACTTCTGTTGTTGCCAATACTCACAATTTAAATTCCGGACTTTTGCAAATTATCGCAAGACAGGACTCTAAAGATGCTCCAATCAAGGTTACTGCAACCAACGGTGACATGTCCGCAACATTCGAATGCGACTTCCTAACCGTTCCAACAGCTCAGCTTCCTGTTCAAACTGATAAAATGGATCTTCCTAATTTTAGAGTTTGGCCTATTACACTAGACGTTGATGTTGCCGCAAGAGTCAATTACGATGATATGAACACTAGCATTCCGTTTAAATTCGGCACCGATCATCTTAGCGAAATCTTTGCAGATGACTATGGCTACGCTAAATACACTACCCGATTGCTCATTCCAGATTATGTCGGCGAAAAAGAAGTACGCATCATTATCGAAAATGTCACTGGCGATACCGAGATCTCCATTGAGCACGATCGCAATGTGTGGCCTAATGTTCAGCCTAGACTTGGTATTTCTCAAGAAATTATAAAATTTGCTGATCCACAGGGCGGCAATATTACTGTGCCTGTAACCAAGTTCTTCAAAAACGAAAAAGTTTTCGTACACATCGTTAACAAATACTCCGATCCAACTTGCGGCATCAGAGGCAAAGTGTACTGGGAACTCCACTAATTTTACCAAAAGGCATTCAAGTCGGCGCTGATGCGTTATGGGCAAACGAGATAACAGTCTATTACGCAGGTACCGCGCAAGAGTGGGTAGCCCTCAACGCCTCGCTTCCATTTGATGCTTCGATTATTTTAGAGAGCGATGGGCCAGACGATCTAACATTCAGCGATGAACTTCAACCAACATATTCTGTAATGGGGCAAAATGTTAAATTTGACAAAAACACCGGAACCATCGTTTCGGCAAATCCACTAATAGCAGATGGCACCATTCCAACAGTTGTTGACGAAATTTTGTACGGTGTTACATCTAGATAGTTCATTATTGTTACATGTGATAGTGGAAGTCTATAAGGGCGAGCATGTGGCAACTGCAGAAATAACAGAAGCGCATACTCATATAAGCAAAATCACAAAGGATGGGCAAGTGTTATTTTATGAGCCAGATAATAATAAATACCTTGGGAAATTTACTAATCGAGATAATCTAAGCGTTTGTAGAATATATGAATTTGCAAATACCGTTGAAATAGCAGAGGTTAAGGACCTACTCGACTTGCAGATTGAATACAATATGGCAATGGCGCAAGAAGGCTTAACTGGAAAATACGGACTGGGTATTGGTAAAGTTATATTGAGATCACACGGAGATGGCGGTCTTGATAGAAAGATTAAAGCTTATACTGCTGCAGGGTCGGAAGCACGAATGAGCGGAAGCGCTTTACCAGTAGTTACCAATTCCGGCAGCGGAAACCAAGGTATGGCATCGTCTATTCCTATCGTTATGTATGCAGAAGAAATGGGAATTAATCAAGAAAAACTTTATCGCGGATTGGTCTTTTCAAATTTAATTACGATTCATCAAAAGACGCTAATAGGAAGACTAAGTGCGTTTTGCGGGGTGGTTAGTGCGTCTTGCGCTAGTGGAGCGGCTATGACATATTTATCAAATGGAACTTTAGATCAAATTAATATGACAATCACAAATACACTGGCAAACGTTTCTGGAATTGTATGCGATGGGGCAAAAGCCTCTTGCGGTGCCAAAATAGCATCAAGCCTCGACGCCGCAATCATGGCGCATCATTTGGCTATGGAAAATCAAAGTTATCGACCACGCACCGGAATTTTAAAAGATGATATAGAAGCTACAATAGCTGCCATAGGAAGACTTGGAAAATACGGTATGCATGGCACCGATAAAGAGATTCTCGACATTATGCTAAATGTGGAACGAACTGTTTAAACAAAGGGCACCCTCTTAATGGGGTGTCTTTTTTGATGCAAAAAACTCTCCCGAAGGAGAGCATATAAAAGGAAAGCATTTAATTGGTTGTAATAGTAACACCATCAGGCAATTCTCTGCCCAATGCATTCCATTCAGCTGCAGTACCTAAGAATGAAATTTCCAACGCTTCAATATTCGCGAAGACGTCATAGCCTAGGTATGTTAGCCCTGCAGGAAGCTCTAGTCGCGTAAGTGCCGTTGCCGCAAATACGTGGTCACCGATCGATGTTACAGTTGATGGAATTGTGACAGTTGCTAAATTATTACAATATGAGAATACTCCATCTGCAATGTCAGGTAGCCCCTCTGGAAGCGTGACCTCTGTTAATGCCAGACATCCAGCGAAGGCATTGCTTCCAATGTTACTTATATTAGCCGGGAAATCTACGGATTCGAGACTTACACAATTTTCGAATGCAGAAGTGCCAATTGTTGCCAAATTGCTGTTCAAATTTAATGTTTCTAGATTGGAGCATCCAATGAATGCGCTGTTGCCTATGGATTCTACATTTGCCGGAATATTGAGTGTTGTTAATCCGCGGGATTCGGCAAAGGCAAAGTCACTAATAAATGTTAGGCCCTCTGGTAAGTCAGGATCATCGAGACTGTGACAATCTGCAAATGCGTACGAATTAATAACGGTAACTCCAGGAATGTTGATTGATTCTAAGCGAGAGCATCCGTAGAAAGTGCGGTATGAAATTTGTGTGACAGACTCAGGAAGACTGATCGATGTGAGGCTACGGCAGTTGTAGAACGCGCTATCACCAATATACTCAACGCCTGCTGGAATGTTTACTTCTGCCAACGAATAGCAGTTAACAAATGCATTGTCTCCGATATAAGTTACCGAATCCGGAATGCTAAGCTCCTTGAGTGTAGAACGATCGTAGAATGCATAGTTTCCGATGCTTGTAACAGCAACACCGTTGATTTCGGCCGGAATGTGTGCTTTAGTTATGGCCCCATCGGTTGCTAAAATTTGCCCAGTTTGAGAATCAAATTGAATCATTCCGCCTTCGATTCCGTCAACAGTAAGCCACGCTTCTGGTCCAATTAAATCTTCTGGGTCGATCACTTCGTCGGGATCATCAGGATCTGTTGTTGCTGCAGCAGTTCGGAAAATTACTAGGGCATCGTTTGGAACGTGGATGTCAAATGAATTCCAAATATTTCGCTCGTTGCCAAAGAAGATCGTATCTAGTTTATCTAGGTTGCCAAAAACTCCGTCTGCTATTTGGGTAACTGGCCCAGAGATAATGATGGTTTCTAGCCTATCGCAGCTGTAAAATAAATCTTTGGCTAACTCGGTAACGCCTTCTGGAATCGAAATTGTTTTAATGTATGCACAGTTTTTGAATGCCGCTTCGCCAATGCTGGTGATGCCAGATGGCAAGTCTAGTTCTCTCAATTCGTCGCAGTCGTGGAATGCATATGCGCCAATTGAAGTTAATGAGGTTGGAAGCGTGATCTCTTTTAAGTTGCCGCAATTTTCGAATGCACGATCGCCAATTGTAGTAATTGTGTTAGGCAAAGTTACTTTGGAAATTCGTAGGGCCTTCGAGAATGCGCTATCTGCTATTGCAACGACAGTTACACCGTTGATTTTTTCCGGAATAACCGCGGAGGTGACGCTCTCCTCTACTTCTGTGATCGCTCCAGTTGCTTCGTTAAATTTGATCTGACCGCCTACAACTCCTTCGATAGCAATCCAGGCATTTGGATCGATAGGCCCAGTACTGCCTACTACAACTGTTACGCTCTCTGGAATATCCACTGCTAATGCGTCCCACTCGGCTTGTGTTCCTGCATAATAGATCAGGCTCAAATTTGGAGTGGAGTCGAATGCCGCATCGCCAACTGTAACAAGTGATTTTGGCCATATCAGAGTTTCTAAACTGTCGCACTTATCAAAGGCACGCAATTTTACTTCGGTTACGCCTTCTGAGAATGTGACTTTCGTGAGCTTTGGACTAGATGCAAATGCGCTAGACTCGATTACGGTGATGCTTGCTGGGATAGTGAGCTCCACAAGCGTTGCATGCTGATAAAATGCGTTTGAATCGATAGCAGTAACGCGTATTCCGTTGACAATTTCTGGAATATTTGCAATAGTTATGCCATCCTCAGCTGTTGTGATTACGCCGTTATCAATTTTGATTCTACCACCCTCGATGCCTTCAACTGTTAGCCACGCATCTGGATCAATAGGCCCTTGGCTCTCATAAACTACAATTGTGTTTGAAGATAACGATACTCCCAACGAAAGCCACTCAGCTTCAGTTCCTCCAAAATATATAGTTGCCAAGTTTTCGCAGTTGGCAAAAATGTCTGCTGCAGCAGATGTGACGGATTCTGGAAGTACAATGCTAACTAGCCCAGTACCTTTAAAGGCATTGTCCGAAATTGTGGTTACGCCATACGGGATGCGAACATTGGTTAGTGCTGTGAGATTTTCGAATGCTCCCGATCCGATTTCTAATACTGTAGCCCCATTTATTTTAGCAGGAATGTTGGCAGTTGTGATGGTATCCTGAGCATCGGTGATAGTGCCCGTGTCTTCATCAAATTTTATGGAGCCACCCACAATGCCTGCAACATCTCGCCACGCATCTGCAGAAATTGGGTATCGCTCATAATTTATTTGTACAGAAGATGGAATGCTGATCCCCAACGCTGACCATTGGGCTTGCGTGCCTTCAAAATATATCGTTGCTAATGAAGGGCAGTCTGCAAAGATATTGGATGCAGCAGAAGTTAATAGCGGTATTATGACGGTGGTCAAGTTTGGACTTGCAGCAAAAGCTGATGCGCCAACGGACTCTATACCTTGCGGAATTGTCACCTTGGTTAGTGCGCTGTTGCCACGGAATGCGGATGCTCCGATAGCGGTAACTTTTATACCGTCAACAACTGCTGGAATGGTGCCATCTGCTATTAGTGGATTTGCCGAAACGATGGTTCCGGTGTTTTTGTCAAATTTAACATTTTGCCCCATTACAGAATATGTTGGTTGAAGTTCATCGCTGAATGTTAGATCGTCTGGTCCATCGCTCTCTAAAATAATCGAAGCATCAAATGGAAGCGAGGCGTTGAGGGCTACCCACTCTTGCGCGGTACCTGCGTAATAGACTGTTATCTCGTTTGCCCATAACGCATCAGCGCCGACTTGAATGCCTTTTGGTAAAATTACAGTTTCGAGTGTATTGGCATCGACGAAGAGGTTGTTAGCAAGCGATGTGACTGCAATGTTGTTGATAGTTTCTGGAATTTTGAGAGATGTTATTGTATGTTGGACAGCTGTTATTTGCCCCGTTGCTGGATTAAATTTAATTTTGCCATCTACAGCACCAGGTATTGCAATCCAATCGTCTGGATCAATAGGTCCTAAATGTTCAAAGTACACAGTTGTAGTAGCTGCAAGTCTGGTTTTTAAGTTGTTCCACGCTTCTTCGGTTCCGGCAAAATAAATTGTCGTTATACTCTCTGGAAATGTTGTGTTTGCGAGAGATGAAGACGTACTGATTTTATTGACGGATGCCGGAATCGCTAATTCCTCGATTGCCGTATTGTAAAAAGCATTGAGACCGATCGAAACTAGCATCGATGGTAATTTTACTTTAGATAGATTGGTACAACCGTAGAATGTATTGGGTTCGAGAATTTGCAGTGAATCTGGAAGCGTGATGTCGGTTAGGCCGTCGCAAAACGCAAATGCTTGCTCGCCAATAGATGTTATAGAGTCTGGAAGAAGCATTGTCTTTAGCTTGTCACTATTATCATAGAAAGCTTGATGCCCGATTTTGGTTACTGTGTTTGGAAGCACAACTTCAGTGAGAGAAAAGTTCCATCTAAAAGCTGAATTGCCAATTGCGGTAACTGCAACACCGGCGATTTGACCCGGGATGGTTGCTGCAGTGATTGTGGATTCCGCAGCAGTGATTGTGCCTGACTCTTTATCAAACTTGACTCCACCGCCTAAAATTCCTTCTACTGGATGTAGCGTATTCCATTCTTCATCTGCTGTTGTATTACCATCAAATGCCATTGCGGTTTTTACAGAGATCCCGGTATCAAACGCTAGCCATTCTGCTTTGGTACCCGCAAAATATATTGTGGAGTCGATATATGGATTCCAAAATGTAGAGAGGTCAATATCGGCGTCGGTGGATTGTAAAGTTATTTCTGTTAAAGCTTTGGATCTTGCAAACGCAAAATCGCCTATGGATTTAACGCTAGCTGGGATGGTAACATTTGTGAGAGCATCGCAAAATTGGAATGCCTCTTTACCGATTGTTGTTATGCTATCTGGCAAGGTGAGCTCCACCAAATTTGTATTGCGCTGAAATACTTCTGGACCGATAGTAGTAACGGCTATTCCGTTTAGGGCTGCAGGAATGTTGGCAATAGTGATGGAATTTTCTGCGTCGGTGATTGCGCCCGTGCTAGCGTTAAACTTAATTTTGCCACCTTCTATGCCCGGCACTCGAACAAACTCATTGGGATCGATTGGTCCAATATTATCTGAAATTATAACAACATTATCTCGTATATCGATATTAAATAATTTCCACTTGTCTAGAGATCCGCCATAGTAAATAGTTTGTATTGTTGTGTTGCCTTGTACAATTGAGGGAGCGATTTGTGTGACAGAATCGGGGATAATCATGGTTTCGAGCGCTGTGTTTACAAACGCAGCTTCTCCGATTGATTGCAATCCTATAGGAAGAGCTAGTGTCGTTAGTTGAGTACAATTTTTAAAAGCGTCGTTTGCAATAGCATTAACTCGAACATCAATTGTGTTAAAGCCATCCATGAGCATAACGCCGTCTACGATAAATTCTGGGATGACTGCAGAAGTAATGGTTTCTTCTGCATCGGTAATGGTACCTGTTTTGAAATCAAACTTAATTTTGCCACCTTCTATTCCTGGTAAAGATACCCAATTTTCGGTTATTCCATAGTGGATTGCAGTATTTTGGGGAGCAATAAGGCCGGCGTCATTCCACTCAGCTCGTGATCCTTCAAAATATATAGTCTCTAGGCTGTCGCACCCGTTGAATGCTTTTACGCCACCAGTCGTAAAAGAAGCTGGAATTGTTATTGAGGTAAGTGCTTCACAATTTGTAAATGCGCTATCTCCGATGCGAGTTATAGTATTGGGCAATGTTATGTCCGTTACCAGCTTCGCATTGTAGAAGGCCGCCGCACCGATCTCGACGACGTCTTCACCATTAATTTGGCTAGGAATATCGGCAGAGGTGACGGTATCTTCAACATCTACAATGACTCCATTTGCAAATTTCACTCCACCACCGATCACTCCGTCAACTGTAATAAATTGAGATTCTACTGTATCATTGCAAACAACCGTGGTGTGCGGATCAGTCGTTGCAGCAAATGAGTCCCACACTGCTTGAGTGCCTCCAAAATCGATGCGCCCGAGGTTTGGACAATTCCAAAATGATCTCGAGCCAAGTTCTGTAACATATGGAGGTAGAGCCAAATATTCGAGACTCACACAGTCTTCGAAAACGCTATTGCCTATTTTAATAACACTCTCTGCCAAGGTTACATTTTTGAGATTAGAACAGCCCCAAAACGCGCCATGACCAATCAATTGAACGCCTTGTAAATTAGCAATGGCATCAATTTCGGGAGATACTATAGTGGTAGTTTGAAGAGAGATTTTGTCTAGCTTCGTCGAGATTATAGTAACAGTTTCCAAGCTGGTGCAATCCTTAAAAGCATAGTTTTGCATAGCAGTTATAGATGATGGGATTGTAACGGAAGTTAACTGATTGCACAGCGAAAATGCATAGGAATCAATTTTTTTGACAGTAACCCCATTAATTACAGACGGAATGTTTGCAGAGGTGATCGTTGTCTCAGCATCGAGAATGCTCCCAGTTTTGGTATCGAATTCGATTTTACCGCCTTCAATGCCATCAACTTCAATCCAAATAGTAGGCGGTTGAACTATATCGGGGTCGTTACTGCTATAGAGTAGCTTAACCGTATTTGAAAATCCAGCATCATCTAACTTAATTTTGGTGTTAACCCACATCGATTCTGAGCCAGCATAGTGGATAGTCTTAACTGCAGTACTTTTGAAGGCATCATCTTCTATAGTGTGAATGCTAACTGGCAATGCAATAGACTCTAAACTAGTACAATCCTCAAATGCTAGGCGATCGATTTTGCCAAGGTTATTCGGAAATTTGATCGATAGCAAGCTCGAGCACCCCTTGAATGCATAGGCAGTAATTTCTTTTAACTCATATGGTAACGTTAAATTAACTAGATCTGTACAATATTGGAATGCACCACTATCAATATGAACAACAGAATCTGGAAGCACAACATCGCGTAGGTTTATACAAGCATAGAAAGCCGCCTCCTGAACAACGGTGAGTTTTTGACTAGGTATATCTACAGAAGTGAGAGCATCGCAAAATGCAAAACTCCATTCGCCAAGATAACTTAGGTTGGATAGGTTGGATGAGAAATTGACTTCTTCTAAGAAGCTACATCCTCGAAATGCATTGGCGCCAATATATGTAATCGATTCTGGCATCGAAATAGATTTAAGATTAGAGCAACCTCGAAATGCATTGGAAGTAATTGCCACTACATCCACCCCGTCGATCTGAGCTGGAATATTGGCAGAGGTGACAGAAAACTCCGCATCAGTAATAGCCCCAACTTCTTTATTAAATTTAATTCTTCCACCGACAATTCCCTCAATTTCTAGCCAATCGGTTTCAACATCCACATCAGTATCTCCAGAGCATATCAACATAGTGAACTCTGGGAGTTGGATTTCTAAGTTGCGCCATTGTGCGGCATTACCAGCAAATAACACGGTACCCAAGTTGTCGCAATCTCTAAAAATATCTTCTCCAGCATTAATTAAATTTGCAGGCAACGATATCGTATGAAGGTTGTGTGCATTCCTAAATGCTTCGTTAGAAAGAGTGGTCACGCTATCTGGAATAGTAATTTCTGATAGCGAAGAGCAGTTATAAAATGTGCCCTTCGAAAGTTTAATTTTGTTGAGATTGGTAGCATCCATAAAAGCGTACGAACCAAGTGATGTAACAGAATCTGGCAACGAAAGCTCGAGCAAGCTATCCATACTTCTAAAGGCAGAAGAGCCAATCGTTTTTACAGAAGATGGAATGTTTAGTTCAGAAATAGTTTCGCAGCGGTAGAATGCCCAGTTGCCGATGGAGGTAATTTTGTCGCTTATAGGCACAGCTTCTAAAGCAAGGCATCCGCTGAACAGATAGTCTGAAATAACACTCACGCCTGCTGGAATATTTATAGAAACAAGATGTATGCAATCTTGAAATGCTCCCTTGCCCAGTTTGGTAACGCTCTCTGGAATTTTGACTTGGGTTAACGAAGCGCATCCTTCGAAAGCAGAGTCGCCGATTTCTCGAACCGAAGTTGGTATATTAATAGAAGCTAGTCTAATACAATTTTCGAACATATGTTCACCTATAGCTACTGCATCAGAAGGAAGGGTTACCGATGTGAGAGTAGTTAGATTATAAAAAGCCCAATCAGTATGCTTTAGAGAGTGTGGCAATGTGAGAGTGGTAATTTTGGTACCCATAAATGCAGCTTGATCAATAGCCTCGATACCCTCCTCAAATGTTACATTTATGAGAGAGACGCAATTGTTGAATGCTGCAGTTCCGATGGATTTAACTCGGGATGGAATATTGATAGAAGTCAGCTTAACACAAGTGCTAAACGCATTATCGCCAATAATCATATCCGAGCCAGCAGCAAATAATACGTTAGCTAACTGACCACAGTGATAAAACGCGGCCTCGCCAAGTACCTCCAAAGTTTTGGGAAACGTCATCGAAGTTAGAGAGTCGCAGTTTGCAAAGGTCAGCTCGCCAATGCTAATTAATGAGTCTCCAAAATCAATATGCGATAACCTAACGGTGTTATAAAAAACTGTGTCTCCGATAGAAGTTGTATTTTTGCCAATTGGTGTTCCTTCTATTGGTGTTCCTTCTATTGGTGTTCCTTCTATTGGTGTGCCTTCCATTGGTGTGTTGACTCCTAATGATTCAATTCCTGTAGTTGCCATTCCTGGTGAATTTGATGCCGAGTTCATTCCCGAGTTTTCGTTCACTCCAACTATTTATCACTTCCTTCAACCGTCTGGCGCACGAACTTTGTTGCCTTTAGAACAACATTTTGGCGATGCAGATTTAAGCACTATGTTTTTTGATGAGCACTCTGATGTTACTATTTCTGAGATTATTGAACTCGCAGAGCTGCCGCTTGATGACAGTAATATTGTTGCTGTCGAATCCATTATCAGCTATGATGCTTTTACGCGCTCTTCTGGTGGAATAAATGCTTCGACGTTAAAAGTTATGTCCGCATCGGTGTCAGATAAAATTGCAATATCTTCGGTAAAAGCAAAAGTAGGGGAGACAGTTGCCATCGATTGTAATAGCAAAGCTCCGGCAAGTAGATAACTAAATTTTTTCTTCACTTTAAACCCTCCTCGTTTTTATATATCAAATATCATGGAGACTGCAGCAGATGCCGCAGTTCCGTATTCATATTAATTGTGAGCAATCGTCTTTGGTAATAATAGGGAATCAACTCTGTGAACAATAGCCGCGACTTCTTCCATCGTTACTAAATCTTTGGGCGCCATTGTAGTCGCACTTTTTCCGGAAAGTAATCCCAGCTGATTCGCAATTTTGATAGCGTTTTGTTTTTCTGCTGATAAATTTTTGATATCGGTAAATTTAGTTGTAGCGGAAGCTTTTGGCAATACAAATCCCTGATATTTTAAATAGTTGTTGATGAGAACAGCCATAGACTCTCTAGTTAGAGGCGTTGCCCCATCTGCTATATCAGAGCCAAATAATTTATACTCTGAAGCCCACTTCATGGAACTGTCAAACCAACGCAATGACGAAGGATATTTTGTTAAATCGATATTTCCATGAAGCGCTAATACATTAGCAATAGAACCTCTAGTGCTATGAACGCCGATTCCGAATTGGTCAACAGATAGGCCAAACATCAACCCTTGCTCATAAATCCATTTCACATCGTTATAGTACCAAGCACTTGGAGAAACGTCCTTTTTGATACTAATAGGAGGAAGCGGAGCAGTTGGAGCGGTCGGAGTGGTTGTAACAGTTGGTTTTGCTGGCGTAGGTTTAAGTGGAGATATCACTGTCGTCGTCTTTGTCGTCGTCTTTGTCATCATCTTTGTCGCCATCAGGGTCCACAATGAGCAGTATCATCCACAAATTCTGCGGCCACTATGTGCTCATCCTCGCTTAAATCTTCAAATACATCGGAGAATATAGTGATAGAAATCTCTTCTGTAGAGCTAGTAATTTTGTAATCTGAATTTTTAACTAACTTTTGTCCATCAATATATACGTCAACAATTTCTGATATGTCACCTGTCAATTTAATCGAATGATCTTTGATTTCCTCGATCTTTGGCAATGGAGTTTTGATTTCGAACCCATCAGTAACAAACGAGTCGACAGGAATGCCATCTTCGTTTACTAATTCCTCTGAGGTTGTTATTGTAAACTTTGCGTAAGAAGGTGACAAATCGTATTCAGAAAATTTGTCATCATCTGAACTAAATTCGGCTTTTACCATAAATGTATGTTCGCCTGCAGCTTTAGGCATTCCATGAAGATATCCAGTATTTGGATCCAGCGTTAGCCAGTCAGGTTTTTCACCGTCTATAATTGAGAATTTGGCAACTATGTCGTTAGAAATATTATTGGTTTGAATCAATTGTGTATAAGGTACAAAAGCAGATCCAGTTTTGAGCTGCTCAGTTGTTATTGCTAAGTTTGCCGCAAAGCCGTTAAGCGTAATAACTTGAGGTGCCTGATCATCTGCAGTAATGGTGAGAGTTCCAGAAATTTCACCACCCCCATCGCCGATCAACCTGATCTTTGCAATGCTATCGATTTTATCTGCGTGAGAGTTCCAGAAATTTCACCACCCCCATCGCCGATCAACCTGATCTTTGCAATGCTATCGATTTTATCTGCAGCCACGCTGGTAAATGCGTTGAGGGAATTGTTTTCACCTACAGCAGAAATGCCGCTAATTTGAGACTTGGCAGCTGCAGTCTGAACATTAGCCCCCTCGCTTGCCAAAAACTTAAGCTTTACAGAAGACAAATCGGTATCATCTACAAAAATCGTTTGATAATATTTAGACATAGAATCCACATCGTCAGGCATAATAAATGCTTCTGCAACTCCAGCAATTCCAGTAACCCTAAAGTCTCTAGCAACTGCCTCTTGCACACCTTTAATTCGCACTGCCAATTGATAGTCGCGAGTATCGGTGGTAATTAAAAAGTTTACGCCAGCACCGTTAAACAAAAAGCCAGCATCTTCCTCCCACATAGTATTTCCGTTAGCAATTATAGCTTCATCAGTAACATCGCCTAAGACTGTTCCATCGCTCGAAACTATTTCGACTTTCTGAATTTTTTCGTTGTTGTAGTCATCAAGCTGAGCATCGAAATAACTCAAGCCTATGTAAAAATCGTTAGAAGCCGCAAAATCATCTTCCAAAGTGTAAGTTACAGTTTCGACGCCATTAACCACCTTGCTAGTGAACGACTGCGACGCCTGAACTCTCTGATCATTAAATTGAGCATATAACATGCTGTACGCAATATCGTCGAATGCTTTGTTTTCGCTAATTACAAGTTCTACTACAGGATGCAAAACAGTTCTAAAACCACCTTCTTGTTCTAATAAAATAGTAAGCTCGGACGAATCAGAAATATTGTAGGAGCCATTTTTTATAGCGCTGCTGATGTGAACGTCTGGATCGTCGATTACAGCATCAAAGACATCGTCGGCTGCCAATATACCCTTATAAAAAGTAATGCAAAACAGTTCTAAAACCACCTTCTTGTTCTAATAAAATAGTAAGCTCGGACGAATCAGAAATATTGTAGGAGCCATTTTTTATAGCGCTGCTGATGTGAATGTCTGGATCGTCGATTACAGCATCAAAGACATCGTCGGCTGCCAATATACCCTTATAAAAAGTAGCAGTATATCCTGCATCTGCAAACGCTGAATCGAGAGTGAGTCCTAATCCAAAATTTTCCACTTCTGCATATTCGTTAGGGACAGTGAGAATGTATTCGGAGCCGTTAACCGCGAGCTCAACTTTTTCTACGGCATTATCAGTTTCAAGATCGAGATTCACAAGCTTTGGAACAAAGAGTTTTTCTAGATTGATCGTTTTTACTTCTATAATATAGCGTTTGTTGGTGTAATCTAATTGGTCGCGACTACCAATCAGAGTGCTCATCAAAAAACATAGTGCTTAAATCTGCATCGCCAAAATGTTGTTCTAAAGGCAACAAAGTTCGTGCGCCAGACGGTTGAAGGAAGTGATAAATAGTTGGAGTGAACGAAAACTCGGGAATGAACTCGGCATCAAATTCACCAGGAATGGCAACTACAGGAATTGAATCATTAGGAGTCAACACACCAATGGAAGGCACACCAATGGAAGGCACACCAATAGAAGGAACACCAATAGAAGGAACACCAATGACAGGCGCATCGAAATTCGCATCGCCGTCGTTAGCAGATGAGTTTGCATCGCCATCAGTAGCAGATGAGTTCGCATCGCCGTCGGTAGCAGATGAGTTCGCATCGCCGTCGGTAGCAGATGAATTTGCATCGCCATCGGTAGCAGATGAGGTTACATCGCCATCAGTAGCAGATGAATTTGCATCGCCATCAGTAGCAGATGAGTTCGCATCGCCATCGTTAGCAGATGAGGTTGCATCGCCATCGTTAGCAGATGAGGTTGCATCGCCATCGTTAGCAGATGAGGTTGCATCGCCATCGTTAGCAGATGAGTTTGCATCGCCATCGGTAGCAGATGAGTTCGCATCGCCATCAGTAGCAGATGAGTTTGCATCGCCATCAGTAGCAGATGAGTTTACATCGCCATCAGTAGCAGATGAATCAGAGTTCGCATCGCCATCGGTAGCAGATGAGTTTGCATCGCCATCGTTAGCAGATGAGGTTACATCGCCATCGTTAGCAGATGAGTTCGCATCGCCATCGTTAAGCAGATGAGGTGGCATCGCCATCAGGAGCAGATGAGGTTGCATCGCCATCGGTAGCAGATGAATCGGAGTTCGCATCACCATCGGAAACTGCAGGCGCATCGGAAGTTACATCGCCATCGTTAGCAGTTGAATCGGAGTTCGCATCACCATCGGAAACTGCAGGCGCATCGGAAGTTACATCGCCGTCGGTAGCAGATGAGTTCGCATCGCCGTCGGTAGCAGATGAGTTTGCATCGCCATCAGTAGCAGATGAGTTCGCATCGTCATCAGTAGCAGATGAGTTTGCATCGTCGTCGGTAGCAGATGAGTTCGCATCGTCGTCGGTAGCAGATGAGTTTGCATCGCCATCGGAAACTGCAGGCGCATCGGAAGTTACATCGCCATCAGTAGCAGATGAATCAGAGTTCGCATCGCCATCGTTAGCAGATGAGGTTGCATCGCCGTCGGTAGCAGATGAGTTCGCATCGCCGTCAGTAGCAGATGAGGTTGCATCGTCATCAGTAGCAGATGAGGTTGTATCGCCATCGGTAGCAGATGAATCGGAGTTCGCATCACCATCGGAAACTGCAGGCGCATCGGAAGTTACATCGCCATCGTTAGCAGATGAATCAGAGTTCGCATCGCCATCGGTAACTGCAGGCGCATCGGAAGTTACATCGCCATCAGTAGCAGATGAATCGGAGTTCGCATCGCCATCAGTAGCAGATGAGGTTGCATCGCCATCAGTAGCAGATGAGATTGCATCGCCATCAGTAGCAGATGAGTTTGTATCGCCATCGGTAGCAGATGAGTTTGTATCGCCATCGTTAGCAGATGAATCAGAGTTCGCATCGCCATCGTTAGCAGATGAGTTCGCATCGCCGTCGTTAGCAGATGAGTTCGCATCGTCATCAGTAGCAGATGAGGTTGTATCGCCATCGGTAGCAGATGAGTTCGTATCGCCATCGTTAGCAGATGAATCAGAGTTCGCATCGCCATCGTTAGCAGATGAGTTCGCATCGCCGTCGTTAGCAGATGAGGTTGCATCGCCATCGTTAGCAGATGAATCAGAGTTCGCATCGCCATCGGTAGCAGATGAATCAGAGTTCGCATCGTCATCGGTAACTGCAAGCGCATCGGAAGTTACATCGCCATCAGTAGCAGATGAAGTTGTAGCCCCAGAAATTTCGAATTCTGGAACCACAGTTTCTGGAATGTCTAATTCGGGTATTGCGGTGTCGGGGGTATCGGTATTTGGAATTACAGTGTCGGGGGTATCGGTATTTGGAATGGCAGTGTCCGGGGTATCGGTAGCAGGAATGGCGGTATCAGGAGTATCGGTACTTGGGACCGCGGTATCTGGAGTATCGGTATTCGGAATTGCGGTATCTGGAGTGTCTGTATCTGGAGCCGCAGTTTCTGGAGCATCGGTATCTGGAGTTGCAGTCTCTGGAGCATCGGTATCTGGAGCCGCAGTCTCTGGAGCATCGGTATCTGGAGCCGCAGTCTCTGGAGCGTCGGTATCTGGAGCCGCAGTCTCTGGAGTGTCTGTATCAGGAGCCGCAATCTCTGAAGTGTCGGTATCTGGTATCGCGATTTCGGATATCTCGATTTCTGGTATTACGATATCGGTCGCTTGTATGGGCAGTGTGCTCATGGTTAACAGTGTGGTTAGAGCCAGACTTTGTATCAATCGCTTACTCATCGTTTTCATCTCCTCTTATTTGATAAAAAATTAAACTACAAGATATAGTATACCTTGAGTCAAAAAAAATATGACTATGATAAGAAAAAATTCTTTTTTTTGTAAGACTAAATTTGACAAATATGTAAAATTCAAAATTAATTATACATTTTTCTATTTAATTTTACTAGCACCAATTTCTTCCTTTTGATAAAAAACTGCCTTGAATAATTTCGAAATGGTGATAAAATATCTCCACAGGATTTACCTATTTTATGATGAAGAGGTGTAATTTTTGTGAAGAAAAATGTTGTAGTAATCTTATGTGATCAATTGAGAACAGATTTTTTATCGTGTTACGGAAGTGATTTTATAAAAACTCCAAATATCGATCAACTAGCGGCAGATGGAGTTTTATTTGAGCGTGCAACAACAGTATCGCCAGTGTGTGGACCGGGGCGCGCATGTATGATGACGGGGCAGTACGTTTCGGGAACGGGAGTGTGGACCAACGACGTTCCGTTTAAGGCAGGGCTGGAGTATATTCCGGAGCGGATGAACCAAAACGGATATGTGACTGGGGCATTTGGAAAGCTTCATCATATGCCGAGCAAAGACGTCAAAGGTTTTGCAGTTGCTTGTCAGATGGAAGAAGGAAGATTGGCAGCAGACGATGATTTCTACAAATTTTTGAAGAGAAGGCACCCAGAAATAAATACTATCAGCCCGCAAAAAGATGGTCGATTTGCTTTTGGGCTAGAGGACTATTACGAAGAATGGATTGCCAACAATGCCGTAAAATTTATCGAAGACCATAAAGATGAGCCGTTATTTGCGTGGGTATCATTTCAGGGGCCGCACCAGCCATATGATGCGCCAGCAGAGAATGGAATATCGACAGTGCTAACGCCACCGGATCCTATCATGTTAGACTTCGAGCCAAGCTGTAATGTTCCCAAATATAGGAGAGCATCAAATATATCTACACCAAGTATATTGGGGATGAAGGCCTATAGAGAGCGTCGCGCGAGATACGCAGAGGGAGTTCAAATTATTGACTATGAAGTGGGAAAAATTATAGCGAAGCTGAAAGAGTTGGGCATATATAAAGATACCGTAATTATATTTTCTACTGACCACGGGTGTATGTTGGGGGATTACGATATGTATGAGAAGGGCGCGATGCCATATAAAGCGCAGTTAGAAATTCCGATGATAGTGGTGGACGCCGACGCATTGCCACAGGGGAAACGAAGCGACATGCTTGTGAGCAACCTAGACATTGCGGGAACGGCGCTGAAAGCAGCAGAAGATCCAAAGCCGCTGGGATATTCGCGATCGATTGTCGAGATGTATAATAATTGTGAAATACAACGAAGCGTGATATTTACAGAGTTTTGCGACTCGATGAAATTGGTTTCGACAAAAAAATATAGATTGGCATACTATCCATTTAGCAAGGAGCATGAACTGTTTGCCATAGACGATGAAACGACCGATTTGACACTAGACCCGGAGTTACAAGAATTGCGGATCGAATTGCTATCAGATATAATTGACTTTGTGGTGATGGCAAAAGGAGAGGTCTATTTGGAGGGTCATGATACTGTCCCAGCAGTGCAGGTGGGGCTTGACGAGAAGTATTATAATTATAGAGAGGTTGCACCACTAGCAACTCCAATATGGTCAGAACGAAGTCGACAAAGCCTGAGAGACCATGGATTAGATGCTGACTATACTGAATTTATGAAAGCGCGAGAAGATGAATTTGTTGTTCACTACGGAAAGTATTGGAGGCCAGGAGATTCATTTTTTAAGAAGACATATTAAAGATTGAAAAGTGGGAGAGAGAAATCATGAAAAAAAATGTTGTAGTGATTTTATGTGATCAATTGCGTACCGACTACCTATCTTGCTATGGAAGTGAGTTTATTAAGACGCCAAATATAGATAAATTAGCAGCAGATGGAGTTTTGTTTGAGCATGCAACAACGGTGTCGCCAGTTTGCGCACCGGGAAGAGCATCAATGATGACAGGAACGTACCTATCTGATCATGGTGTGTGGACTAACGAAGTTCCATTTAGACCGGGGCTTGAATATTTGCCGCAGAGAATGAAAGCAAACGGATATAGAACAGGGGCATTTGGAAAATTACACCATACGCCGGGCAAAGATTCAAAGGGTTTCGACATTGCATTGCAAATGGAAGAGAATCGATTGGGGCCAGAAGACGATTTCTATAAATATATAATTGAGCGCCATCCAGAAGCAAAAAATCTGTATAATCATGATGGATCGGGAAAATTTGGAGCAGATATAAGTGAATACTATGATGTTTGGATAGCAGAAAATGCGATAAAATTTATAGAAGACGAAAAAGATAAGCCAGTCTTTGCGTGGATCTCATTTCAAGGGCCGCATCCGCCATACGACGTACCAGCAAATAACGGGCTGACTACCCAAATACAACCTCCAGATCCAGCAGACACAAAGTTTTTGCCTAAGTGTGATGTGCCATTGTATAGACGTGGGGCAACATTAAATTCGCCCGAAGTTAAAGGCATCGAAGCATACAGACGCCAATTAGTAGCGTACGCGCATAAGGTTCAGCTGATAGATATCCAGGTAGCCAAGATCGTCGCAAAATTGAAAGAGCTGGGCATCTACGAAGATACGATAATTATATTTTCGACCGACCATGGATGTATGCTAGGCGACTATAGCATGTTTGGAAAGGGTGCGATGCCATATAAGGCGCAGTTAGAGATTCCGATGATTATTTCGAATTCACCGGAGTTGCCAAAGGGAGTGCGAAGCGATATGTTAGTTAGCAACCTAGACATTGGAGGAACAGCTATCAAAGTAGCAGGAGATGATAAGCCGTTTGCATTTTCGCGATCTATGATAGAAATGTATAATACGCCGGCGATGCAGCGAAGCGTGATATTTACAGAGTTTTGCGACTCAATGAAATTGGTTTCTAGTAAGGAATATCGATTAGCATACTATCCATTTAGTGGGCAATACGAACTATTTAAAATTGATAATGAGAGAGAAGATTTAACAGATAAGCCAGAATATCTCAAGCTGCAAATCAAATTGTTAACAGACATAATAGATTTTGTGGTGATGGCAAAAGGGGAGGTTTATCTCGAAGGACACGATACAGTTCCGGCAGTTCAAAAAGGGCTAGATGAAAAGTATTATAACTATAGAGAAGTGGCACCGTTAGCAACTCCACTAGGCTCCGAACGCATTCGAGAAAATTTGCGTAAAAATGGACTAGACGCCGACTATACAGAATTTATGAAGGAGCGCGAAGATGAGTTTGTGTGTCATTATGGAAAATACTGGAACGAAAAAGAAACATTTTTTAAAAAGACTTATCATAAATAAAGAGCTATAAAATATATGAGGAAGGGGCATTTTTTATGAAGCAAAATATCTTGTTAATTTTTGGAGGGCAATCTTCAGAACATGAAGTATCGTTAAAGTCTGTTACAACTATTTATGAAAATATTGATCATGAGCTTTTTGATATTTATCCTGTTGGAATCACAAAAGAAGGGAAATGGTTATTATATAGAGGTGCAAACTTTAATTTTACGGAAAATAATTGGCAAGAAAAAGGTGTACCTTGTATTTTGAGTCCAGATGTTACTCATCATGGATTACTTCTATTGAGAGATGCGCAAGACATAGTAAACATCAAAATTAATAAAGTATTCCCGATTATGCATGGAAAATATGGTGAAGACGGAACGATCCAAGGCTTGTGTACATTAGCGCAGCTGCCATTTGTGGGGTGCGGAGTTTTGAGTTCTGCGATATCGATGGACAAATCATTTACCAAAATAGCAGTTGAAAAGACAGGAATAAGACAAGCAAAGTATGTACTAGTGAAAAGTTCGGAATTAAAACATATGAATCAAGTAGTATCCAAAATAGAGGAAACGTTTGGCTATCCATACTTTGTAAAGCCAGCAAATGCTGGATCGTCTGTCGGGATCAATAAGGTGCACAACAAGCGTGAATTAGAACATGCTCTAAGAGTAGCGGCAAAAGAAGACGCAAAAATCTTGGTCGAGGAAACGATAATAGGCCGAGAAGTTGAAGTTGCCGTACTAGGAAACGAAGAATTACAAATCTCAGGAGTAGGTGAAATTTTGGCAGCCGCAGAGTTTTATGATTTTGATGCCAAATATAATAACGCAGAATCCAAAACCGTGATCTGTGCGGAATTACCAGACGAGATTAAAGAAAACTTGAGAGAAGCAGCAAAGAAGATTTATAAAGCAGTCGATGCAAAAGGGCTATCGCGAGTTGATTTTTTTGTAACGGAAACAGGCGATATGATATTTAATGAAATTAATACAATGCCAGGATTTACCAAAATTAGTATGTACCCGATGCTGTTTGAAGATTTTGGGATCTCAATCAAAAACCTGATTACAGAATTAATAAATTTAGCATCTTTATAAGCGGTGACAAATATGGATAACAGACCAATCGGAATTTTTGACTCTGGCCTTGGAGGGCTGACAGTTGTAAAAGAAGTTATGAAGCAATTAACAAACGAATCGATAGTATACTTTGGCGATACAGCACGTGTGCCATATGGAAATAAATCGAAAGCAACGGTTACAAAATTTTCAGCACAAATAATCAGATTTTTATTGAGTAAGGATGTAAAAGCAATCATCATCGCCTGCAATACAGTAAACTCAAATTGCGCTATCGAATTGCGGGAGTTATTTCCTGAATTGATGATAGAAGGGGTTGTAGGGCCAGGCGTTATAATGGCAAGCCGAGCAACCAAAAATGGTCGAATTGGTGTGATAGGAACAGAAGGCACCGTCAAAAGTGGTCGATACGCGGAGCGGCTAAGAGAAATTCATCCAGAATACCAAATTTTTTCGAAAGCTTGCCCGCTATTTGTTCCGCTAGTAGAAGATGGCTGGACAAACACAGAGGTTGCAAAAATGGTGATAGCAACTTATCTGAATGAGTTGTTAGAAGAAGATATAGATACATTAATATTGGGATGCACGCACTATCCTATATTATCTGAGGACATTCAAGCCGTGGTGGGAAAACATATCAAACTGATAAATCCTGCCAATGAGACGGCATACCAGATGGGGCTCCACCTGCTACAAGAAAATATTCAAGCTATAGCAATCCCGTCGTATCATTTTTATGTAAGTGATCACAAAGAACAGATGCAAGATATGGCAAAAATGTTCTTGGGATGTAAAACGCCCGATGTGATAGAAGTAGATATTGAAAAGTATTAAACTCTAAAAAAGACTGAATCCTATAATCTGGGAAACAGTCTTTTTTTGAATTACGCTTCAACAGCCAATCGAGCCATAGCAAGGGCGCCTTCTTTGGTTTTGTTGCCACATAAAAATTTAGCAGGATGACAAAATACGCATCCATCTATTCCGGTAACTTTGTCTAAGGCTTCTTCGTTTAGTCCGGCCCAGCTGTCTGGCAAATTTTTGCGTGCGTCAAAGCTATCTTCTGTTAACTGAATATTTTGAACCATCCATTTATCGGACAAATCTTTATAGACAACAAACAATACGTCCATGTCAATATCTAGTTTAATTAACGGTTTTTTAAAGCTCACGCGTTTTTCTAATACTAAAATGTGGCTTTCTTTAGGATTCTGAATTGCTAGCTGCTCTTTGACATAATTGAAATCACCAAAGTATCTAACTTCTTTTGCTACCACATGATATAAGATTTTTTTAGCGAGTTCAACAGCCTCAAAAAATCCTTTAGTTGCAGCAGCCTGGGTTGCGTCAAAAGGCATAAATACATCGATAATTCCAGATACAGTCATAATTTTATAATCAGAGCGAACAATATCTAGCCCATTGTCATTCGCATCAATTACAGTAATAAAATCGATAGCTATTCGGTCTTTAATTTCTTCGTATTGTTCTTGAGGTAGAGGTTCAAAATTATTTTTTATATAATCGATTCCAAAATCTTGCCACAGAAGACCAAACGCACAGTATGGAATGCCGTCAGCACGCAATTTTTTGTTTACATAATGGTGATCATATTGACCTCCTCCAACATCAGCGATGATATCACAAGTGCTAAGTTCGGCTTCGTCGCGAGTTCTAACTACCTCTAAGTCGTCATAAATTCCATACATCAAAGCTACCGCAAACACGTCATCTGCGTGAAAGGTGCCGCTATGGACTGCCATTTTTTTCATATTGCCTCCTATTGTGTCTACTAAACACTAGACGATTCGTCTAAATAATTTTTCGATATCTGATTTTTCTAAACTAATTAAAGTTGGCCTGCCATGAGGGCAGCTAAAAGGGTTCTCAAGTACCAATAAAGACTCTATCAGATTTTTACATTCTGTTTTGGAAATTTTATGATTACCCTTTATCGCAGCTTTGCAAGCCATTCTTATTATTTTCTCTTCTGGCAAAGATATACCTTTATTATTGCCGAAATCTTCTAAAAATGATTTTACTTGAGATTGAGCCATAGGTTGATTAAATAGAAATGGAACGCCTCGAATAATCATAGTTATTTCATTGAGCATTTCAATTTCGAAGCCTGCTTTTTCTAAAAGTGCAAAGTGTGCAGCTATGAGAGGTAGCGTATTCGCAGTAGGCCTAAAAATCATAGGACATAGTAATTGTTGCGAATCAACCGTATTGGAGTGAAATTCTGCCAAAAGCTTCTCATAGATAACTCGTTCATGGGCAGCATGCTGATCCATAATTAACACTTTATCCATATATTTAATCATCCAGTAAGTTTCGAAAATTTGTCCTAACAAAAAATAATCGAGACCTTCTTGTGGAATAGCTACAGTATTTTTTGGAGCAGCAGTTACCGTGTATGCAGCATCTGCGGAGTCAGCTACATATTCAAACGTATTTTTTACTAGCGCGGTATAATCTACTGATCTGGCATTAGCGGTTGCATAGGCCGCATCAGAAGTAGCGTTTGAATGAGCTGCCCCATGAGTAGCGTTTACATGAGCTGCCCCATGAGTAGCGTTTGAATGAGCTGCCCCATGAGTAGCGTTTACATGAGCTGCCCCATGAGTAGCATTTGAATGAGCTGCCCCATGAGTAGCGGTTACATGAGCTGCCCCATGAGTAGCGTTTACATGAGCCGCATCAGAAGTAGCGTTTACATGAGCCGCATCAGAAGTAGCGTTTACATGAGCCGCATCAGAAGTAGCGGTTACATGAGCCGCATCAGAAGTAGTGGTTACATGAGCCGCATCAGAAGTAGCGGTTACATGAGCCGCATCAGAAGTAGCGGTTACATGGGCCGCATCAGAAGTAGCGTTTACATGAGCTGCCCCAGAAGTAGCGGTTACATGAGCCGCATCAGAAGTAGCGGTTACATGAGCCGCATCAGAAATAGCGTTTACATGAGCCGGCTCGAAAATAAGGGTGGCAAGGGGGGGCATGAAGAGGGTGTGTGCGTGCGGGGCATCAGAAGTAGCGTTTGCATGAGCCGCCTCAGAAGTAGCGTTTGCATGAGCTGCCCCACGAGTAGCGCTTGCATGAGCCGCCCCAAGAGTAGCGTTTGAATGAGCCGCCCCATGAGTAGCGTTTACATGAGCCGCATCAGAAGTAGCGTTTGCATGGGCTGCCCCATGAGTAGCGGTTACATGAGCCGCCTCAGGAGTAGCGTTTGAATGAGCTGCCCCATGAGTAGCGTTTAAATGAGCTGCCTCATGAGTAGCGTTTACATGAGCTGCCTCAGAAGTAGCGTTTACATGAGCCGCATCAGAAGTAGCGTTTACATGGGCCGCCTCAGAAGTAGCGTTTGCATGAGCCGCATCAGAAGTAGCGTTTGAATGAGCTGCCCCCGGAGTAGCATTTGAATGAGCTGCCCCATGAGTAGCGTTTGAATGAGCTGCCCCATGAGTAGCGTTTACATGAGCCGCATCAGAAGTAGCGTTTGAATGAGCTGCCCCATGAGTAGCGGTTACATGAGCCGCATCAGAAGTAGCGGTTGCATGAGCTGCCCCATGAGTAGCGTTTACATGGGCTGCCTCAGGTACTATCAATGTCGGTTTTTTTCTAAATAGATTGTTAAATTTTAATTCATTGCTTAATGCATCGACCGTAATAGCAGGAGTGACGAGTTTTGCTTGATCAATATTAAGCGCAGGTTTTTTATGTGCAGACTTAGGTAGTGCTTCTGCAAAAGTAGGCATTAAATTTATTTCGCTTAAAGTTTGTTTTATAGCATTGATGATGGCGGTTTTGATCGCATCACTATCTTTAAATCGTACTTCTAGCTTGGCAGGATGCACATTGACATCTAGATGAGATGCTGGCATAGTAACGCGAAGAATAGCAACCGGAAATTTTTTCGCCATAGTGAGAGTTTTATATGCTTCCTCAACTGCTTCATTAAAAATTTTATTGGTTATATATCTTCCATTGATAAAAAATAATTCCCAACTTCGATTAGATTTGCTGAGGGTTAATTTTCCAATTCGACCTTCTAGTTTAAAGTCTTTGGTTGCATATTGAATAGGTATAGTTCCGTCAGAAATTTCTTTGCCAAAAATGTTGAAAATTACTTCCTTTAAATTATTATTACCTCGAGTTTGAAATATCGGTTTTGAATCCTTAATATACTTGAATGCAATGTTTGGATGCGAGAGAGCCAATTTATATATAATATCAGTGATGCGTCCGGCTTCAACACCAGCGGATTTCAAAAAAGCTTTTCGAGCGGGAACATTGAAAAATAAATCTTGGATTACAAACGTGGTACCTTGAGACGCTGCGACATCCATAGTGTTGGTTATCGTGCCGCCAGATACAGTCACTCGCCTTCCTGTTGCGCTGTCTTTATTTTTGCTAGTAAGTTCCACTTTAGCAATCGAGCTGATACTAGATAGAGCTTCGCCTCGAAACCCCATTGTTAACACATGTTCTAAATCGCTTGTAGTGCTTATTTTACTTGTTGAATGTTTGAGAAATGCAATTTCTATTTCATCTAATTGAAATCCAGATCCATTATCTATAATCTTAATTAACTCAACGCCGCCTTTACTAATTTCTACTGTAATAACAGTGGCACCAGCATCTATGCTATTTTCTACCAATTCTTTTACAACAGATGCGGGGCGCTCTACTACCTCTCCAGCAGCAATCTGATTAATGGTTAAGGGGTCTAATAATTTAATCATAATTGATCGAGTCTCCTTTTAGCTATTTACTAAATTTTTGAGTTGCTGAATAGTTTCGATTGCCTTTGCAGGAGTTAAATCCATTATATTGATGTCATTAATAGTGTTTACTAGATCGTCATAATCATGAGATTCGATATCATATGATTGTGAAAATGCGGGTAAAACTTCAGAGTTAGTAGTATTAAGTTTTTCTGCATCTAATTTTGATAAAATTTGACCAGCTCGGTGTAATACATCAACCGGTAATCCGGCTAGCTTAGCAACTTCTAGTCCAAAGCTTTTTCCAGCAACACCTTCTGCAATTTTGTGTAAAAATATTAATGAATTTTTGTTTTGTTGTACAGTTACGCAATAGTTTTTTATGTTTGCATATTGATTGACCAACTGCGGCAATTCATGATAATGAGTAGAAAACAGAGTTTTTGCCCCCACCTTATTAATGGCAATATATTCTATAACTGCTTGTGCAATGCTCAAGCCATCAAGAGTGCTAGTTCCTCTGCCAATCTCATCAAGGATTAATAAGCTGTTTGAAGTGGCATTGATCAAGATGTTAGAAACTTCGCTCATCTCGACCATAAACGTACTTTTGCCAGAAATAAGATCATCGGAAGCACCTACACGAGTAAATATTTTATCTACAACAGATATTTCTGCCGATGTTGCAGGGACGAAAGATCCGATTTGCGCCAAAATCACGATTAAACCAACTTGCTTCATGTAGGTAGATTTTCCACCCATATTAGGGCCTGTAATCAAAGCGATTTGAGTATCTTCTTGCCCTAAGCAAGTGTCATTGGAAATAAACGATTGTGTTCCAATAATGGTCTCCGCAACTGGATGTCTTCCTGCAGCAATATTAATTTCGCCATTGGTTGTAATAGTGGGGCGTACATAGTTGTTGGAAATAGCAACAGCGCTTAACGATATATATGCATCGAGCTTAGCAATATTCTTAGAAGTCTCTAATATACGTTTTATATTTGTTTCAATTTTTTGTACTACTTCCATAAAAATATCATATTCAAGTTGGCAGATCAAAGAATCTGCATTTAAAATTTGCTCTTCTATGTCTTTTAATTCTTCTGTAATATAACGTTCGCAATTTACCAACGTCTGTTTTCTTGTATAATGTTCGGGAACTAAATTTTTATTGGAGTTGGTGACCTCTAAAAAATATCCAAAAACTTTATTATACTTAATTTTCAGGTTTTTAATTCCGGTACTTTCGCGTTCACGAGCTTCTATCTCTACTAGCCAAGACGCGCCTTTGTCTTTGATATCCTTCAGTTTAAATACCTCGGAGCTATAAGTTTTTTTAATAATTCCACCATCTTTAATCGAAAGAGGCGCATCTTCATTGATAGCACTGTTGATCAAAGTGTAAATATCTTCCAAAATATCTAAATTGCGGCTTATTGTAGATAGCTCAGTACTAGTAGTAGTAGCAATTAGATCTTGGATCGCAGCTAAATATAAAATAGAGTCTTTAAGCACGATCAAGTCTTTTGCATTACAAGTTTTGTATCCTATTTTAGCAACAATCTTTTCTAGATCATAAATTGACTTTAAATATTCTCGTAAATCACTTGCCAAAAAAATATTTTGAACTAACTCAGCAACCGCATCTTGGCGAAGTAGGATTTGAGATTTATCCAATAATGGTGTTAAAATCCAATTTTTAATTTCGCGCTTGCCCATAGGAGTAACGGCTTTATCTAAAATGCTTAATAGCGAACCTTTTTTACTTTTATCATGCAATGTTTCTATAAGCTCGAGATTTTTGATTACTTCGGTTCCGAGATACATATTTTCGGCGATAGTATAAAGTTGTAAATCTGTTAAGTGAATTAATGAATTTTTGGCAATACTAGTTAAATAATGCAAAAGCGATCCCACACATAAAACTAGTACATCAGTATCTATTCGCTGCAATACAGAATTTTCAAAATGATTATTGAGCTCTTCTTTTAAATTAGTTATTTCAGGCAAAGATTGAACCAATGCATTGCATTCTTGTATCAAAAATTTTTCGATATCAGAACCCATAACTTCAGTATTGATAAGACATTCCACAGGCATATGCTTGGAAATTTCATCAATGACTTGCTTGGAATTTTTTTCTATTTGTATGGCTTTCCACTCGCATGCTGTAACATTGCAAAAGCTAAGCGCATAAGAATTTTTTAATTTTACGACGCAAGCGATATAGTTATCATTGGTGCTTTCCAAGCTAGTTCCAGGAGTAATCACTCGCACCACATCTCGCATAACGATGCCTTTGGATTCGTTAGAATTTTCTATCTGTTCGCATATGGCAACCTTGTATCCTTTGTTTGTTAATTTAAGAATATACGAATCAACGCTATGATGAGGCACCCCACACATTGGGGGAGAGTCTTCGCCATTCCGCTTGGTTAACGTAAGTTCGAGTTCTTGGCTAGCAAAAACTGCATCATCGAAAAACATTTCATAAAAATCACCTAATCTAAAAAATAATAAGCAGTCGCTGTATTTTTTTTTGATTTCAAAGTATTGTTTTAACATCGGGGTCATCTATAAATCCTCACTTACTTTTATTTCTCCAACCAAATAATGTGTTTTGGAATTAGTAATTTTGACGGTTACAAACTCTCCGATGAAGTTTAGCGGAGCTTTGACATGTACTAAAATTCCGGTATCGGTTCTACCGCTTAACATTGTGGCATCATTTTTGCTGGAATCTTCTAATAATATTTCGTATGTGTTACCTATTTGTGCAGCCATAAAATCTGCAGCGATTGTGTTTACAGCAGCAACTAATTGGTTAAATCTAGCTTTTATAACATCTTCATCGACTTGATTTTCCATTGTTGCTGCAGGAGTGCCGGTACGCTTCGAATATATAAAGGTAAAAGCGCTTAAATATTGAATTTGTGTAACGACGTCTAAAGTATCTGCAAAGTCGGAATCGGATTCACCCGGAAATCCAACGATAATATCAGTCGTCAATGTGGCAGATGGAATCGCCTTCTTTATTTTGGCAACCAAATCTAGGTATTCTTCTCGAGTATAGCCACGATTCATTTGTTGTAAAATGCGTGTACTACCAGATTGTATAGGCAAGTGAAGTCCTTTACAAATGTTATCATGTTTTGCTATAGATTCTATAAGTTGATCACTAAAATCTTTTGGATGCGAAGTCATAAATCGAATACGTTTTAGCCCATCTATTGAAGCTAATCGTTCGAGCAAATCTGTAAACGTAGGTTTCGTTGCTAAATTTTTGCCGTAAGAATTTACATTTTGACCCAATAGCATAATTTCTTTGACGCCATCATCGACCAACGCTTTTACTTGATCATAAATATCATCCACCTCACGGCTGCGTTCTCTTCCGCGCACATACGGAACTATACAATATGTGCAAAAGTTGTTGCAGCCATACATAATGTTGACACAAGACTTAAACTGGTGCTTTCTGATGCTGGGCAAATCCTCGACAATTTCTTGGTGTGTTTCCCAAATATCAATTATGTTCTCGCCAGTTTCGATTCTAGTTTGTAAAAGTTCTGGCAACTTATATATGTTGTACGTACCAAAAATAATATCAACAAATTTATACTTTTGCTTTAATGTTTTAAGGACCACATCTTGCTGCATCATGCATCCGCAAAGTGCCACCATAAAGTTGGGTTGCTTCTTTTTGCGATGCTTTAGCGCACCCAATTTGCCAAAGATTTTTAGCTCGGCATTTTCGCGAACGCAACACGTATTGTATATTAAAAAATCGGCAGTCTTTTCGCTGGCTGCTTTAGTATATCCTAATTTGGTAAGAACCCCTTCGATTTTTTCAGAATCAAGAGCATTCATTTGGCAACCAAATGTTCCAATAAAAAATGTTAAACCTTTATCTTTAATATGTTGCGAAAGTTTTGATATAATTTCGTCTTGTCTTTTTGCTTCTTCGGTAGTTATCTTTACTTCTAAACGCTTACTCATCGCATCCTCCTAAGCAATTAAGCCCTTGTCTTTCATAATTTGTAATGCAGTATCGATTCCTATTTGAGCATGATATTGTGTTAATCCGCCTTGGAAAAATACGGTAAATGGGGGTTTTATTGGAGCGTCGGCACTGAGTTCAATAGAAGATCCCTGAACAAATGCTCCAGCAGCCATAACTACAGGTACATCATACCCTGGCATTTCCCACGGAATGGGTTTAACAAAGCTATCGACCGGGGCAGCCTTCTGAATGCCCTCGCAAAAAGCAATTACATTTTCGGCGGTATTCATTTCGATTGCTTGAACTATGTCGGATCTTTTTTCGTTCCACTTTGGAATTGCATTAAAACCTAGTTGCTCAAATTTGTATGCAGCATAAACCGCTCCCTTCAAGGCGTTGGCAACAACCTCTGGAGCCAAAAATAATCCTTGTAACACATTTTTATTGGTTCCAAGTGTCGCTCCTACTTCTTTGCCGAGCCCCGGTGCTGTAAGTCGCATCGCTGCGGCTTCAACGTATTTGCGTTTACCTACAATATAGCCGCCAGATTCGCATAAGCCTCCACCAGGATTTTTGATAAGAGAGCCAACTACCAAATCCGCGCCCACTTCGCTAGGCTCAATCTCTTCTACAAACTCGCCATAGCAGTTATCCACAAGGCATATAATATCTGCTCGAACAGCTTTTACTGTTGATATTATTTTTGCAATCTGAGCAACAGACAGTGTAGGCCGAGTAGAATATCCTTTAGAACGCTGAATTGTAACCATTTTGGTTGATGATGTAATGGCATTCGTGATTCCTGCGAAGTCTATTTCGTTTGTAGGCAAAAGATCAACTTGATGATAATTAACTCCAAATTCTGCAAGGCTCCCGGATGCTTCTCGTATTCCTATTACAGACAGAAGCGTGTCGTATGGTTTGCCTACTACAGAAAGTAGCGTATCGCCAGGGCGTAGGTTGCCAAAAAATGATACGGTTAATGCATGAGTTCCAGACATCAACTGAGGTCGCACCAGGGCATCTTCTGCTCCAAATACATCAGCATAAATTTTCTCTATGATTTCTCGCCCGCTATCGTCGTATCCATAGCCAGAGCTTCCTGCAAAATGAGAATATTCTAATTTATTCTTTTGCATAGCAGCCAATATTTTTGTACCAACTGCAAATCTGATTCTATCAATTTCTTTAAATTGTTCTTCTAACATTCTCGCCTCCAAAATTTTTATATCTAAAAGTATAGCCAAAAAATTTGAAAAATAAACATATTGAGACAATTTATATGCAAAAATGAAATTTGACGATATATTGACAGAATGTTAAGTTTGTTATATACTTCAAAAAATACATAAAAGTACAGGAGGTATTATGAAAAAAATTATATTATTGATGGCAATATTTTTGTTAGCGGGGTGTAGCTCGGCGAACGAAGATTATAAAGTTGCCCTACCAGAAAGTATGGAAATAATGGAAATGGGGGAAATGAGTGCAGGTGGTGGATATGCTAAGATGGCTGATTCAGCACCGAGAGCGAATAGCGCGATGCCAGATATTGCTATGCCGAACAGAAAGATGATTAAAAACGGTAATATGAATATTGAAACCACAGCATTTGATGAGTCGATCGATGTTATATTTACGAAAATTGAAGAGTTAGGCGGATTTATCGAAAGCTACTCCGTGTATGGCAAGGGAGATACCTTCAACCCTCGGAGTGCATATATGCAGGTGCGTATTCCCGAAGAAGAGTTCAATAACTTTATAGATGACACGGCAGATTTTGGTGTTGCGACTTCGAAATCTATAGATGTTCAGGATATCACAGATCAATATGTAGATACGGAGCTTAGAATTAAATCGCTTGAAACTCAGCGCGACCGGTTGCTAGAATTACTGAAAGAGGCTGGCACACTGACTGAATTATTTGAAATCGAAAAGGAACTAAACAACGTTATATATGAGTTAGAACTTGCGCAAGGTTCTCTGAATAAATATGACAGTTTGCTAGATTTCTCAACTATAGATATTACTGTGAGAGAAGTCTATGAATATGTTGACGCGCATCCGGAACCGGTAACTTTTATGGATCGTATTATTCAGGCATTTAAAGATTCGTTTAAAAATCTGTTTGCAGTTATTCAGTCCGCGATAGTAGCGTTTGTGTTATATTTACCATTTATTGCCATTATTGCTATTATAATCATCATATTAATCAAAGTTTTTAGAGTAAAAAAACGTAAGTAATCTAGAAATGAGGGGGCACAAAACCCCCTTCTTGACTATTTTAAAAACAGTAGCAGTTTAGTAAGAATTGCTGGCGGTCGATCCGTTGACGATTGCAAGCCCCGAGCTAGTGCCAAGTCTTGTTGCACCGGCAGAGATCATGGCTTTTGCCGATTCTATTGATCGAACATTTCCTGAGGCTTTTACGCCCATTGAAGGCCCAACAGTTTGACGCATCAATTTGATATCCGATTCGGTGGCACCATCTGTAGAAAATCCTGTGGATGTCTTTACAAAATCAGCTCCAACTTCTTTGCAAATTTCACAAACTTTAATTTTCTCCTCGTCTGTTAGTAGGCAAGTTTCGATAATTACTTTTACTATAGCTCTTCCTGCAACTCCGACAACTACACGTCTAATGTCCTCTCGAACGAAATTCCAATCACCAGATTTTAGCTTACCAACGTTTATAACCATATCAACTTCATCTGCACCATTTTCAATCGCTTCGTTGGCTTCAAAAACTTTTGTTGCAGTCGTCGTGGCTCCCAATGGAAAACCAATCACCGTACAAACTTTTACAGAAGAGTGTTTCAATTGATCTGCACAAAGCGAGACATAACTTGGATTTATACATACAGAACAGAAACCGTTTTCTTTTGCTTGATCGCATAATTGTATAATTTGATCTGCTCGTGCATTTTGTTTTAATAAAGTATGATCTATCATTGCTGCTATTGTATCTTCTGCCATAATAGTTGCTCCTTTTGCTGCTGTTTTATAATAAAATAACATTTTTGCGAGGCAGCTGCAAGGCCCATAAAAAATATAATTGGTAGCGTTGTATTTTGTCGAAATTTATAGTAACATGTTTTATTCATCAAAACTACTAATGGGAGGTATATTTTAAATGGGATTTGTTTTGGATACAACGCATATGAACAAGTTTTTACAAAATTTAAAAGATGAATATTTATTTTTTGCACCCAAGCGATTTGTTGGTGGAGGAACTTTTTCGGATACAGACTGTATTAGGTATGGGCAGATACATTCTATAGAAGAAGTGGTTTTTGACGCAAAATCTCAATATTCCTTTAAAGAAGCAATACTTCCGATATCTCAAACGTTATTTTATTTTACAGAAGAAGAAGCAACCGAGGCAGCGATGCCGCAAAAGAAGGCTCTAATTTTTGTACGTAACTGCGATCTGCATGCGGTAAAAAGATTAGATGGCATATATTTAAATAACGGGTTTCCTGATCATTACTATACAAAGCTGCGAGAAGCTGTAAAGTTTGTGGTGATGGGTTGTGAAAGCTCGTTTGAGAATTGTTTTTGCGTAAGTATGGGTACTTCAAAAAGCGATGATTATGCATTATCAATCGATAAGCAAGGCGCGGACTATGCGATCGATTGTAAGGACTACTCTTTTGCAAATTCATTTAAGGGTGGAATTCCTGCAGATGTAGAGCCTAAATTTGTATCATCTAATGAAGTGACAGTTGCGATTCCCAAAGACCTTGATAACCGAGTGGCTAATAGCAAAATGTGGGACGAATATGACACCCGCTGCATTGCTTGTGGCAGATGCAATTTTGTATGCCCTACCTGTACTTGTTTCACGACGCAAGATATTTTCTACAGCGATAACGGCAAAGTTGGTGAACGTCGCAGAGTTTGGGCATCATGTATGGTGGACGGCTTTACCGATATGGCTGGCGGGCATCAGTTTAGAGTTAAGAGAGGGCAGCGCATGAGATATAGAGTTTTACACAAAGTTTTGAATTATAAGAAGAAACATGGCGAAAACATGTGTGTAGGTTGTGGCAGATGCGACGATATTTGTCCCGAATATATTTCGTTTTCGAATGCTATCAATAAGCTAGAATCTGCTCTGAAAGAGGTGGCTGGCAATGAATAATTATATACCTTTTGAATCCCAAATTTTAGAAGTAATAAAGCATACTGAAATTGAGTATACGTTTAGAATGTCTTACGATGGCGATGAAGTAACCCCGGGGCAATTTTTTGAAGTGAGCTTGCCCAAATTTGGTGAAGCACCGATTTCTGTTAGTGGCATTGGCGCCGGATATGTAGATCTAACCATCCGCAAAGTAGGAAAAGTGACAAACGAAATATTTGAGCATTACACAGGAGATTCGCTAAAATTGCGAGGACCTTATGGCAACGGATTTTATATCGAGAATTTTCAAGATAAAGAGTTGGTGGTTATTGCAGGTGGAACAGGACTGTCTCCGGTAAAGGGAGTAATAGATTATTTCGCGGCGCACTCAGATCAGGCCAAAAAGATTACGCTGATTGTTGGATTTAGAAGCCCCGACGATATTTTATTCAAAAAGGATTTGGAACGCTGGAACAAAAATATCAACGTAATTTTAACCCTAGATACTTCACCAGAAGGCAAATATAAAACAGGCTTTGTAACGCAATATATTCCAGATTTAAAGTTTGATAACAAGGCTAATGCGGCAGTCATTGTTGTGGGACCTCCTATAATGATGAAATTTTCTGTAAAAGGTGTTTTGGATTTAGGAATTGCACCAGAACAAATTTGGGTTTCTTATGAGAGAAGAATGTGTTGCGGATTGGGGAAATGTGGCCACTGCAGAATTAACGAAGAGTATATTTGCTTATCAGGACCTGTATATAACTATGTCGATGCAAAAAATTTGGTAGATTAAGGAGATTCTATGGATATTAATACTAAGAAACTAAAAAAGAATGCATTCCGTGTAACAAAAGTTAGAGGCATCACCGCTGCTCGTATTCGTGTTCCAGGTGGATATTTAAACGCAAAATATTTGGAAGCAATAAAAACGATTGCACAGACTTATGGCGATGGGACCATCCATATCACCAGTCGCCAGGGATTTGAGATTATGGGCATCCCCTTCGAACAAATGGAGCGAGTAAATAAAGTGATTCAGGAATTGATCGATGGAATGGAAATTAATCAAGAAGCATTTGACCAGGGGTATCCAGCATCTGGCACAAGAAATATTTCTGCTTGTATAGGCAATAAAGTTTGTCCGTATGCTTGTTATAACACAACTAAATTTGCTAAAAAGATTGAGAAGGCCGTATTTCCGAACGACTTGCATTTTAAAATTGGTTTAACGGGCTGCCCCAATGACTGCGCCAAGGCTAGGATGAATGATTTTGGCATTATCGGAATGACTCTTCCACAATTTGACAAAAACAGATGTGTCAGTTGCGGTGCTTGTGTTCGAATGTGTGCCAAAAAATCTGTTAAGGCCTTAGAAGGCATAAATTATAGACCTGTTCGCAACCACGAAAAGTGTATCGGCTGCGGAGAATGCATCGTGAATTGCCCAACGATGGCCTGGACTAGAAGTGAAAAAAAGTATTATAAACTAAGTCTCCTAGGCAGAACAGGCAAAAAAAATCCGCGTCTTGGTGAAGATTTTATCAAATGGGCCGATGAAGACAGCATCCTAAAAATTATTTTAAATACGTATGATTATGTTGGCAAATATATCGATCTCAATGCTGCAGGAGGCAAAGAGCACATTGGATATATCGTTGATCGAACTGGATTTGAAGTGTATAAAGAGTGGGCACTAAAAGGTGTAACATTGCCGGAAGAATCGCAAATATATAGCCCGATCTATTGGAGTGGATTGCATTTTTAGATAATGCTATTACAGTAATAAATTAATTGGAGGAAAATATGTACCCAAAATTATTTCAAGCCGGAAAAATAGGCAACTTAACTTTAAAGAACCGCGTAATTATGATGCCACTAGCGATGGGTGTTGCAGAAGAAGATCAGACAATAGGACCTGCGTATCTAGAATATATCCTGCAAAGAGCAGATGGCGGAGTTGCAATGATTATATTAGAAAATACGCGAGTGGATGATGCGCATGGTGTCGCATTGAAGCGACAGATGAGTACAGCAAGGGACGAGCATATTGCGCCACTAAAGCATCTGACGGATATATTGCACAGCAAGGAAATTGTAGTGTTCACGCAACTACATCATCCGGGGAGGGAGTCGTTTTCATTTTTGAATGGCAATGAGCCGTTGTGGTCATCGTCGTCTAAGCCCTGCGGTGTATGTAACCAAGAAACTCACGAAATGACTACTGCCGAGGTTGAGGAAGTGATAGCTAAATTTGCGGCAGCAGCACGACGTTCTAAGGATGGTGGTTGCGATGGAGTGGAATTGCATGGAGCACATGGCTATTTAATTTCGCAGTTTCTCAGCCCGTATACAAATCAAAGATCAGATAGATTTGGAGCGGATCGATTTACTTTTGTAAAAGAAATTATTGAGGCTATCAGAAAAGTTTGCGGCGAAGAATTTCCGATTGGAGTGCGTTTAACAGTTGATGAATTGTTGGCACCCAATGGCGTTGTAAGCTATTTTACAATAGATGACGGAATAGATGTGTGCAAGCGTCTTGAAAAAATGGGAGTAGCATATATAAATGTGTCGCAAGGAATTTACGAATCGTTTAATGCATTATCAGAGCCGATGACATATGATCAGGGTTGTAGAACAGAGCTAATCCGTAGAATTAGAGATAACGTGGATCTACCATTAATGGCAGTAAACATGGTAAAAGAGCCTTGGTTTGCAGAGAAAATGCTAGAAGACGATTTGGTAGATTTTGTGGGATTGGGACGTGCCGTTGTTGCAGATCCCGGATGGGCCAAAAAAGCTGCAGCAGGCAGAGAAAACAATATAAATCGATGTATTTCCTGTACGTACTGTTTTGAGACATTGGTTAGCGATGCCATAACAGCTGGGAGTGGACCTGTAAAATGTGCGATTAACCCTGTCGCAGGAAGAGAAACAGAATATACGTTTGCTAATAATAAAGATGGAAACGGGCGTGTAGTTGTAGTGATAGGAGCGGGGCTTGCTGGATTGGAAGCTGCACGAGTGCTGGCTATACGTGGATTCAAGACGATAATTTTGGAGAAAACCGGCCGTGTTGGTGGACAAATCAATATTGCAAATAAGCCGCCCCGCAAAGAGAAAATCAATTGGATTGTGGAATATGAAATTACTCAATTAGAAGAACTGAAAGTCGAAATCAGATTAAATACTCCTGTAACTGCAGAACTTCTGAAATCACTAAATCCGTACGCAGTTTTGGTCGCAACTGGTGCGGTATCTACAAAGCCCGCTGTTCCAGGAATTGATTTAACACACGTTAAAACTGTAGAAGAAACATTGACCCTCGGTAAAGCAATTTCAAACTTTAAGGTAAGCGTAATAGGTTCGGGGGCAACAGGGCTTGAAGTTGCAGAATTACTTTGTGAAAATGGAAATGAAGTAACAATAATCGAGATGCTAGACAAAGTTGGGAAAAATATTTATGTACAGCATTACCTCGATGCTATGGATAGATTATCAAAATATGATGTAAAATATATGGCCTCTACAAAATTGATGGAGGTAAGAGATGGAGCGGTTGTGGTAGAAGATATGAATACGCAAGCAGTGAGTGAAATAGCTGCGGACTATGTAGTGGTATCAACTGGCGTAAAATCGATCGATGTCAGCGCTATCGCATATGCAGCATGTGCTAATGTTGCAGTAGTGGGGGATGCATTAAAACCGGGAAGGATAGAGTCTGCAATACGAACTGCATTTGAAGTAGCATATAAAATTTAGATAATTGATTTTTAATCCTCTGATTCGCTTGGAGGATTTTTTTAATTATACCGGAAATACAATTTATTTATTTTTTTGGTTGAGAAGTGGAATAAAAATTTAAATGTTACATAAATATTAATTATAATTATAGAATAATGAAATTTGGTACAAAAATATTCCTAAGAACATAATAATAATGTTCTACTATTTAAAATCGTGGCAGGATTTGTCGATAATATGTGAGAGCTCCTAAGGAGTGGTTTGGAGGTTAAAGGTTATGAAGTTATTAAGAACGAACAATGATAAGAACATGAATACAAACAAAATCAGTAAAATGATGCTAATGGTACTTTTGTTTGAAGCTGCTTTTATGGGAGGTCATGGCGTTCAAGTTTATGCAGCAGAAAGTTCTTACCAAGTATTTTTTGATAACGAGTTAGTTGGAATAGTGAAGAATGAATCAGATGCATATGAAGCATTTTTAGAAATGGAAAATAACCTTGAAGAAAAAGAAGGTAGAAGTATTCAGATTCAAAATAAGTTTGATACCAAAAAAGTAGCAGATAGTAATCAAAACTTATTAACTCAGGATAAATTGATTGATATTTTGAGTTCAAAAGTTGATTATTTGGTGGAAGCATATGAATTGACAATAGATGGCAAAGTTGTGGGAATTGTAAATGATGAGCAAGAAGCTTTGGAGTTACTATCAGAAGTGGCTAGCGGATATATGCATACATTATCAAACGATACAAGTGTCGCAATTTCACCAAAAGCTGCAATGACCCCTGCTATTGCCGGAGTAGTGCCTATTACTATCGGTGCCGGAATCTCTACTAAAGAAGCTGTAACAGACCAATTTTCGATTACCAATAACACTATCAAAAATACCGAAAAACCTATTACCTTAACAGACGAAAAGATTAAGACTTTGTCCGAAGAAGTTGACATTTATTCAGATAAACCTGCAGCAATAGTGGCCGAAAGTTTAGAGATTACTCAAGAAATTGGCGGTCGAATTTTATATGCCAAAAAGGAATCAATTAACCCGGAAACTGTTGTAGATGCGCTATTAGCTGATAATTTTGATGCGATCAATTATACTCTTAAAAGTGGGGATACATTATCCAATATCGCGAGGCAATATGATACTACAACAAATAATCTATTAGCATTAAATCCTCAAATTAAAAATGCGAATCAAATAAAGGTTGGCGAAACAATTACAGTGTCTAAATCGGCTCCAAAGTTGGAAACTCAGCTGATCGAAAAGGCCACTTTTATTGAAAAAATTCCGGCTGAGATTGAGTATAAAGCAAACTCGAATATGCTAAAAGGTGAAGAAAAAATTATTAAGCAAGGAAAAGATGGGGTCAAAGAAATTTATGTTGAAATCATTAAAGTGAATGGAAAAGAAGTTGGCAGAAGTATTATTGACGAAAAGATTCTATATAATGAAGTAAAGACTGTGATTGAATATGGAACCAAAACAGCTACCGCGGGAACAGATTCAAATGTCGTATCATCTAGCAAGAGCATGTTTATGCATCCATTGAATGGTGAAGGTTGGATGTCTTCGGCATATGGACCTAGATGGGGGACTTTCCATGGCGGAATCGACTTTGCAGCCGTTGCTGGAACTAACATATATGCAGCAGCTAGCGGAACTGTTACATACTCAACATACAACTATGGCGGGTATGGCAACCTGGTAATAATTGATCATGGTAATGGATATGAAACCTATTATGCACACAACTCTCGAAATTACGTAAAAGTAGGGGATAAAGTAAGTAAGGGACAACACATTGCAGAAGTTGGCTCTACTGGAGATTCTACTGGAAATCACATTCACTTCGAGATTCGTAAAAATGGTGTACGCCAAAATCCGGCTAACTATATAACTTATTAATATTTTTTAATCCTCTCTAACAAAGAGGATTTTTTTTGATCGTTTTTGGAGGCTTGACATTAAATTTTGCCAAACTTATAATAGGTTTATATTTTGCTCTATTATATAGAAGAGCTTTTGTAAAAGGAGATATTATGAATATTTATTTAGAAGACGGAACAGTTGCAGCATTTGAAGACAGCAAACATACATTTTGGCATACAGCTTCACATGTTTTGGCACATGCAGTAAAAAATTTGTATCCAACCATTTCGTTGGCTATTGGGCCTGCGATTGATAATGGGTTTTATTATGATTTTGATGCGGAGAAACATTTCAGCGATGAAGAGCTTGCCAAAATAGAAGCAGAGATGAAGAAAATCGTTAAGGCTAAGCATCCGATTGTAAAATTTGCTTTGCCTAAAGACAAGGCATTGGAGCTGATGAAAGATGAGCCATATAAAATTGAGTTAATCAATGAATTGCCTGCAGATGCCGAGATTACTTTTTATAAGCAAGGTGATTTTGTAGACCTGTGCGCAGGACCGCATCTTTCTAATACCAAGCAAGTAGAAGCGTTTAAATTGACCTCTTGCGCAGGTGCGTATTGGCGAGGCAATGAAAAAAATAAGATGTTATATAGAATTTATGGTACTGCTTTCCCTAAAAAAGCTATGTTAACTGAATACCTTGCAGCTGTGGAAGAAGCCAAAAAACGTGATCATAATAAATTGGGTCGTGAACTGAAGTTGTTTGCAACAGATGAAACTGTGGGTCAGGGACTTCCATTGATTATGCCAAAAGGGGCAAAGGTTATTCAAACGCTGCAGCGATGGATTGAAGATTTGGAAGAGGAGAATGGCTATTTACTGACTAAAACTCCGAATATGGCTAAAAATGATTTGTACAAAATTTCGGGGCATTGGAGTCATTATAAGGATGGAATGTTTGTGATGGGAAACGAAGAAAAGGATGACGAAATTATTGCCTTGCGACCTATGACTTGCCCATTTCAATTTATGATTTATAAGCAAGAGCAGCATAGCTACCGAGATTTGCCTATTAGATATGCGGAGACAGCCACACTTGCTAGGAACGAATCTTCAGGAGAGATGCATGGGTTAATTAGAGTAAGGCAATTTACTCTTGCTGATGGACACATTGTATGTACTCCAGATCAGCTGGAAACAGAATTTAAAAATGTGGTCGACTTGATCAAATATATCATGAAAACGCTGGGAATCGATAAGGATATTTCGTATAGATTTTCGAAATGGAGCCCTGAGTTTAAGGAAAAATATATTGATAATCCAGAGGCTTGGGAAACCACTGAAACTATTATGAAAAACATTTTGGATCATCTGAAAATTGATTATAAAGAAGCTGAAAATGAGGCCGCATTTTATGGACCTAAACTCGATGTACAATTTAAAAATGTTCATGGCAAAGAGGATACAATTATCACGGTTCAAATTGACTTTGCGTTGGCGGAAAGATTTAATATGACCTACGTTGATGCGGATGGTGAAAAGAAGCTTCCTTATATTATTCATCGCTCATCTCTTGGATGCTACGAGCGAACGCTTGCTATGTTAATCGAGAAATATGCAGGAGCATTTCCAACGTGGCTTGCCCCTACTGCAGTCAAAATACTTCCTATTTCTGACAAATACGCAGACTATGCGGCCGAAGTTGCAGCAACGCTTCGTAAAAATAAAATTTTGGTAGAGATTGATCAGAGGACCGAAAAAATTGGGTATAAGATTCGTGAAGCTCGCAATGAAAGAGTTCCTTATATTGTAGTTGTGGGAGCAGACGAAATGGAGAACAAAACTGTTTCTGTTAGAAGTAGGCAAAAAGGTGAAGAGGGAGTATTTGCACTGGATGTTTTTGCGCAAAGAGTTGCAGATGAAATAGCATCTAAATTTAATTACCATGATAATATTACCAATACTTTTAAATAAATATAGTTAGGAGAACCTATGGATACCTTTATATTTGCAATTAGCAAGCATAACGCGTTTGTATGTGACTATTATCAGGGTGAGTTTAAAACCTTAACATTTAATAAAAGTGATTTTTATGAATTATATTGTTATCATGATATGAGTGAGCTTATCGATTATTTGAATTATCCGTTAAACTGTAAAAAATTCAAAGATAGTGACGTAATAATTTTATATGATGAGCCTATTATATATGAATATTTGTATAAAAATCGTGAGCGCTTTAGGTTGGCAAATCAGGTGACACTAATGCATCTCAAATCAGCAATATGGGCATATATAGCAAAGCGAAATAAAGATGCGGTCTATACTTTTGAGGGGGCTTTTTTTCAGCTGACGGATCATGGAATTGTTTCTGTTGCAGAAGAAGAAGAGATGGAATCCATAGCAATTTCACTAACGGATTTATCAAAAATGTTGATTAATGATGAGATGGATACGCTGTTGCTAGATGACGAGGCAGCTAGAGATATTTTACGATTACAGCTGAATAATCATATCGATACAGAGTTTAAAAATTGTTTGGTACTAGCTCCAGCAACCATTCATGTAACCAAAACTGGTGAAAAAACTTTTTTAGCAGTAAACGATATTTTGGTACCCGAAAGTCTTATTGCCGATGGGGCCACAGTAAAAGTGGGAGAGGCTCTATTTTCATATACTCATGAGGTTACAAAATTATTAGGTAAAAAGCAAATTTCTGTGATTACAAAAAAAGCTGCAGTGGACGGAATATTTAGATGGCAAGATGCAGCAGAGGATGATATTTGGGCAAAAAAAGACGCCATCGTTGGCGTGATTTCAGCTCCATAAATTTTGAGGATAAACTCCCTGTTCTTGTAGAAATTTTATCGCAGCAAGAAGAGCTGGTTTATCCTCTTTGTATGTTATTCCAAACCATTTATCTTTTGAGTCAATAACCGCAACAGCTTCTGGGTCACTCTTTAATATATGACTAATTACAAAAGTTAAAATGAATTCGCAGTTTAGTGAATTAGACTCCAAATTGATTTCTAAAAATTCCATAAATCCGGTTTCTATCGCATCAAATATCTTTGGCGTAAATCCCCAAAAGTTCATAGAAACTATGGCATTGGATTTAAGTTTTATAAACTGATTATTTTCTTTGCATCGAATGATAGCTCCAATTTTTTCAACATTGTGTTTTTCTTGAATGTTTATCAAAAAACTATTTTGTACATCGCAAACACCTCTAGTCACAGTTCCGTTCTTGCTTAGTGTATTCTCTAAAACATAGCCTATCATAGCATAAGAAGTATTTTCATCGGCATTTAATAAAAAGTTATAGATGCTATAAAATGCGTCCCGACCATAGAAATCATCAGCATTGATAACTGCAAATGGAGCATCAAGAATATCTTTGCAGCAAAATATTGCATGTCCGGTTCCCCAAGGTTTTACTCTATTTGCGGGAACATTATATCCATCTGGAATATTGTTAATATCCTGACAAACATAAGTAACTTCTATTTTGCCAGCAATTCGTTTTCCGATTGCATTTTGAAAAATTTCTTTGTCTTCGGCTTTGATGATAAACACAACTTTTTTAAATCCTGCTTTTATGGCATCATAGATAGAAAAGTCTATGATAAATTCACCGTTATCTGTAATGGGTTCAACTTGCTTTAATGATCCAAAGCGACTGGCCATCCCAGCGGCCATAATGACTAAAATAGGTTCTTGCATTTTTTGTCTCCTTAACTAATAATGAAATTGTCCATCTGAGACTTTAATACTTCTGCTTGAGATGCGAGCTCTTGACTAATTGCAACATTTTCTTGAGAAATTGCAGCATTTTTTGAAATATCTGTAGCTAAGTGATTTGTATCATCTACAATTTTGTGAAGTTCTTCACGTTGCCTTAATGCATGATCTCGTATATTTTTGGAAATTTTAGCAGAAGAAGTACTCGAGTGTATTATGTCATCCAAAACATTTGTCGTCAAGGCCACCATTTCTTCGCCTTTTTTTACATTCTCTAAATTGATACTAATAATATCGTATATAGTTTTAACAATTTCTGATGTTGTTCCAGAAAGTAATCTAATTTCATTTGCCACTATCGTAAACCCTCGACCAGCTTCTCCGGCTCTGGCGGCTTCAATACTTGCATTGAGTGCCAAAAGGTTCGTTTTGCTTGCAATACTTTCAACCTGATTAATAATTTCTAATATTTGATTGGTAGACTCGCTAATATGTTGCATTGCGTTAACCATATCGTTTGATACAGTTTTGCTATTGTGAGCTTTTGTAGCCATTTCAGAAATATTATTATAACTATTATCAATTTGTTCTAAGTTGCCTATAATTTCAGCTACTATATCACCTATATTGGATCTAAAAACATTTAAAAGATCTGATTGAGATGTAGTTAAACTTGCTAATTCAGATGCAGAACTAGAAATATTGGTAGCGGCATCGTTAACTTCGTTTGCAGAAAATGTAGTATCAGATAGTAAAGTTTTTAAACTATTGGAAATATCAATTAATGATGTTTTGATTGCAACAAAGTCTCCAATATATTTTTGTTTTGGAGTAGGTCTAAAATCTCCATGTGCATAATCTGCTAAAATACTGGATATTTCTTTAATATAATTATTGAGACTGATTGAAACAACATTTAAAGATCCGGTAAGAGTATCTAATTCTTTGCTATTTTTAGGGATAGCCGATACATTGACGTTAAGATTACCTTGGCTAATTTGAGTTAATGCTTCTGCCACTTGATTTATTGGCAAGATGTCTTTTTTTACAAAACGTGCAACTACAATGGTACTGAGGGCAAGAGTAGCTAAAATAGTTACTATGGCGACAGCTATTTCAGTTACAATAACCTGAGTAGTATGGTAGGTAGGAAAATTTGTAACTACCTTCCAAGTAGTGTGCGGAATATTATAATATCCACTATATACATTAATACCCGATGTAGTTATATTTGTGCTAATATTTCCTGGGGTATCTTTAAATAAATTCTCATAATCACTTACTGGTGTTTCCATATTAAACATTGTTCCGTCGAGTTGTGGTAGTAGATCTTTATTCGAATGCATTAAAATATCGTTGTTAGTATTTGCTATAAATGAATACAAACCATCTGATGTAGACAGGTTGTCTACTATTTCAGCTAATTTAGTTAATTGAATATCAATACCAATTACTCCTATGAAGACGTTATTGGAATCGACTAATTTTTTTGATAAAGATACGACGAGCTGACCGGTTGTAGCATCCACATAAGGAGAGGTCATATAAAAATCATTGGTCTTTAAGGCTTGTATGTACCATTCGCGAGCAGTTGCGTCATAATCTGCAGGAGGTATCCAATAGTCCGAATGAATAAATATCTGATTAGGTGTTCCGATATAAACACTGTCTATATCGGACAATAATGATTCTGAAGCAGCAAGTTCCTTTTGTAATAGTTCAAAATCAATTCCGTCTGTGTCATGTTCAATAGTTAGTGACAGAGTTTTTAAAAAAGCAATTTTTTCTTCTACCCAACCTTCAAATTGTGCCAGAGATGTGTTTAAAGTTTGATTAACATTGTTATGCGCATTTTCAAGAGTTAATGATGATAAGTCTACTACTTTAGTTAAAGCATTAATTGTAATTAATGTCATCATAAGATAATTTACACGCATTCTAATCTTAGATGACAATTTTTTTTGTTTTACCATTTTATTTTACTCCTTCTTTTAATATCTAGTGCATGTCTACAATATCATATTTTGCAAAAAATGGCAATAAAAATAATTTGATTAGTGTCTTTACTTTTTGGTAAAAATAGTTATAATAGTATTTGTAAGTAAATTCTTTAATTTGAAGGGAGTTATATTGATGAAAGGTTTTTTAGAGATTTCAGACGTATTTGCAAGAGAGGTACTAGATTCTAGAGCAAATCCTACTGTAGAAGTAGAAGTTGTTGTTAGTAATGGTACACAAGATTATATTGGTCGTGCAATAGTTCCTTCTGGAGCATCAACTGGTGAACGTGAGGCACTTGAGCTTCGTGATGGAGATTCTAGTCGTTATCTTGGAAAAGGCGTTCAAAAAGCCGTTGCGAATGTTAATGAAATCATTGCGGACGAAATTATTGGTTTGAATGTTTTAGATCAAGCTGCTATTGATAAAAAAATGATTAAACTTGATGGAACTGATGACAAATCTAAACTCGGTGCAAATGCAATATTAGGAGTTTCTATGGCTGTGGCTCGTGCTGCTGCTGAAGCGCTTAGTATGCCATTATATCAATATCTTGGTGGTTTTAATGCGAAAGTTCTTCCAGTTCCAATGATGAATATTTTAAATGGTGGAGAACATGCAGATAACACTGTTGACTTACAAGAATTTATGATTATGCCTGTTGGGGCTAGTTGCTTTAAAGAAGCACTTAGAATGTGTGCTGAGGTTTATCATGTTCTTAAAAAAGTTCTTCAAAGTAAAGGTCTTTCAACTGGTGTAGGCGATGAAGGTGGATTTGCTCCTGACCTTGCAACTTCTGAAGAAGTACTTGAACTTATTGTAGAAGCTGTTAATAAAGCTGGCTATATAGCTGGTGAAGATATTAAGATTGCAATGGACGCGGCGGCTTCTGAGCTTTACAATGATTCAGATGGTAAGTATTACTTTAAAGGTGAAAGTAAAATGAAGGGCGAAGAAGTGGTTAGAACTTCTGATGAACTTGTAGATTATTATGAAAACCTTGTAAATAAATTCCCGATTATTTCTATCGAAGACGGTGTTGGCGAAAAAGACTGGGATGGTTGGAAAAAACTTACTGACAGAATTGGTGATCGTGTTCAACTTGTTGGGGATGATTTGTTCGTTACAAATACAAGCATCTTAAAAGAAGGAATTAAGAAAAGTATTGGTAATTCAATCTTAATTAAAGTTAATCAAATCGGTACTTTAACAGAAACTTTCGAAGCAATTGAAATGGCAAATAGAGCAGGATATACTGCTGTTGTTTCTCATAGATCAGGTGAATCGGAAGATACAACTATTGCAGATATTGTTGTTGCATCTAACGCTGGGCAAATTAAGACTGGAGCTCCTTGTCGTTCAGATAGAACTGCTAAATATAACCAACTTCTTAGAATTGAAGAAGAGCTTGGTGATGTTGCCGAATATCACGGTCTTTGCTCATTCTTTAATCTTAATAAGTAATAAGAATATTTACTTCAAGAGAATAGCCGCGATTGTGGCTATTCTTTTTTTTTAAAGGAGACATAATATGAAGACTAGAATTTTGAAGTTGCTAGAAGAAAACTGTAAATATTCTCCACAAGATTTGGCAGTAATGTTAAACTCTACCGTCGAAGTTATCGAAAAATTGACTGCAGAGCTTGAGGAGGACAAAATTATTTGCGGCTATAAAATGCTTATAAATTGGGACAAAGTATCGGAGATTGATAATGTAACTGCTCTTATAGAAGTAAAAGTGGCTCCAAGTCGAGGCGAAGGCTTTGATAAAATTGCTAAACGAATTTATATGTTTAAGGAAGTAGAAGCTTTGTATCTTATGTCGGGTGGATTTGATTTAACTGTAATTGTTAAAGGTAAGAGTTTAAAAGAAGTTGCTATGTTTGTGAGTAAAAAATTATCTGCTCTGGACGAAGTTTTAAGTACTGGCACGCATTTTGTATTAAAGAGATATAAAGATCATGGCGTTATTTTTGAACAACACAAAAAAGATGAACGAATGGTGGTGTCTCCATGAATATAGCAGATAAAATAGCAACTAGAGTAGCAACAATGCCTCCTTCTGGGATACGAAAATTTTTTGATGTTGTAACAGAAATGGGAAATGCAATTTCGTTGGGGGTTGGAGAGCCAGACTTTGATACCCCATGGCATATTAGAGAAGAAGCAATATATTCTTTAGAACAGGGTAAAACTGTGTATTCTGCAAATGCTGGAATGTTGCCTTTACGACAAGAAATTAGCAAATATATGAAACGTAAATTTGATTTATCTTATAATGAAGCTGATCAAATTCTTGTTACAGTTGGAGGTAGCGAAGGAATTGACGTTGCGCTAAGAACGTTACTAAATGGTGGAGAAGAAGTTTTGATTCCAGAACCATCATTTGTTGCGTATATGCCATGTACAGTATTCGCTGGAGGAGTGCCTGTCCCTATTGCTACAAAAGCAAAAAATGAATTTAAACTGACGGCACAAGAATTAGAAGAGGCTATAACTGAAAAATCTAAAATCTTAATTTTTCCATATCCTAATAATCCTACAGGTGCTATTATGGAAGAAGATGAGTTGCAGGCTATTGCAAAGATCGTTAAGAAACATGATTTAATTGTACTTTCAGATGAAATCTATGCAGAACTCACTTATGGAACACGCCATGTTTCGATTGCTAGTGTAGAAGGAATGTATGAACGAACAGTTATACTGAGTGGACTTTCGAAAGCATATGCAATGACAGGATGGAGAATAGGATATGCTTTAGGACCAGCTGCTGTTATTGGAGCCATGACAAAGATGCATCAATATGTTTTGATGTGTGCACCAACAACGAGCCAATATGCGGCAATGGCGGCTTTAAAAGATGGCGATGAAGATATTGAGCATATGAAGGAGTCATATGATGTTCGGAGAAAGTTAATGATAGAGGGATTTAGAAAGATGGGACTTTCTTGCTTTGAACCCAAAGGAGCTTTTTATGTATTTCCTTCGATTAAAGAAACAGGAATGAATAGTTTGGAATTTTGTGAAAAATTGCTTCAAGAAGAAAAAGTGGCAGTAGTACCTGGAGATGCATTTGGAAAATCAGGTGATGGTTATATTAGATGTTCGTATGCGTATTCGGTAGCTGAGCTTAAAGAAGCTTTAATAAGAATTGAGAAATTTGTCAAAAAATTTATATAATAGACCAAATGAGGGATAAAGAGTATACTTTATTCCTCATCTTGACATACTTTCCCAAATAGGCTAAAATAAAATTAAATTTAAATTAGGAGGAATTATTATGGCAACTACACCAGCTAAATCAGCTGCACCGGCTAAACCCACCAAAGAAGCATTACAGTATTGTACTACTTTAATTAATTACGAAACAATTAGATTAGGAAAAGTTAAGTATGATAAAAAGATGTTAAATGATCCTAATAGAGGTCATTGGGAAAATACAAATATACCTTTTAGAGAATGCACTGGAACATTTTATCGTGACCCTGTTTTAGATATTAAGGAAGGCTACATAGGAATAAATTTTGGTTCAAAAAATGTTACTGTTGCAATGCTAGATGATAATTCTTTAATTTCACCATTGCGAATAGGTGCTAGAGATTTGCAAAAACCAATTAATAGAAATGATTTTCAAATTCCAGCAATTTTACATTTCAAAAATTTAGAAAATTTTTTGCAAGATTATAACTCATTAATAGGTAGACCACTTACAAAGTGGGCAGATGTTGCAGCATCTCATACTGTATTAGCAGAATATTGGAGAGCTTCAAGTCAGATATTTTCAAATTTTATGTATGATATAAAACCATGGGCGGGTAGAAATAGTGGACATTTACGTATTAAAGATAAAGTAAAAAAGACATATGATTTACCACCATTTTTAGAAATTTCAGAAAATGAATTTAATCCAGTAGAAGTATATGCATATTATTTAGGTTCACTAATTAATAATATGAATAATGGTATTCATCTTAAATATATTTTAGCATGTACGAAGTCATTTAATAAAGACGTTGTAGATAAAATATTAGAATCTTTTACCAACGGAATTAAAAAATCTTTACCAGTATCAATATTAGAAAATGAAGAAGTGATGCAAAAATTTAGTGTAGAATTGGGAATTGATGAAGCGACAGCATATGCTTTAACTGCACTTTCTGGATATAATTTTCAACCTAATATTCAAGAATCTGTATTTTATGGAGTGTTCGATATAGGTGCGTACACTACAGATTTTGCATTTGGATCATATAAACCTTCGGAAGAAGATAAAAGATATACATATATGTTGGATGAATTAGGAGCTAGAGGAAATAAATATTTAGGTGGTGAAATTTTATTAGAAGCAATGGCTTATGAATTACTTGTTCAAAATCAAAAAACACTGTTAAAAAAGCGTGTTCAATTTACCAGACCTAAGGATGGCAAGAGATTTATAGGTGAAGACGCATTTATTAGTAGCTCGGAAGAAGCAAAGCGGAATACTGTTATAATGATTGATGCTTTAAGACCTCTTTGGGAAAATATGACGCGTATTAACACCAAGATGAAAGTCATGTTATTTGATAGGGAAGGTTTTAAACGTAAAATTAAGTTTAAAATAAAAAAACGTGAATTATTAGGTATTTTAGAAGAGCGTATTGATGCTGGACTAAAAGATTTTTTTGAATTTATCAAAAATACGTGTAATAAATTTAATGTTTATCCAGAAAAAGTTAATATATTTTTAGCTGGAAATTCTTCAAAGTCCTTAATGGTAGAGCATTTATGTAAAAAAATTTCTAAAGATTCAGTGATAGAATGGAATATAGAGCTTTTAGATACTTATAACAAGAAAATGGAACAACTTAGAGAAGAGGCCAAAATAGCTAGTGAAGAAGCTAGGTTAGAAAGAGAAAGATTAGAGCTGGAAGCCAAGTTAGCTGCAGAGGAAGCTGCAAAATTAGCTGAAACAGAAGAAACAGAAGAAACAGAAGAAACAGAAGAAGTAATTGAATCGGAGGTATCTGTTGTAGAAATAAATATTGAGCCCGAAGAAAAGGCATCGACAAAGGAAACTGTATCTCCTCAAAAAATAATTTTAAACGAGAACATGTATGAAATATTCCCATATATTGGTACAAATAATAGTTTAGATAAAATGAAAGAGAGACGTATTGCGATTACAGAAAATAACTATTTTGCAACTATGGGTGCTATGGGTGTTGCCTTTGGAGTTTTAAAAGGACGTCAAGGAGGAAAAATTTTAGTTAATGATTATAGTCTTTCTGAAGATGGACACATCCAATTTCAATATTATGTGGGAGATTGTGATGCAAATAACCAATTGCAAGTATTAATTACGCCTCATACACCTTATGGTCAATGGATTAAGTATATTCCGGCAACTTCATTTGAAACAGAAATATACTATACAATTTACCCAGCTTTTAAAGGTAAAACTCTCAATATTAGTAAGGCAAAAAAAGCTGTTCTAAGAATAGAAGAGGTGGATATTGATCATAAAGGATTTATATTTATTAGAGCTATTAGTCCATCTAAAGTGGAGTATATGTCAGGATCTGATGAACTGGGTGAAATAGTTCCTAATGGTGAGATTCGTGAAATTATTTTAGATTATTAAAATCAGTAGCTTTCCTTTTGATATTATAAATATCTTGAGGGAAGTTATTTTATTTAAATATTTAAAGAATATAATATGGCTGTGCTTAATAAATATATTAAGAATGATTTTTAAAATCAAAAATAAGAAAAAAACAGTAACTAAAAATAAAATATGACACATTTTGGCTGTTTACAATTTGCTAAAAATGGATTATAATGTCATGGTAAAAAATATTTTATAAGGAGTGATATAAGTGAAGTCAATAGAATTAAAAAAATTGATTTATGGTATGAGTATCTTGGTGTTTAGCTTAAATATAGTTTTATTGATTGTAATTCTTTTTTCATTTAATCGTATGTCTCTTTCAAAAGAAACATTGTCTGTGGAAAATAATATTATCGATCAATTACATAAAGCTGAAATTGTACATTATGAATGGTCAACAGATCTTTTAAGTGCGATTTTGAACGGAGAACCTTTTGAAGGAAGTTTAGATTCCGAAACGTGTGATTTAGGTACATATATGTATAGTCCTGAAAATAGAAATAATGCAGACATTATTAATTTGACCAACGCTATTGAAGAATATCATGATGCCATTCATAATAATGCATACAAAGTGATGGACGCTTTAAACATTGGTATTGACGAAGCTATAAATGAGTATTTAATAAACATAAAACCAAATATGGAAAAGTTAATTCAAGAAATAGATATATTAATAGCGGAATCGGAACACAGAATATTGGAATCCGAAGAAGAATATGATGTTATAGAAATGACTAGTTTAATAACAATTATTATATCGTTAACTATAATTTCCGGTATGCTATATATTTATTTTAGATGGATTAGAACTGATATTCTTGTAAATATCATTAAAATGGAAATAGGGCTAGAAGAGCTTTCAACAGGAAACTTGAAAGGTAGAGTAAACCTTAAAACTAGATTTATCGAAATTCAAAAAATGAATGATATGTTTAATTTTTCAATGAAAGAATTGTCAAAATATGTTAATTCTTTAAGTGATTTATTGGCTGATTTTGCAAAAGGAGATTTTACTCATAGTACAGAAATCGTGTTTCTTGGAGATTTTGAAGAAATAATAGTTTCTATTGAATTATTTAGAGAAGAAATTAGTAAATTGTTAATTAACATTACCACTTCTAGTGAGCATTTAAGTCAGGGAGCGGAAGATATTTCGCAAGGTGCCCAAGCGCTTGCTAAAGGAGCTGAAGACCAAAATCTTAGTATTTCAGATTTGTCTAATTCACTTAATGAGATATCTGATCAAATTAAGTCTTCGTCTGAGTATGCTACTAATGCTCGTATATTAGGCGAAGAATCTAGCCTGATTATTAAAGATAGTTCTAATAAAATGGCAGGAATGCTTAATGCAATTAATAAAATTTCTGTGGATTCAAAAGATATTCAAGAAATTATTAAAACTATTGATGACATTGCATTTCAGACCAATATTCTTGCTTTAAATGCAGCAATTGAAGCGGCTAGAGCTGGTGAAGCCGGCAAAGGGTTCTCTGTTGTAGCTGAAGAGGTTCGAAGTTTAGCTCAGAAATCGACTCAAGCCGCAAAAGATACGACTGGTTTGATTGAAAATACAGTTAATAATATCAAAGAAAGTGAATCACTTGCACATACTACCGAAAAAGCATTTGTAAAAATTTCGGATAGCTCAAATCAAATTACAAATTTAATTAAAGAGTTGTATCAAATAGCTACTACTCAAGTGGTAACTGTTGATGATATGAATAAAAGTATGGCAGATATAATGGATGTCGTAAATACGAATGTTTCGACAAGTCAAGAAAGCGCAGCAATTAGTGAAGAGCTTGCCGCAAACTCTGAAAGTTTATACAATTTGACAACAAAGTTTAAGCCACAAAAACTTTAAATAATATTTTAAGTAAACTATCCATAGATAATGGTGTATATTCAAATACTTGCACCGTTGTTTGTGGATTTTTTAGTAAATTAATATCATATGGATTACGCATGGCAATGCAAATTACTTGATTGTGCTCGGCAAGGAGTTTATTGGCAAGCTCTATTTGAGAATGCATAAACTGTGCGTTATATAAACACAGGATTATAGTATCATAAATTTGACTCTTTTGAATAATCTCATTTATTGACTTTATGGAAAGATCGGATTCTAGCTTGATTGAATCTGCTATCACGTGTTCAGCAGCATATGAAGCAAAGTTTGGAATATACCATAGACCATCTACTCCGGTTAATCCTCTGGAATCAGGTGCAATTATTAGTAATTTTCCTGGATCTATAGGTAATGAGATTCCCTGTTCGATTACTTTTATGGCATTTTTGCTAATTTTTTTTGCCAATTTTATAGCAGCAGGTGGGTTAAGCTTGTTGGCAATGTCTGCGATATTACGTTTTAGATATTCGTCAACATTCAGAACTTTCTTGATTGACAAAATACGATCAGCCGCAGTATCGATTTTAGCTTGTAGTTTCATATTTTGTTCGGCTTGTATTAAGGTTTCTTCGAGAGCTTCTCTTTGTAATTTTTCTGTATGACTTATACACACTATATCTGCGCCAGCCGCTATTGCCATAACACTAGCTTGTTGAGTAGTATATGTGTCACTGATGGCTTTCATTTCCATACAATCTGTGATAATTAAATTATGGAATCCTAAATCTTGTCGTAGCAAATTAGTTAATACCAGTGGTGAAAGTGTGGCAGGATATACCGGTTCATAAGCTGGAAAAATTATATGAGCAGTCATAATACTTTTAACTCCAGCATCGATTGCAGCTTTAAATGGATATAATTCCACTTTTTCTAGTCGTTCTTTGCTATGTGGAATACAAGGCAAAGTTAAATGAGAATCGATGGCAGTATCGCCATGACCTGGAAAATGTTTTGCTGTTGAAATTATACCTGCGTCTTGAAATCCTTTTATACAGGCTAGTCCCATATTAGTGACTGTTTCTGGATTTTCACCAAAACTTCTAATGCCTATTATTGGATTATTCGGATTATTATTGATATCTAAGCTAGGTGCCAAATTATAATTAATTCCAAGTGCTTCTAACATTTCTCCAGTATACTTTGCAACTTGATAGATTTCTTCTTCGGTTGCTCCATTGGCTTGTGCCATATTGCCAGGAAAAGTACATACCCCCTCTCCTATGCGTGTAACCATTCCATTTTCTTGATCAATTCCAATAAACATGGGAACTCCATTATATTTTATAGCTAATTTTTGTAAATTTTGGATGAGCTTTAAGATTTGTTCTGGAGTTTTGCAATTGCGTTCAAATAAAATTACATTTCCTACATTAAAATCCTTAATCAAATTTTCGATATGCGAATTTATTTTTGTATCATCAAAACCTACTATAAATAATTGCCCAACTTTTTGCTTTAATGTCATAATATCTGTCCCTTCTAAGATAGGTGTATATTAGTATAGATGATATTTAGATTTATCTTTTTTATATTGTTTATTTTCAGATTCCCATTTGATATATAATGCTTCGGGATTAAAATCTGATGTGCGCACTGTATCGGTCCCTGTGTTATAATCAATCATTGGTTTTCCAGTTGCTGTATATGGTGCAGCAAATTTAAATTTATCTGAATTGCGCTGACGAATTTCTTTTAATAAATATAATGCAATTTTTATAGGTTGAATTTCATCACGATTGATAATATGAAGCTGTACCCCTTGACATAATTGGTTTTCATACTTGGAAAAGGTAGGTGTAAAATATATAGGTCTAAAATATATACCTGGTAACGATTTTTCATTTAAAGCAATGGCTAGTTCTTCTGCATTGAGCCAAGGGGCTCCAACGAGTTCAAATGGAATGGTAGTGCCACGTCCCTCAGAAATATTAGTTCCTTCAAATATGCAGGTGGCATTATATAATAGAGCAGTATTGAGAGTAGGCATATTGGGGGAGGGCATAATCCAATTTAATCCGGTGTTATCATAGTACATATCGCGTGTCCAATTTTTCATTTTTACTACGGTTAATTGGGTATTAATATTAAATTCTGAATTAAAATACAGAGCTATTTCGCCAATTGTAAGTCCATATCTATAAGGAATAGGATATAGTCCGATAAATGATCTAAATTCTTTGTGAACTAAATTTCCTTCCACTGCAGAACCGCCTACGGGGTTAGGTCTGTCAAATACTATTATTTCTTTGCCCCATTCTTTGCATGCTTGCATACAATAAGCTAATGTATACAAGTAGGTATAAAGTCGTGATCCAACATCTTGAATATCATAAACTAATATATCAACATCTATAAGCATATCCTGAGTTGGTTTTTTATTTTTGCCATATAAAGTCCATACTTTGGTACCAGTTTTAGCATCAATATAAGATTCAACTTTTTGACCCGCTTGAATATTTCCGCGAACACCATGTTCTGGAGAGTATAATGCTGTTAAATTTGTATATTGTGCAAATAAATCAATTGTGGATATAAAATCACTATTTATTCCTGTTGGATTTGTAATGAGCCCAACTCGCTTATTGTCAAATAAATACATAAATTCTGCAAGTCTATCGATACCTAATATAACTTTTGCCATTTAATTGACCCTTTCATAACGTAAAATAGATGAATTGTAATATCTTTTTTATACTATAGTTAACAAAATTTTTCAAGGAGATAATAACTGGAAATTTTACAACGGATTAAATATTAACAATTTGGGTAATATAATTATTATATGGAGGTGTTTTATATGCTGAGACGAAAAAAATATGCAGGAGTATTGCAATCAGAAGAAGAGGGATTTAGTTTTCCGGTTTGTAATAGTATTGCTATAGACATTCAGGCGACCAATGTAGCTGAATTAGAGATAAAATCTCAAGCGGAAATCAAAGTTGAACAAAAAGAATATCAATAATAATATGTTTCTCCCTTTTTCAATTAAGGGAGATTGGCGGATTATTGACCTAATGCATCTGTAATTAAAATTGCACCATACACATCGTCGGCAGTTACTTTAAATGGCAAGTTGTGTATAGTTTCTGTTGAAGCCGTTGCTGCTTGCGCAACTTGTTTGATTTTGTTAGGATTAATTTTTTTGATGCCTAATTGCTTTAATGTAGTAGGAAGACCGACAGATTTACAGAAATTGATTACATCAGAAAGTTCTGGAGCATCTTCTAATACCAATTGTACTATTGTACCAAAAGCAACTTTTTCACCATGATACATATTGTGGCATTCCTCCATTACGGTAAAGCCGTTGTGAATTGCATGTGCTGCAGCAAGTCCGCCACTTTCAAATCCAATTCCCGAAAGAAGAGTATTTGCTTCTATAATGTTTTCAACTGCTTTAGTACAAATTTTTTGTTCAATAGCAATTTTGGCTTTATAACCATAATTTATTAATGTTTCATAACATAATTTGCCAATACCTTGAGCTGCAAGAGTGGATTCGCCTCCGGCACAAGATGTAGCACCAGAAATTTTGCAGGCCCTTGCCTCAAAGTATGTGGCTAACGCATCTCCCATTCCCGAAATTAAAAGTCTTGCTGGAGCATCAGTAATTACTTGAGTATCAACTAAAACTAAATTTGGATTTTGTGGCAAAAATAGATACTCTTCAAAAACACCTTGGTCAGAGTATATAACAGTAAGCGCGCTACATGGAGCATCAGTAGAAGCGACGGTAGGAAGAATGATTATTGGACATTTTTTATAGTATGCTACTGCTTTTGCGGTATCCAGAATTTTTCCGCCACCAACACCAATGACATTATCGCAATTGTTTTTATCGAAAAGTTCTTGAAGTCTATTGATTTCGTTTTTGCTAGATTCTCCCTTAAATGTTTCAAATATAGGAGTAATATCTTGGTCTAGGAGCGTTTTTTCTATAACAGCCATAAAGCGTTTTATGCCCGATTCACTAATCAAAATTAATGATTTTTTGCCATAATCTTTTACATATGAACCTAGTTGTGCCATTTCATTTTTACCTTGGACATATTTTGATGGTGATATAATTATATTTGCCATAATTCTCTCCTTATTATCAATATTAATTGCATATTTATAATACTATACGCTAGATGACACTGTCAACGGCATAAAAAATATAGAGCACAAATGCACCCTATATCCTTAAAAAATTTAATAAGCTTTACCGATGCTTTTAAGATATTCAACATCCGCTTCGTGTTTATCTTCAGTATAATCATACTTAAGCAAAAGCAATAGTCTGCATAATGAACCAATTGCAGGAACAATGCAAATTGCCATGAAAATACCAGAAAGTGTTGAAGCTGTTTGGGTGCCTCCAGGATTATATCCAATAATGGTTAAAAGAAGTCCTGTACCTGCCCCTGCAAATGCAACGGCTAATTTACCAGTAAATGTTTGCCCACTAAATGCAATTGCTTCGCAACGATTGCCAGTTTTAACTTCGCCATATTCAATAGTCTCTTGTAGCATCATTGATACACAAGGAATTGTTAAGGCATTTAAAAATGCTGTAACGGATAAAATTATCATAACAATAGTTATATTCTCATACCCAATGAAAAACCAGGCAGCCCTCAAAATAATATCTAATGCGCAAACTCCTATAAAAATATCTTTTTTGCGAAATTTCTTGGTAAGTAAGGGCAATACAACTATTCCTAACGCACTAACTGTACCAATAATGCCAAAAGCTGTCATCATTGTAGGTGCACCGAGGTTATAAGTAAAGAAGTAAATGATAATACTTTGAACTACATCATAGCAAAATTTAAATATAAATACTGCTAGAATAATAAATAAAGGCTTGTTAATTTTTAAAACATTGATAACATCTTTAGCTGTAACTTTTTCGTTTGAATGATGGACTACGCGTTCTTTGATTGTAGTGTATCCATACATCATAAATATAAATCCAATAGCTGCAAAAATTCCAACTGCAAATATATATGGATTAGATTGGCTTTCGAATACTTGCAAAAATAAGGGGATCAAAATACTGGACATACCGATTCCACCTGCTACTCCGATATTAGCTGAACATGCAAGGTTAGCTTTTTCGCGAGTGCTTCCGGAAATCACAGTTGATGCAGACCAAAATGGAATATCTGAAACTGTGTATACAGTTCCCCAAAGAATGTATGTAATACCAGCATAGAGGACTTTTCCTTGGATGGAAATATCTGGTGCAACAAAACATATAGCAGTAGATACTGCAACAAATATGGGTACTATTTTTAAATAGCCTTTAAATTTACCTTCTTTAGTTGTACGCATATCCATAATACCAGCACAAATTGGATCATTTGCAGCGTCCCATACACGTGCAATTAAGAAGATTATGCTCGCTGCCGCTGCTGAAATTCCTAAAATATCAGTATAAAAAAATAAAATAAATGTTCCTACCAATCCATAGTTAAAGCATTGTCCAAATCCATAACAAAAATATCCCACATACTCTTTCATTGATACAGGTGAATTACTTTCTGTTGACATTGTTTCACTCCTTCAATTAAATGTTATTTGTAATTAGCTACATTATCTTTGTTAATAAGCACAAATTCAGCGAAGTATTCGCTCTCAACAGATTCACCATTTGCTGCGGCAACAGCAACCTCTAAGGCTATTTCAGCTTTTAGCTCTGGGCTTGAGTAGATTGTTGCAATTAATTTGCCTTCCTCAACTGCTGTTAATGCATCAGGGATAGCATCTATGCCAATAACCTTAATTTCGTTTTGCTTTCCAACTGCTTCAATGGCTTTTTGTGCACCTATTGCCATTTCATCATTTTGAGCTAAGACGCCAACAATATCAAAGTCTCCATGAAGTTTATTTTCCATAAGTTTCATTGCTTTTTCTCTATCCCAATCAGCAGGTTCATCAATTGCTAAGTTTACATTTGGATATTTATCCAATGCCGCTAAAGCTCCAGTACTTCTTCCCATTTCTGCGGAGTTTCCAATAGGACCGCGAATCATCATAATATCTCCAGATTTTCCAATTGCTTCGGCTAATGTCGACATTGCCAAATTTCCCACAACAGTTTCATCTGCACCAACGAATGCAACTGCCTCTTCAATATTATTAACTGTAGAATCAACTATAACAAGTGGTATTCCAGATTCTTTTGCTTTAGTTACAGCTGGTGCGCAGGCATCTTTATCATAAGGGGCCATAACTATGGCGTCTACTTGTTGTGAAATTAGTTGCTCCATTTGACTAAGCTGTTTTGCAGCATCTCCTTGCCCATCTTGAGTAATTAATTTGATGTTAAGTTCTGCTGCTTTTGCTTCAGCACCATCTAACATTGTGACTTGATATTCATTTGATAAATTTGTACTCATGTATCCAATTGTTAATGTGCCGTCATCTGCTCCAGCTGCACATCCAGTTGCTAAGCAAATTAAAGTTCCTGATAATATTGCTATTTTAAAAAATTTATTTAACATACAGGTCTCCTCTCATACATAATATTTACTTTTTCTTATCTAATAAAACAGCACCTACTATGATAATACCTTTAATAATTTGTTGATAATAAGATGAAACTCCTATTAAATCGAGTCCATTACTAAGAACTCCCATAATTAAAACTCCAATTATTGTACCAAATATTGTACCTTTGCCCCCAGCTGCACTGGTACCCCCAATAATTACTGCTGCAATGGCATCGAGTTCATATCCTGTTCCCGCAATAACAGTTGCAGTTTCAACTCTTGCTGATAGTACAATGCCTGATAAGGCTGATAATAGTCCCATCAATGTATATACAAGAATATAAATTTTATTAACGTTAATTCCGGAAACTTTGGCTGTAGTTTCGTTACCTCCAATGGCATATACATATCTGCCAAAGCGAGTGTGATGTAACAGAAACCATCCTAATGCAATAACGCATACAAATATAATTACTGGAAGTGGAATGCCTCCAACACTTCCCCCACCAATAAAATTAAATGTATCAGATAAATTATTTATGGGTCTGCCTCCATTGAAAAGTTGGGTTAATCCTCTTGCCACAGTCATCATTCCAAGTGTTGCGATAAAGGGGGCAACTTTGCCTTTCGCGATAATTATGCCATTGATACTGCCCAAAAATGAACCAATTACCAATGCAATTACTATAGGAACTATAATCGGATATTCTCCAGGATGTGCAAATCTGCAGGCGACAATCGATGCATAAGCAAGCATTGAGCCTACACTTAGATCAATCCCTCCTGTGATAATTACAAACGTCATACCAATTGCCATAATTCCGTTAATAGATACTTGTCTAACGATATTTAATTGATTATTAATAGTTAAAAAAGTATGAGGACGCATAGCAGCCATAACGATAAATAAAGCTAAAAATGCAATTAAAATTCCGTATTTTTCCAGAAAAATTTTATGATTTTTAGAAAAAGCAACTTTTAACATTAAATTTCCTCCTTTCGCAACCCGGATGCACACATCAATATTTTTTCTTGGTCAAACTCATCTCGATTAAATACGCCTGTTGCTTTTCCATTAGCCAAAACAATGATTCTATCACTCATTCCTATTGCTTCTGGTAATTCAGAGGTAATCATAATAATAGCCTTACCTTCTTTGGCAAGCTCAACCATAATTTTATAAATTTCTGCTTTTGCACCAATATCAATTCCACGAGTGGGCTCATCTAAGATAATTATATCTGGGTTACAGGAAATCCATTTTGCTAAAATAACCTTTTGCTGATTACCTCCGCTTAATTTGCTCACTGCCATATCAATAGAAGTCATTTTAATGTTAAGTTTTTTGGAATATTCTTTGGTTATCTGACGTTCCAATCGCTTGTTGATGACAATACTTGCAGCACAGTATTTTTCTAAATTTGCCAATGTTATATTGTCTTTGATAGAAGCAATTAAATTTAGACCGATTTGTTTTCGATCTTCAGAAATAAATGCTATTTTGTGTTTGATCGCATCTGCTGGACTATTAATGATAGTTAGATTATCGTTAATCAAAATTTCTCCACTATCTGCAGGACAAAATCCAAATATAGCTTCTGCTAACTCTGTTCTACCTGCACCGACAAGTCCTGCAAATCCTAAAATTTCACCTCGTTTTAGTGAAAATGAAATGTCTTGAAATTTACCTGCTTTAGATAAATTTTTTGTTTGCAATATAACGTCTGTGAGAGGGATTTCTTCTTTGGGATAAATTTCATTTAATTCACGACCAACCATCATCTTAATTAATTTAGCATCATTTAAATTAGCGCTTAAATCTGTACCAATGTATTCTCCATCTCTAAAGACAGTGATTTCGTCTGATATTTGAAAAATTTCTTCCATTTTATGTGATATGTAGATAATAGATCTGCCCTCGGCAGTTAGTTTACGAATTAATGCAAATAGTTTTTTTACTTCTAATTCGGTAATTGATGATGTTGGCTCATCCATGATAATAATATTTGCTTGCTGAGAAATAGCTTTAACGATCTCAACCATTTGCATTTGGGCAACACTCAATTGTTTCATTTTGCGAGTAGGGTCAAGATCTATCCCAACCTGTGTTTTTAATAATGTTTTTGCATGCTGGTTCATTGTTTTATGATCAACTCGTTTTGGAAATCCTTTGGTGATTTCTCGACCTAGGAAAATATTTTCTGCAACAGTCATTTCTAATACAGGAGATAATTCTTGATGTATCATGGAAATACCAAGATCTATTCCCGTTTTAACATCAGTGATCACAACTTCTTTTCCATCTAAAATGATTTTACCTTCTGTAGGAGTTTCTACACCACATAAAATTTTCATAAGAGTGGATTTTCCAGCGCCATTTTCGCCCATCAATGCATGCACACTACCTTTACGCAATTTAAATTGCACACCTTTTAACGCTTTAACTCCAGGATATTCCTTTGTAATATCTAGCATTTTTAAGCATATCAATGTATTTACCCCTTTCGAATTAAGTAGCAATAACTATGTATTTTACTCCTAAGAATAAAATACATAGCGTCGTAAATAATTATTGCATGTCTTTATATCCATCCACGATAGCAACACCATTGCTAGTTCCAATTCTGCTTGCACCAGCTTCAATCATAGCAAGTGCTTGCTCGGTAGTACGAACTCCACCAGATGCCTTAATTTTAAGGTTATCTCCAACACATTCTTTCATAAGCTTGATATCTTCTATTGTTGCACCTCCTGTACCAAAGCCGGTAGAGGTTTTAATAAAAGTAGGTTTAACTTTAAGCGCGACTTCACAAAGTTTTCTTTTTTCATCATCGGTTAAATAGCAAGTTTCGAATATAACTTTGCTGGTAACATTTCTTTTATTACATTCTGTAACAATTCTTTGCATTTCATCTTCTATATAGGCCCAATCTCCTGACTTGATTTTTCCTATATTTACCACGTAATCGACTTCGCCAGCACCTTTTTCGATAATATCAATTGTTTCAAATACTTTGGTCTCGATTGTACATTGACCAAGAGGAAAACTTACTGCAGCATCGCAAAGCACATCTGTACCTTCTAAAAATTTTTTGCAAAGAGACACAGGGGCATTGTTAATAGCAACTGTTTTAAAGTTATATTGCTTAGCAATTTCACAGTGTTCTTTTAACATATCATCTGTCGCATATGCAGCTAATATTGTATGATCAATCATTTTGGCTAGTTCTTGGATTGTTAATTTCATTTTATTACTCCTATTTCTGTTTTATTTTGTATAATCATAAAATTTAGTTTTGTCAAGCTCATCAAACATAGCGTCAAGCATTTCTTTGGCATATGGAACTTCGTGACTAGGACCTGCAATATATCCGCCATTAGTACCCTTTAATTGTTTCATACGCAATCGAACTTCTGCCCTCACATCATCTGGAGTTGCACCAGGCTTATTAAGCACAAATTGACTATCGAGCCCACCAGAGAAGCAGAACTTTCTATCACCTAATTGCTGCTTAAGTTTACCTAGATCGTTACAAGGTTGGCACATATTCCATACATCTGCGCCCATGTCTACCATATCGTCGAAGATTTTTGCAATGTTGCCACAAGAATGTTGGTTTACAATTAAACCTAAGTCATGAATAGCATCATAAATACGTTTAGTAGCAGGCTTAATGCATTGTCTCCAAGTCTCTGGAGGCATAAATAAATTATTTTGCGTACCCCAGTCATCGCCATACCAAATCATATCTAGTTTGATTTCTTTAGCAAATCTCTGTATAACCTTGATTTTGTAATCGGCTATAACTTCTGCAATTTTTGCCATTTCTTCTGGGTGAGTAATAAAGTTCATTAAAGCTTCTTCCATTCCAAACAGTAAATACAATCTTTCGAATACACCCATTTCTACAAGGCCCATTACAACATTGTTTTCGTAGTCGATAGAAGCAACATCGAGCGGAAATTCACCCCAATTTTGGGTAATATAGCTCCAATCGACATCTTTATCTAAATCAGGAATTTTGAGTTCTGCACGCCAATTGTCAATATTATGAATAATTTTAGAACCATGTGCGACATACGTGCCACCTTCTGCGTGTGGATCATAAGCCCATTCAACGCCCCAAATATCAAAACCAGCTTTAATGGGTCTTTCACAGGTAGGACATTTAACTTCAATAAGATGTTCAAGTGCATTTGGAACATATTCAGGTCTATCGTTTTTAATTGCTCTTAACATATTCTCTCTTGGATTCATCATAATTTTAGGCTCCTTTCAATATACAAATTAAAATAATAAACCAATTTTAGTGACTATCCAGGCAACTATAGATGTTGCACCTGTGATCAAATTTGTTACAGCTGATGCACCTTCTGGCATATGAGTTCCAGCCATTTCCGCTGCTAAAGTATACATAGGTGCGATATCTCCTGCAACATATAATGAAATTACCAGGATTACGCAACCGGTAATAAACATTCTAAACATATTTCCCTTACAGAAGGGTTTAATCATTACTACAAACCAGAATAATGAGGACAAATCTACAAGTGGCAATACTTTATTTCCCGGAAGAATAACAGCAAGTAATAATGCTACTGGAATCAATAAAATACCAACTGCTAAAGTTTCGTCAGTAATCATCATGCCAACATCGAGTGCTAAAAAAATATCTCTATCAGGCATTTTCTTCTTGAGCATTTCTTTCATGGCCTCTTTGATGGGCTCTAATCCTTCTACTAAAATACCTACCATTTTAGGTAGCAATACCATCGCAGCAGATATCTTAATAGAAAGCTGAAGGATAGTGTTTATGTCAAATCCTGCACCAATACCTAGAATGACACCCATTATTAATCCTAATGCAATCGGTTCTCCGACGATTCCAAATCTTTTATTAATAGCTGCAGAACTCATGTTTATATCGCGAACTTTGGGAATTTTTTCAATTATTTTATTAACGGCCATTGCAACGGGAACTTGCATTCCGGCAAAAGCATTTACATAAGTAACATTTTCGACGCCGGTATCTTCAACTATTTTATCTGCAACCTTATCTCCTAAAATCAGAGCTAATGTTGAAACTACAAGACAACATACTATACCTGCAAGTAAATTTCCAGTGCCTGCGTAAATAATAGCGCCTATAATCATAAAGTGATTAAAGTTATATAAATCTATATTGACAACACGAGTCCATTTAAATGCCAAAAATATAATGTTAATTACAATAGCTCCGATTACTGCAAATGGAACTATGGCGGTTCCCCAGCCTATTTGTGCAGCTACTGGCCAACCAACATCTACTACTGTTAGATTTAATCCTAAACGGTCGACAATTGCATTTGCTGCTGGACTCAAACCATCCAACATTAAACCAACCATTACGCCAATTCCTTCAAAGCCAACCCCCATAAGAAGTCCGGATTTTAATGCTGTTGATGGTTTAACTTTGACTATAAGGCCTAATATAAAGAATATGATAGGCATCATAACCGCAGCGCCAAGATCAATAAAGGCATTAAAACCTGCTAAAAACCAATCAAACATTTTATTTCCCCCCCTCATAATTTACAAAGATGACATAATCATTTTTTTAAATGTAAACGTTTTCTATTTGTGTTTACTAATTATGAGATATAAAACAATCTATTTTTGAAACTCTTTGCCCAAAATATTAGCCATCATAATCGCATCATAAACCATTTGGGCGGTTATAGCAAAAGGTTCGGTGTCCCAATACGATTTTAAGGATTCTTGTGCAACCTTCATTATATCTGCAGATGTTGCGTCTGAAATTCCTAGCATTTCAAATGTTGATGGAAGACCTACTGCATTGAAGAAATCATACATTTCCTTAATTTCATCTTTGCAACGACCTTCAATAACTAGTTGAACCAAAATTCCAAAGGCTACAACTTCACCATGAAGAAGTTTAGCGCATTCAGGTAAGATGGTAATTCCTTCTGCAATGGAATGAGCACCTGCACAACTGGAATTTTGAACTCCTAAACCAGATAGCAATGTATTTGCCTCGACAACATCTTCAAAATCTTGGGTACATAATCCTGCTTCTGCAGCAAGTTTGGCACTGATGCCTTTGTTTAAAATTGTTTCATGACATGCCTGAGCGATTGCACGTACTGCAACTGTGGCACTATAGCCTTTGCCAACATAGTTTGGAGAAGCAGATTGAAAGTTTGCACGAGCTTCGATAAATGTGGCAAGCCCATCTCCCATGCCTGCAACTAAAAATCTAATCGGTGCTTTGGCTATAATATCTGTATCTAATAATACTAAATCTGGGTTTTTAACATAATGCCTTGCCCCTATGTGTACTCCTTGTTCGTTATACATTACAGAAAGGCCAATTGCGGGAGCATCAGTGGATGCAGTGGTTGGAACAATGATTGTTGCCGCTTTAAAATCATCTGCAACAGCTTTTGCGGAATCCATAGTTTTTCCACCACCCATACCAACAACTACATTTGGATTAAATGCTTTAGCTTCATTTACGATAGCTGCAATTTTATCGGCTGTGATTTCACCCTTATATTCATAAGTTTTAACTGTAGAAGTTCCATTTGCATACATTTCTTCAAATTTCTTTGAATAGTTAGCATAGAAGAAAGTATCAATTAAAATTAGTACGCGATTGCCATAAGCATCAGTGTATTCTTTTAATAAATCAAGTTCATTTCTGCCTTGAACATAACGACTAGGGGAACCAAAAGCACGTGTTTTATTTGTAGTTTGCGACATAATTTAAAACTCCTTCACATTATTATTTTTGGATATTAATTCATAAGCGGGTTTTAAAGCGTTATAGTAAATTTCAAAATTTTCTTGATAAACTTTATAAGCTTGAACTGCAGTTGGGTTTGGCATTTCAGAATCAGTTAGCTGGATAAATTTGTCAATTGCATTAAAATCATCATATAGTCCCGCACCGATACCAGCTATAACTGCTGCACCCATGGAACCGGCTTCTTCTAAAAGCTTTGGTACTTTAATCTCAGCATCAAAGATATCGGCCATTATCTGACGCCACACTTTACCTTTTGCACCGCCACCAATTACCAGAACTTCGTTAATTTCAACTTGTGTTCTTAGTATATCTAGACAAATGGATAAGTTAAATGTAACACCTTCCAGTACACTACGAAGCATATCTCCTCTGGTATTTTCGGGCTTTAATCCTAGCCAAGAACCTCTAGAAGCCATATCCCATCTGGGAGCTCTTTCGCCTAACATATATGGCAAAAACATTACCCCGTTCGAACCTATCGAGCTTTGTTCAATTTGTTCATTCATATATATAAATGGTGACGAATTATTGTGTTCAGCTTGATGAGATTCCAGTGTGCAAATAGTATTTTTGAGCCAACTGTATGAGCCGCCAGCATACTGCATGGTTCCATTTGGAGCGTACAAACCAGGTACAATATGCGCCCAAGTTACAGTTCTCATTTTGGGGTCGAAAACAGGTTTTTGAGTGGTTGTGGTAATCCAAGCTGATGTTCCAAGACAGCAGTAAGTTTTGCCGGGTGCAATTGATCCACAACCAATATTGGCTACAACTCCATCGCCACCACCCATGACAACCTTTGTGCCTTCGGCAAGCCCCGTTACAATGGCAGCATCTTTGGTTACACCTCCTGCAACAAAAGTGGATGGCTTAATTTCTGGAAATTTATCTTTACTTATTTTTGCAGCAGCAAGAATTTTATCTGACCATTCCCAGGTGTTTAAGTCAAAACAAGCCATACTGTTTGCATCAGAAGGTTCAGTGTAAAATTGATTAGTTAGTTTGAGAACTATAAAGTCTTTAGCATTTAATACTTTATAAGTTTTTGCATAAATATCTGGTTCATTATCACGAATCCACATCAACTTTTGTAGTCCATATGATGGTGTATTTCTATGACCAACTATATGATAAAAATCTCGCTGTGTAATTTGTTTTGCGATTTGATCTGATTGAGCTGTTGCACGTTGATCCGCCCATATAATGGATGGTCGTAACGGATTACCAGATTTATCAACGCATAAGGCGCCCATCATTTGGCCACTAAAGCTGACTGCAGCAATCTCAGTTGGGTCAATTTGTGCATCTGCAATTAAGGAGCGAGTGGTGATACAAACGGCATTCCACCAATCATTAGCATCTTGTTCAACCCAAGTTTCGTTAAAATAATGAGTATTATAGGCATGAGTTACACTAGTAATGAGTTTTCCGTCTACAGAAAAAAGAGTTGCTTTATTACCAGAAGTTCCAATATCATGAGCTATTAAATACATAATGATCTCCTTTTAATTGTAAGTTATAATGCCTTTTTTTAGGATTTTACGTGCTAATAATTTTTCATATGCTTCAACGCTGTCTTCAAATTTAAAATAATCAGAGATAAAATCTTTAATTACTAGCTGCCCATTTCTAACCCACTCGAGAACTTGATCGGTTGCGGCACCTTCTTCGTCTTTTCTAGGCATTTGTTGATATATAACTCTAAAATTGTAAGAAGCTTTACTAAAATCAATGGTAATTTCTTCTTTTTCAGGAACTCCATAGCAAAGCACAGCTCCGCGGTCATTAATTAATGCCATTGCTTGATTTACAATAAATGGAAGACCTACTGCATCTAATACGAAATCTACTCCATCTGGATAAATAGCACGAACAGCGGCAGCTAAATCTTGATCTTTACTGTTAATAGTATGTGTAGCCCCGATGGATTTAGCGATTTCTAATTTGTCGTCAAAGATATCTACTGCAATAATATTTTTTACACCTGTAAGTGATAAAAATTTGATAAATGTTGATCCGACAGGTCCGCACCCAAACACAACAATTGAATTTGCAGCTTTGATGTCAAAATATCTAATACTACTTAGCACTTCCCTAAATGTTACAAGCATGACAGCATCAACGGGATCAATGTCGTCAGGAAGAACAGTTTGTGCGAATCCCCATACTGGCTCCTCACCTTTGGGAAATGCTTTGACATCATCGACCACTGCATATTCACTGAGAGCTCCCCAACCAGATCCGTATCCTTCTGATGTTGCAAATGGCAAAAGAACTTTATCTCCAATTTTATAGCCTTTGACGTCTGTGCCAACTTCTATAACTTCACCAACGCCTTCGTGTCCTAAAGTTATAGGATAAACATCTTCTGGAAAACCCTTAAATGTTCGGTGAATCAATTTAATATCTGTACCACACATTCCACAAGCAATAGTTTTTACTAATGCCTGAGTGGAAGATATAACTGGATTTGAAACTTCACCAATTCTCATTTTACCGTCTTTTTCTACTATAAAACTTTTCATATTAAAATTGCCTCCTACAAATTAAATTTGATGTTGCGTACGATGAATTAATTCATCTTGAGCTTTTTTACCCATTTCAACAAAAAATGCACTATACCCTGTTACTCGAACACATAAACTGCGGTATTTATCTGGATTTTCCTGTGCAAGTTTTAAGGTTTCCGCATCGATGACATTGAGTTGAAGCTGCATTCCTCCTTTTTGCATATAAGTTTTTAATAATGCGGCGACAGTATCAATACCTTTATCTCCTGCGGCAACTGTTGGATGAAGCCTTAAGTTTAATGGTCCGCCTGTGATGCGGTTGAAAGGTACTTTGCTAAGAGAATTTAACATAGCAGTTACACCTTCAAGATCGCTTCCATCAGCAGGCGATTGATTTTCACTAATAGGCTCTCGAGCTAGACGTCCATCTGGAGTTGCTCCGACATGTTCACCCATAATTGTAAATGCTCTATCGGTTGAATATGTGGGCCAAAATTGATATAGATATTCAGGGCCATTGTGTTTTGCTATTATACGCATGAATATATCAGTTATAATTTGAGCATATTTATCAACTTCATCAATATCGTTACCAAATTTTGGATATTTGTTCTTAAATTTTAAACGCCAATGTTCATTGCCCTCGTAGTTATTACGCATCATTGTTGCAAGTTCTTCTAATGTTAAAAGCTTTTCATCGAAGACTACTTTTTCAATTATATATAATGCATTAATAACAGTTGCAAGACCGCAGCCTTGCGCTACAATTTTATGATATTTGGTTCCGCCTTCTGTCCAAGTGACTGCATTTTCAATGGTTCCTTTTAAGAAGCAATCTTCAATGCGCATCTTGCCAATAGTTTCGTGTTGTTCAATAATAAAATCTGCTTCGAAACCTTTTCGAAATTCTGAAATGAGATGATCGAATTGTATTTCAAAGATTTTTAGAAATTCTTCCATAGAGTTGATTTCGTTAGCAGGCTTGGTTTTAATTCCATAATATGGACCTATCATTATTCCCATCATGCGGTCTTCGATGCTCCACGCACATTCTTTGGCTACATCTTCTTCTTTTTTAGGCTCTAATGGATAATCACCTTGATGCAAAGCAAGCTCTAAAGGTTTAGCCATATTCATCCACAGTTGTCGAAGTCCGCCTTCATAGGCAGCAATATTGGGATCGTTGCATCCCCAAAATCCATAATCATACACTTCAGGTGCAGAAATATTGTGATATTTTAATGCTGGGATCATAGTTTCGTCATTATATACTACGACTGTCGCATTGTTTCGCATGGCTTTAGCACACAATTTCCAAAAGTCTTCAGCAATTCCTTCATGGTATCGTACAACAATAAATGGATTTCGAAGACGCATTTCATTTGCAGCTTCTAGCATTATATAAGAAAGTTCACATACTGCGGAAGTCCCATCTGCATTTATTCCTCCAAGTGTTAAATAGTTAGGGTCATCGAATGCTAATTCAAGAGTATCCTTGGTGCCGGCAGTTTCTTCAGACATATGATCAGTTTGAGCCATCATTTCGTTGTTTCTAAAATAGAATTCTTCAACTAAGTTTAAGGCTTCTTCGCGAGTTAAAATGCCAGCCTTGATATCTTGATCATATAACGGTTGTAGATATTTATCTAATCTACTAAAATTTAAAACTCCGCATCCTGAAACTTTTTGTAGCACTAATGTGTTTAACCAAATATGCTGTAATGCTTGTTTGAATGTTTTGGCAGGTTGATGCGCTATAGTTTTTAGATCATCGGCAAGATCAATTTTGCCCGCAGCCACAGCTGCAGTAGCATAACGCTCATAAAAATTGCTCAATGCTTGAATAGAAATAATTATGCCGTTTAAAAACTCTTGTTGCTTTTCATTGCAACTTTTAGTTAATCTAGTTTGTGCACGTTTTATGATAGAATCATATCCATTGAACACTAGGTCCTCATAATCTATGCCAAGATGACCAAAGCTAGCAAACCAATATGGGCGACATTTTAACCATCCATTTGTATAATAGAAAGCGACCTTTTTAAATCGATCTTCAACAGACATATCCCACCAGCGATGATATACTTTTAAGATTTCCTCGACTTCGGAATCTTTGGGTATACGTACTTTAACACAACCAACGATTTTCATATCATCTTCTAGAACAACCGAAATATTATCTAAAATATGATATAAAGTTTTTCCATATTTAACTGCAAAGCTGTCATTTGCAAACATAAATTCGGTTTCAAACGTATATTGTATTCGTTCCATAAAAGTTTCTTTTACAGAACGTCCAAATAAAGCTTCTATCTTTTTTTCTAAAATTGAGTCCATTAACTATGACCTCCTTGTTTTAATTAGCATTTTTAGCTCATTTAGGCAATTTTGTAGGGGTGGCTCAAATGTTGTGCTTTCTATGCCGATCATATTGGATTTGTTGATGCCCATATCATGATAAGGTAGCAATTCGACTTTCGTGACATTATCATATCCTTCGATAAAATCTAGTAAAGTATGCATATTTTCTATACTATCATTTATATTTTTAATTACTGGAACACGTATATGGACTTCAATCCCAGTGTCGAAAAGACGTCGTGAATTATCTAGTATTAGTTCATTTTTAACGGCTGTATATTTATGATGTTTATGAGAATTCATTAATTTTAAATCGAGCAAAACTAAATCAGTATATGGCAAAACTTTTTTTATATTATGAAAAGGTACATTAAGAGCCGTATCAAGTGAGTTATGTATATTAAGCTCTTTAGTTTTTTTAAAAATGTCTGCAGCAAAATCAGATTGCAGTAAAACTTCTCCTCCAGATAGAGTGAGTCCTCCGCCAGAATTTTTATAATATATCATATCTTTTTTTACTAAGGCAACTAATTCATCAGAAGATTTTTCTTCACCTGATATTGTTAATGCCCTATATAAACAAGCATCGACACATTTTCCACAATTTTGACATTTTTGGTTGTTTATGCGATTGTTGTGTGGTATACTGCTAGGACAGTTTATAGTACATGCGTCACAAGAGACGCATTGCTCGCTATTCCACATTAATTGTATTGTTGGAATATAAGATTCAGGATTGTGGCACCATTGACATCTTAAGTTACAGCCCTTAAAAAAAATTGTAGTTCTGATTCCGGGTCCATCACTAGTACTAAAACGCTGTATATTAAAAATTATTCCTGTCATTAGTTACCTCCTATACAAATTTTATGTATCAATGTTACAACATTATGATACCAGCATTTTTGTGTTATGTCAATAGCTTTTTATAAATTTTTTTTGATTTTTTTAATATTTATTAGAATACATATAGATGTTTTTTATGAAATATTTTTAACATAGATGTATAAAGATTTTGGCTATCTACGTTGTTATCTTGATTTTCGATGAAATATAAGATAATATTACATTTACTATCTAGTAGAAGGGAGATATTTTTTTGGATAAACAAACCAAAACCATTGACAAATTAGCACCTATTCCTATGTTTTATCAATTAAAACAAATTCTACTGAGCGATATAGAATCAAACTTTTATCCTGTTGGTACAATGATTCCCACTGAACTCGAATTGAGTAACATGTATAATATAAGTCGTACTACTGTACGGCAAGCAGTGCTTGATTTGGTCAGAGAGGGTTATTTGACACGTCAAAAAGGAAAAGGGACTATTGTTGCAAAACAGAAACTGCATCATGTTTTTGTACAACAAATAGAAAGCTTCAATAGTGAGATGCAAAGACTTGGCAAAATTCCAACAACTGAAATTCTGGGATTTAAAAAAATTAAAGCTACATCGTATATTGCACAAGTTTTGAATTTAGCAAATGGAGCAGATATATTATATATGCATCGTAGACGTATGGTAGATGGAGAACCTATAGTTACTATTATCACATATTTACCATTTGAGAGATGCTCATTTTTGATTAAGTACAAGATGGAAAAAGAAAGTTTATATGATCTTTTATCATTAAATTTGGACACTAGAGTTGTACAAGTAACTAGAAGAATTGAAGTAACTGAAGCAAATGAGCAAGACATGAAATTATTAGATATAAAAAAAGGGAAGCCTATACAACTTTTTTATACAGTAGGTAAAAATAAAGAAGGTGTTCCTATAGAATATTCTATTGCTAGATATCGAGGAGATAGAAGTAGTTTTAATGTTACGATAAGAATGGAATGAAAAGACCTATATAACTAGGTCTTTTTTGTTGCAGAAAAATAATATGTATTATATAATATTTATATAAAAAATAAATTTATTGAAATATAAATTTATAAATCATTATATATGTAAAATTATATTTAACATATAACTGTATTGTAATAAAGTGTGTTATAAATGGAGGGATTATATGGTTAATAAACGGGAACGTGAGTATTTACGTATGCTGGCAAAAGAACAGCGGGAACTAGCTAATTTGCCTATCATGGCAGAAAAAACAGACCGTTGGTATGCACATAATGAATTAAAAGGAGATATACCAATGATTGTAATGGAAGAGTTAACTTTTTGGAAAGATATTTCACCTGATTTATTCTGTGAAAATATTTTAACGAGAGAAATAGAAGAGGAACTTTTAAGGAATATTATTCCATATAATCTGTTTGGTGATGATAAAATAGTTCCTAACTATTATCCTCTAAAATTTGAAATAGAGGGATTAAGATATGGATTAGATAGTCATAAAATATGTTCATTTGATGGTCAAAATTTTTATATCAAACCTCATTTGGGATCTTTGAAACAAGATTTTCAAAAACTTTCATTTAGTAACTATACATATAAACAACAAGCTCTGAAAGTTAAGAAGCATAAAATTCAAAATATTTTAGGAGATATTTTAGATGTAGTTCCAGTAAATACAACTAATCATTGGAATTGTAGTTTAACACAACAAGCATTGGAGTTATTAGGTCGAGATAATATGTTTTATTCAATCACAAGAGAACCTGAAGAATTTAAAAATTTAATGACATTTTTAGCAAATGATACTATCAGGTTACTGAGGTTTCAAGAACATGAACGTTGTATATGTTTGAATAATAAAAATAATTATATAGGTGGTAGTTATTGTTTTAGTCATGAACTCCCGCAGCAGGGATTTAATGGAATTGTAAAAAGTAGTGATACATGGGGTCATATAAATGCTCAAGAATTTTTTGAGGTATCATCAAAAGTATTTAAGGAGTTTATATTGCCAGAAACCAAACGTGTTGCTGAAGAGTTTGGAATGATATACTATGGCTGTCGTGAACCTATTAGTAATTTTTGGGAAAATAATATAGATCAAATAAAAAACTTACGTAAAGTTTCTGTTTCTGCGTTATGTGATGAACAATTTATTGCACCAAGACTCTCTCAAAGAGGAATTATATATTCTAAGCAAATTCCCCCCTGTTTTTTGGGAGCTGAAAAATCTTTTGATGAAGAAGCATTCAGAAAATATATAAAAATTTCTATGGATATTATACGAAAAAATAATTGTAAAGCAGAATTTATATTTAGAGATATTTATAATATACATGGAAATTTAGATAAATTAAGACGTGCGGTAGAAATAGTACGCGAAGAAAGTGTATATTAAAAATTTTCCGACCTTTGTGTAATAAGGAAAAAAAATATTTATAGTTGAAAAAATTTTGAAATTCCCATTTGGTCATATAATTTATTTCTCATAGTTAATAATTCTAATTCTAATTTTTCAATTTTAGTGACTATTTGTTGTTGTTTAGTATTATATGAGTCTATAATTTCGGTTTGATTTTGAGTTAATGGTTCAATAAATGGAATTTCTTTTAAATCTCGGATATTAATTATTTGGGATGCGCTACCTGCTCTTTTTGTATTAATAAGATATTCTCCTAAAGGACTTTGTAAAAATTGTTTAATATATTCTGGATTATATCCTTTATGCAATCTAAGACCTATAAAATTTTGGGAAATTAATAAATTGCCTTTATGTTTTGGAACTATACATATCTTTAAGGTCCCTCTATTTGAAATAATCAAATTACCTTCTTGAACACGGTACATATCTAATCTAGCACGATTATCTACTTCATATGTTGTTAAAGTTGCCATATTAATTTCTCCGTCTTCTACATTAGCAAGGTTAATAACTCGAAAATCACCATTTGGATTTTGGAGATAACTACGTAAAATATTTATGCCTCTGAAAAAAATTCCTACATCATCTAAAGTCTTGTTTGAAACTATATTGGGCATAGATAATTTAATTTCACCATAAATATTACTTAAAAACGAAGTTTTGGTTACATATTTACTAGGCAAAATATTGGAAGACCGAAGATTAGTTAAAGAAACAATTGTGCTAAGGTTAACAATATCTGTTTGAGATTTATAAATATTTACTATTTCATTTATATTATCTATACTTAAAGCTCTTTTAGCACGTTTTTGAGATTCATATAATTGTGTAGCATCAATGAATTGAATCGAATTTTTTAATTTGATAGATTTATTCTTGTTAAATATTATTATAGCGAAATTAGTAGATGAATTTGTAACGATTCTTTCTGGAAGTTCTATAATTGCTTCTATATAATCACAATAAATAACTCTAGTTCTAAGCTTTTCTTCCATTCCGGTTCTAAATAAAGAACCCACAGGGGTAAGTACTACTGCTTTACCGGTTTTATTTAGTAATTTTAATGCTAGTGATAAAAAAAGCCAATCAGAAGTAGTAACTTGAGGAAATCCAAAACTATATAAATCTGGTCTGTCGATAATTTGAGATTGCTTATCTTTCCATTCAATGTTAGCAGGAGGGTGTATTGCAATATAGTCAAAATTGTTAATTATAGGAGAAGTAAGCATATCAGATGCTAATATATGATGTGATGAGATTCCATTGACGTATAATCTAATAACTGCAAGCGCGTAGATTTGTAAATTAATTTCTTGACCGTAAATTTCTAAAGTATTTCCAAGATAAGCAGCGTATTGATATGCCATAATCATAGTAGATGCAATACCTAAAGTACCTGAATAAAAAGTTCCGCCTATAGGCTCCAGTAATTTAATTAATAATTCATTAATGTATGAAGGTGTACTGTATATAGGCAATGTACGTTCTATAATTGTAAAAACATAATTGATTGCCTCAGTATATTGAGTTTTATTTAATTTCCAATGATTTATATCGGTAAAAATTTTTTTTATTGTCTCATTATTTAAATTAGTTTTGCTTAAATATTGTATAGGTAAACGTAAAAATTCATTCATTGCAACTGAATGAAATATTTCTTTTAATAAAATGGGTATATCTGATTCATTTGCTATAGTTAATTTAGAAATTATTGTTTCATCTGCTTCGCGGGTCACGAGTAATAATAAAATAGTATTACTTAGACTTTCTTGCTCTGAAACTTCGTTAAGTTGAATATTCATAATATTTAAAATGTTTTGTGTATTCAAAAAATCGCCTCCTTAAATTTTAAGTATATAGTAATAACATTATATTAGTTAGTATATTGATTACTATTATAATGAAATATAATATCGTTGTCAATGTATTATTTGACTGCTTGTTCCAAAAAAGCTCCTCCTCTAAAAAAGAGAAAGAGCTAAAAAATCAATTTGTTTATTCAATAGATTAAGATAAACGCACATACTTATCTGTAAATTCATTTATAGGCATTGGTTTGTCGAAATAATATCCTTGACCTTTTACACAATTCATTTGTTTTAAAATATCATATTGTTCTTTGGTTTCTATTCCTTCTGCAACAGAAGTTAAGCCATCAAGTCTTTCGCATAGATTAAGAGCGACTTCGGTCAAGACTTTAGACTTTTCATCACGGTGTAGATTGTTTGTTAGTTGCATATCAATTTTTAATTCGTCGAAACGAGATTTTACAAAAGTAGAAAGATTTGAATATCCGCTTCCAAAATCGTCGAGAGAAACTAAGAATCCAGCTTCTATAAAATTAGAAATAATTTCTGATAACCTAAGGTTATTTGTAGAATTAATAGTTTCAGTTATTTCAATAACAATTAAAGAAGGTGAAACGCCATTTTTTTGGCAAACCTGAGCAAATCTATCTACGATATCATCTTCCGTAATAGTGGAACGAGAACAGTTTACAGAGACTTTATATTCTTTGTCAGGTCGAATTTCTTTCCATTCATTTATAGCTTTGCAGACAGTATCTAGTACAAAAAGGTCAATTCTAGAAATAATACCTTCTTTTTCATAGAATGGGATAAACATAATAGGAGGCTGGATACGACCATCTGCGTATTTTCGCCTAATTAATGCTTCTGCACTAGTAACATCATCGGTTTGCATGTCAATTTGAGGTTGCAAGAAAACAACAAATTTGCCTTCTGCTATTTCGGACTCTAGCCCCTTAGTTAAAATTAGGCTATATTTATTATGGGAAAGAGAATTGATTTGTTCATCATGTGTTTCAATATGTCTATTCCAGGTATATCCTATGGATAATTTATAGTCCTTTTCTTCACGACCTTTTCCATCAAGGAGTTGTACCTTGTTTTCAAAAACATCTTCACTGACATTTTGAACTATAACAACAAATTCATCTCCTCCTACGCGATAAACATTATTACCGAAGATAGTCTCTAAAAGATTTGCTACTCTAACTAAAATTTCGTCTCCAAAGGTTGTACCTCGTGCATAATTAATTGAACTTAGTCCTTTAATGTCGATATATACAACACCTAAAGATGTAATATCAAACTTATTAATATCTTGCATAGTATCACGATAGCTATTACGATTTTTTACATGCGTTAATGGATCATAATAATTTAAGTGATTAAGTTCAGATACAAGGGTTGATGATTCAATCATTAGAGAGATTATTTTAGACATATATTGTAGAGTATTTACTTCTTTGGCTGTCCAAACTCTAGGCAATGAGCAGTCATCTATACCAAGTATAAATTTCACGTAAGTTTCTTTTTTTATTTGAGAGTGTAAAAAAGAGTGTGTACCTTGGTAAGTGCTTTTTTCAAAATCACCATAGTTTCTAAATGTTGCATAAAAATCTTTTGAATAAATCATACCATTATGAGAAGCAAGAAATAAATCCTCTAATACTGAAACATCAACATGTGAATGTGAGCTAAGTTTTCGAACAACATTTTTTCTACACCACTCGTAAGTTGCATGGTATGTTTCACCTTCATCAAATGTTTCTAAAATATAACATCTATCAGCATTATATTTTTGTGCTATCAATCGAAGTGCTGAATTAATACTAGATAATTCACAACCTGTTTCGTATAAAATATTGAAAACAGAGGAAATTAAGTCATGATCAAAATATAATCCAGCAATAATGTCATTAGTCTCAAATCTAAGAGGAGACATGACTTTTGTATGAGCAATTGGGTCAGTGGAAAATACAAAACGTTTTTTACCATTATTTTTTGCAAGAGATAATGCATCATTAGCAGATTTTAAGATTTGTCGGTATGTGGTTCCAGCTTCAGGGTATTGAGCGACACCAATACTAGCTGAAATTTCATAAACGTTGTCTCCATTTGAATAATGCTTATTAAGCGCATCAATAATTTTTGTACTACGTGCAACAAGTAAATCAACATTTGGAACATTTTCTAAGAAAATAACAAATTCATCTCCTCCTATTCTTGCAATGACATCATTGCTTCTAAATAATTTTTTCAAATCCTTTGCAACTTCTTTTAAAACATCATCACCAAATAAATGCCCAAAGGAATCATTAATGACCTTAAAATTATCTATATCTAGTATAAAAAGAGCATGTTTTAATTCTTTCTTTTCTGTTAATTTTGATGCAATCATTTGCTCGGCACTGACTTTATTAAAGCAGCCAGTTAAAAGATCTAGTCGAAATTCATCACTAGACATTTTTTCTTTATTTATATTTATAGTCTTTCCAATTACAAAGTTTAAATCTCCATTTTTATCATATATGGGTTGATAAGAAGAAGTATAGTATTCATAGGTTCCGTTTGGAATTAAATATCGGATATCTAATTCTTCATAGCGCCCCTTTTGCATATTTCTAATAAGCTTTAAATATAATTCTGTATCATCCTCATGAACTAAACCTTCTTTAGCCTCATATCCAAGAGGTATAGACCTTTTATTTGATCCAAGCTCAGTATTAAAATAGTTTCCATAATATTGTATAAGAGACGTATGAACATCAAGTACAAATATAGAGTCGTCAGATAAATTGGCGATTATGTTTATTAGCATTTTCTCAGGCAATGTATTTAAGAAATTATCTCCAACTGCAAAAGCATTTCTTAAAGCGTTTGATTCGTTATTGTTCATAAAGTATTAATCCTTTCTCAAAATATTAATAATATACCTTATTATACCACATATGCAGATAAATTTATATAAAATATAGTTTTCAAGTTCAAAATTTAACTGAATGCTGTAGTTATATATACTTTAAAGGTATTCTTTAAAGTTGTCAAATACCATTATAAAATAATTGTCAAAAGATTACTACAATAAAAAACAAAAAAAAGGTTAGACTAATTATAGGCATATGTTTAAACACAAGGAGGATAACAAATGAAAAAATGTTTAGCAGTTATACTAACACTAGCACTTTTTTTTATACAGCCTCACGTGGATAAAGGAGAAATAGTCAAATCGAATGCCAGTAGAGCCATTTTTGTTATGGCTCCTTTATAAAATACCTATTGAAAAATCATATTTTTTATAGTATAATACCTTTAAAATATTTTTTAATGTATTTAGGAGGAACTTACAAATGAAAATCAATCTAAAAAATCAAAAAATATACATATTAGTTGGAGGATGTTTAATCGCTATATTATTGACGCTTGGTATAACAATTAATTTTGCATATAAATATTTTAATCCACAGTTGTTAGGCGAATGGACTTCTACTAGTACCAATGAAAATATAAAATTTGAAAAAAACGGTAATGTTAGGGTAGGTACTAATCCAAAATATGCATATTATGAAATTTTATCTCCAACTAAAATGCTATACATAGTAGGTGACATATCTGTGGATATGTATTATGAATTAGAAGGTCGTACTTTATATTGGGGCGAAAGTGCAGACAATATAGAAATTTTTAAAAAATAGATACATAAAAAATGCTGAATATATTACTGATTCAGCATTTTAAACTTAATTATACATAACCATAAATACCTCGTACTGAAACTTCTCCACTTTGAATTTCATGTTTATTCCCATACATATCAATCACTTCTAAAAATCCTTCTTCATTAATTTTTTCAACAGTAACTATCTCAGTTGTATTTTCTGTATTTACATATACTTTTTTTCCTGTATTTATACATAAATTAGCATAGTCTTTGATAAAAGGAGAAAGATTTTTTTCAATCAGATATGTTTTATACATTTCATCAAATATTTTTGCAAATTCATCTATTATTCTTTGTCTAGAAAACTCGACTTTATATTCTAAACGTAAAGATGTGGCATAAGGAAGCGTAGATGGAAAAGTAGTTTGATTTACATTTACGCCAATTCCAATAATAATGAAATTTTTTCCAGTATTATTTCCGACCAATTCACACAATATTCCACAAACTTTTTTTTCATTAATTAATATATCATTTGGCCATTTTATACGAGTGTCGTTACTACCACATATATTTTTAAGTGTATGACACATAGCCAATCCAGATATTAATGTTAATTTTGGAATTTGATTTATCGCTAAAGTTGGACATACGACTATGCTCATAAAGATTCCCTCACCTTTTGGTGAGGACCAACTACGACCGAGTCTTCCTTTGCCTGAAGTTTGTGTATCTGCTATAATAATGGCTCCGCTTTGAATATTGCTAGTTTTTATTAATTCTTTTGCAATTTGATTTGTAGATTCAACTTCGTCGTAAAAAATCATATTACTTCCTATAATTTTATCCATAATAACCTCATTTATACGCCATACTATACTTTTAATGTCTATGATTTTTATTTAAAAACTATTGTCCACAACAATTTTTGTATTTTTTGCCACTGCCACAAGGACAGGTATCATTTCTATTTATTTTTTCCGCTTTAGCTGGAGTTTTTGGAGTACTATTATCTTGTATATTGGTAATGACATTTTTAAAAACAGACTCTCTTTTAATTTCTCTATTAGTTTGCATTGGGATGTGGAAGACAGCTTTAACAGTATCTTGCTTAATATTGTCAGTCATTTCCTCAAACATATCAAAGCTTATATATTTATATTCTACTAATGGATTACGTTGACCATAGGCATGTAAATTTATTCCTTGACGCACTTGTTCGATATTATCAAGGTGATCCATCCATTTTTGATCAATAACTCGCAGTAACATAACACGTTCATTTTCGCGCATTTGTTCACCGATATTTTCCTCTTTAAATTTATAAATTTCTTCCGCTTTTTCAAATAACAAATCTTTTAATTTTTTCTCAGATAAATCTTTTTGTTCTTCAGAAGTGAATGTTAAATTATCATAAGGAATAATAGCATTGAGATATTCCATAAGTTTTGCCAAATCCCAGTCTTCCGGATACTCTAATCCAGCAGTTGCATTCTCTACTGCTTGATCAATTACGTCACGAGTCATGTTCATAATGTTTTCACGGATATTGTCTTGGGTTAAAACTTTATAACGCTCCCCATAAATTAATTCTCTTTGCTCATTCATAATTCGATCATATTCCAAGAGATGTTTACGAATACCATAGTTATTTGATTCTACTTTTGTTTGAGCACGCTCAATGGCTTTAGTCATAATACCATGTGTAATAGGTTCATCATCTGGAATACCGAGAGAATTAAACATTTTAAGGGTACTTTCAGGCATAAATAAACGCATTAAATTATCTTCTAATGCTAAATAAAAGCGCGATTCTCCGGGGTCACCTTGACGACCAGAACGTCCTCTTAATTGATTATCAATACGTCGAGATTCATGTCGTTCTGTACCAATAATCTTAAGACCGCCAAGCTCAGGGACACCTTCTTCTAATTTTATATCAGTACCACGTCCAGCCATGTTAGTTGCAATTGTGACAGAATTTTTTTTGCCAGCTTGAGCAACAATTTCAGCTTCTTGTTGATGATATTTGGCATTTAAAACTTGATGTTTTATACCTTCTTTAGTTAATAATTTACTCAAATGTTCTGAAATATCGATAGTTACAGTACCTACTAATACAGGTTGACCTTTGATAACGGACTCTTTAACATCTTCTATAATAGACTTGTATTTTCCAGCTTCTGTTGTATATACAACATCTGGATGATCAATTCTAAGAATAGGTTTATTGGTAGGAATAACAATAACATCCATGCCATAAATTTCTCTAAATTCACTTTCTTCTGTTAAAGCTGTACCAGTCATTCCAGATTTTTTAGAATATCGATTAAAAAAGTTTTGGAAAGTTATTGTTGCCAATGTTTTACTTTCTTTTTTTACTTCTACATTTTCTTTTGCTTCTATTGCTTGATGAAGCCCGTCTGAATATCTTCGACCATCCATTAATCGACCGGTATGATCATCTACAATTACAATTTCTTCTTTTTCATTCACAATATAATCTTTTTCAAGATGCATCAAATTGTGAGCTTTTAGCGCTATAGTGATGTGATGTTGAATTTCCATATTATTGGGATCAGCTAAATTTTCGATACCAAAATATTGTTCAGCTTTTTTTACACCTTCTAAAGTTAGAGTTACGGATCGTTGTTTTTCATCTACGATATAATCTCCCTCTTCTTCGATTTCTTCGCGCATTAATGTCGCCATAGTAGATTCATCGCTAAGCAATTGTCCTTTTTTTAATCTACGCACAAAAATATCTGCAGCTTTATAAAGATGAGTGGATTTTGCACCTTGACCAGAAATAATTAATGGAGTTCTAGCTTCATCGACTAAAACAGAATCCACTTCATCTATAAGAGCATAGTTTAATTCACGTTGAACCATGTCTTTTGCATATAAAACCATGTTGTCTCTTAAATAATCAAAACCATATTCATTATTTGTACCATAAGTTATATCACAACCATAAGCTTCACGGCGTTTGTTGTTATCCATATTACTTAAAATACATCCTACACTCAAACCAAGATAATTATATAATACACCCATTTCAGCCGCATCACGACTTGCTAGATAATCGTTTACCGTAACAACATGCACTCCTTTTCCGCTAAGAGCATTAAGATATGCTGGTAATGTTGCAACTAAAGTTTTTCCTTCACCAGTTCTCATTTCGGCAATACGTCCATAGTGTAAAATAATTCCACCAATGAGCTGCACTGGATAATGTTTCATGCCCAATGCACGAACGCTTGCTTCACGACAGACAGCATATGCTTCTGGCATCAAATGGTCTAGTGATTCACCATTTTGTATTCGTTCTTTGAATTCTTCAGTTTTAGCTTTTAATTCATCGTCACTTAATGCTTGCATTTCTTCATCATATGATTCAATTTTTTGTAAAATAGGTTCTATTCGTTTTAACTCTCTTTGAGAGTGAGTACCAAAAATTTTTTCTACTATACCTTTCAAAATTTCACCTTCTTCTATTATACTTTATGTGCTATTATTTAATTTTTCCAAAATGGCCATTTTTATAACCTTTTTAGATATTTAAGCAAAAAAAAACATGCCCAAGACATGTTATGTATAATTCTGTGCACTTTGCTTTGACAGCAATTCACAAGCGTTACCCTGACAGTTAGCTCAAATCCAGCACCCTTACGGCACATAAATAAACTTACTTAGTGCTGCTTCCGTCAAGACCTGACACGGTTCATAAGCACTTATTGCGTAAGACTGAACTCTCAACACCACTTTTCAGGGGCAGACCAAACAAACAACTGCCGCAGACAAAGCATCACTCTTGCTCTAGCGGGTTGCAAGTACAGGGCACCGCTACCTCCCCAGCTAGCACAGAATTGTCTTGATTATATACTATAAAATTAGATTTGTCAATAAATTTATTGTTAAATTTTTGTATATTTTATTACATTTTTTGTGTATTCAATTTAAAATACATTGACTCCTGTTTGATAAATATGAAAAAATATCTTAGTGTTAATTTCTAATATTATAAATATATATTTTTTATAATTTGATAGTATAAGCCTATATTGCAGTATATTACTTAACATGATAAAATAGAGTTAGGGGGGATATCATGTTGAAGTGGCAAATTTTTAAACTTAATTTAATAATAATCTCTATTTGTTTATTATCATTTAATGGACCAATAACTTCTTGCTTAGTTTATATATTTATTGACTTGCTATTGACAGCATACATGATTTTCATATCTAAGAGTAATCTGAAAAGATTACTAACTGTTATAGCATATATGACACTAATAACACTTCAAGTTTGCTATTGTATTTTTATTTTAAATGGCACAGATTTTATAGTAGGAAAAATGACCATGCTAATTTCATATTTATTTTTAGGTTTTTCGTTTTATTTAAAAGAAATATTGGATTTGAACTTAGATAAAGTTTATATTTTTTCTGATATTAATGTAGAACGAAATTCAAATTTGTCCTTTTTGTCCTTTGATAAGATAGAAGAATTTAATCAAATTTTATCCAATAAAATAGAATTTTTAAAAAATTCTAAAGAAGTTTTAACCAAAGAAGTTATTGAAGAAGTTATTGAACAGGTTAAAAGAAATAGTTTTTTTTCATATATAAATGAAGGGACTCTTAATGAAAAATATTTAAAAAAATTGGAAGAAAGTATACAAGATAACCATATTTATATAGTTCTTTCTGATACTGGAAGTCCAACCAGTAAAGTTATTTCAATTAAAACGCATAAAACTTATAATCATGTATCTATTGCATTTGATAGTAAACTTAATACTTTAATAAGTTATAATGGAGGTGAATATATAAATCCACCGGGATTAAATGCAGAAATGATAGAATATTTATTAAAAAAGGAAGATTCTTCTATTTATGTATATAAATTAGAGGTTAGTAAAGAACAAAAGCAAAAAATGATTGATAAGATTCGAGAAATAAATTTAAGTGGAAGTGCTTATAATTTATTAGGATTATTCTCTAAACAATCATATAAGCCAAAATCAAATATTATGTATTGTTCACAGTTTGTATACTTGTTGTTACAGTATGCAGATGCTGAATATTTTGAAAATAAAAGTGAAAGTATTAAACCTACTGATTTAGTGGAACTAGATTATGATAGGAAACTGATTCTGGTCAAAAAAATAACATTATTTGGTTAATTATAGACTTTAAGGCAAGTACAACTATCATCTGCCTTAAAGTTGTGTACAAAATTAAAATAAATTTTTATATATCATTTAATTTGGCAAAACTTGCTATCAGCGCTGGATATAGGTGTGTATAAATTTCATAATATTTTATATAATCTAAATGATTATTAGTAATAGGAGAAATCTTTTCTTTAATTTTCACCATAGTATCACAAGCAATTTCTATATTTTCATACATGTTACAAGCAACTGCGGCAAGAATTGCAACACCCAACGCTGGTCCCTCCTCGTTTTTAACTGTGGTAACATCTATATTATACATATCAGCCATCATTGTGCGCCAAATTGGACTTTTTGCACCCCCACCACAAGCATACATAAGATTAGTTTTAACTCCTAGTTCCCTCATTACATTTAGACATTGCCATTGAGAAAACATAACACCTTCCATAAGCGCTCGTAACATATGATATTTAGTGTGAATGGTATTTAATCCAAAAAATACACCTCTAGCTTTTTCGTCAAGAATAGGTGAACGTTCTCCCATCAAGTAAGGTAAAAATATCAATTTATCAGAACCGATCGGAATGTTAGCAACCCCTTCATTAATTAGTTCATAACTATCTTTTTCAAGATTCTTAGCAACATTGATTTCATCACTACATAAATTGTCTCTAAACCATTTTAATGACATTCCAGCAGATAATGTACAGCTCATTAGAGTATATTTATTAGGAACTGCAGAACAGAAAGTATGAATTCTACCTTTTTTGTCAATCAAAGGTTTGTCTGAATGAACAAAAATTACACCACTAGTTCCTATTGTAGTAAAAGCTTTGCCTGTAGATACAACGCCCGTTCCTATTGCAGCGGCGGCATTATCTGCTGCTCCATAACATACAATGGTGTTTGTACTAAGTCCAGTTTGCTTTGCAATTTCTTTTGTAATATTACCCGCAATATCTACAGAATCTTTCACTTCTGGTAATAAATTTATATCAATATCTAAATTATCTAAAATTTCTTTGGACCACTGCTTAGTATTAATATCAAATAAATTAGTCCCAGAAGCATCAGAAACTTCAGCTCCATAATTTCCAGTAAGTTTAAACCGAATATAATCTTTTGGAAGCATCATTTTATGACACTTAGCATAGTTGTCAGGTTCATGTTTTTGAACCCATACAACCTTGCCAGCAGTGAAACCTGTAAGAGCTGGATTAGCAGAGATTTCAATTAATCGTTCTTTTCCGATTTTTGTAGTTATTTCTGCACATTCTTTGCCAGTTCTACCATCACACCATAGAATGGCATTTCTAATAACAGTACCATTTTTATCAACCATTACAAGTCCATGCATTTGACCAGAAATTCCCAATCCTTTGATATCAGTTGCTGCAACACCAGATTTTGTTATAACATCTCTAATAGTAGTAATAGTTGCACTTAACCAATCATCAGGATTCTGTTCTGCCCAGCCATTTTTAGGTGTAAATAATTCATATTCTACAGTGCTAGATGCAATTTTAATACCCGCCTTATTAAATAAAACTGTTTTAGTTCCGCTTGTTCCAAGATCAACGCCTAAAATATATTCCATATCTCGCTCCTATGCATTATATTTAATTTTTGTAACAGTCATTTTACTTTCTAAACTGCCTTCAACAAACATTCCAAGATATACTCCAGTGTAGGTAATCTTAGCTACTTCAGTTGAAACATGTCTTGTGAGTCCTGTTGCCACAATGTTATTAGCAGCGGTTTGTTCAGTATCTCCAAATCCAAAATAATATTTAAATTCATCTGCTTTTATATATAAAACTATATTTGTTTCAGTTGTATTTGTTTCAAAGGAAACTTCTTTAATATCATCAAATACTTTTTTTAGCCAAATAGACTTCTTACTTATGCATAAATCAAAGTGTCGTGTGCTATTATAAAATACTGTAACACCACAAAAATCATCAAGCTGCATTTCGGCTTTTATGTGAAAAAATATTTCTACATTAAATTCAGTTTGTCTAAATCCGATAAATGCTGGAGTACTAATTTCGTTTATTGAAATATTATTACCATATAATATTAAACCGTTGTTGATTTCATACTTTACAGATGAAGGTTTACGCAAAAAATTATATTTAAAGTCTAATTGAGAAGTTGAAAAAGTATCTATGAAGCTTTTGTTTACAATAGTTGGTATTGCTGGAAATTGAGATATATCAATTTCGGTAGTAATAGGTTTGTTATCATTAATTATAGGAAATTCATTTTTTTTCCATGTAACAGGTGCAACAAATGTTTCTCGTCCAAGATGATGAAAATAGCTTTCTGTTAATCTAAAGGCTAAAAATACTGCAAAAAACTTTCCATCAGCAGCTTCAACTATATCCATATGACCAGTACCTTGAATATTACTTTCTACATTTCTATGAGTTAAGATTGGATTTGCAGGATTGGATTCGTAAGGACCATATATATTATCTGCATAAGCAATGGTTTCCATATGCCCCATTGATGTTCCGCCTTCAGCAACAAGCAGGTAATATTTGTTGCCATGTTTATAAATATGAGCTCCTTCTGGATATATTCCGCCAGTACCTGTCCATAAAAAATGTTTTTCTTCAAGACATTGTCCTGTTTTGATATCAATTTTAGCCATCTGAATTCCGCGATTACCATTTTTGTCTATTCCGGTTGTATTACAATAAACATCTTCACCTTCAAAATATAAGCTAGGATCAATGCCTTTAAAATCTACTCGAATAGGTTCACTCCAAGGTCCTGCAGGATTTGTCGCAGTTACAAAAAAGTTACCAATTCCAGAAACATCAGTTGTTATCATATAAAATATTTCATTGTGATATCGAATGGTAGGAGCAAAAATTCCACCACTAATTTTAGAATTAGTAAGTTTTACATAATTTTCATTTGATATGCAGTGACCAATTTGTTCCCAATTGATTAAGTTTTTACTTTTAAATATTGGGACACTAGGAAAATATTCAAAGGTACTAGTTACCATATAAAATGTGTCGTTTGCTCTGCATATAGATGGATCTGGATAAAATCCAGATAATATTGGGTTCATAGAAAACTCCTCCAAAAGAATTGATATTCAAGGTGCAAGAAGACTTGAACCTTGATAGTATTTATTAAACCGTAAACATTACATTATTGAACACTGCTTCAAGATATTCTTGTTTACCAGGATGAGGTTCAACAGGAGGCAATTCAAGTGCATATTTTTCAAGTTCTTCAAGATTTGTTCTACCAGCAATAATGTCGGCCCCAATTCCAGTTTTATAACTTGCGTATCTTCTGGATACAAATTCATCAATTCTACCATCTTCTATAATCTTATTGGCAATTTTTAGACCGAGTGCAAATGTGTCCATACCTGAAATATAAGCTAAAATGATATCTTCCATAGTATATGATGCTCGCCTAACTTTTGCATCAAAGTTTAATCCACCATTTGTAAATCCGCCTGCTTTAATAACTTCTAACATACAAAGTGTTGTGTCATAAACGTTTGTAGGGAATTGATCAGTATCCCAGCCAAGCAGAAGATCGCCTTGATTGGCATCAATGGAACCAAATACATTATTTACTCTAGCAACATTAAGCTCATGTTGGAATGTATGCCCTGCAAGAGTTGCATGGTTTGCTTCAATATTCATTTTAAAATCTTTATCTAAACCATATTTTCTTAAAAATCCAACAACGGTTGCAACATCGAAATCATATTGATGCTTTGTAGGTTCTTTTGGTTTTGGTTCAATATAGAAATCTCCTGTAAATCCTTTGGAACGAGCATAATCAACGGCCATGTGCATTAGCTTTGCCATATTGTCAAGTTCAATTTCCATATTAGTATTTAGTAAAGTTTCATATCCCTCACGACCACCCCAAAATACATATCCTGTTCCACCGAGTTTGATCGTTGCATCTATAGCATTTTTTATTTGTGCTGCAGCACATGCAAAAATATCAGCTTGTGGTGAAGTCCCTGCACCATTCATATAACGAGGATGACTAAAACAATTAGCAGTACCCCAGAGTAACTTGATACCGGTTTTATCCATTAATCCTTTGATATAGTCTGTTATTTCTATTAAATTATTTTTCAATTCTTTCAGACTGTTTCCAGTAGGTGCAATATCCAAGTCGTGAAAGCAAAAATATTCTATGCCAAGAATTTGCATAAGAGCAAAGGCAACATCGGCCTTTGTTTTTGCTTTTTCCATCGGGGTTTGACCGCTATAATCTCTATCAATTGTACTGGATCCAAAAGGATCTGTACCATCTCCGCACAAAGTGTGCCAGTAACTCATTGCAAATTTAAGATAATCTTTCATTTTTTTGCCTTGAATCATTTCGTCAGGATTATAATATTTGAAGCTTAGAGCTTTTTTACTATCTCGTCCTTCAAATTTGACTGGTGGTATATTGGTAAGTCCATTAACCATTTTATTGCCTCCATTAATTATAAAATTTACCATAAAGGTATTTTTATTTTAATACAAGTACTGAAAATATACAACTATTTTTAGGAAAAACTACTAATTATTTTTTATATATGCCATAGTTACTGTAAATGAGGATGAATAAATTAAGGCTGCGTTATATTAATCTACTTTAAAAAATTGCATCATACTGGTTAAATGCTCAGCTTGTGCAGCTAATTCTTCACTTACAGCGGCACTTTCTTCAGCTGTACTAGAGCTTGATTGAATTAGATGAGCAATTTGTTTGGTTCCTGCTAAAAGTTCTTCTATGCTAGTTTGTTGTTGAGCAGCAGCTTCTAATAGAATAACTGCAAGAGCACTGGTTTGTGCAATAGTTTCTACAATATCATGTAGACTCTCAGAAGTTTGATTAGCCATTTTTTGTCCTTTAGAAACATCGCTTATACTCACTTTAATTATATCATCAATTTCTTTTACGGTTTCACTACTACGATTTGCTAATTCTCTAATTTCGCTTGCAACAACAGCAAACCCTTTTCCAGCTTCTCCTGCGCGCGCTGCTTCTATTGCTGCATTTAATGCAAGAAGATTGGTTTGTCCAGCAATACTTTCAACAGTTTTTAGTACAGTAGAAATTGTGTGACTAGATTGATTAATAGTATTCATAGAAATTAACATGTTTTCCATAATTTGAGTGCCTTTATCAGCTTTAGATTTTGCTTCTTGAGAAATTTTAGCGGTTTCTTGTACGTTGACTACAGAATCTTTAATTAAGGTTGCGATATTTTCGGTAGAAGTACTAAAATGTTGAATAATTTTACTTTGTTCGACCGTTCCGTCAGCAAGTTCTGTTGCACCAGTGGCAATTTCCTCAGCGCCATTACTGACCTCTAGAGCAGCAGAAGATATATTCGATAAGGTATTGCTTAGCACATCACCTATTTCGAGTAATGAAGATTTAATTGGAGCAAATGCACCAATATAATTTGCTTTAGTTTTCTTTGTAACCGTAAAATCTCCTTTTGCCATTTCGGAAAGTATAAATTGAATGTCTTGAATCATTGTTTGTAATATATTACTCATTTTAATAAATGCAGTTCCAAGTTGACCGACTTCATCGTTAGTGTGTATATTTAGTTTGAGGTCTAAATTACCATTAGACATTTGATCTGCTGCTGCTAGAAGTGAAGTTAAAGGCTTAAGTGATCGAGTTAATAAATATATAATGAACATTATTAAAATTACCAATGATATAAATGAAATTACAATAATTGTGATAGTAAGATTGGTTGAAGAACTGAGCATTTCATCTCGATCAATTTCGACATGAGCCCACCAAATATTATCTCCAGCACGAACAGGATATAAATATCTTTGTTGAGATGCGTTGTCTTCATACCCCATATCGTTAAGAGAGTCTGTAACAAGAGAAAAAGGACGATTTTGTGCAGCTAAATTTGTCCATTCTATTACATCTTCCTCTGATACGTAATCACGTACATTTAATCCTATGCTATCATTTGTCATTGAATCATAAATTATAGTCCAGTTATTATCACAGACAGCAGAAAATAATGTTTGATAAGTTGAACTATTAATTTTAGTTTTTGAAAAAGCCTGAATATCAATATCAACAGCTAAAGCACCTTTAAATTGATTTTGATACATAATAGGAAGTGATACCGTAATAACTAATTGATTATTTATTAATTTAGGATTAGTAATATATGTTTTCCCTGTATTTTTAGACATAATATAAAAATCCTTATTTGCATAATCTGAATATTCATCTATTATAATTGCAGTATTATTGTGTGCCTGCTCACCGTAAACTTCAAATGCATATATTTCCTGAGTTGAATCAAATGCATATGGTTCAAAGTAAAGCCCAAATCCGCTCAAATTTTCATTATATTCAATAGCACTCCAAGCGGTGTGTAAAAAATAATTTTCAGCAGTGTAATTTTCAGCAGAAATATATTCGTTTAATATAGAACTCCAATTATTATTAGGACTTGATTTTCCTTCAATCATAAGAGGTTCGTTATAGTCTTCATATGTACGAATAATATAATGTTGTAAATCGTTTAATAAATTAAATGCAGAATCTAGAATGTTTTGTACTTTAGTAGCATTAAGTTCAGCTGTAGTATTAAATCTGGATGAAATTTCTCTCGAACTTGAATTTGAAACTTGAACAGAGACTACTATAATTAGAACAATTAACACAATAGTTTGTACTAATCCAATTAGCTTTGCTAATGTAAAGGCTAGTTTCTTGTTTTTATTCATTGTATTCCTCCTTATTAATATTTTTTTAATACATATATATATTATACTAATTTTGGAAAAAATACAATGGAAAAGTATTATTTTTTTGGCTATGTTGAATTGTTGTGCATTATATTAAAAGTAAATTCAATAAATTTAATTCTCTTGAACAGAAAATATATCTGTCATTATATATTTTGTTGCGAATAGCTTGTAAGTTGTTGCTTTTAAAAAGTATATAAGGGACATTCTCGTAATTACTGGATATAGGTAATACACCAGTTATATTATAATGAGATCTTAAATAAGAATACAATAATTGTTTAAATGTATTTCTGTTATTTGTTAGTGTATTTTCGGTAAAAGCTTCAAATTCTGAAAAAGTAAAAATACCTATGATAGGCATAGCTATAAACATTGAATCATTACAAGTAATATCTTGAAGTTTTTTAGATATATTACTTGTATACACATGGATTAATGTATCTAATGCTGTGTTTAAGTCTTTTTTTATAGTATTTGGTATATTGTCATTATATTGAATCTGTTCTAGAAGTTGTTCACGTAAATTATTGTCTATAAATTGTTTTCGAATAATTTCATTGTTAAAATGCAAAAAACTCTCTATGCTACATTTAAGTGGAAAAATCATTAAATCTCCTAAAATAATAGGTTCTATCAAAGGGTTAAAATCTAATAATTTGTCCATACCATTATCCCATACAGTATGAAAATTATTTTGAATTTTCTTTAATGAAGTATTATTAAAAATTTCTCCTTGAGTATGGATACTAATAGAAGAAAAAGTTTCTGTTAATTGATGAATTATATTTTCAAGATTCTTATTGGTTAGATCTCTGCGATAAGCTCGTTTTAATTGTATAATTAAAGAACTTAATGTTTCAATTAGACTGGTTGAAGATGAGTCTATTGCTTTTTCACCGGTTGGTATTAATGAAATATTTTGATTTTTAAATTTAGTACTGCCATAAATTCGTGTTAAAATAGCGATTTTGATTATTATTAGCATGGTAAATAATCCTATCAAAGATTTTTGAATCCTAGTACTATCCAAAGAATCATTGAAAAAAATCGTATCGTTGATAAAAAATTTTAAATATTTTGTTGTAAAATCAAGGTTACCACCTCTGCCTCTATATATTAATTGTAAAATTTCCATTAAATTGTGTTCAATATTAAAATTAGGTACATCTATTAGTATTCGAGTGGTATTTGGAAAAGAGATACCTCTACTAGCTGAAGATGTCATTAATACAAATTTAACTTGATCTTTATATTTGAGTACATTGGCTTTTTCTGCATCAGATAAAATAGAATTAATAATAATATAGTCTGTATTTTTAATCATTTGTGTACCAAATTTTTTTAAATACTTAATATTCATTATCTCTGAAATTTGTGCTAATCTATTTAAATTTTGTATATATATAATAACTTGTTTGGCTCTTTTAGAAGCGATAATATCGATTGCTTCATTACTTATCTTATCATTGAGATTATTATTATTTATATTGGTAGATATAGTAGATACATCTGGGACAAAACAAGTCTGGAGTAATAAATCGTATTCTATAGATAACTTATTAGCAGGATAAGAATTAGTGTTAATACAGATAGAATTATATTTATTTCTAAATTGAAAGTTAAATATTTCTAATTCTTTGTTTGATTGTTTATTTTTGTTGAAATATATTTTACTATTATCACCAAGACTATTTCTAAAGTGTTGTTCAATGACTTTTATGTTGGTAATAGAAGCATCTGCTACAAGTATTTTGAAATTTACTTTATGTTTTTCATTGTGCGGTATAGCGTCATAAATTTGTCGATAAACTAATTTAATTAAATTATCCAAGAACGCTATTCCGGCACCATCACCTGTTATTTCATCTACCATTATAATTACATTTTGAAATTTTATAGCAAAGTTATCAAAATTTTTTACTTGACGTGTATTTTCGTTATAAAATGTATCGAATATAGTTTTGATATGCGTTGCTGTTGATTTTCCGCTTGAACATTTTCGTAGGGATTGAATACAAGCTGTTGATATAATTTTATTGCTTAAGTTATTGGAAATTACACAATTAATAGCTTTTGTCAGTTTGGATAACACACCTAAATTATGTTCTGCAGCTTTAGAAAAAATTGTATCATTATGCTCCTTGAATTTCGTCGTCGAATATAAAATTTTTTTCTTATTATCAATAGGTAAAAAAGTAATATCACTTTTAACAGATATATATTTTTCAGGATTAGATGCTAAAAAATTTACTCCATTAATATTTTTTTCTTCTTGACTATTTGCTGTTAAATATACAGCATCGTCAGTGTATAATTTATTATTATTTAAAAACTTTTCTAATATATCATTATTTACTTGAGTTCTAGGACTTAAGTATAAAAATAAAAATCCCTCTTCTTTTTTGAGATATTCTACAATTGCAGTAGTTTTTCCAATTCCTGGATTTCCAGTTAAAAATAATAGTTGAACATCTTTATTTGCAATATACTTTGAAATTTGTTTTGCATGAATGTTTCTCAGGGTATCTGTGTCTTCTTCAAATGTATACTTTGCAGCTGTATTTTGAAAATCATCAAATGTTTCTGTGAACGATACCGGTTTAAAATTAACAAGTTTATTTAATGTATTTTCGTCCAACTTGAAAAATTGTTTGAAATTAGATCTAACTCTACTAAATAAGTCTTTATTTTTATCTTCAAATGTAGTTGTTTTATGTTGTTTATCTGAATAATAATAATGTTTAAAACAAGTTTCTAAAATATCTATTTGACTATCTGTTAAATTACAACTACAAACTTCTGAATCTGTATATCCAACGATACATATATTTGTGAGATGTTGTATAGTAGTTTTAGTAAATAATAATTTGATAAAATTATAGGCATAACTACCGGCTTGAATCATTTTTAATAAAGGTTTCTCTTTTGATGCTAATCCAATCATATAATTATTGAGTAATTCAGAAATATTCATATCAGAAATATCTACACCATCTATTGCTAGATTACTAAATTGACTTTTGCTGACTTGTGAATAAATAGAATGCTGAAAAATTTTTTTTATATTTTCTAAGTTTGAATAATCTTGGATATGGCTGACACTAATGGCATTATCTACTACGCATAAATAGTATTTTTGACTGACAGAAATTAAAATTATAGTATCGGCACGTAAAACTTGTCCTTTAAAAAATAATGATTCTCGTTCTGTAACATTTAACTTTATTTGAAGTTGAGTTTCTAGAGAATTAATAAAATACTCTTTTTGGTCTTGTTGATTGAATTGACCAAATACATTTTTAAAATTAGCTTGAAAATATTCCAATTTGTATTCTCGATCATGAACCTTGGTTTTTAACCATTCTTTAAAGAAATTTTTTCCAGAAAGTATTCCTTTAAATAACAGATAGTCTATATTTTGCTTTATTAGATTTTGTTCGTTAACATCAGTGATGTCTTTTGTATAAGTTGAATATACTGCAGATCGTATATAAGATTCATCCTTAAGATGAATTTTAACTTCGTTTTTCATTTTTTCTTCTAGGCATGATGCGATTCCCATGTTAAATCCTAATTCAAATACAAATCCTAAATAATTTTTATTCACGGTTTTATTCCATTTCTGTTTTTTTTTGTAGTATGACCATGAAAAAATTTTTTTAAACATAATTGCATATAATTAAAAAAAAATGTCTACACTTATAAATAAGAAAATGAAAAGAGTTGCGACGATGAATACAGGATTATACGTTCACATACCATTTTGTCAATCAAAATGTTATTATTGTGATTTTTTATCAATTGCAGATAATTCGTTAGAAGATGTATATGTCAGTGCTTTAGTTGAAGAATTAAAAAGATATAGTAGGAAAGTTAAACGAAAAATCAATACTATTTTTATAGGTGGTGGAACTCCTACTGCTTTATCGGTAAATTTATTGAGTAAAATTTGTGAAGTAATTGAAGATAATTTTATTTTAGATAAAGATATAGAATGGACAATAGAAGTAAATCCGGGAACTTTAACTAAATCACATTTGCAAATAATTAAAAATACGAGTATAAATAGAGTCAGTTTAGGATTACAGAGTTCGTGCAATAATTTGTTAAAAAAAATAGGCAGAATTCACACTTTTGAAGATTGGGAAAATACCATTAATGATTTATTAGGCATAGGGATTACAAATATAAATACAGATTTAATGTTTGCATTGCCGTCTCAAACTTTGCATGATTGGAAATGCACTCTTGCAAGGGTCAGTCAGTATCCTATTACACATATTTCAGCATATGCGCTGATTTTAGAAAAAAATACAAAGCTCTATAATGATTACAAGAATGGATTATTTTTAATTACATCTGAAGATGTAGATAGACAAATGTATGCTACTGCAAAAGAAATATTAAGTTCATATGGATTTTTTCAATATGAAATATCGAATTGGGCTAAAAATGGGTATAAATGTAAACACAATATTCTCTATTGGACATTAGATGAATATATTGGTGTAGGGTTGGGTGCTAGTGGATATTTAAATAATATAAGATATACAAACACAGATGATTTGAAAAAATATATACAAGGAATAGATCACGGCACAGATATTATAAAAGAAGAAGATGTTATAACAAACAAAATGAGTATGGAAGAATTTATGTTTTTGGGACTAAGAATGATTAGAGGAATATGTAAAAAAGATTTTAAAAATAGGTATGGTAAAAATATTGAAGAAATTTATGGATATGAAATAAATAAATGGAAAAACGAAAAAGCTTTAATAGAAAATGAAACAAATATTTATCTTACAAATTTTGGAATAGATATATCGAATACTGTATTTGCAAGCTTTTTATAAAAAAGGGCAAAAGTTCTGCCCTTCTTGAACTTAAACATTAAATAAAGTAGACATTTGATTCATCATGTTCATAGCAGAAGTTTGCCAACGAGATTGCATTTGAAATCTATATTGATCTAATAAATTGGTTTTTAATGTTGTACTGGTTGCTGCAGTAGTGGCATTAGTATTAGCGGTGGCAGCTATATTTTCAGCATTAATATTTTCTTCAAGTGTCTCTTCCTGCATTTCGCTAATTTCTTGAGATGTTTCAGCTTGTTGTGCGTTAAGTTCTGCTTCTCTTTCACTGGTAAGTGCTTCTTGTTCTGCTTCTCTTTCTGCACGTGATTCAATGATTCTAGCTTCTAGTTCCTCTTGAGGAGAAGGAGTGTCTTCGTATAAAGCCAAGGCATCTTCTTCTTCTTCGGTAGTATATAAACTAGTGGTATCTTCGGGTGGCTGAATAGTTAAAATATTATTTTGAGTTAATGTAAAATTCTGAGCCGTGTTAGTTGCGGTTTGAGTGGTGTTTAAAGCACTATTATCAGAAGTGTAATTCTCGTTTTGGCTTTCTACATTTGAAGTTTCGACAGTTAATCCAATATAAGCGGATACCATTCTAGATCCTACAGAGAGTCCGGTGGGAATATTAGCTGATTGCGGTAATGCTTCTGCGGTGGCCTGTTCTTGACGTCGCTCTTCAAGATTTTGTTGAATTTCTCGAATTTGTGCAGTAGCACGATCAGCATTTCTGTCATTGTTTTGTATAGAATAATTCATATCGGAATTTAGACCAAGTGCCATAATTATCCTCCTAACTTTTTTGTACCTTAGTACATAAATCTAATATATATATCGGTGAAGTAGTTAAAATAATTTAGTAAATTACTGTACGTTTACAAAAATATATTTACAAATTTACAAGTTGATTCAAATTACAGCATAATGCTCATCTGATTTATCATTTGAGTTTGCATTTGACTTTGCATTTGTAACCTATATTGATCTAATAAATTGTTTTTAAGTATTGCACTAGTGGATTCGGCATAATCTGTATCCTGCATTTGGCTAACAGCAGCCATGGTATTTTCTGCAGTAATATTATTAGATCTTACTTCTGATTCATTTGCATTGTAGTCTGCTCCTACTTCGGCTTGCATCGAACTAACAGCAGAAGACATTCCACGAATTTGGCTAAGTGCATTAGGATCTGTCACATCAACACTAAATGAACCTAAAGTATCTTCACTGAAATCAATACCTTCTTCATCAAATACGGCTTTGGTATTAAATTCTGTATTTTTAGAAATTGATCCTAATTGTTCCCCTAGTTGATCCATTTCCATCTGAATATAGGACCGATCTTCATCAGTTAAAATTCCGTTATTGGCTTGAAGTGCAAGTTCGTTCATCCGAGATAAAGTAGCTTGAGAATCACTCAAAGCACCATCGGCAACATTAGAACGACTCATTTCGGATTCGATATTATTACTTTGTGCATTTAATCCAATATATGCTGATACCATTTTAGTGGCTATTGCCATAACTGCAGGATTGTCTGCTGCTTCATTAACCTTTTTTCCGGTTGAAAGTTCTTCGTTTCTTTCTTCGCGTTCTCGTTGAAGTTCTCTTGTTCTATTGATGTTTTGATTTTGAGGATTGTTAATAGAGGATTGAAAGCCTGTAATTGAGTTTATTGCCATAAATAACCCCTCCTAAAATGTATTTGAGTATAAAAATAAACTCTAGCATATATATCGACACCGATATTTGAAAACTTTAAAAAATATACTACAATATAAAAAAGATAATAAATAATAAAGTATATGGTGTCTGAATACATTAGATGTAGCGAGTACAATGTAACGTGCGTCAATTAAAGAAAAGTAATTTTAGGGTAGAGGAGAATTATGATGAATAATCAGATGTTAAGATATTTATTAATAAAAAATACCAGTACTGCAATTATGCTATCAATAATACTATTAGTTAGCTATCAGTTTATATTAGATAAAATACAACTAACAAATCTACATATACTGATGTTGATAATAGGTATATTTGTATTTATGTGGATAAAAGCAATTTGCATTTATTTTATAGTACACTAGTGGTTAATCTCAGTGTTATATTATCACTATTGGTGCTGGGATATAATATTGGATTCGAAGTAATATTAGATACTCCTATGACCCAGGTTATAGCTTTGTTGCTATTTATTATATTAATTAAGGTGCTTAGTTGTTTATGGAACCTAGTTAAATTCTATGATTTTAGAATAGATCAACAAGAAGAAATTATAACTGTACATTCGGGACTACTAAATACTCAAAGTGGAATAATTAATAAAGAAAGAATATCAGCAGTTCATATTAGTCAAACTCCCATTTTTAGGTTATTTAATAAAGCTACAATTTCGATTAGTATAATAGGAGTAGATGAAGCAGATGAGAAAATCAATGTTATATTTCCTGTTTTACCATTCAATGAAGTTTTTGGCGTAATTTACACCTTTTTTTCAGAATTTGATTTTGTAGATGAAAAGAAAAGAATAAGTCCTACACATAAGTTAATATATAATACTACATTTTATGGTATGTCTAACACAATGCTCTATTTATCTAGAGGAATATTAGTCAAACGCATAACAATTATTAAGTTAGGAGAAATTGATAGCATTCAAATCAAGAAAAATATTATTAACCAGTGCAAAAGAACTTTATGTCTACGAGTAAATTATGCCGGAATGAAGTTTGAGGACCTTAAAAGTATTAATGGTATTGAGAGTAACAATTTCGATAATATATTTAGAAAATTGTTTTAAAGCAAAATATACGCGAGAGAAAATTCTCGCTTTTTTTGTGCTTAAAATTAGGACTAGTTGTGAAGCTAAACATTTCGTAAAACACGCGTTTCGCGAAATGTTCTCATAAAATGAATTTTTATGTTTTTTTAATCCCTTGATACATAAGAGTTATAATGTTTTGATCGCAATTTACTTTTTTTTTAGAAATGTTGTACATAAATATATATTTTAAACAACTACACTGGTTATATCGAATAATTTTTATTTTATATTTTTATGCATTTTCATGCTTGAATGTATTTTTTTACATGATACAATAAATATATTAAATGAACACGTGTTTATCCAAAAGGAGGTGTAAATATGACTACAAAACAAATTGCACAACTTGCTAATGTTTCACGTAGTACCGTTTCTCGTGTTATCAATAATTATTCCAACGTAACAGAGGATACGAGAATCAAAGTTCAAAAAGTTATTGATGAATATGGATACAAACCAAATCATTTTGCCAGAACGCTGGTTGGCAAAACACCTAATATAATCGGAGTATTTATTGCAGATATAAATACTACAGTCAGTCCAGATAAATGGATCGGAATCAATTCTCCATACAATATGACTGTACTTTCTGTTATTATTAATACTCTTAAAGAATATAATCACACTGCTTTAGTTAACATTATCAACACCCCACAAGAATACGATCTAATCGAAGATTATTTTACTTCAAGAATTATTGCAGGTGGAATTTTTATCGGATTTCCATATCAACTTCAAATATTACAAGAACTCGCTCAAAAATATAATATAGTATTAATTGACCAAATTACTCTTACAGAGGATGCGCACAACAAAATTAAAGTAGTTAACACCGATAATATTTTAGGAGGATATATAGCAACAAAACATTTAATCTCTTATGGTCATACCAATATTTTGCATGTAGCAGGCGATGATAGACTATCTTCTATTGAACGCAAACAAGGATATATTAAAGCTATGCTAGAACACAATCTAAACACTCAGGTCATTGCAGGATTATATCGTGAAGATATTGCTTATGCAGAAACCAAAGATTATCTTACAAATCATACCCCCTCTGCTATCTTTGCTGCAAACGACATTATGGCTCTCGGAGTAATAAAAGCTTTAAAAGAATTGAAATTAAATATTCCCGAAAATATATCCATTATAGGCTTTGATAATTTAAACTTTATTGATTGGTTTAATCTAGATTTAACGACAATGATGGTATCGTTAAAAGCAATCGGAAAGAGTAGTGTAGATTTGTTATTTAATATTAGCGAAAGTGTTCATGAAACTTGTTGCCCATATTTAGTGGAGAGAGGTAGTGTAAAAAAAATTAATTATTAAATGTATTCAAAATAAAAGAGGAGGAAACAATAAAATGAATATTATGATTTTGGTCTCATTTATAATTTTTTCGGGTATAGTAGGATGGATTACTTATTCAAAAACTAAAAATGATACACTTGATACTAGCGATGGATACTTTCTTGGTGGACGAAGTTTAACGGGCGGGGTTATTGCAGGATCATTATTACTTACTAATCTAAGTGCAGCAAGTTTTGTTGGAATGTCAGGTCAAGCTTATTCGGCTAATATGTCAGTTATGGGTTGGGAAGTTGCCTCCGGGCTCGTATTAGTTTTAATTGCAATATTTTTAGTTCCACGATATCTAAAGCAAGGTATTACTACAATTCCAGATTTTATTCAGTCAAGATTTGATAATGGCACTAAACAATTTGTCACAATTTTATTTTTAATTAGCTACATAATAAATATGTTACCTATCACTTTATATTCTGGCGCAGTCGCTATGGGTCAAATTTTTAACGTCTCTGAAATATTTGGCATAACCTATGTTCAATCAATATGGATTATGGTATGGGTTATAGGTGTTATCGGGTCCATCTATGCAATATTTGGAGGGCTAAAAGCTGTTGCTATCTCTGATACTATCAACGGAATTGCATTAGTTATCGGAGGATTGTTAGTTCCAATATTTGGTATTTTCTTTTTGGGCGATGGTCATTTTGTCGAAGGATTCACATCTTTTATAGAACACTCGCCAGAAAAACTTAATTCTATTGGTTCTAATACAGATCCACTTCCGTTTTCAACAATATTTACAGGGCTATTTTTAGTTAATTTATATTATTGGGGGACTGATCAAGCTATTATTCAACGTGCGTTAGGTGCCAAAAATCTCAAAGAGGCACAAAAAGGAGTAATCTTTGCTGGGTTGCTAAAAGTACTCACTCCTATCATGGTTATTATTCCCGGAATTATTGCATTTCAAATTTTGGGTTCCAGTATTTCTAATACAGATACTGTATATCCTTTGCTTGTAAGCATGGTATTGCCTGATTTTTTGGTCGGATTATTTGCAGCTGCAATGATGGGAGCAATTTTAAGCACATTTAACAGCGTTCTCAATAGCGCTTCTACGTTATTTGCTCTAAATATTTACAAACCTGCAACAAAAAGAGAAGTCTCAGAAACAGAACTTATTAAAGTAGGTAAGATATTTGCCTTAATTGTAGCTCTAATCTCGATGTTTGTTGCCCCCTTTATTTTAAATGCACCTGCAGGATTATTTGATTATTTACAGACCATTAACGGCTTCTTTAATGTTCCGATCTTTACAATAATATTCATGGGCTATGTAACCAAGCGAGTTCCTCCTATTGCTGCCAAAATTGCTATTACATTTTTTGTAACCACTTATGGGTTTACACAATTGGTATGGGATGGAGGTATACATTATCTACACATCTCTGGTATACTATTTGTTATTTCTTGTGCGATGATGCTAGCGATAGGCAAAAAATATCCTACAGAAAAGCCATACGAAATACCTGTTAGTAATGCTGTAGATTTGACTCCTTGGAAATCGCGCTATTTATTTAGTGGTTTTGTAATTTTTGTAATGATTGGAATGTACGTAGTATTTTCTAAAGTTGGCTTAGCGAGAGAAGGCGGTATCGGAGCAGATACACTTAGCTATTTGGCTGCATTGGCTGTGATCTGTGCTGCAGGCGGATTTATAGCAGACAAAATTTTTAACAAATGTCCTAAATCGAATGATGCAACATTGGAAAATTAATGTAATTAAGCGATTGGTCCGCGAATTTACACAATTGGTATGGGATGGGGGTATACATTATTTGCATATTTCTGCTATACTATTTGTAGTTTCATTCACACTAATGAAGCATTCAACCATTAATTTAATCTAAGATCACAACATACTGTGGTCTTTTTATTTTTAACAACGAAGGGATTGATTACTGTGATTCAGTTTAGTAATAACACTTTTCATATTTATAATGATGATGTGAGTTATATAATTAAGATTTTAAAAAATAATCATCTTGGACAATTATACTTTGGAAAAAAGATTAGACATCGTGATGACTTCGATCATTTGTTAGTAGAAAAAGGCACCAGTCTTGCTCCGTGTGTCTTTAAAGGTGATCTCGATTTTTCGTTGGAGGTCCTAAAACAAGAATATCCAAGCTATGGTACAGGCGATTATCGTGATCCTGCGTATCAAGTTGTTGCCGATAACGGTAGTTCTATTACAGACCTTGTTTACAAATCTCACATCATAAAAAATGGAAAAGATGCTATTACGGGTCTACCATCCACTTATGGTAATAACGTTGAAACTTTGGAGATCACTTTACAAGATGATGTGATCGGCTTAAAAGTACTTTTACGTTATCATGTATTTTCTGATATAGCGGCAATAGTTCGCAGTACTGCGTTTATCAATATCTCTACAAAGCCTTTAAGAATAGAACGCGCAATGTCCGCTAGTCTCGATTTATATGATAGTAATTTTGAAATGATTACTTTAGATGGAGCTTGGGCTCGAGAACGTCATATCTCTACTCGTAAAATTACTTCGGGTATTCAGTCTGTTGCTAGCAGTCGAGGTGCCAGCAGTGCTATGCACAATCCTTTTATTGCACTCAAACGCCCCCAAACTACTGAAACTGCTGGAGAAGCGTATGGATTCACTTTAATTTATAGTGGCAACTTTTTAGCCCAAGTGGAAGTAGATGCGTATGATGTTACTCGTGTTTTGATGGGCATTAATCCGTTCGAATTCAATTGGACATTATTGGCTGGCGAAAAGTTTGACACCCCAGAAGCCGTTCTGGTCTATAGCGATTCGGGTCTAAATAAAATGAGTCAAAATTTTCACAATTTGTTTAGAAATAATCTAATGCGTGGCAAGTACAAACAAAAAAGTCGTCCTATCTTAATTAATAATTGGGAGGCAACATATTTTGACTTTAACGAAGAAAGCATTTTGAAAATTGCAGCAACTGCAAAAGCTGCCGGAATCGAACTATTTGTACTCGACGATGGGTGGTTCGGAAAACGAGATAACGATTCCACTTCATTAGGAGATTGGTCGGTATATTTAGAAAAATTGCCAAACGGTATCAAAGGACTCTCCGAAAAAATTAATGCTATGGGATTAGATTTTGGATTGTGGTTCGAACCAGAGATGGTTAATGAAATTAGCGAACTTTATGCTACTCATCCAGACTATGCTATCGCAACGCCAAATAGAAAATCCTCGTATGGTAGAAATCAATATGTATTGGATTTTAGTAGAACCGAAGTGGTAGACTGTATCTTTAATAAAATGTGCGAAATTATTGATACCGCCAATATTGCATATATCAAATGGGACATGAATCGCAATATTACAGAAGCATTTAGCCACTCACTAACTGCTGCTTGCCAAAAAGAATTCTTCCATCGATATATTTTGGGGGTATATAGCTTATACGATAGACTAATTGCTAGATTTCCAGAGATATTGTTTGAATCTTGCGCATCTGGAGGTGCCCGATTTGATGCCGGAATGCTATATTATGCTCCCCAGGCCTGGGCTTCCGACAATACAGATGCTGTCGAGAGATTACACATCCAATATGGCACATCTATGCTATATCCTATTGTATCGATGGGTAGCCATGTTGCTGCAGTTCCAAATCACCAAGTAGATAGAGTCACTAGTTTAAAAATGCGTGCAGATGTCGCTTATTTTGGAACCTTTGGCTATGAACTAGATTTAAATAAAATTTCTGCCGCCGAATTAGAACAGGTTAAGGAACAGATCACGTTTTTTAAAAAATATCAGGATGTTATTCAATTAGGTGATTTTTATAGATTATCACAAGGCAATTTTTATTGCTGGTTAGTTGTTTCCGCAGATAAATCAACGGCCATTTTAGGCTATTACAAAATTTTAGCATCGCCAAATCCATCAATCAAAAAAATTAATTTAGTCGGTTTAAATTCTGCCACAGAATATTCTTGCAATAACAAAAATTACTATGGCGATGAATTGATGAATGTTGGAATGATTCTAGAAACGGAATTTACTGGATTAACTCAATCAGATAACTTTGAAGGTAAATATACTTCCGGCACCGATAAGGGAGATTTTACTTCACAAATTTATGTGTTTGAAGCAATTTAAATCTATAAACTACATTGAGAAGCTACTGCGAATTTTATTGCCGTATTAGCTTCTTTTTTATTTGCTTTTAATATATATTGACACTATTCAACAATCATGATAGCATTAATTATTACATATTTATTTTTAAATTTTAGAAAAGGAGAGTAAGTACATATGAGATTGCAAAAAATATTACTCGCAACGTTGGTGGTTTCATCCACTTTACCAGTTTACGCTTATTTATATTCCTCTAAAGATGCAACGACGACTGATGCTTCTAAAATATCTACCGCAGCTATCCCCAAAATTGAACGATATAATTCTGCAAAGTCAGAAATTTTATTTATTGAATGTCCATCGTTATATATCCAAACTTCTGAAATGAATACATTGGTCAGTGCTGCTCAAACCTTAGCTGAATCTATCGTTAGTTCTACTGCTGCTGGGGCTGATGTATTGCCTACTCAATATTGGGTGCCCCCTATTGCTAAACATAACTTTCTGTATGCCATAGAGTGTGCATCACAATCAAATAGTACGGATCTACTCAAAAAAGCTCAGGCCGAATTTATATCTTTGAAAAAATTAGGACAGACTGTAGACAAGGGTAATCTAATATCCAAAATTACTAATGCAAAAAAATTAATTGCTAACATTATTGCTAGCGATAACGGTTATGATCTACCTACGTATAAACAGTATGTTCCTATATTAGCACATATCGATCTTTCTGATACTATAGCATCGGCTGAAACAGTTGCCCACGATGCTGAGGCGACTGCCATAGAAATTAATTCAACCGAAAAAGCTATTGCTGCATCAATGACAGATTTTGAAGCCAATATTGCCGTGGGAACTGCAACAGCCCCAATAACTGCTGATAACATAATTTTGGCAAATATTTTATCTCATCAATGTGAGGAGGATTTAATGATGAAAAAAGCAGCTACAACAAGTTTAGTTCAAGTTCCCGATGTGGCGCTGCGTCAGGCAATAGTTACTATATACCCGTCTATAGAATTTAATGCCAATGGTGAAACAAGTATACAAAATTTGAACTCACTTTCAGGTGAATTTGAAGCAATAGGCAAGGGTATTCAAAAACTTGACGGACTTCAATATGCAACAGAATTAACATATATAAATCTAGATGACAATCATATCCAAGACATTCACGCATTAAGTAAGTTGCCGCATTTAAAAAAATTGAGCATAAACAACAATAATATCAAAGTGTTGGATTTATTCGGTTTTACTTCATTATCTGAGTTAAGCGTTAATAATAATCAAATTAAAAGTATTCTTTTTTCGGAACTACACTCGGCAATTAGTCAGTTAGTAACCTTAGATTTAAGCCAAAATATGCTAGGTGATTTTTTGACACATTCAGAATTAATGGAGCTTGGATACGATAATACAGAAATGCTTGCAACATCTTCTGGTGCTCGCGCAATCGATGCCTTAGCGCAAGCCGCAATTTTAAAAAAGCTTAATCTGGCTGATAACAAATCACTGGTCGATATTTCTGTTGTGGAATATTGCGATAATTTAGCTGATTTAAATTTGGTAGGAAATACGGCATTAGCCGAAGGAATTGAAGTACTCGGAACACTGGATTATTTAGAAAATTTAGAAATTGAAGCTCTACTATTTAATAATGAAGAAACGCGTGAAAAATTGATTTCGGTAATAAAATCCTTAACTTTTATGCAAGAGGATGCTGCGGTTACGGACACCACCATTATAATAGAGTCTGATTTAATAACAGAAGACGTAAAAGAAGCATTGAGAATTGAGGTCCTAGAATTATTAAGCGCTGTCTTAGAAGAAGAGCTCGACAATGGATTAATTACAGAATTTCCAGAAATTGTAATTAACGATACGGCGACTTATGAATTTGATAGAGACAAAAAAGATCCATCAAAAAAAATGTCTCCTCAGTTCGATTATCTGCTTAAAATTCATAACTCTCTCAATACGCAAGATGCGGCAGAACTTATGATCGAACTTTCTCCAAATCAACATACTAAAATTCCTCATATCTTATTGGAAGCTACAGAGGTTATTACTGCAGTTACAAAAATGGTTCAGACCGCTCTCTTTAACTCTGCCATTCCAAAAGTAATTGTAGATGTTACCACCACCAATAATGTTACTCTTGGCATCAAGTTAGAAATGGATTTTGATTTGTTAAAAAGTTTGATGATAACCAAAAATGCTATTCTGGAAATCAAAACTAAATTTGTGAGCTTAGTATTTGATTCCTCTGTGTTGGAGGGTATTTTAGATAAGGCCGACAGTGAGAATGTGATTTTTAAAATAACCGAAATACCTAATGATAAGCCTAATTATAATAAAGTAGTTAATCTAGAAATTGTCACTGCAAATAAATATTTTGAAGAATTTGAAGATCGCGTTGCGGTTAAGTTTCCAAATATCAAATCCAAATTTCTCCTGTAATTAACCAAAATTTTCTATTTATATTGCTTATACTATTTACATCTTATTTAATCGATGTTACAATATTTGGGTATAATCATTGGACTTATATTTATTTGAAAGGACTGATCGTTACGTATGAAATTAGGGATTATTACTAATAATTATACATTAGAAAATTTAAATAATATTAAAAATAAAAATTTAGAATTTGTCGAATTTTGTATAAATTATAACGAAAATGTACCAGATAGCCATACACAATTTTTAAGTCAAATCACCGAAATTAAAAACAATTTGAATTCTGCTAAACTTGAAGTTGGATCTGTGGGTCGATGGGGTGGTTTTAAAATTTTACCAAATGGCAAAATTAATTCAGCTGAACTTGATATTGATAAAGCTCTTATTGATGCTGCAAAAACATTGGGTAGCGAAATTTATGTCACTGGTTGCAATTATATTAGCGAACATTCTCTCTTTGATAATTATCGAGATACCATTTTTTATTTTCATACATTAATTGCTTATGCCAAAGAAAAAGATATCAAGATTGCAGTATACAACTGCAGATGGAATAACTATATTGTTTGTGATCCGGCCTGGTCCGCAATTTTGTCAAATATTAAAGATTTATATATCAAATATGATCCGTCTCATTGTATTTATGATGGTGGCGATTATCTTCATGAAATGGCGAAATGGGGCTCAAGAATTATTCATATTCATCTAAAAGGCAGTTTAACCATTGACGGAAAACGATACGATGATCCACCAGCTGGTCTTGACCAAACTGATTGGCCCAAGTTTTTTGCTCTCTTATACAAACTAGGATATAATAGAACGTTAAGTATAGAACCGCATTCTCCAACTTGGAAAGATGAACTAGGCGATAAAGGAGTTCAATTTACTATTGATTATATGAAAAAACTGATATTCTAAAAACTTTCTGCTAAAAAATTAATTAATCAAACAAATTCATGCACTAAAATTTTATATAATAGAAAGGTGATTCTATGAATAATAAAATATATAAAATGGGAATTGTTGGATATGGCGGAATGGCTCATTGGCATAAAAGATTAATTCAAACTGGTAATGCTAACCAAAAAAATGCCGCTGCAGAGATAACAAACCCATTAGGCATTGAAATAAAAGGAATTTTTGATATAGATAGAAAAAGATTAGATGAAGCTAATGCAGAAGGTTTGGTTGCTTATGATTCTTTTGAGGCCATGCTTGCTGATGATCAAATCGATATTATTTTATGTGCAACTCCAAATGATGTTCATAGAGATGTAGTTATTCGTGCACTCGAGGCCGGTAAACATGCCGTTTGCGAAAAGCCTGTCACAATTTCTTCAGTTGATTTGCAGGCAATGATTGATGCGTCCAAAAGAACTGGAAATGTTTTTGTGGTTCACCAAAATAGAAGATGGGACGGAGATTTTTTGACCGTTAAAAATGCTTATAACGAAGGAATTTTGGGTGATGTTTTCGAAATTCAGTCTAGAATTCATGGCTCGCGCGGCATTCCGGGAGATTGGAGAGGCAAAAAAGAAAATGGCGGGGGTATGATGCTCGATTGGGGCGTTCACATTATTGATCAATTGCTAATGATAGTTGATGATGAGATCGATACCATTTACGCAACTATGCAACACGTAACTAACGACGAAGTAGATGATGGCTTTAGGATGATTATGACATTTAAAAACGGCCTTAGCGCTCTACTCGAAGTTGCCACTGCAAATTTTATCGATTTGCCACGCTGGTATGTGTTGGGAACCGAAGGAGCATTGCGTATCGATAAACTTGGCGGAGGTGGCAAGGATGCTGACGTTACTAGAATCACAGATAAAACTAAAAACGATGCAACCCCTATTGTTACTGCCGCAGGACTTACCAAAACCATGGCTCCTCGAACAAGAGAAACCACCGTGTCTGAAACCCTTCCAATAAAATGGGGGAACATCAAAGAATTTTACGCAAATGTTATTGCAACGATCGAAGGCAAAGAAACTCAAATCGTAAAGCCAGATCAAGTTATGAGAGTTATGCGCGTTATGGAAACAGCATTCAAATCGGCTGAGCTGGGCGAAATTATAAAATTCGAAGAGTAGCCTTTGAATTTTGGCGAGCACATAATATTTATTACAATTTTTATCGCTGTAGCTTCGGCAGTTTTTGCAGTTGTAGCACCTTTCACAACGGTGTCTATGGCTGCTTTTATTATTGCATCAAATTTCGCATCACCAACTTTTGCACCAGTTGCGATGACATCAAATCCATTAGCTACTTTTTAGATTAATCTGACTTTTACCATTCCTGAAATTTGCTCCAACAGCGAGATTATTTTTGGCGCATCGTTGAGGCTGTCAAGATCATCATGGCGATTCGCACGTTGGGGAGTTTACAGAATTTTTGATGACACCATATTTTAGAAATGCGGCTAATTCTGTTGCCACCATTTCGGCACAGTTTTCTTCGCTTTCTGGAGTTGATGCGACTTCTAGCACTGCAGCTTCAGCAGTTTTTGCAGTTGTAGCACCTTTCACAACGGTGTCTATGGCTGCTTTTATTATTGCATCAAATTTCGCATCACCAACTTTTGCGCCAGTTGCGATGACATCAAATCCATTAGCTACTTTTTAGATTAATCTGACTTTTACCATTCCTGGAATCTGCTCCAATAGCGAGATTATTTTTGGCGCATCGTTGAGGCTGTCAAGATCTACCAATGTGTATGCTATTTCGCCGCGAGATTTGTTGATCATATTGTCGATGTTCAAATTTTCATCTGCAAGAATATTGGTGACCTGACCAACCATTTTCGGAATGTTTTTATGGATCAGTGTGATGCGTGGCTTATTGATATATGGCGATTCGCACGTTGGGAAGTTTACAGAATTTTTGATGACACCATATTTTAGAAATGCGGCTAATTCTGTTGCAGCCATTTCGGCACAGTTTTCTTCGCTTTCTGGAGTTGATGCGCCCAAGTGAGGAATGCAGATTACATTTTGAAGATTGAGCAGCTCGGCTGTTGGAAAATCTGTTACGTATTTGGCAACGATGCCAAGGTTTAACGCAGCGATTAATGCCGTGTTGTCTACTAATTCTCCTCTTGAAAAGTTTAAAATTCTACAGCCAGGTTTAATTTTTTCGAACATCGCTTGATTGAACATATATTTGGTAGAGGCCTGATACGGAACATGTAGTGTAAGATAATCTGCTTGACCAATTGCTTTGTCCAGATTTTCTACGATTTTTACACCATTATTTATGAGGAGCGCAGAGGTAACAGATAGATATGGATCATAGCCAATTACTTTTAAACCCAGCGATAACGCAGCGTTAGCAACTAGAACTCCGATGGCTCCAAGACCAGCTACCACAAGCGTTTTACCAGATATTTCCGGTCCAATAAATGCTTTCTTGCCCTTTTCTACAACTGCAGCTATGTCGGCTTCGGCAGCTAACGTTTGTGTCCATGTTGTACCCGCAATAATTTCGCGCGACGCTAGCAATAAGCCAGCCAGTGTCAGCTCTTTTACAGCGTTTGCATTAGCTCCGGGAGTGTTAAATACGACAATTCCTTGTTCGGTACATTTTTCGATTGGAATATTATTTGTCCCAGCCCCAGCACGAGATATCGCTAGCAAATTAGGGGCTAATTCCATATTATGCATTGATGCGCTTCTAACCATGATTGCTTCCGGAGCAAGAGCATCGGGCGTGACAACAAAATCTGTATTTTTTAATTTATCAGTACCTTTATTAGAAATTTCATTTAATGTCAGAATATTGAACATTTAATTTTCCTCCTCAAAAGTTTTCATAAGCGCAACTAACTTTTCTACACCTTCTATTGGCATGGCATTATAGATAGAAGCCCTCATTCCGCCAACTGTTCTGTGACCTTTTAAATTGACAAACCCCAAGGACTCGGCTTGCTTGATAAATTTAGCATCTAATTCTTTTGTTGGCAAAACAAACGGAACATTCATCAACGATCTATCTTCAGGTCTAACAGTACCTTTAAACAATTTGCTGTTGTCTAAATAATCATATAAAATAGCAGCTTTTTTCTTGTTGAGCGCATACATATAGTCGATGCCGCCCAATTTTTTAGCCCACTTAAATACCAATCCTGCAAAGTATATGGAGTATGTTGGCGGGGTGTTATACAAAGACTTTTCGGCTGCATGCGTGCTATATTGCAACATTGTTGGAGTGATATCTTGGTGCTTGCCGATCAGGTCATTGCGTACGATGGCGATAGTTACCCCTGCTGGTCCAAGATTTTTTTGCGCACCTGCAAACACGATTCCGAATTTAGAAATATCGTATGGCTCAGCCAAAATATTTGAGCTCATATCTCCAACCAAAGGCACGCCGTTTGTATCTGGCAATTTATCATTTGGTATATGCGTTCCATAAATGGTATTATTCAGAGTTAAATATACGTAATCTGCATCTTTATCAAAAATCGTTGCAGGCAAAGCTGGAATATGGTTAAAAACCGTATCTTCAGAAGAGGCAACAACATTAACCGAACCATATTTCTTGGCTTCTGCAATGGCCCTTTTGCTCCACTGCCCCGTATTGACATAATCAGCTTTTTTGGAACCAACGAGCAAGTTTAGCGGTACCATAGCAAATTGTGTGCTTGCTCCTCCTTGTAAAAACATTACGCTATAGTTATCTGGAATGTGCATCAATTCGCGTAAATTAGTTTCTGCAGTAAAAATTATATCCTCATAAACTTTTGAGCGATGACTCATTTCCATTACAGACATTCCGCTATCTGCATAGCAAACAAATTCTTTCTGCGCTTCCTCTAATACTTCTAATGGAAGCATACTTGGCCCTGCTGAAAAGTTAAAATATCTTTGCATGTAAATTCCTCCTAAAAATTTTAGTTTGTAAAAATGTTTTGTCTAATTTACCAGATTAGTGTAGCTCATAATTGGGGTTAATAATGTTTAGAGTGATTCCGGAAGTTGTGAAAACTTTTTTGTCTTTGGTCACAAAAATCGCTTCTGTTGCAGGCAAACTTTCTATAAAATTGAGACCATCTTCGAGCCCCATGGCAAAGGCAGCAGTGGATAAGCAGTCACACTCTAAAGAATTGATACCAATAACACTAACACTTGCTAAGTTATTGACAAGTGGGTATCCTGTTTTGGTATTTAAAATGTATGTTTGGTCATAAACTTCGGAAGTTACCATCGATTCATTGTTTAAAAATATGGCAGCAAAAGCTTCGCCGACGTGTGCAAATGGATCTTGAATGTATATTGCAATGTTTTTGCTGCCTATAACATATATATTGCCTCCAATATTAATGAGAGCGTCTTCAACACCAGCCATTTGTAACTCCTGACAGACTAAATCTGTTAGATATCCTTTTGCAATGCTATTAAAATCTAATTGCATATTTTCGTATTGAAAAGTTACAGTGCGAGCAGCCTTATTTACGAATACATTTTTATAATTTACCAAATTGAGAGCTGCTAATATTTCTGGATTTGTTGGAACTCCTCTTTGCCATAATGTACTGAGAGGTGCGATAGTAATGTCAAAGGCGCCTTTTGTTAAATTGCTATAATAGAGTCCTCTTTCTATTAGATAAAAAATTTCTGGCGAGAGCTCTTTGTCTACAAGAGAGGTTTGTTGAATCAGCTTATCATCTAGTGAGTGTAAGAGAGCAAAACAACTATCGATAACCTCTTCATGTCTGTCATCATAAACGGCAATTGTTACAAATGTATTTCTCAAAAATTCGGTGCGTTTAATTACAGGCTTTGCTAATAAATTTGGAGCAATCATTATAAATGTAATTATATAAATTAAGAGTTTCATAATTCGTCCTCCATACCTTGCAATATATGGCAAAGTATACCCGATATTACGTAAGTTATTCACATGTATGTACGTAATTGAAAAAAGTTGTGCTTTCACCTTGTTCATTTTCGGGGCATATGATATAGTCCCGTTAGTCGATTAAGTGGCTAATAACAAATTTAGAAGGAAAAAAATGGCAACAATACCATATAAAATCTATCTAGAAGAAGATGAAATGCCAAAGCCATGGTATAACCTGAGAGCTGATATGAATTGTCTCAATTATATGCAGACGGGCTTACCAAATCTACCTAATTTATAGAAAAACATGAGCAACCGCAAACTTTCACTTGTGGTTGCTTTTAATTTTGTATTCATAATAAAAAATTTTATGGATAAGAACGCAATGAATTACGCAAAATACAACCAAAGGGAGTGAGTGAAAATGGAGTATGCAGTTATAGATTTAGGGTCTAACACTATTAGATTATGTATTTACCGTAAAGAGGGCAATGATTTTGTACGTTTATTAAATACTAAAGAAACTGTTGGGTTAGCAGGATATCGCAAAAACGGAGAACTAACTCAATCTGGGGTTAATATAGCTTCAAATGCACTCAATATGTTTAAGAATACGTTATCGATTATCAATGTGAAACAATTATTTGTATTTTCAACCGCATCTCTTAGAAATGTTACAAACAGCGTCGAGGTGGTTGCTGAAATTGAAAAACGAACAGGCTTTGAGATAGATTTACTATCTGGCAAAATGGAGGCTGAGCTGGGGTTTTTGGGAGCCTCAAAAAGCAATAAGTTAAAAACAGGTCTACTTATCGATATTGGTGGTGGAAGCACCGAATTGTTAGAATATGTAGATGGGCAGGAAGTTGACTGCATTAGCTTGCCAATAGGATCTTTATCTCTATATTCAATGTTTGTTAATGATATTATACCCAATAAAAAAGAGCAAAAATCTATGTGTGAACATGTCCGCAATCTTCTACAAGACGTAGAATTTATTCAAAATAAACGCATTGATACGATATTAGGAATAGGAGGTTCTCTTCGTACAATAAAAAAAATGTGTGCTAGAAAATATGGTGTCAAAGGAAAATTTTTTGATACAGCTGAGTTATATAATTTATTAGAATTTATACAAGAATACAAAAAAGCAAGCACTAATTTGATACTAAAAGTTGCACCCGAAAGACTGCACACTACTATCCCTGGTCTAATTATAGCTAAGGAAATTACGAAATATATAAGTGCAAAAAAAATTATAGTTAGTAATTTTGGCTTACGCGAAGGATATTTGTATCATCAGCTTGGAGGAGAAATCTATGACTAGAAACTACATGCAAAATAGGGAATTATCTTGGTTAAATTTCAATGATAGGGTTTTAGATGAAGCAGATGATAAGACTGTTCCAATAGGAGAAAGATTAAAATTTATTTCAATATTTTCTAATAATCTAGATGAATTTGTGATGATTCGCGTTGGAGGACTGTTTGACCAACTGATAACAGATGCAAATAAAAAAGACAAAACCGGAATGACGGCAGAAGATCAACTGAATGCTATATATCTCAAATTAGGCTATCTCTACAAAAAAAGGGATAGCATTTATCGTGATGTTAATACGCAGCTAAAGGATTACAGCATCCATGGTCTGGAAATTAAAGATTTAAACAAAGAAGAAATGGAAACAGTGAAGGCATATTTTAACGAGCATCTAACACCTATTTTGTCTCCGGCAATTGTAAGCAAGCATTCACCGTTTCCGCAGTTATATAACAATATGCAAGCGATTATTTTGCGACTGCAAAAAGAAAATAAAATTAAACATGGCATTATAACCTTCCCTTCTAATTATCCCAAAATCATATATCTCAATCCAGAAAAAACTAGATATATATTAACAGAATATGTGATATTGAAATTTGCTCATAAACTATTTAAAAAGTTTACGATGTTAGACTCGAGTATAATTAGGTTAACTCGAAATGCTGATATCAATTTAGATGAAGAAATAAACGATGAAGACGAAGATTACGTCGATCATATTAAATCATTGCTGCGCAAACGTGGTCGACTGGCTCCGGTGCGATTAGAGCTATCAAATGATTTGGAAAAAGAAACCATGAAGCTTTTAAAAAAATCGTTAAAATTGCCTGAGAAGTATTTTTTAATTACTAGCAGTCCAATGGATTTTAGCTATGTGTCAGATTTATTTAAGATGTTACCAAAAGATATTGTAGAAAAAATCACATATAAAAAAATATCGGCGCAGCTATCACCCAATATTGATATTAATCAATCCATAATGAAACAAATTCGGGACCAAGATCTATTGCTATCTTATCCATACGAAAGCATCATGCCATTCTTAAAACTGCTAAAAGAAGCTGCAAGTGACCCAAAAGTTATATCTATTAAAATTACAATTTATAGAATGGCCCCCAAAACAAGAATCGTGGATTATTTATGCCGAGCTGCCGAAAATGGCAAAAGTGTATTTGTAATTATGGAGCTTCGGGCCAGATTTGATGAAAGCAACAACATCAATTGGTTTGAGAAATTAAAAGAAGCAGGATGTACCGTCATATTTGGACTTGAATACTTTAAGGTTCATTCAAAAGTCTGTTTAATTTCGTTTATGGAAGATTCTGGCGAAATTACTTATATTTCTCAAATTGGAACAGGAAATTATAATGAAGTTACGGCCAAAGTTTATACGGACCTTTCTCTTATGACTGCTGATCAAAATATCGGGCAAGATATTGATAGCTTTTTTAAGAATATCCCTACAGAAAATTTAAATGGAACGTATAAATGTATTGTTGTCTCACCGTTTGCCTTCAAAAATAAGTTAATTTTACTAATCGATAGAGAAATTGAAAAGCAACATCAAACTCAAAACGGTCGTATTATTATGAAAATGAATTCTCTGACAGAATCAGATATCATCGATGCGCTTGTAAAAGCTTCTAGAGCAGGTGTCAAAATTGATTTGATTATACGCGGAATATCTTGTTTGTTACCAAATATTAAAGATTCTAGTGAAAATATTTACATTACTAGTATTGTGGGTAGATTTTTAGAGCACTCCAGATTGTATGTATTTGGACAACCTGATGATATGCAAATCTATATTTCGTCTGCAGATTGTATGCCCCGAAATTTGGAAAAACGTGTTGAAGTCGCTGCGCCTATTTATGATAGCAAAATCAAAAACCATATTTATGAAACTCTAGAAGTGATGCTAAAAGATAATACAAAAGCCAGATTTATGACTTCAGCCGGAGAATATGTGCGCAAAGAATTCGATGATGCCATGGACTCTCAAATATATTTTATTAACGAGGCCTACAAAAATGCTGGGCAAGAATTACCTTACTAAATTAAAGGGTACGCCTGAGTTTTATTGCTCTAGTGTACCTTTTGATATTTATACTGAGATAGTTACTGTAGAATAAATACAGGCAAAATTCAAATTTTCATACGACACGCATGTAGTAATTATAGTAATCGTCATACTAAGTATATACGTAACTTTCGCATCAGCTGCGGTAGCATGAGTCATATCTTTTGTAACTGAGAACTAGATGACAATAATTTATAAAATATTTATTATAATTGTAATACTAATAAAGACTATTTTGGTTATTTTTACATAATTTTACAATTGTTTTTATAAATTAATTAATTTATCTATTGACTAAATCCGGTTTTTCACGTATAATGCTGTATAGTGCTTTAAAAAAATTCTCCGTAAGATATGCTAAAAGCACAATGCCGCAACCGGAGGGGAGTGAAAATATATGTCAGAGGTTACTGTTCGCGAAAATGAATCTTTAGATAGCGCTCTTCGTCGTTTCAAAAGAAACTGTGCAAAAGCTGGAATAATGCAAGAAATTCGCAAAAGAGAACATTATGAAAAACCTAGTGTGAAACGCAAAAAGAAATCAGAAGCAGCACGCAAAAAAAATAGACAATTTTAGTTTAAGAATAGGTCCCTCATGTTTTTGGTGTGGGACTTATTTTTTTTTACAATAGGAGCAGTTATGAATGAGAATATAAAAAATAAATTAGAATATGATAGGTTGATAGAACATTTAAAAACTTATGCAACAAGTTCTTTAGGCAAGATGTTAATCGACACACTGTCGCCGAGTCCATATATTAAAGTGGTGCAAAAGCGCTTAGACGAAACAAAAGAAGCAATCAGTTTGCTTGCAAATACTATTCCACTACAGGGTGTTGGAAATATTCAAAATATTATAGAACAAGTAGAAAAAGGAATAGTTTTAGATTGTTCAAACCTTGTTCAAATAAGTGACTTTTTATATGGAGTTCGAAAGGTGATAAACTTTTTTGCAGATAAAGAAGCATACACACCTATTTTAGCGAGTTATTCCAAATCTCTTACTGCCTTGAAAAATATTGAAGACGATATAAATCAAAGTATTACAAAAGGTAGAGTTGATATCAATGCGTCGAAAGAACTTAAACGTATACGTCGCCATATAGATATCGAACAAAGCAAAATAGAAGAAAAATTACAAAAATTTATAACTATAAATAAAAAATATTTAGAAAGTACTATTATTACAAAACGCCAAGATCGTTTTACTATTCAAGTAAAAGCAGCGTATAAAAATCAGGTAACTGGTACACAAATAGATAAATCCAATAAAGGAAATACTATTTTTATAGAACCTCAAATTATTCAGAAACACACTTCTGCTCTAATTTCACTAAAAGCTGAAGAAGAATTAGAAGAATATAAAATACTAGCAATGCTGACAGAGATTGTTAATTCTAAATTACAAGAAATTAAACTTAATGTCGAAGTCATTGCAGAATATGATTTAATTTTTGCTAAGGGTAAGTACGCTATAGCCATAGATGCAGCAATGCCGAAAATCAACGTTGATGGATATACAAAAATTATTGCAGGAAAACATCCGCTATTAGAAGGAAATGTTATACCGCTTGATCTAGAAATCGGAGATACCTACAGCGCATTAGCAATAACGGGACCAAATGCTGGCGGAAAAACTGTAGTGCTTAAGACGGTTGGCCTATTGACAATCATGACTCAACTTGGATTATTTATTCCTGCCAAAGACAATAGTCATATTGCTATCTATTCAAAAATTTTTGTAGACATTGGAGATAATCAGAGCCTTGAAAATTCATTAAGTACATTTTCGTCGCATATAAAAAACCTTGCGACAATCATAAAGCAAGCCGATAAACAAACACTAGTATTATTAGACGAATTAGGCAGTGGAACAGATCCAAACGAAGGAGCGGCACTTGCCATTGCCATCTTGGAAGAGTTGTATAAAAAGCAAACTACTATTATTGTCACTACTCATTATGGCGAAATTAAAAATTATAGCAAATCTCACCCCGATTTTAATACTGCTAAAATGGAATTCAACGAAGAAACTCTTGAGCCATTATATAAATTAGTAATAGGAAAATCCGGAAAAAGTAATGCGCTATATATTTCCCAAAAAATGGGTGTACCAAATCATGTTATCGAAAGAGCTGCAGGATACATTAAAGATAAAAACTACAATTTCGAAAAAATAGAACGCAAAGTCAAGAAGATAGAAATTGAATACACAACCGTCGAGTTCCAAAAGGGAGACAAAGTATTGCTTCTCGATAAAAATATAGAAGGTATTGTTTATCAAGGACAAGATAAGGAAAGAAATGTTGCGGTCTTTATAGAAGATAATGGTGAAATTATCAAAGAATATGACAAACGAATTAAACTTATTGTCGCAGCAGATAAATTGTATCCAGACGGCTATGACATAGATAGTTTATTTGTAGACTTCAAAATTCGTAAGCAAGAACGAGATATCGCACGAGGTTCTAAAAAAGCGTTAAAGAAGATTCAAAAAGAGATCAAAAATCATAAATAAATTCGATTTTGGGGTGCTATTTATGCATTCCAAAGTATTTTTTAGTATATGTTTGGATTTTTAGGAATAAGTATTAATTAGTTAAGGGAATAAATTTTAATTTGAATACTTGTCCTAAATATAGCATAATATGTATTGAAAGGGGAAAGTTATGAGCCAACGGTTAACAATAAAAGAACTAACCAAAACGTTTAAAAACTTTATATCATCAATCGATGGAGTAGAAGAATCAATAATTGGACTCCCCCTAATAACTATCATTGGTGAAGATAACCTACGAGTTGAAAATTTTTCTAGTATAATAGAATATAACCAAGAGATTATTAGACTTAAAACCAAGATTGGTGTTATTTCTATCATAGGAAAAAATTTGTTAGCCAAAAGTATGACCAAAGAAGAAATAGTAATACGAGGTAAAATATCTGGAGTAAATTTAAATTAACACTCCCCAAAACAAGGAGGAAGATAAAAGATGTTTGTATACTTATGGAATTATTTAAAAGGATACGTTATAGTAGAAATCAGTGGAGAACGGATCGAAAAACTACTAAATGGAGCACTAAATCAAGGCATTTATTTTTGGGACGCTCAGTCTGATGGTAATAAAGTTGTTTTAAAAACTTCTATGGATGGATTTAAAGAGTTAAAAGCCATTGTATTTCGTGCTAAATGCCGAATTTCAATCTTAGAAAAATGTGGTCTACCATTTATTAATTTTAAATATAGAAAAAGAAGTGTGTTTATAATAGGGGGCGTTGCATTTGTAGCTTTCTTTTGGTTTTTAACTTCTTTTGTGTGGCTTGTAGAAATTGAAGGAAATGATATTCTCGAGGAAACTGATATCATCCAAACATTAAGAGAAGGCGGTTATACTACCGGAGTTTTAAAAAGTAAGTTAAATCTTAGAGAAGCAGAACAATACTTAATTAATCAACATAATGAAATATTATGGACTGGAATTAGTTTTCAAGGCACAAAACTTAATGTTCAAATTACGGAAGCTGTGCCAAAACCCATAATACATAACGAAACTGAGCCTACCAATATCGTTGCAACCAGAGATGGAATTATTACATATATTGCCACAAATTCGGGAACTCCTCTTGTAAAAAAAGGAGATACCGTTAAAAAGGGTGATATATTGGTTACTGGAGTAGTTACGTTAGAAAGCGACTTGGTAATAGACGCTTATTATGTAAATGCAGATGCCGCCATAGTGGCAAGAACGCCATACACATTAGAAGCCTCTTTGCCACTAGATAAAGATCAAAAAGTATATTTAGCAGATTATAAGACAACCTATAGTATAAAACTTTTTGATACTCAATTTAATTTAGGTACTAAAGACGAGTTCACTGAAAATATAGATACATTAGTTACAATAAATCAATTAAAACTTACCAGTATGTTTCCTCTTCCGTTTTATTGGATACGTACAGATCAAGTTCCGTATACAAAACAAATAACTACCAGGACAGAAACAGAAATTATTGATAAACTAGAAGGAGCGTTAAATGATAATTTGTTGAAAAAAATCGGTCAAACTGGTAAAATAATAGCCAAAGAAATGTCTTATAGCACAGTAGATGGTGTTGTATATGGTGTATTAAATGCTATAGTAGAAGAAGATATCAGCATAGAGCAACCAATAAATAGCGAGCCCCAAATGAGTCTCGCATCACCTCAATTAAGTTAACGTAGAATAGGAGCAGTGAATATGGCAGGAATTGAGAAGAAAATTAATATACCAACCAATCATGTATCTGTAATTTTCGGAAATATGGATGGTAACATCGTAAAAATAGAGAAAGAACTAGATGTTACATTTGTAATGCGCGGTGAAAGTATTAAAATTTTAGGCGAAACAACAAACGTTAAACTCGCAAGTAATGTTATAAAAGAACTTATACACTTTGCAGAACAAGGTGATCAAATTGATGAGCAGCTAGTTGATTACACTTTGGGAGCCATTACAAAAAATCGTCAAGAAGATTTAACACATGTGAATCAAAACGTGGTAACTCTTACTTATCAAGGAAAGCCAATCAAAGCAAAAACAAGTGGTCAACAAAAATATGTAGAACTTATCAAAAAAAACATGGTCGTATTTGGAATGGGTCCTGCCGGAACAGGCAAAACTTATCTTGCGATGGCGATGGCAGTCGATAGTTTTAAACGTGGCGAAGTTAGTAAAATCATCCTAACACGACCTGCTATAGAAGCGGGTGAAAAACTTGGATTTTTACCTGGAGATTTGCAAAGCAAGGTTGATCCCTATTTAAGACCTCTTTATGACGCATTATTTGAAATTATGGGACCAGAAAATTTTGATAAAAATATGGAAAAGGGACTTATAGAAGTTGCTCCTCTTGCATATATGAGAGGACGTACACTAAATAATGCTTTTATCGTTTTAGACGAAGCTCAAAATACAACTCCTCAACAGATGAAAATGTTTTTAACAAGATTAGGATTTAATTCAAAAACCGTTGTTACTGGGGATATGACTCAAATCGATTTGCCTAGTAATCAACATAGCGGATTGTTTGAAGCTTATAAAGTTCTTAGCAATGTTAGCGGTATTGGGATGTGTCATTTAGATAGAAATGATGTAATTAGACACCCTATAGTACAAAAAATTGTTGACGCATATGAACTTTATCTCAATGGTCCAAAAAAATAGCATTAAGTTTGGGGTGTTCAAATGAAAAAGGAATCAAATACCAGGGCAATATTTATTTGGCTGAGTATGGCGTTCACGTTTTTAGCAGTAGTGACTGGAAATTTATTCGATAGAAAATCAGAATTCCAGATAGGTAGTGTTGTACCTACGGATTTTTTTGCTCCGTTTAAATTCGAAAATACAAAATTAACGGAACATAATAAACAATTGGCAGCAAATTCAGTAGATGATATATATATGATCGATGAACAAGTTTTACAAAATATACTATCAGATACAGAATCATTATTTAATTATACAGAGGAGATTATTGCTATGATGCAATACCCTCCTTTAGAGATTCCTGATTCTGTTCAAAAACAACTTAGAATAAATTATATTGCCACAAATATAAACTACTCACAAATATTACAACAAAAATCTCATTTATCACTTGTTAATAGTCAGTATGAAATGCTATTGAATATTCCGCCTGAAACGTTAGCTCAAATAGAAGAGCGAATACTGGCTCTGTTTAAACAGATATATAATAATAAGGGCGTTTCTGCAGAAGATCTCGAAAAGCTTGATATAAACTCTATGATATTAGAATTTGGTATATCGCCAGTTTATCAAACTTTAGTTAACAATATAATAGATAATCAACTTGTAACAAATTTAGTTTTAGATAAAGACGCCACCGAAGAGGCTCGCCATATTAAAAGATCTAGTGTCCCTGCAGTTATGGTCGAAGAAGGCGAAAAAATTATTGGAAAAGGAAGTAAAATAACAGAAGAATCCTATCAATTACTAATTGACAGTGGTATTATAGGCACCAATAATATTGATAATTTTGTTCCATATATTGGCGTTTTTATTATGATACTCATTCTTTATGTGTTTGTTATATCATTTTTGCGAGTGACGGCTTTTAAATCGTTTTTAACTCCAGAAGGACAAAATTTATTATTTGTATTGTATATTATGATGCTAATAGTGGCAAGACTTATGCTAGGGCTACAATTTATTCAATTCCCTCTTGCTATAGGAGCTATGATAATTGCTTTACTTCTAAATAAAGAAATTGCTTGTGTATTTCATTTTGTAATTTTAGTAGTCTATTCTCTTATGTATAAAGCTGACATGACTACCATCTTGTATCAATTTATTACAGGGATTATGAGTGTCTTTATTATTGTAAAAATGATTGAACGAAAAGATATGATCAAAGTTGCAGGCTTTTTGGGAATTATATATGGTAGCGTGTATATTGCGATGGTATTACTAATTGATATGCCGCTTACCATCAATTTAGCTTACAATATGCTAATCGCTGTTGGTATTGGAGTCTTTTCTGTAATTTTAGTGGGTGGAAGCTTACCTCTATGGGAAAGCGCATTTCATTTTGTAACTCGGTTTCAATTACTAGAACTTACAAATCCAAATCAACCAATTTTAAAGCGACTACTATTAGAAGCCACAGGAACATATCATCATAGTTTATTGGTTGGCAATTTAGCCGAAACAGCGGCTGATGAAATTGGAGCCAATGCCTTACTAGCTCGCGTTGGTGGCTATTATCACGATATTGGTAAGCTCACTTGTGGTAATTATTTTAAAGAAAATCAAGGATCCAGAAACCCACATGATTCACTCGATCCTCGATCTAGCGCCAACATCATTATTTCACATGTAACAACGGGCGTTGAAATTGCTGCTAAATACAATTTACCAGAATGTGTAAAAGATATGATTTTACAGCATCACGGATGTAGCGTTATGCAATACTTCTATATAAAAGCTCAGAATACTGGTACAGAAAACATCAAGGAAGAAGATTTCACATATCCAGGTCCAAGACCACAAACTAAGGAAGCGGCTCTTGTAATGCTAGCAGATATTATAGAAGCTACGACTCGCTCTATGCAAAATAAATTGGGTCCAGATTTTACTATAGAAGATCTTGTTCGCAAAATGGTTAAACAGCAACTTGATATAGGAGAGCTTAGTGAATGTAATTTATTTTTATCAGATATAGAAAAGATTATACAAAGCTTCACCAGAACTTTAAACGCTATGTATCACGAAAGAATAGAATACCCAGAAAAGAAGGAAAAAAAGTAAATGCACATTGATATAGATGACCAAGAAGGTTTATTTGTTCTTGAGCCAAAGCTCGAGCAAAAGATTATAGAAGTTATAGAAGAATGTTTAAAATTAGAAAATATATCAAATGATATCGAAATCAGTCTTAGTATAGTTGATAAAGAAACTATAAAAACTATTAACCGTGATTTTCGAGAAATAGATAGAGACACTGATGTTCTATCTTTTCCTCAATTTGAAGCGCAATCAGAGTTTGTAGATTCTGCAGACGTAGTAATTCTTGGCGATATTATCATATGCTTAGATATTGCAAAGGAGCAAGCTGTAGCTTATAATCATTCTTTGGCAAGAGAAATTTGCTTTTTAATTGCTCATAGTTGCTTTCATCTATTGGGCTATGATCATATGACAGAAGACGATGAAATAATCATGTTTGCTAAGCAAGATTGTGTTTTAGAAACACTTAAAATTACTAGATAATAGGAGAAAAAAATGAAAAAAGAGTTTAAATCGGGATTTATTTCCATAATAGGGCGCGCCAATGTTGGTAAATCAACACTTATGAACAGATTAGTGGGTGAAAAGATTGCTATCATGTCTAACAAGCCTCAAACTACTAGACACCAGGTGCGTACTATTCTTACCACAAACGATTTTCAGGCCGTCTTTATAGATACACCAGGAATCCATACGCCAAACACAGAGCTCGGAAAGTTTATGGTTAAAGCTGCCCACACTACACTAAATGAAGTTGATATCATTTTATTTTTAATAGAAACAGATACGCGAATCGGAAAATTAGATGAAGAAATCATTTCAAAACTGAAGTCTGTCAATTCTGCTGTATTTTTATGCATCAATAAAATAGACGGAAAAGATCCGCAAGAAGTAATAGATAGCATTGAATGCTACAAAGATTCTATGGATTTTGCAGAAGTGATTCCGATTTCTGCTTACGAAGGAACCAACGTAGATGCGCTTATCCACTGCATTTCAAAATATCTTCCAGCTGGACCAAAGTTTTTTCCAGAAGATATGATTACAGATGAACCAGAAAGACAGCTTGTGGCAGAATTAATTCGCGAAAAAGCTTTGCATCTTTTAGACAAAGAAATACCTCACGGCATTGCCATAGAAATTAGCTCAATGCGCAAGCGTGATAAAAGTGATATGGTAGATATAGAAGCCACTATAATCTGCGAACGTGATGCTCATAAAAAAATTATTATTGGTAAAAATGGTCAAATGATAAAAAGTATCGGAACTCATGCTAGACGCGATATTGAACGTTTATTGGGTTCAAAGATTTTTTTAAGCCTTTGGGTTAAAGTCAAGAAAAATTGGCGCGATAGTGAGTTTTTACTAAAAAATTACGGGTATAGTAAAGAGAATTTACTGGAATGATTCCCAAAAAGTTCCTGTATTTTATAATATAAAATTGTGCATCCTATCTTAACGCAGTGTAATATTTTATGGTTATGAAGGAGGAGTATTCTTATGGCAGACTATTGGAAAGATTTTACAGACACTGGAAGTATTGAGAATTACTTAGCCTACAAAGAACATGAAAATAGTGAAAATAAAAAAGATGAGGATGAAGAAGATGGTGACTAAATGATTTTAAGTATGAAAGCACTTGTAATTAAGGAGTTTACTGTTGGAGAGGGTGATAAGTATATCGCCCTTTTTGGTGATAAATTTGGAAAAATTGATGTTTCGGCCAAAGGTGCTAAACATTATAACCGTGGTTTAGCTTCTGGCACTCAATTGTTTGTTTATGGAAATTTTAGCGTAAAAAAGACTAGAGATACATACAAACTGTTAAATGTAGAAATAATAAAGTCATTCCACAATTTACGCCAAGATATCACCACTCTATCTTATGCTAGCTTTATTGCAGAATTTTTAAATGAAGTTACGCAGGAAAACTCTAGTAATAAAAATTTATTAACACTTACATTATACACTTTACATGAGCTCACTAAACATAGACTTTCAGCTAAACTAATTCGATTCGTGTTTGAAATGAGGGCTATGAAATATCTAGGATATTTACCAAATGTTTATAGCTGCACCAATTGCGAAACAGATCTGCATTATTTGGACAAGCATACCCGTTACGCTTTTTCGATAGAAGATGGAGGCTTATTATGTAATAATTGTGTTAGAGATACTAAAAAAATAAAGCTTCACATAGGAACAATATACGCTATACGCTATATTTTAAATGCTCCTTTGAAAGAGTTATATTATTTCGATGCGCCTAAAGATTTAATTAGGGAGTTTTGCGTAGTATCAGAAAAATATTCTAAGTTTTATATAGATAAAGATTTTAAAACATTGCATTTTATTAATATTTTATAAATGGAGGCTTATATGGACAAATTAACTAAATTACGACAAGCTATGAAGCAGAATGGTATTGATATGTATTATATCCCTTCTTCTGATTTTCATAGTAGTGAATATGTAGGAGCTTTTTTTCAAGTTAGAAAGTATATTTCAAATTTTACTGGGTCGGCCGGAGAGCTTGTTATTACTCAAGACTCTGCTGTGTTATACACTGATGGAAGATATTTTATTCAAGCACAATCTCAATTAGAAGGAACAGGTATCACTTTATTTAAAATGGGCGAACCCGATGTACCAGTATTATCTAAGTATATCAAAAACACGATTAAGGCTGGAGAAGTACTAGCTTTTGACGGTCGCGTTGTTGGAGCCAAAATTGGTATCGAATTAAAAACAGCGGTCGAAGAAAAGCATGCTACTGTTCGATATGATCTAGATTTGGTAGCTACATTTTGGGAGGATAGACCCAGCTTGCCTGCAGGCACAGCATTTTTGCTGGATGAAAAATACTCCGGAGAATCTACAGCTTCCAAATTGGTGCGTGTTAGAGACTTTATGGCACAAAAGGATGTCGCCGCGCATATTATAACTACATTAGATGATGTTGCATGGCTATATAATATCCGTGGCAATGATATTCCACATTTTCCAGTGATTCTTGCTTATTCTGTAGTTACGCTTGATTGTGCTTATTTATTTGTGGACAGAGCTAAGCTCTCAGCTGCCATTGTAGATGTACTTGCCAAAGATAACATAATCATCAAAAATTACGACGATGTTTATGACTTTGCTAAATCTTTATCTGGTAGAGTTTTACTGGACCGTGCGAAAATCAATTATGCGTTATATTTCAATTTGCCAGATACCGTTGCCAAGATCGAGATGACTGCACCTACAACAAATTTCAAAGCTCATAAAAATGAAACCGAGCTTTACAATATCCGATGGGCTCATGCTAAAGATGGTATTGCCATTGCCAAGTTTATGTATTGGATCAAAGAAACTGTAAAAACGTCTAAAATTACAGAACTTGATGCTCAGAAAAAAATCTTTGAACTACGTGCTGAACAAGATGGCTTCATAGAAGAAAGTTTTGGAACTATTTCTGCTTATGGCGCTAACGCTGCCCTTATGCACTATAGTACTGATTTATCCAACCCTACCCCCCTTGAAAATAAAGGCCTATATTTGATAGACTCAGGAGGACAATATTTTGAAGGAACAACAGACATTACACGCACAATTGCACTGGGCGAAGTTACTGACATACAAAAAACTCACTTTACTGCCGTCTTACGAGGTATGATTAATTTATCTATGGCAAAATTTTTAGAAGGTGCCACTGGTATTAATCTAGATATTTTGGCGCGCGGTCCTATATGGGAGCTCGATATCGATTATCGATCTGGTACGGGCCATGGCATCGGCTATCTGCTAAATGTACATGAAGGTCCCAATGGCATCAGATGGAAGGTAGTGCCCGAACGAAATGATAGCTGCGTATTAAAAGTGGGTATGGTTACCAGTAATGAACCTGGGATATATATAGAAAATTCGCATGGTATACGTATCGAAAACGAAATAGTTGTAGAAAAAGATGTCAAAAATGAATATGGTCAATTTTTAAAATTCGAGACTTTAACTTTAGCTCCAATAGATATCGATGCTATACAAATAGATATGTTGACTGCAAAAGAAAAGGCTTGGCTTAATAATTACCATCAAATAGTGCTCGAAAAAATTTCCAAGTATTTAACCGACGAGGAATCCGAGTGGCTTATAAATTATACACGAGCAATTTAGCTCGAAAGGACTGTTTATTTTATGGAAAAGAAAATTTCAAAATTATTACTAGCGTTTACATTTAGCGCTGCATTAACAGGGTGTCTGCATGATACGACTACTGTTGACACAACAGAAAATATTGAAGGGGTCTCTATGCCTAGTGTTCAAACAGCAGACTTATACGCATATACACTAGATTATGACAATATGATTAATGTACCCATTGACGGTTCCAAAGTGGAATATTCTGGTGATATTCTTACTGCTATGAACAATCTTGCGACTATACTTTCAGATCAGGCATTTGATGGCCTAGAAATAGATATAGTAAATATTGAAAATGTTGATGATAAAAAAATTGTGACAATCAATTTGCAAGACGGTGATAAAGGTTCTTGGTATAATTATTTCCAAGGTTCTGCTGGTGGATTGGTTACTGTTCGCTCGCTCGAAGAAACTTTTTTGCAAAGAGCGTATCCCGGAGAGTGGATCGATGGAGTTCAGTTTCAATATAACGGCGAACCTATGCCAGAATTCGATCATACAGTTGGTTTAGAATCTGTCATATATAGATAGATAAAAAAAATCTCTTGTCCCTGCCTATTTCAGTTTGAAAAGTAGGGATGGTTTTTTCATATTTATATAATTGTTAGTACATAAGCCTTGACACAAAAAATGGATTTTGCTATTGTTAGGATGTCAATAATATGTAAAAGGAGAAGCTACACACTTTGTAGCAAAAGAACAAATGAGTAAAAAACTTGGTGTATGTATTATTACAGGAGCACTGATTGCTATTAATGCGGCTTATGCTGTTCCTGCTATGCAAGTATTTAAGTCTAATGCTGTTGCAGTTGCCTCAACCGAAGTAACAACCTCTCAAGCACAACCAGACGAAAAAGATGCTGTTACTCTATCTGTTAGCAGAGCAACTATTGGCGGAACAGACATTATTGCTCCAACTTCTATAAAAGTGGATGCAAATTCGACTGTTTGGTCCGTATTACAAAAAGCTTTAGACGACAAAAATCTAGATTATGAATATACGTATAACAGAAAAAATAATGCGTTATATGTAACAGCGATTGATGGCATCAAAGCTGGTGCGAATGGCACTACAAGCGGATGGATGTTTAATGTAAATGGCAAAGTTATAGAAGATAGCCCTAACAACATTAAAGCTGTTGAAGGTGACAAAATCGAATGGAAATATACCAAAGATGGCGGAAAAGATATAGGTACTAATTGATGCATAAACTCTGTTACTACTATAGTGATGGAGTTTTTTTTGTACATAGAAACTTGTATTGCCTATTTCATTATGCTATAATGCGGTTATTATTACCAATTTGGAATAAAAAGGAGCAATCAACTTTGAATAAAACATATCATCAGATTATAAAAAAATTGCATCTCGATATGCACACTCCCGAAAATATTTTGGCAGTAGGCAATAGCTTGGATATCGATAAATATGTTGCAACCATCAAAGCATCTGGTGCGGAATCAGTTACCGTTTTTGCCAGGTGTGGTTACGGTTTTGCTTACTTTCCTACTAAAATTGGAGTGCCGCATCCAAATATGAAACGAGACTTGTTTGGAGATATAGTAAAGGCTCTTCGTGCAGAAAATATTGATGTTACTGCTTATTTTTCTACAAGCCATATATCTACTTATCAAATGGAGCGCGACAAAAATTTTGGTTGGGCAGCACAAAGACTCGACAAAACTTATTATCTCAACAAAAAGCAAGATCTTAAAACTTATACACCTTGCCCGACTGGCAATTTTATTTATGATAATACGTTGGCTATGATTATTGAGTGTGCAACAAACTATGATATTAACGGAATTTGGATTGACGGGTTATACGGCATGATGAACGATGTTTGTTACTGCGACAGATGCCAAGAAGCCTTCGCCCAAATATCGAACCTACCTTTCGGGAGCGCAACCAGAGCAAATAATCGATGGCGAACAGACATAATTTGGAAATTTATCAACGATGTCAGTCTGGCACTCAAAGAAATAGATTCGCGGCTTACGGTTGGTGCCGACATAGTTGGATGCCTTCAATGGAGCTTACCTAAACCTCAGCATGAAGATTTCATAACCTATGACCCACAACCAGATCATTCAGGACTAAATATTTCGTTGAGCCTTGCGTACACAGCATTTAGGGGCGTTACTTCTGATATGAATATTCAGCGAATGAGAGGATGGGGGCATTTCAATTCTAGGCCTCTCGAAACGCTATACACCGACGCAGCTGTCTGTGCCGCCATGAATAGCATGCTAATTGCAGGTGATATTGTACATGCCGATACAGCCACTCCAGATATCGAAGCCATGAAGAATATTGCCAAGATGTTTGAATATGGAGCAAGCATTCATTCGAAAGTGAAAGATATTATTTCTTATGCTGATGTCGCCATTCTTTCTAGCCCTGAAAATACTCGCGCAGATAATAAGAGCTGGAAAGTTAGTCAAGACACAATAGCCGGAGTGTATCAGTGCGTCTTAAGTGCGGGGTTAGCAGCTCATGTTCTATTCGATGAAGATCTCCCTCAATATTTAAATAACTATAAAGTATTGATTATCCCCGAGCTTGCTTATATAGGCGCAGCTGCAGGTGAGGAGATCAAGAAGTACGTTGCCGCTGGCGGAAAAATTTTGGTTACTGGAAATATTCCAAAAACAGTAGAACCTTATGCTTCTGATGCTTCTGCAAATGCCGAAGTTTTTGAAGAATTGATTGGTCTACAAAACGAGGGAATCTTAGAAACTCCAGTATCTTATTTAGCTACAAAAGGCAGTGATATTGCAAGATTCTTGCCAGATGTTGGGCTCACCAATATTGCTGTTTATGGTCCTGTAACTATGGCGCGTGCCACCACTGCAACCACATTAATCAACTTTAGTGAGCATGGCCCAGTCTATCAGTACGGAGCATTACCTATAGGCAACCAAACAGAATATGTCGGTATTAGCGAAAATACGTATGGGCAAGGCTGCGTATTCTTTATGGCTCAACCTGTCTTTAATAATTACACTAGGTTTGGAGACTTTCTAACCAAAAGATTAATTCATGGCATAATTTTAGAAAACATCACACCGTATGGCAGATTATTTGGAGCATCAAACGCGCAATTGGTTGTGGCAAAGAGTGACACCAAAGTTGCCGCATCGATCATAGTATTCAATCATGATCTTCGAAAAAATCCACCTACAATCGTTGATGGAGCTCCCAAAATTGCAGAATTAAAAATTAGATTGACTGATTATCGAACCCCAACTTCGGTAACTTCGGTTAGAGGTGATAAATTTGCTTATAGCGTAGATGAAGCAGGGATTTTAATTGAATTTGATCCTCTTAAAATTTATGCTGGTGTTGTAATAAACTTTGACTAAACAGGAGTATATATGAAAGAAATTAGTGTATTTGATGTAATTGGACCTAATATGATTGGTCCTTCGAGTTCACATACAGCTGGAGCACTCAAAATTGCTCTAGTTGCTAAAAAACTCGTTGGAAACAACATAGCTCATGTGGCATTTGTATTATATGGATCGTTTGCCCAAACTTATAAAGGGCATGGCACCGATAGGGCGTTGGTTGCTGGAATGCTCGGTATGCACGCTGAAGATTCTCGCATTAAAGATGCCTTTGAGCATGCTGCCAATCTAAAATATAACTTTGTATTGGCTGGTAATAACGACCATCACCCAAATGTTGTAAATATTGTTGTAACACACAAAGATGCGACTACCACAAACGTAATGGGCGCTTCTATTGGTGGCGGAAATATAAAAATTGTCAATATTAATGGGATTGATATTGAATTTAGCGGTGAATATTACACGATTTTAATCAAGCAAAAAGATGTTAAAGGTGTTGTAGCTCATATTACAAATTGCCTAAGTGGTTGCGATATAAATATTGCGTTTATGCGTTTGTACCGCGAAGAAAAAGGTGAAATGGCGTATACGATTATAGAGGCCGACAACCCTATAGACGACGATGTAATTCGGTTTGTCAAAAAAAATAAATCTATACTTGACGTTACAATAATAGAAGGAGTTTAGTTTATGAATTTTAAAACTGCACAAGAATTACTTGCATTATGTACAGAAATGCCTATTTCAGAAGTGATGATAGCTCGTGAAATGGTTATTGCAAATAAATCGCGAGAGCAAGTGTTCGAATCAATGCGCCATTCTTATTCAATTATGAAAAGGGCTATAAATACATCGTTGACAGAAAATCTCGTTTCTATGGGAGGTCTTATTGGAGGCGAAGCAAAGAAGGTTTACGCTAGACGTAAAAATTCTATATGCGGAGATTTGATGAGTTGTTCTATTGCATATGCGATGGGCGTTTTAGAAGTGAATGCCTCTATGGGCTTGATTGTTGCTGCCCCTACGGCGGGAGCCTCTGGAGTTATTCCTGGAGTTTTTTTGGCATTACAAGAGACCCATAATCTCCCCGATGATGCCATGGTTCAAGCGCTGTTTAACGCAGGGGCTATCGGATACCTAATCACTCGTAACGGAACGGTTTCTGGAGCAGAGGGAGGATGTCAAGCAGAGGTTGGTACTGCTAGTGCGATGGCGGCTTCTGCAGTAGTTGAGCTAATGGGTGGAGCTCCAGCAGAATGCTTGAGTGCTGCCGGAACAGCTATTTCCAATATTTTAGGGATGGTATGCGATCCTATTGCGGGATTGGTCGAAGCACCATGTCAAAAACGAAATGCCTTGGGCGCTTCGAATGCTTTGATTAGTGCAGAAATTGGAATGTGTCAAGTTGGTGATCAGATTCCTTTTGATGAGATTGTAGAAGTGATGTATAAAGTAGGACGGAGTATTCCGTATGAACTTCGTGAAACAGCTTTGGGGGGGCTAGCCAGTGCTCCTTCGGCCTGCGGCTTATGCCCCTCCTGTAATGTTTAGTTTTTAATCATGAATATATTTTATAACACGATCGTTTAAGTCTTGGATATCACGATTATTATCTTTATAAAATTTGTTAAATCTATTTAATTGTTCTTCAGATATTTCAAGCTGCTCCGCTAAAATATACCATTCCACATTTTCAGCTAATGGCGGGGTAGTCAACGAACCTATATAGTGATAAGCAGATAAGTCATCTGGTAAAAATGTATCAATTGCTATTTCAAATCCATTTTCTAAATCCTCATCTTCAACTTCATCTAGCAATTCTTCAAATGCTACGTTTTCTTCTCCCAGATTAAATAATACTCCCACTACAGCCAATCTGCCATCCTCTCCAGCATGAACAAAATGCGCTTCTAAATCAGAATATTGACCATCAACTGTGTGCTCACTTGGTGCGTGAAAATGTATTTGCATTAAATCAAATTCTCTATTCATTAAAATTGACTCGCCATCCAAATCAAGCTCTATGCTATGACCAGTATCCGCTACCTTTTGAACGGTAGTATCAAAGTTGAAAATAGGATCGTGATATGTATTAGAAAGCTCCACTATTGACGTATCAATGTCAATTGGAGACTGCATTTTTCCTGTTTCAAAAAGCCAATTATCTTGGTGATCATATGAAAAGTGATGCGAATCTGATATGTGAAGATTTTCTTGATCAACAAATGGACTATTAATTAATGGTCCAACGTATGCTTGGTTAAATTTTAAAGTTATTTCTCCGTTTTCTACATTAGACAAGTTGATAGCCGAGTCTGGAACTTGACCTGTTAACAACAACATTCCTAAAAGTATCGATAAGTTATTCATATATAATATCCCTTTCTATAATTAAAATATATGCTTACTATGTCATTGTACTACTTTTAATGGCTAATTTCAAGCTAAAAACCAGTTTTGATGTGGAAAAAATAGCAACTTTTTTTGAATTGTGCTAGATAATTTTTTCCATTCATGATACAATTTGGCTTGTAGGCGGATCGTCTACTAATTATATCGAAAGGTGGTGTAGGCTCTACGCAACATTAAAGAGCCACAATTTATTATGAGCGATTTGAACAATGGTTGGAAATTTGAATTAGTTGATGAATTAGTAAATGGACATTTATTCGAGTATGATGAGCTAAAGATGAGAACTATAAAAGTTCCTCACGATTTTAGTGTGGAACAGCCTCTGGATTGGGATGGCGGTAGCGATGGCTGCGTCGGCTATGCTCGCGGGGGTCTTGCTTGGTATCGAAAGCATATAGAAGTTACTTCTAATATGTTAGATAAAAAAGTTTTTATCAATTTTGATGGAATCTATAACCGAGCACATATTTATTTTAACGAACAGTTAGTAACTTTTCACCCTTATGGATACTCTCCTTGTTTGATTGATGTAACCCCATATCTTAAAGAGGGCGATAACTTACTTGCTGTCTATGTTGATCACTCTAGAGCTTGTGATAGCCGTTGGTATACTGGATCAGGTATTTATCGTAAAGTATCGATGCACGTATTGCCTAAGTCTTATATACCTGTTTGGGGTATTAGAGTTACAACTGATTGTAATAGTGATGAATCTGCGATAGTAAATTTATCTGTTGATCTTGTAAATGAAAGCGGTTCTGACAAAGAACTTAAAGTTGTTACCACCTTGATTGCACCTACTGGAGAAAATGTTGGCCAGATCGTTAGCAACGTCGTAGTAACTGATACGCTAAAACTTAACGAATCAATAGAACTTAAAAATCCCACATTATGGGGAATATATGAGGGCTTTCGTTATGCTGCCATTACGGCAATTTACGAGGGCGATCAATGTATTCAAACAAAAGAAACCATCTTCGGTATTAGGTATTTTCATTTTGATGCCAACGAAGGCTTTTTCTTAAACGGAAAGAATGAACTCATTAAAGGTGTATGTTTGCATCATGATGCGGGATTGGTTGGCTCCGCAATTCCGAATGATGTTATGAGAAGAAGATTAGAAATGCTTATAATGGCAGGTACTAATGCTATTAGAACAGCTCACAATCCTTATTCTGCTGACTTTTTTGACCTATGCGATGAGTATGGTATTTTGGTTCAAGAAGAATTTTATGACGAATGGGACTATCCAAAAGGTAAAAAATTCAATCAAAAGGAAAAATTATTCGATTATAAATTCCATGGCCATGACCAATTCTTTAGAGAATATGCTAAACAAGATTTGCAAAATGTTATACGACGCGATTTCAATCACCCTTGTATAATTCAATGGAGCATTGGTAATGAAATCGAATGGACTTACCCTAAATATAACAATGCGACAGGATATTTTTCAGCTGAAGCGGGCGGCGGTTATTTCTTTAAAGAACCTCCTTATTCTGTAGAAGAGATCAGAAAAATTTGTCATGATCTTCCAAAAGAGGAGATTGAAATAGGCAAAACTGCTAAACTGCTTGCTGATTGGACCCGAGAAATGGATACCACAAGACCTATCATTGCCAACTGTATTCTTCCTTCTGCTAGTTATGAATCCGGCTATGTTGATGCGCTTGATATGGTTGGCTTTAGCTACAGAAGAATTATATACGACCGTGCACACAAGCATTACCCTGATAAACCTATTATGGGTACAGAAAATGTGGCTCAATGGCACGAATGGAAAGCTGTTCTCGATAGACCATTTATAAGCGGTATATTTATTTGGGTTGGTATCGACTATGTTGGAGAATGTGGCGGCAAACGCAGCGATGGTCGCAATAGAGTCACTCAGGCTGGCTTTATCGATGTCGCCGGATTTGATAAGCCTTCATTCCACATGGTAAAAGCATTATGGCGTGAAGACATTCCAGAATTATTTATTACTACCAACACTCTTGCTGCCTCTGTATATGATCTACAAGACGGAAAATTGGTTCAGCGAAAAGGTCTTCCTGCTTGGGATAGACGCCTTTGGGTTTGGCAAGACATGAATACTCACTTCAATTATCAACCTGGTGAAGATGTTGTTGTAGAAGTATATTCTAACTGCGAAGAAATTTCTTTCTATCAAAATGATGAATTAATTTGCACTCAAGTCGAAGCCGACAACGTAGACAGAATCTACAAATGCGCTATTAAATACAAAGGTGGAGAAATTAGAGCCGAGGGCACTAAAGATGGGCATCGTTATGCTTCTGTTATCAAGGAATCTCAAGAAGCCACTGACATCTTTATTACTGTCGACAAAACAGAAATCACAACCGATTTTGACAGCGTAGTTCATGTTGTGGCTCAACTAAAAGATGCAAATGGTATAGAGGTTAGATTTAAAGAAGAAGAAATTGAGTTTATGACTAAGAGTGACGTAGATGGCATCGTTAGGTTTGTTGGTGTAGATAACGGTAGTACACATTATCCTGCCACTTATCAAAATCCTAAAATTGAAACTCACCGCGGTCGTGCATTAATGATTGTTGGAGGTAATACACCTGGTGTTATTAAAGTTTGTGCTAAAATAAAAGGTCATATTTCCAACGTAATTGATATAACAGTAAAGTAAAATTATGAATGGGGAAAATTTTTTTCCTCATTCCACAAAACCAAAAAGGAGAATTATATGAATGTTAAAAAAATGTTTGCAATACTTTTAGCAACAACCTCTGTTATGGCGACTTCTATCCCCGCATTCGCGGCTGTAGACCCCAAAATTTCTGCCATTGGTAATCCTCCAAACGAGGTATTTGCCAAAGACTTGCCTTTCTTACCTATGTCAGATCCTCAAAATACTCGAGATTGGAAATTTAGCCTAACCCTTTCTGATGAGTTTAATGCAGATACTCTAGATTTTAACAAATGGGATAACTTTAACTCTAATTGGGCCGGTCGCGAACCTTCATATTTTCAAAAAGATGGCGTTAGGGTCGAAGACGGCAAAGTTGTTTTACGTTCCGGAATGGCAGATATTGTAAATGGAGAACAGCGTTATGATGCTGCAACTATTAGAAGCAAGAATTGGACCGGCTATGGATACTATGAAGCTAGAACGCGTACATCTCAAATTAGTATGACAAGCTCATTTTGGTTCAGAGGCAATGGTTTCGAAATAGATGTATATGAACAAGTCGGCCGTGCAAAAAATAATGGTAAGCCTACTGTATATCCAAGCAATATGCACGAATATGGCGGTGCCGACAAATTCAGTTATCCATTTGAATACGAAACTAATCAGGATTTAACTCTCGATTATCACGTATACGGTTTAGAATATGGCCCAGATTTTATCAAGCTATATTTCGATGGCGATCTAATCAGAATTATGGAACCTAGAGATAATACATTCAATGTAAACTTTCCGATCATTTTTGATACTGAAACATTCCACTGGAAAGGCTTCCCCGAATCAGAAGATTTTTATACATATACAGATCCAATCTCTGGTGAAAAACGTTACACAGGCGATTTTCATATAGATTATATTCGTGTATGGAAAACTGATACCCCTCAAACTATCGAAAAAATAAAGGAATCAGTGCCAACCTACAAAACAACACACGCAATTTATGGAACTCCAACCAGCGTCGACGATGCGCTTTGGAACAATGCTATTGCCATCGAAGCTTCAAATATCACCACCGGTGGAATCGAGAAGTTCTACTCCAGCATGACTGTAAAAACTATGTGGGATAAAAATTTCTTATACGTGTTAGTTGATGTACAAGATTCCGATCAATTTATTAATCCGCAGACAATTCATGACGGCGATAACGTAGATCTATACTTCGACTTTGGCAACGAAAAAACTAAAGATCACTACGATTCTAACGATTTTTCTATCAAAATATTACCAGATGGCCAAACTGCTTATCACAAAAATGCGCCAAACGTTGAAACCAACACTATACGAACTCCAACAGACTATAAATCAATCGTAAAAATTCCATGGGGCGAGCTCAATGCGACAGCGGGAACTGTAATCGGCTTCGATGCTCAACTAAATGAAGGTAACACACAGGATAAAAAACGTATGGGTATCGCTTTCTGGAACAGCTCCGAGGGCGATGTGTACAAAACAATGTATACTGCTGGCAATTTACAACTCGTACAAACCGCTGCTGACATCGCGTTTATGCCAAAGCCGGCCGGAACCAACTGGTTTGAAGATGGCCACTTTAATGACCCTACAAACACTCAGCTAGAAAAGTGGACTATTACGTCTCCAGGAGAATTTAGTCACGAAGTTATCACTGAAGATGACGGTAACAACGTTCTTAAAATTTCGTCCACCACAAACGGAAATCAACAATTAACTCTCTCAGGCCTCTTGCCTAATACTGAATACACTCTAAGTTTTTCTGCCAAAAAAGAAACTGCAACCAACAAAGTTTGTAGCGTATCCTTACTTCATTACACTCAAGATCTAATCAATCACGAAAAAGCTAATCAAGGTATCTATAAACAAATTAAAGAAAATTGGGCCGATTATCAAATCACTTTCACCACTGATGCGGACACCACGACCGCAAAAATTATGATCGCTCACAACGAAGAGGCCTCAACTTTTATCGATAACTTAAAATTAATTCACTAATCACTCTCATTCAAAAAAGATTCATGCAAAGAAGAAATTTTCTCTATCCCCTTCTTCTTTGCTGCACTCCCAGAAATTGCAACTTGATAAGTAGCATATTTAAACGTATAATTGACTAATAATGACTTTACGTAGGAGATGAAATATATGAAAAAACGATACAGCTACATGTTAGTTAGCGCTCTCTTAGCAAACACTAACATTACAGATAATAAATTGACGAATCCTATTACTCCGTTATCAGAGAACTGGCTCTCCGTAGATGGAATTGACAATGGACAAATTTTATTTGACCCCGCAACTGGCACTATCATCGATTCCACTCTTGATATTACAAACGCTACAATTCCTGAAATGATCAATGGTATCGCTGTGAAGGCCATTTCCGAGTTTGCCTTTTTTGATTGTATAAATTTGACCTCACTATCTATTCCTGAAGGGGTGATCTCTATCGGCGATAGCGCGTTTCAAAACTGCACCGAGTTGACCACTGTAATCCTTCCTTTTTCTGTTTTGACAATAGGAAATTATGCTTTCTATAATTGCACGAAGCTTTCGCAAATTATAGCCCCCATGTGTCTCGCAACCAGTGGTCATAATGCGTTTTCGTATTGCCCCATTCTAACTCCCGTGATGTCTTCTCCACACGTTTTTACATACCCCAACCAGCCCGCATCTTATGAAAGCGTAAATCTTTCATCTTATACTAACAACTTTGCCGCATGGGCCAAGCTGGGAGAAACCATCAGCGCAAAACCCGAACTCAAAACTCCCGATCTATCTTCTGCTAAATGGGTGGCGCTCCAATCTGGTGGACAAGTTTTGTTTGATATAAAGGCTGGGGCCATTCTTGATGCGTCTACAAAAATCACTGCAGCCGTTATTCCCGCAAACCTGGCCGGAGTACCTGTTCGGTCCATTGCCGATTACGCTTTTTATAATTGCCCTAAATTGATATATGCTTCGATCCCAGCTGGCGTTACTGCGATTGGACACAACGCGTTTTCGTATTGCGACAAGCTGAAGGGGGTCGCTATTCCCTCCACTATAACTACATTGAAAACCGACGCACCGCACTCGCCATTTTATAAAACAAAGTTAACAGTGTATTACGAGGGCACCGCGAATGAATGGCAAGCACTCGAGGCCGACCCAACCCTCACCGTCAAGTATCAAGCTGCAATATCGAAGTTAGATGAAGTTGCCCTAACTTGTGCGAACAAAATTAAGGCAGCCAATAATTCTGCTACCGATTCGACTGCAGCCAAAACTAATAAATCGCTTCCGATGATCGGCGATTCTATAGCCAAAGCTAATAAATCGGCTTCCGATGCTCCTAAGCCAAAGCTAATAAATCGACTTCCGATGATGCTTCAGCCAAAGCTAATAAATCGGCTTCCGATGATGCTTCAACCAAAGCTAATAAATCGGCTTCCGATGCTTCCAGTCAAAGCTAATAATTCGCTTCCGATGATGCTTCAGCCAAAGCTAATAAATCGACTTCCGATGCGTCTTCACCAAAGCTAATAAATCGGCTTCCGATGCTTCAACCAAAGCTAATAAATCGGCTTCCGATGATGCTTCAGCCAAAGCTAATAAATCGCTTCCGATGATGCTTCAGCCAAAGCTAATAAATCGGCTTCCGATGATGCTTCAGCCAAAGCTAATAAATCGGCTTCGATGACTGCGGCCAAAACTAATAAATCGACTTCCGATGATGCTTCAACCAAAGCTAATAAATCGACTTCCGATGATGCTTCAACCAAAGCTAATAAATCGACTTCCGATGATGCTTCAACCAAAGCTAATAAATCGGCTTCCGATGATGCTTAGCCAAAGCTAATAAATCGGCTTCCGATGCGTCTTCAGCCAAAGCTAATAAATCGGCTTCCGATGATGCTTCAAGCCAAAGCTAATAATTCGGCTTCCGATTCGACTGCGGCCCAAACTAATAATTCGGCTTCCGATGATGCTTCAGCCAAAACTAATAATTCGGCTTCCGATCGACTGCGGCCAAACTAATAATTCGGCTTCCGATGCTCTTCGCCAAAACTAATAAATCGCTTCCGATGCTCTTCAAAGCTAATAAATCGGCTTCCGCTGCGCCTATAGCCAAAGCTAATAAATCGGCCTCTTGATTCGACTGCGGCCAAAGCTAATAATTCTGCTTCCGATGCGCCTATAGCCAAAACTAATAATTCGGCTTCCGATGCTCCTATAGCCAAAGCTAATAAATCTGCTTCTGATGCGTCTTCAACCAAAACTAATAAATCGGCTACCGATGCTCCTACAGCCAAAACTAATAAATCGACTTCCGATGATGCTTCAACCAAAGCTAATAAATCGACTTCCGATGATGCTTCAACCAAAGCTAATAAATCGACTTCCGATGATGCTTCAACCAAAGCTAATAAATCGGCTTCCGATTCGACTGCGGCCAAAGCTAATAATTCGGCTTCCGATCCGACAGCGACAACTTCAATAAAATCATATTCAACACAGGATATCAAAGCGGCCATAGCAAATGCGGCAAATGCCAATAAATCGGCTACTGGTGCGCCTTCAGCCAAAGCTAATAAATCTGCTACCGATGCGCCTACAGCCAAAACTAATAAATCGACTTCCGATGATGCTTCAACCAAAGCTAATAAATCGACTTCCGATGATGCTTCAACCAAAGCTAATAAATCGACTTCCGATGATGCTTCAACCAAAGCTAATAAATCGACTTCCGATGATGCTTCAACCAAAGCTAATAAATCGACTTCCGATGATGCTTCAACCAAAGCTAATAAATCGACTTCCGATGATGCTTCAACCAAAGCTAATAAATCGACTTCCGATGATGCTTCAACCAAAGCTAATAAATCGACTTCCGATGATGCTTCAACCAAAGCTAATAAATCGACTTCCGATGATGCTTCAACCAAAGCTAATAAATCGGATTCTGATGCTCCTTCAGCCAAAGCTAGTAAATCGGCTTCTGATGCTTCTATAGCCAAAGCTAATAATTCGGCTTCCGATGCGTCTTCGGCCAAAACTAATAAATCGGCTTCCGATCCGACTGCGGCCAAAACTAATAAATCGACTTCCGATGATGCTTCAACCAAAGCTAATAAATCGACTTCCGATGATGCTTCAACCAAAGCTAATAAATCGACTTCCGATGATGCTTCAACCAAAGCTAATAAATCGACTTCCGATGATGCTTCAACCAAAGCTAATAAATCGACTTCCGATGATGCTTCAACCAAAGCTAATAAATCGACTTCCGATGATGCTTCAACCAAAGCTAATAAATCGACTTCCGATGATGCTTCAACCAAAGCTAATAAATCGACTTCCGATGATGCTTCAACCAAAGCTAATAAATCGACTTCCGATGATGCTTCAACCAAAGCTAATAAATCGACTTCCGATGATGCTTCAACCAAAGCTAATAAATCGACTTCCGATGATGCTTCAACCAAAGCTAATAAATCGACTTCCGATGATGCTTCAGTCAAAGCTAATAATTCTGCTACCGATTCGACTGCGGCCAAAACTAATAAATCGACTTCCGATGATGCTTCAGCCAAAACTAATAAATCGACTTCCGATGATGCTTCAGCCAAAACTAATAAATCGACTTCCGATGATGCTTCAGCCAAAACTAATAAATCGACTTCCGATGATGCTTCAGCCAAAGCTAATAAATCGGCTTCCGATGCTGCTTCAACCAAAGCTAATAAATCGGCTTCTCGGCTTCTGATGCTCCTTCAGCCAAAGCTAATAATTCGACTTCCGATCCGACTGCGGCCAAAACTAATAAATCGACTTCTGACCGAATGTAGATAAATGGTCGTTCCGTAAAATCATATTCAGCAAAGGCTATCAAAGCTGCCATGGCAAATGCTAACTTAGCGACTACAAATGTCCCTGATGCATCTTTAGCTAAAGCTAGTGAATCGGCTTCCGATACGAATGCGGCAACAGCTGGAGAATTGGCTTCCGATGCGAATGTGACAACAGCTGGTGATTTTTCAACAATGCGAAGTGCAACACTGCGAACTTGGCTTCGATCGAATTTGCAACAGCTGTGATTTGGCGACTTCTATTCTATGCAGCAACAGCTGGTGATTTGGCTTCCAATGCGAATGTGGCAACAGCTGGGGAATTGGCTTCCGATGCGAATGTGGCAACAGCTAGTGATTTGGCTTCCGATGCTAATGCGGCAACAGCTGGCAAATTGGCTTCCAATGCGAATGCGGCAACAGCTGGAGAATTGGCTTCCGATGCGAATGAGGCAACAGCTGGCGAATTGACTTCCGATGCGAATGTGGCAACAGCTAGCGAATTGGCTTCCGATGCTAATGCGGCAACAGCTGGCAAATTGGCTTCCAATGCGAATGCGGCAACAGCTGGAGAATTGGCTTCCGATGCGAATGAGGCAACAGCTGGCGAATTGACTTCCGATGCGAATGTGGCAACAGCTAGCGAATTGGCTTCCGATGCTAATGCGGCAACAGCTGGCAAATTGGCTTCCAATGCGAATGCGGCAACAGCTGGAGAATTGGCTTCCGATGCGAATGAGGCAACAGCTGGCGAATTGACTTCCGATGCGAATGTGGCAACAGCTAGCGAATTGGCTTCCGATGCTAATGCGGCAACAGCTGGCAAATTGGCTTCCAATGCGAATGCGGCAACAGCTGGAGAATTGGCTTCCGATGCGAATGAGGCAACAGCTGGCGAATTGACTTCCGATGCGAATGTGGCAACAGCTAGCGAATTGGCTTCCGATGCGAATGAGGCAACAGCTGGCGAATTGACTTCCGATGCGAATGTGGCAACAGCTGCGAATTGGCTTCCGATGCGAATGTGGCAACAGCTGGCGAATTGGCTTCCTGCTAATGCGGCAACAGCTGGCGAATTGGCTTCCAATGCGAATGCGGCAACAGCTGGCGAATTGGCTTCCGATGCGAATGTGGCAACAGCTGGCGAATTGGCTTCCGATGCGAATGTGGCAACAGCTGGTGATTTGGCTTCCGATGCGAATGTGGCAACAGCTGGCGAATGGCTTCCAATGCGAATGTGGCAACAGCTGGCGAATTGGCTTCCGATGCGAATGTGGCAACAGCTGGTGATTTGGCTTCCGATGCGAATGTGGCAACAGCTGGTGATTTGGCTTCCAATGCGAATGTGGCAACAGCTGGCGATTTGGCTTCCGATGCGAATGAGGTAAAAATCAAAGCTGCCGCTGCCGCCATCGCCGCTTCCTATTCTTCAAAAGATTCAATTGCCGCTGCCGCTTATTCTCACTTTATACAAAATATTACTACTAATCCTTTAGTTCGACCGGTTGACGAGTCGGTTACCGTTGTTGACGATGCCGAATCAGCGAATGCTTCAACCGCCATCGCAAATGTCGTGGCTCGATCAGTTAAAGATTCCGTTGCCATCGTTGATGCTGTTGCTCATTCTGCCAAAATTATAAAATCTGCCCTTGCTGATACGAACTCAGCAAAAGCTTCTACTTATTCAGTACAAGATATTAAAACTGCCATCGCAAGATCTCGAGCCGCCGCTTCTGAAGCACCTGTCGAAATCGAAAGCGCCTTTGCCTCATCTGGTGAAGACGAAGAAATTCGATTTTTTAATATACCAGATATTTCCAAAAACAATGAAGACGTGCTGGATACAACGCTGATTGCGTGCGCGATGTCTAGCAAGAGTTTTCCGGAATCGGTACATGTGGATGCTGAATGGGTAATGGTGGACGGGGTGGATGCCCCACTTCTTTTTGAAAGGTTGACAGGCGGAGTATTGGAGGCAGATGAAGAGGTCACTGTTGCGGTAATTCCAGAGCGTATAGATGGGGTGGTCGTAGAATTTATCGCCTCACATTCATTTTCAAGATGCAGTCGGCTGACATTGGTGCGAATACCAGAGGGCGTTCATACGATAGAGGTGGGCGCATTTCAAAATTGCAGATCATTAGAATATGCGAGCATTCCTAATTCTGTCGAAATTATTGAAGATTATGCCTTTGACAATTGCGACAAATTATTTAATTTATTGTTACCTGCACAGTTATTAAACGTTGGCTACGATGCCTTTAACAACTGCACAAGCCTTGTTATGCCTGAATATGATGATATCGAAGCACCGGAGGCGGAGTGGGTGACTATTTCTGATGGAGCATTGCTTTTTGACTCGGTTTCACAAACAGTATTAGAAGTATCCACGAGTGCGATCGCGGTGACTATTCCGGCCGAAATCAATGGAGTAGAAGTTATAGCAATCGGGCCATATGCTTTTGTTGGAGCTAGTAAATTGATTCGCGCTGTTTTATCGGAGGGCATTTGCGCCATTGCCGATCATGCATTCCAAAATTGCGTAGCTCTCGAGAGCGTATCTTTTCCAAGTTCATTGGTAGCCATAGGTCACCAAGCATTTTACAATTGCTATAACTTACGACATCTGTCTTTGCCTGCAGGCATTGATTTGGGAAGCCAGGCTTTTGCGTATTGTAGTAATTTGGCATCAATCGATATTGCGTCATTTATTTTTGCGTTATCTGTGGTACCTTCTTATAATTCAGCTTTCTATGGCTGTACAAATCTTAGCGCAATTTATTATCCTGGAGATGCTGCGCCGTGGCTAAAGCTTGAGGCAGAGATTATTTACAATACTACTGCGCCAGAGATTTGGCAAAGCGTTTCGGGAATAGATGGTGGAAAAGTATTTTTCGATGAGACCAGCGGAGAGCTATTAGCTGCGGAAGATTCGATAGTCGCAGCCAATTTCCCAGAGCATATAATTGGGGTACCGATTACATCTATAGCGGCCCACACTTTTGCTGAAAATAAAAATTTAGCCATTGTGACATTGTCAAGTAAATTGGCAAAAATTGGCGATTATGCCTTTGCGGGCACTAGCATCAAATCAATCCTGATTCCAGAAAGCGTAACCTGCCTTTCCGAAAATGCCTTCGAGCGATGTGCATCATTACATACAGTATACTATGATGGGAATCGATATCAATGGACAAAATTAGAAATGACATTCCCCGCGGAGATCGCTTTAAAATACAACAAAGCAGATTGGCTAGAAGTGCTGGGCATTGAAGGGGGCCGCGTCGAATTTAGCGAAGGAACAATTTTGTCTGTGGAAGACTCGGCGGTGGTAGCGTTTTTGCCTACATCCATAGGCGATGTGTCTGTCAAGAGTATTGGTTCTTATGCATTCGCCAAAAACAAAAATTTGTTTATCGCGGCATTGCCGAAGGGATTAATAGAAATTGGCGAAGCGGCTTTTGCTGATAACGAAAATTTGGCCATAATCAGCTTGTCAAAAACAATAGAAGTTATTAAGTCTCGAGCATTTGCTGGAACTAATATAAATTCTATTTCGATTCCAGAAAGTTTGGTATCAATTGCTGGCGATGCGTTTGACAATTGCGTTGCATTAGAGAAAATCTATTATGCGGGAGACGAGTCTAAATGGAGTCAATTTGCCGTGGCTTTGCCAGATCACGTAGATATAGAATACAATCAGTTAAGCTGGTCGACCGTGTTGGGGATCGAAGGCGGAGGAGTAAAAGTGGATCAGGAAATCATTATGTATGCAGAAGATTCTGTAGTTGCCGCATTTGTGCCAGATATAATAAACGATGTTGCCATTAAAACTATTGGGGCATCGGCTTTCTTGGAAAATACGAATTTATTACTCGTGGCTCTACCAGATGGATTAGTAGAAATTGGAGACTTTGCATTTGATGGTAGCGTAAACTTGTCCCTAATTTGCCTATCCAATACTATAGAAAAAATAGGCATACGGGCATTTGCAAATACTAAAATACGTACAATATCAATACCGGAGAGTGTAATTTCAATTGCAGCAGATGCTTTCGAAGGGTGTTTAGAATTAGAGACAATCTATTACGCGGGCACTAAGTCTCAATGGGAATCGTTTGAAGTGGCGTTGCCAGATCGAGTGAATCTGGTAAACCGCAATACGAATTATGATCTAGTACAACCGGCCATGTTGGCATAAAAAAATGTCCCCCTTTTATTAATTATTGGGGGATAATTTTTATTTTATAATTGCAACAATAATTGCGCCTTCGCCAGTATAAGTTCCCATAACGGGGCCCATTTCATCGACGTAAATTTTGCGATAACCTTTTTCTTTAAGTAGTTCCTTCATTTTAGCAGCTCTTTCTGGTGCATTTGCATGGCAGATAATCGCATCTTTCGTTTCCTTATTCTCAATACCATGATCTACTTTGTTTAGCACTTTCTCTAGAGCTTTATTTTCACCTCGGGATTTGTCTACGGGTACGACAGCGCTCTCTCCTACTTTTACTATTGCTTTGATATTTAAAATATCGGCTACTTTTCCTACAATAGGCTTAACGCGACCGCCTTTTATAGCGTTATCCAAAGTTTCAAGAATGCCATAGCAAGAAACATTATCTCTGTTGGCCTCTACAATTTCTACAATTTCTGCTGCAGATTTCCCATGTTCACGGAGTTCGCAAGCTAATTTGACCAACTGAGAACACCCGGCGCTTCCAGTGGTTGAATCAATAACATATATTTTATTTGTATGAGATTTATCTTCTTCATACATATTTTTGGCCATATTAGCAGTACCGTATATTGCAGATAATTTTCCAGCAAGAGTTATTATAATTACATCTTCATCTGTTTTGTATTTCTGGATAATCCTGTCTGGTGAAGGAGACGCGGTCTTTGGCAAATAAGATACTTTAGCAACTTGGGCAAAAAAGTCTTTTGCGCTAATACATTCACTGTCTTTTTCTCCATAAACATAGTCTTTCCCTTCAAATTCCAATGTCATTCCTACCACATCTACGTCATACTTATCGATTAGCTCTTTGGGAAAATCACAAGCTGCGTCAGTTATAATCTTTATATTATTCACAAACTTCACTCCGTCCATGTATTTTTTGAAATCAATTTACTTTACTATGTATATTTCAATACGTCAAGGCATCAAAATGTATTAGGAAGATTAAAAGGTAACAAAATCTTCCCTCAAAAAATTAGAACAACGGCGCTAATCTATCTGCCATATTCTCAATATCAGGCACTTCTTTTTTAGAAAGGATGAAATATTTGCCATCTACCTCGACAGCAGTAGCATCGAAAGCCTCCGCCATTGCAGTAGCTGGAGCATACCATACCCCTTTTTCTACAAAGCATTTGGCATCCATTTGTAAAGTTTCGGACCCCAGCTTTGCAACATCGCTTCCTTGAGTGTATCGCATAATTTCATCTTGATAGAAAATAGTTAATTCTTGCCCTTCGTCTGTTACATCGCCGCCACCAAAGTTTCTTGCCATAAACTCGATAGGAACATAATAGACTCCATCAATCAATTTTAGACGAACATTTGAATTTGCACTGTCTAGCTTTGTATAATTACCATTTATTAGCCCCTCATTATGATCGACTTGCAACACGACGCCGTCTTGAAGCGCTGCCTTAAGTTTTTCGTTGCCCTCTTCTTTAAAAATTACGGTATCAAAAGATAGATTTCCCGATCCAGCTGCACCAGAAACTTTTACATAGCTGTTTTCATCTAACTTAAATTGTCCGAGCTCCACAATTCCCTGAGTGGTTTTCTGATTTAGAGGTATTTTAGTTACCCCATCTGCATGAACAACTTCGACAGTAGTATTTTCTGATCTGGACTCATGAGATACATTAAATAGCTCGATGTCATATACCCCGGGGCCATCTAGCTGCGGTGACCATGTAGCATAAAGCCCATCTGCTGCTGCTGCCCAACGAGTTCTAGTTTTTCCATAACCTGGAAGTCCACTACTGCCAAACTTGCCACCAACTTCTTTGTATCTATCATCCGTTAAACTTGCGCTAACAACAACATCGGTTAACGCAATCTCCGCCGTTGGCATATCAAACGGTTCAAATGATGTGTGATTTGGCTTACCAGTCACTTGTACGAGCGATACGCTATCGATATCGAGGTATTGCCCCGCCGCTGCCGAAGAAGTAATTCCAACGACCGCCTCACCTTTTTCAACTTTAATATTTTCGAGTTTTACCTCTTGCCAAACGCCGGGAGCTGTTTTAGGGATAGCAACACTGGTCTCTGCCATGCCTTCGCCACTTGCAGTAAGAGTGTGATTTCCGCCATCGGGATTTCTCACCATGGCCGTAAACGTGAAAGTTTCATTCGGTAAAAACGGTACGTGAATATACGTTGTAACTTCATAATCTTTTTCTGCGCCGTGTCGTAAAATGGATTCTCCCTCATAGCTTTCGTTGGTCATAGTAACGTTTATCGCAGTAGCCATATCTTTGCCCTTGGTATACCAACCCACCGGAAATTTCTTATCCTTCTTATGCTCTGGCTTAAAATCAGACTGATCATTGTATTCAAAGCTAGGGTTTGCGAGCATATTAACGCCGACTAAATCTATATTGTAGAATCTAAAATATTCCCAATAACTCTCACCAGGCAACTTGTCGACAATAATCTCCTTGTCAAAATTATAACTTGCAAGGGCAGTAATCCACATAATTTGCGGTCCATAGAGATACGGATTTTTAACAGTTCTAAACAACTCCCCATCCAAATACCAATTAATCTGATTAGGCAGCCACTCGACACCCATAACAAATTCTTGTGCAGAAGTATCGATCTCAGGATGCACAACAGGTTTACCATCTTGAGTATATCCACCCATCGTTACTTGCTCTCCAACTTTAAAATGCGTATTGGTGCCTACTTTATAAGGCTTTCCGGAGTCAACTTCATAAAAGTCGATTTCCAAAATTCCGTTATTTTTCGGCTGAGTTTTGTTGTCTCCATTTTGTCCAAAAATCCAAAACGAAGAGTGAAGCCCGCCGGTTTCGCCAAACAACTTAGCTTTTGCTTCATAATAGCCATATCCGAATAGCTTTTTCGATAAGACTCCACCACCCGTGAGTGTTGCTTCGTTTGTATCGCCCACCCTATCTTCGTAGCCATATTCAATTACTAGTTTGTCATCCTTTAGCGAAACATTTTCAGGATAATTTTGGCTACCAGTAGGATATCTTTTGCCGGTACGATATTTCCATTCATCCAAATTGAGTTCGTCACCATCAAATTCATCTGCATAAACGAGATCGTAGTTTTCATGAGGCGCAAATCCTCTCTTAGATTCTTTGTCCGTTATATGAGATCCGTCATACCCAATTTCTGCGGCAGAGACACCGAAGCTCATCGCCAACGCCAATGCTATTATTAACTTTTTACTCATATTTAACCTCCTAATAATATCCAAAACTTAAAACAATTTATTCATTCTCTCTTCCATATTGCTAATTTCTGGAATATCTTTAATAGATAAAATGTAATACTGGTTATTTACATTCATAGCCTTGACCTCGAACGCTTCCGCTATGTCAGCTGCAGGAGCATACCAAACGCCGTTTTCTATAATACATGCAGCATCCATTTCCACACTGTCCGCTCCCAACTTCGCAACCTTGCTACCTTGAGTGTATCTTATAATTTTGTCTCGATAGAAAATCGATATCTCAGATCCTTCCACTGTTACGTCGCCACCGCCAAAATTCTTTGCCATAAACTCGATAGGAATATACGGAACTCCATCAATCACTCGCAGACGAACATTGGAGTTGCCCTTGTCGAGCTTCGCAATATGACCCTTTATCCAGCCTTCGTTGTTATCAACTTGTATAGCCACACCGTCCTTGAGTGCCGCCTTTAGCTCATCGCTACCCTCTTCCTTAAAAATTACGGTATCAAAAGTTAAAGTACCGGATCCTTCTGCGCCAGAAACTTTTACATAGCTATTTTCATCTAATTTAAATTGCCCGAGTTCAACAATTCCCTGAGTGGTTTGCTGATTTAGCGGTATTGCAGTCACGCCGTCTGCATGAAATACTTCAACAGTAGAATTTGCTGATCTAGATGGGTGCGATACCGTAAACATCTCGATATCATAAATTCCAGGTTTATCTAACTGAGGAGACCAAGTAGCATAAGTGTCAGCCTTTGCATTTCCCCAGCGGGTGCTGCCTCCGTTATATCCTTTCAATCCGCTAGTTCCAAAACCGCTTCCAATCTCTTTATATCGATCGTCATGTAGATGCGCGCTAACAATGATATCTCCCGTGGTAACCTCAGCTTCTGGAACAGGAAACGGTTCGAGCGAAGTATGATTAGGCTTACCGGTCACTTGTACAAGCGATACGCTATCAACATCGAGGTATTGCCCCGCCGCTGCCGAAGAAGTAATTCCAACGACCGCCTCACCTTTTTCAACTTTAATATTTTCGAGTTTTACCTCTTGCCAAACGCCGGGAGCTGTTTTAGGGATAGCAACGCTGGCCTCTGCCATGCCTTCGCCACTTGCAGTAAGAGTGTGATTTCCGCCATCGGGATTTCTCACCATTGCAGTAAGCGTGAAAGTCTCATTGGGTAAAAATGGTACATGAATATACGTTGTAACCTCATAATCTTTTTCGGTACCGTGCCTTAAAATCGACTCACCGTCATAACTCTCTTTGCTCATAGTCACATTGGTTGCTGTCGCCATATCTTTGCCTTTGGTATACCAACCAACTGGGAATTTTTTATCGCGTTTATAGTCTGGTTCAAAATCCGATCCATCATTATACTCAAAGCTAGGATTAGTTATCATATTGATGCCCACTAAATCTATATTATAAAATCTAAAATATTCCCAATAGCTTTCGCCTGGCAATTTGTCGAACAAAATCTCCTTATCAAATGTATAGCTTCCAAGAGCAGTAAGCCACATAATTTGCGGTCCATATACAGCAGGGTTTTCGACAGTTCTAAATAGCTCACCATCCAAATACCACTTAATCTGATTTGGCAGCCACTCTACACCCATCACAAATTCCTTTGCCGAGGTATCTATCTCTGGATGCTTAACAGGCACTCCATCTTGTGAAAACAATCCCATAACCTCATGCCTACCAATTGTGTAATGGGCATTGGTACCAATTTTATTTGGCTTTCCAGAATCGATTTCATAAAAGTCGATTTCTATAATTGTGTTATTCTTAGGTCGAACTTTGTTATCTCCGTTTTGTCCATAAACCCAAAATGAGGAATGCAGCCCACCCGTATCCCCAAACAATTTTGCTTTTGCTTCATAATAGCCATACCCGAATAATTTGTTAGATAAGACTCCACCACCAGTGAGCGTTGCTTTATCACCTGGAACATCCTGATAATTAAATTCAACGACTAATTTTCCATCTTGTACAGAAACATTCTCAGGATAATTTTGACTATTAGGATATCTTTGGCCCTTGCGAGGCGTCCATTCGTCCAAATTTAGTTCGTCTCCATCAAATTCATCTGCATAAACGAGATCATAGTTTTCGTGAGGAACAAAACCTCTCTTAGATTCTTTGTCAGTTATATGAGATCCGTCATACCCAATTTCTGCGGCAGAGACACCAAAACTCATAGCCAACGCTAATGCCATTACTAACTTTTTACTCATTTGACTCCTCCTAAATATGTATCGAAATTTATAATTGTAACATGGGATATTATTCCATAAATTTAATGCAATGTCAAGACAATATGCTAAATTTTTATATAAAAAAGGGTTCTCCTATACAAGAAAAACCCTTCAAAATTTACATATTGATTTTTAAAATAGCACCACTGGCACTGTTATAAATGCCACCACGCAAACTGCAATACAAATAATCAGGTTTCCCGGTTTTCGGATTAAATAAAATTTGCGGTCTTTCGAAGCGTCCTTTTAATGGTCTAAACAACGGCTCCGCTTCTTCTGGAAAATACACAGAGGACTTCCAAAAAGCAACTTCTGGATAATCAGTCGTCCAGTTCAATCCATCGGCAGAGCTCACATAAACTCCATCCTCCGCATTGCCAAACACACCCATTCCACGCATTACCGATTTATAAATGCCGTCTTCGATCCACATATACGCATCTTCACACTGAATCGCAGGTCCGTAACACGAGAAATCTATAACCGGGTTGCCCTCATATTTCACATAAGGCCCCTCCAGCTCATCTGCTATCGCAACACCGTAGCGTCTATTTCTAACTACGGCACTGTCCAATGCTTTATAGTACAAATAAAATTTACCTTCTGGAGTTGCAACAAATGCGGGGTTGGTAGTGCATCCATCGTCCCACTCACCTTCTGGGCCCGCTTCTACCATCGGCCTAGCATCAGAAACGCGCCTCCATGGTCCGTTGGCACTATCAGCAATAGCCATCCCCACTCTCTGGCTAGCAATCAACTTTTGATGCATTTTATCCTGATCTTCTTGCGACTGCGCTAAAAATTCATCGCGTTCGATTCCCAGTTTCGATCCATCAGTTCCCATATATAGCAATACAAATTGATCACCGATTTTGTATACACTAGGATTGTGAATCGACCAGCTGTCCCAATTGTCTCCACCGCGACCTTCTAATGCGACATCAACAAATGTGAACGGACCTTCTGGAGAATCTCCAACAGCATGTGCAATCTCGCAAGATATCAACCATCCAATAGGCTTTGCATACTTATGAATCCATCTGCTATAATACACGTGAACTTTTCCGTCTTCGCCCCAAATCGGCGCGCAGCCCCACACTCGATAATACGGAGTTTCAAGAATTCTCGTTACTCCTGTTAAGCTTTTGCAAAAGTCACTTTCGATAGATATTGGCTTTTCCATTGTAAACTCCTTATTGATTAATTTTTAAAACGCATCCGCTGGCGCTGTTGTATACGCCGCCTCTAAGACTGCAGTAGAGGTAATCGGGTTTTCCAGTTTCTGGATTAAACAAAATTTGAGGTCTCTCGAAGCGTCCTTTTAATGGTCTAAATAACGGCTCCGCTTCTTCTGGGAAATACACATACGAACGTCTAAAGGCAATTTCTGGATGATCAGTAGTCCAATGTATTCCGTCTTTGGACGTAACATAAACGCCATCCTCCGCATTGCCAAACACGCCCATTCCACGCATTATGGCTTTGTACACACCGTCTTCGATCCACATATACGCATCTTCGCATTGAATTCTAGGTGCCAAATACGAGAAATCAATAATCGGGTTGCCTTCATATTTTACATAAGGACCTTCCAAGTTATCTGCTATTGCGAGCCCATACTTTCTGTTGTCAACAGGTCCATCTTGCCATCCTTTATAGTATAAATAAAATTTGTTTTCGGGCGTAACAACCAATGCAGGATTGCTAGTACAAATATCGTCCCACTCTCCTGGTGCTCCAGCTTCTAGCATCGGATGCGCATCAGAAATACGAGTCCAAGGTCCGTTTGCGCTTTTCGATACAGCCATCCCCACTCGTTTGGTGTGCAGAAGTTTTTTGCTCATCTCATCTTGGATTTCCTGAGGTTGATGCTCGAACTGATCGCGAGGGATACCCAATTTCGATCCATCAGATCCCATGTATAGCAATACAAATTGATCACCGATTTTGTATACACTAGGATTGTGAATCGACCAGCTATCCCAATGATTTCCTCCGCGGCCTTCTAATGCGACATCAACAAATGTGAACGGACCTTCTGGAGAATCCCCAACAGCATGTGCAATCTCGCAAGATACCAACCATCCATTTGGCTTGTGATACTTGTGAATCCATCTGCTATAATACACGTGAACTTTTCCGTCTTCGCCCCAAATCGGCGCGCAGCCCCATACTCGATAATACGGAGTTTCAAGAATTCTCGTTACTCCTGTTAAACTTTTGCAAAAATCACTTTCAATTGCTTCTGGTAAGTTAGCCATAAAACTCTCCTTATATTAAAATTTTTGGACCACAGTCAATCATGGTCTATAAATAGTGTAACCCATTTCGAATAATTTTACAACACATTATAATCATTTCACAAGAGGAGCCATCTGCCCCACATTTAATAGGTATACAGCTTCTGGAGAGAGGGTTAACGTCTTGCCTAGTTCTTGCCCAGTCAATAAGTCGACCACGTTAAAGCTTTCTTGGTCTTCAACTGTTACATCGAAAGTTAGCGTATGCTTGCTCACATTAACAATGGCAACCGTATAATCTCCATTTTCCGCCGGAGCAACACGCCAGATTAAGCCTTTGGGAAGCCCCTCGCTAAATGTGACCGCAGGCAAATTTCCCGCTGCAGCAATAACATCCAATGCTGCCTCTCCCATTGCAGCTATCCCATTTTCACGAATAACGCTCGGTATTGCGTACAGCTCAGCCAGATCGCGAACCTCTCCAAGTTGATTATACTTCAGAGAAATATCGTCGACAATTACAGTATTTTCAGCTTTGGCAAAAGCAAGAATCGCTTCGTATTCCGCATCAGTAACATATGGCGTTTGATATATTACTGTTAGATCGAATGGTTGTGGATAGCTATCGGCGAGTGTATCGTTCATAATATTTTTCGTTGCGAATCCGATTGGTATGCCATTAAAATTAACTGATTCATACATATCATAAACGTGGTTAATCTGATTACTGCTATAAATGTTAGAAGTTTCGGAATAGAATATCCTGAGAGGTCGATCTAAGTTTTGTATCTTTGCTATCTCTACAGAATGCGCATTGAGATCCAAAAACGTTTGCGTAATTTCGTTTGCAACTTGCGGCATATTTATAACCGATCCTGGATATGTATCTCGGCGTCCTGGATCAGAAATCATAGTAGCCTCGGGAGAGCCGTCACCTTTTCTGGGCCAAAACCAGGTAAAGTTTGCGTCTTCGCCTAATATTGCAGACAAAAAATATGCCGATCTAACGTACTCTGGGTCCATATGAATATCCCGAGTGGTGTTAATGGTTATTGCGTGACCTTCGGAATTTACGTTTACCTTATGAGTAGGTGAGAATGAGTTTGTTAAATCGTAGATCAATCCAACTTCGCGCCAATAGTATGCATAATCATTTTGCCAGTCATCCTTCTCCTGATGTTGCATGCTCGGCACATACTCTTTGCGAATCGTCGCGTCGTTGCCCAAATAAGTGGTCATTCTCGACAATGCTTCAAGATCCATTCCGTGGTCTCTCGAACCTGCTGCATCTGTGAAAATTCTCGGAAATAGTTTTATATGTGTTCCGGCAGTAGCATCTTTAGACAAAATCGCATCATTTAATAAGCTAAACCAATCTGAGACGCGCTCCATGTTAAATGTGCACCAGTCATAGTGTTGAACTGTCCCCTGTATTAAAGTGCCATCAAATGGTATGCCAAACTCAATATCATCAAACGATTTAATATCTGCCAAATTGACCAACTTAGTTTTGTCACCTTTCTTGTTTTCGACGGCCGCAGTTCCGCCCCATACTTGTGTAATCGAGTTATCTGCACCCGCCCACGCATCTTTGAGTTTGTTTATATCATCGTCATATTCTCGCCTTAGATAATCTCTAAATTTATTCAGTGTCGCATCGCTTATCCCGCTCACCATAAAAAATTTGCCTATTTGAATATCTGTATACCAATGCGGCTCATTTGTTAATATGTATCCCAAGCGATTTGAAGCATGCCCCTGCATTTTTTCTGCAACATCTTCGAGCAATACCTTCCATGCTTCTTGAACTGCTGGTTGATCGATGTCATACCCGACATATTTAGGAATACCTGCAGTTCCCTCAGCTTTAGTTATTAGCGAATTTGCCGGATTGTTGTTTTTGTCAATGAGCCAATCGGGGTATACTGCGCCTCCCGAATGCCATAGCATCATAAAGCCTGCATTGTCTGTCATATCGTTATACAGCAACGGTTTGCCATCGTGGTCTGTGTATAAAATTGGGTCTATCGTTGCACCATTTTTTCGCGGATAAAACGTCGCAGAATTTAAAGTCTCATTAACATAGACCGAATTAAATAGCGGAGTGCCCCTGTTTTTGAGCGCATTCAGATTTTCTTCGACAGTCATTTTGCCAGCCAACGCTGGAGATAAATCGAGAGTTGATGAGTATCGAGTCAAACTAAGCGCCTTTGGTGCCGAAACATTGCCGATGTGATCGTTATATAAATATGGATCAGACCGCGGCTCTTGCTGTGCTTTTGAGAAGTAGTCATACAAAAAAATTGGTTTGCCATCGGGATTTAAAAAGTTTCCATTTTCTCGATCAACCGAAATATTGTCCCAATCCACTGGTCTAACAGCTTTTCTCACAATGGTTCCTGCAATAACCTCCTCCAATGTTTCAATGGCCTTATCTAACATCTCCACCACTTCTGCTCTCTCAAATTCTGCTATATTTTTGCTCCAATATGCAGCATCCTCACCGTTTTGAATGTTCTTTTTGTTATTATATCCCATAAACTTGCTAAATAACATTTCGACTTCCTCTGGATTAGCTTCATCGTAATCTGCAAACTTCAAAAATTCATATGCCATCCACACCACGGTCTCTTCACGCAAAACATCCAAGTCCATCTCCCTAGCCTGATCGATCAGTGTTTTTAAAATTTCAATTTTAGCATAGGCATTGGTTTCGGTTGCCGAAATTACTGTCGGAGTTGCCAAAGTCGCCACGCTAATTTGACTTGCCATAAATGTCGCCATCAATAAATATACTCCTCGCTTGATTCTTTTACTCACATCATCTACCTCCCGTATCAACATATATTATAACTTGTGATTTATATTATAACATATCAGATATTTGCACAATACGTAATATTATACATAATTTTACAGTTAAATTTATCCAAAATACCTAAAAAGGCCCTCCCATAATAGGAAGGACCTGATAGATTAATTGTTTTTGGATAAATTATCTTACTATACTACTACAATTTTTATCGTGTATAGTGGAAAATAATATATTCTAACACTTAATCATTTCTAAAAAATATTCGTGGACATAGGTATCATCTGTAAGCTCTGGGTGAAATGACGTGGCCAGTTGCTTGTTTTGTTGAACTGCGACAATTTTATCATTCACGATAGAGAGTACGTTCACATTAGCGGAAACTTGCTCGATATACGGAGCTCTAATAAAAGGCATCTCCACCATTCGCTTATTAAACAGAGCGTTTGTATTAAAACTGTCATACTGTCTTCCGTACGCATTTCGAATCACTTTGGTATCCATGGTTGCAATATATGTTTTATCCTGATTTTGTATCGACTTTGCCAGCAAAATCATTCCTGCACAGGTTCCAAATACGGGCAACCCTCCTACAATTTGATTTCTAATCGGATCCATTAAATCTAAATCTTTTAGTAGCTTACCTATAGTGGTGCTTTCTCCGCCAGGAAGAATCAATCCATCAAAATTATATGCAAAATCTTTTCGCTGACGAATTTCTACGCATCTAACTCCCAATTTTTCTAATATTTTGATGTGCTCAATAAATGCTCCTTGTAATGCTAAGACTCCAATTTTCATTTATTTACCACGCTCAGCCATTAGCAACGAAATTTCGTTTGCATTGATCCCTACCATAGCTTCACCAAGATCTTCTGAAACTTCTGCAATCATCTCGTAGTCGTTATAATTGGTCACTGCTTTTACTATAGCTGCCGCTCGTTTTACTGGATCTCCAGATTTAAATATTCCCGATCCTACAAACACTCCTTCTGCCCCTAATTGCATCATCAATGCAGCATCTGCTGGTGTTGCAACTCCGCCTGCAGCAAAATTTACTACTGGCAATTTACCATTTTGGTGCACATACAAAACCAGCTCATACGGTACTTGTAGCTCTTTTGCCGCATTGTATAATTCATCTTCAGACATTGTAGTAAGCTTTTTCATCTCTCTTTGCATCGCCCTCATATGAGTTACTGCCTGAACTACGTCACCGGTACCTGGCTCGCCTTTGGTTCTAATCATCGTCGCACCTTCGTTGATTCTTCTTAGTGCTTCTCCCAAATCTTTTGCGCCACACACAAATGGAACTTTAAATTTGCGTTTGTCTATATGGAATGTATCATCTGCTGGTGTCAACACTTCGCTTTCATCAATATAATCAATTTTAATCGCTTCTAAAACTTGTGCTTCAACAAAGTGTCCGATTCGGCATTTTGCCATAACAGGAATAGAAACTGCCTTTTGAATTTCTTTAATCATCTTAGGGTCGCTCATTCTAGAAACGCCACCTGCCGCTCGTATATCTGCTGGAATTCTCTCGAGTGCCATAACTGCACATGCACCTGCTGCTTCGGCTATGATTGCTTGCTCTGGAGTCATAACATCCATAATAACGCCACCTTTAAGCATCTGAGCCAGTTGTCTGTTTAATATATATTGTTGATTTTCCATGTCAAACCTCCGATTAATAATTACTTTCCGAATAAAGAGTATAATCGAATAATTAAAATTCTGCAAGGTCAACTTTCGAGAAAAATTTTGATTCCCAAAAATATTAAAACCAATCCTCCCACGATTTCGGCTTTATTATTTAGCTTGGTACCTATTTTAGTTCCCAAAACTCCTGCCAATATACACATCAAAAAAGTTGTTACCCCTATAACTGCAACAACCTTGATCATCGCGACGAAAGATAGTCCTACCAAAAATGTTCCAACGCTCAACGCGTCAATGCTAGTAGAAATCGACTGAAGTAGAATCAACTTGATGCTCAAAACTTTGGCATCTGTGGCAGCTTCTTTATTTGCAACTCCATCCAGAATCATCTTAACGCCTAATGCACCTAAAATCACCAACGCAATATATGGCGTAAATCTCGAAATATCAAAGCCTATTCCCTGAACAATGCCATATCCTACCATAGGCATAACCGCCTGAAATACTGCAAAAAACAAAGCAACCTTCAAAATTGAATATAACGATAGCTGATACGCAATACCATTTGCACTCGCAACGCAACTTGCATCCACCGCTAATCCAGCTGATAATAATAAAACATTTAATATACTCATAATTCCTCCATTCGCTATTACATAGCTATCTAAACTTATCAAGCTTGTTAATAAAATTTTGCAAAAAAAAATAGAACTGCAATAAAAACAGCTCTATATTATTCTGCGGATAATGGCATTTCTAGCAATGGCGATTGATAAGTCGTATTTAGAGTAGCTTCTCGTTGTTTTGATAAAGCCACCGCCACGCCATCCATCAAAATACTTGTTGCAGTAGAGATCGTATTTTGATCTGTAATCTCAATAGATTGCGTTGAAACTACATAATTATTTACAAACGCTATACTATTATTTAAATCAGAATATAGCAGTCGTTCGGATTCATCAAAATCTTCTAAGCTAACAGAAACTATTACTTCGTCTACCACATTTACAACCAAGTTCATATTAGCATTTGCAAAGGCGAGGTTTGCTATATAAACTCCATCTTCATATGTATACAGAGGAGAAAAGGCTTCTACCGCATTTGCAGAGCTCGCTTTGTTTTCAGTAATTTGTACGTAACTCGCGAAACATAGTGCGGCAACACCAACCATTACTGCAGGAACTTTCCATTCTTGTAACTTTACAACTATAAATTTGTGCCGAGACATAAAATCTTCCTTTCGTATTTGTAATATTTAATTATATGGACTAGCTATTTAAGATATTACAATTTTTGGAATATTTTTTTGCCATCTATTGACATAATTACAGATCCATATTACCCAATGCAATGAAAGATGGCAATACCAAAGATGGCGTACTAGACATGATTGACGCGGATGCTATTAAATCTTATGCAGACAAAGAAGGGTTTGAGGTTGCGCTTTCTGATCCTACATCTACTCGACAAATTGCATTCAACACTAATCATGAATTGTTAAAAGTTCATAATTGTTTTTATTTTCAGATGGGACAAAACTCGAATGAATGGCACCATTGCGGAGACTATTTTTTTCAAAAATTTAATTTAACCATTTTTTTTCTTTATAATACAAAACAATATTGCATAATTCTTCCATCTAAGGTATAATATATAAAAACAGACAAGGAGGAATAATGTATATGAAAAAATCTTTATCGAGACATATTAGCTTGGTTTTTAATTCTATAATTATATGTCTGCTATTAATTACAACAACAATACAATTGGTCACTTCTAATCAATTAATGTTAAGAGATGCTGAAAATATTTTGGACAAGAATGCCATTATGGCCACCACTGAATTCAAAGGATGGATTTCAGAACAGAGCGGAAAATTATCTATCTTAGTTAACGAATTAGAACAAAGTGAAATGCATACAACTGTAAATTTATTGCCTGATTATTTTAAATATCATGCTAATATTGACCCTAGAATAAAAATGCTATTTTTTGCCAGTCCAGAACACATTTATACTTCCACCAATTGGAATCCAGGAGTATATAATCCTACTGTTAAAGATTGGTATATTGGAGCTATGTCTTCTCCTGAGGTTTATGTATCAGATCCGTATATTGATGCAAGCACAGGTGACTTAGTTATTACTATTTCGCAACAAGTTGTTGATAAAAGCAATATACCAGTTGGTGTTTTGGCTATAGATATAGATATTCAAACTTTGATAGATATCATTTTAGATATCGACACTGGAGATGGTACATATTCATTTGTTATCAATGACGATAATCAGGTAGTTATACATCCAAGCAAAGAATTTCAACCCAAAGCTGATGGCACATTAGTTGAGTTATCACAATATGAATATATTAATGTAATTAGTCAACCTGAAAACACTTCAATCGTTATCCACACTGCTAATGGTGAAGAAGTTTATAGTAAATGGACTCAAATTCCATATAGTGATTGGAAATTGATATCTAACTATCCTACACGTTTTATCAGCGAAGAATTTTGGAGCAATATTCTATCGTCATCGCTTTTATGTATATGTACTATAATTGTAAGCATATTTCTGATTAGGAAATTTACAAAAAGGTATATTACTCCTATCGAACGCGCTTCAGAGATGTTGGCCATTATAACTCAAGGAAACATTAAAATTGATACTACGTCCATTCCTATCGAGAGCCGAGAAATCGCCGTACTTGTAGATGGTACGTCTAAGCTTTCACAAATGTTAAATAATTATCTACAAGAAATATCTGCAATACTTAATGCTTTTGCTCAAGGAAATTTTACTGCGGGCCCTAAACAAAATTATATCGGCGATTTTAAGGTGATTCAAGAATCTCTTACCACCATTGGTTCGACTCTAAAAGATGTATTTAGAGAAATTTCAGCGTCTATTGGTGAGCTTGATGGCGGTGCGGCAGATCTTTCCTCGTCGGCTATGGAACTTGCAACGACGACACTAGAACAAGCAGAGCTATTACAAGAGTTCAAAACTGATACTATCAATGTAACTGATGAAATTATTGGTTCTATCGATAATATAGACAAGAGTTATAAAATCGTTAAAGATATGACAGCTAAAGCGACAGATGGGAAAAATATCTCTGATCAAATGGTTGCTGCTATGCATAATATCACAGAATCTACCAACGAAATTTCTCAGGTCATTACATCCATAGATTCAATTGCAACTCAAACCAATTTGCTTGCCTTAAATGCCTCAATTGAAGCTGCTCGTGCTGGTGAAGGCGGAAAAGGCTTTGCTATTGTGGCGATGGAAATTCGCGACTTATCTACTCAAACTACAGAAATTGTTAAACGCATTTACGAATTAATTAACACAAGCTTGAATAATGTTAAACAAGGCGAGGCAATGGTGGCTCTCACCACTGATGCACTCAATAATATTGTTTCGGCTAGTAATCAGAGTGTTGAAATTTCTGAAATCGTTCATAAAAATGCCTTGGGTCAACGAGATTCATTGCACGCTGTTGTTAAAAATACAGAGAAGCTAGCAAACGAAATGTCTAAAAACACTGCTATCTCCGAAGAAAATGTAGCAATCAGCGAAGAACTTGCCGCGCAATCTAATGCTCTTCGAGGTCAAATGAGTAAATTCAAAATTAACTAAATAAAATGTCCCTCTACTAATTATGGTAGAGGGATTTATTTTTAAATTTCTTGCCAACTGCTATTATTATTTGCGCTTGCGATCACCGCATGAACGAATTTTACTCCATTCACACCATCGCTAACTGTTGGGTAAGAGCATTCCTTATCGAAGGTTGTGCCAGCCTTTCTTGCTAATATATCTGAAATAACATCGCGATATATATTTGCAAAAGCTACGAACAACCCTTCCGGATGCCCTGATGGAACTCGCTTTTCATTTGCGCTTAATTCTTCTATATACGATGTTCCTCTTGCGATCATTCTAGGTGCCTCGCCTTTTGGAGTGTATCGAAGCAGATCGGGCTCTTCTTGTCTCCATTCTAGTGATCCCAAATCCCCATAAATTCTCACGTATAAATCGTTTAGCCTGCCTGCAGCTACTTGAGAACACCAATATGCACCGTTGGCTCCGTTTTCATACTCTACAATGATGTTTGCATTCAAGTCTAACTGCTCTCCATACGTATTTGTCGTGGCTAGCAATCGCTTAATTTTTAGTCCTGTTACATAATGTACAAAGCTTTCGATGTGTGTTCCGATATCTCCCACGCAATTTGAGACTCCAGACAGATTCGGGTCTTTACGCCAGACTGATAAGTTTTGCCCAGCTCCAGGATCAGATAATTCGTCTAGCAACCAGTCTTGAACATACTCCGCATTTACTGCAATAACGTTTCCTATCTTTCCATTTCCTATCATTTCTTTCATAACCCTAGCAAGGGTATATCCTGTGTAGGTATACGTTACTGCAAAAACCAAATTATTTTTAGTTGCCAGTGATTCCAATTCGAGAGCTTGCTCAACAGTAAAGCATAACGGCTTTTCGCACACAACACTAATTCCATTTAACAAAAAGTTTTTTGCAATTACATAATGAGTAGAGTTTGGCGTTACTATCGATACGAAATCAATTCCATCTGGTCGCGCACCCTCCGCACTTGCCATCTCTTCATAAGTATTATAAATGCGGTCTATTTCATATACTTCTTGAACTTCCTTATTCTTTTCTATATCGCTACTAAAACATCCTGCTACCAGCTTTGCCCTAGGATCAAAGTTAATTGCCTTTCTGTGTACTTCGCCTATAAACGCACTCATAGAGCCGCCTACCATTCCATATTTTAACATATTTGCAGCTCCTTTTTAGTTTGCAATTGCCTCATCAAATTTTACATTAGAGGGTTTAAAGTCTATGCGCTTTACAAAGGCTGCCGCTTCTGTGGCACCCATAATTCGGTCCATTCCGCTATCTTCCCATTCCACAGAAAGAGGCCCATCATATCCATGAAGATTTAGTACGCGAATGATTTCTTCAAAATTTACTTGCCCATGCCCCAAAGACCTAAAGTTCCAGCCTCTTCTTAAATCTCCAAAATCTATATGCGATCCCAAAATTCCGCTTCGCCCATCCAGTGTCACTGCGGCATCTTTCATATGAACGTGATATACTCTGTGCGCAAAGTCGTTCAAGAAAATATGCGGCGTAACTCCCTGCCAAATCAAATGACTCGGGTCAAAGTTTAGTCCAAACTCTGGTCTATCTTTAAATTTTTCTAACAACTTTTGAGTTGAATAATAGTCGAAAGCAATTTCTCCAGGATGCACTTCTAACGCAAACTTGATATCATATTTTTTAAATTCATCTAAAATAGGAGTCCACAACGTCACAATTTCATCAAATCCTTTTTCCACCATCTCAGCGGTGGTTTGCGGAAACGAATATACATACCTCCATATCGCAGATCCAGTAAATCCAGTAATAATTTTTACTCCCAGTTTATGCGCAACTAAAGCAGACTTTTTCATCGTGTCAATGCCCCACTCTCGAATTGCGATTGCGTCGTTTGCGAGCTCTGCTGGTGCAAAGTTATTCAATCGGACATCTCGCGCATCTCCCACGCACTGGCCAATAATGTGCGTTGCCAAAGCTTTACATTGCAGATCATATTTTTTGAGAGTATCCAAAATGTATTTTATATAAGTGTCATCGTTTATTGCTTTTTCTATATCCACATTATTGCCCCAACAAGCAAGCTCAACGCCGTCATAACCCATCTCTTTTGCTAACTTACATAACGGATCCAACTCCAAATCTGCCCATTGGCAAGTACAAAGCGTAACAAGTCGTTTTGCCATAAATAAACCCTCCTATATATTAACGTATTCCATATAAAGTAAATTCATCAATCATGCTAGCATACACTGTTATGGCTGTCAACGCCCACATATCTCTCGCACCTCTCTTAATGCCTACATCCGCGGCAGCCAATTATGCCTCTTTATAAATAATTGTTTCGGCTTTCAGTTGATCTAATAATTTAGCAATGACGGTTTGCATGGCCATGCTTTCTATCAAATTGTTTGTTTCGTTTGGATCACTTTGCATATCATATAATTCAGTGGGCGTGTAGTCATATTTCGTAATCAATTTATATCGCTTATCTCGAATCATCTTCCAATTATCCTTAAAATTTTGCCCTCCTTCTGATATAACAAAATCATGTGTCGTTTCAACTTTTCTTTGCAAGTATGGCAGCACACTAATGCTCGCGACATCCTCATTATGCTGGTATCCTGCTATATCTGCACAAGTATTAAAGATGTCTATAATTGATATTAGCTCATCAGAAAATTCGTTTACCCTGCCATTGGGATATTTAATGATCATAGGAACTCCTGCAGAGCCTTCGTATGGAAGCTGCTTATTCTTTTGACCCTTTGATCCTTGCATATCGCCATGGTCTGATGTGTAGATAATTACTGTATCATCATAGACAGCTTTTGCTTTTAAGAGGTCGATAATTTTGCCAACTCCTGTATCGATTTGGGTACACATTCCGGCATAGCATCGGAGGTACTCTTGAATGTTGTTGCCGTATCGCTGATAATCGGGACAATTTTCTATGGGCTTCGCAGATGGCGGACTAAACGTTTGTGTATATGGATCTATTTCTTCGTAATCTGCAGGCAGAGTAAATGTTGTGTTCTCATATAGTTTGTAATATTGATCCGACGGCTGCTCAGGATAATGCGGTGCCTGATAATTTACGAGCATAAAAAATGGCTTGGCATCTGCAGTTAAATCTTCGAGATAGTTTAGCGATAAATCAGTTGTGACATCTGTTCGGTGATAATCATAACGGTATTTTTTATCATTTTCATCAAAGAATACTACGGCATTGTTGTGTGGCGGATCTGGTCGAAATCCGTTGTAGCATTGATAAGCCATTAGTCGATCGATTCCCTTTCGCTGCCCTTTTGGAACAGGATTATTGCCGCCACCATCTAGGTGATATTTGCCAACATAGGCTGTATTATAACCAGCAGCTTTCATCACCTCGGCTAACTGCAAATCGCAATCTCGAATTCCTTTGCCATTGCCATAACGACCTGTAATGCTAGAATGCTTGCCCGATAATAAGCATACACGAGCGGCAGTACAAACCGGATTCGAAGTATAGCCATTATAAAATAAAACACCCTCATTTGCTAAGCGATCTAAATTTGGAGTAATATATTGCGGATTAACTTTACCTAATGCACTCTTACGTTGTTGATCAGTAAAAATGATAACTACATTCATCAAAACACCCTTTCGTTATAAAATTTTATTCAGAATAACATAAGGGCCCGATTTAATCAAGCGATTGCATGTATCCGAAATAAATTTAGTAAAATATTGACATGCATCCAGTAATCCGATATAATTTTTAACATCAAGTTAATTTTGAATTTGGAGGTAATCAATGAAAAAAGGAATTATAGTAGCAACAGCTTTGATTGTTGCCGCGGCCGTAGGTGGATACATAGGATGGAAAGCATTTTTTGGAACCGACAAAGTTGTTGTGGATGCCGATGCCACTAGTGAAAAAATTTCGGAATATGCTAATCCAAAAGCATTTATAACTCACGACGAATTGTATAAACTAATGAACGACGAATCAGCTGATTTAGTAATCATCGGAGCTATAAACCCAGCAACAAGCAATACGCCGATCGAAGGTTCTTTTACAATGTGGCGCTCGGATTATGAAGCCCCTGCCGATGCGTATGATTTTGGTGGGATGGCAAACTCAACTGCTCAAATGGAAGATATTCTATCTAGTTATGGGGCAACTCCCGATAGCACGATAGTCGTTTATGCTGCAAATGCTCATCATGATGCAGCACGTTTGTGGTGGCAAATTACCATGTTGGGTCATAATGATGTTCGCTATTTAGATGGTGGCTTAAACGCCTGGGTAGGTGCGGATCTGCCAACCGGAAACGCAAACCCCAAAGTAACGCCTAGTAATTATGTCGCTCCAAATGTAAATACCGACATCTTGGCAAATTTGGACGATGTCATTTTGGCCTTAGATTCAGATACTGTAATTTTGGATACTCGTACTGCGGCAGAAGAGCAGGGAGAAACAGTATCGAGCGGAGCATTTGGACCGGGTAAAATAGCAAATGCGCCATGGATCGAGTGGTCTAACGCACTAGCTGAAGATACAACCATGAAACCTCTAGCAGAATTGGAGCAACTTTATGGCGAATTTGAAGATCAAGACATAATTACGTATTGCCAATCAGGAGTTCGTAGTGCGCATACATTGTTTGTATTAACGCAAGCGTTGGGCTATGATAATGTAAAGAATTACGACGGCTCGTGGATAGAATGGTCGTATGAATATTATGAAAAAGATAATCCTGCAACCTTAGTTCAAAATGGAGATAAATAATATGAAAAAAGTTCAATTTGATTCCAGTATTATAGACAATAGCAAAAAAATTGCAAATGAATGTATGGGAGAAGAAGATGCGTTTTGCCAAAGCAGTTGCCCGATGAATACCGATGTCAAAGGATATGTGAAATTAATCCAGAGCAAAAATTATCCAGAAGCGATAAAAGTGATTCGCCAAAATTTGTTTTTACCAAATACGTTGGGTCGTGTTTGCGCACATCCTTGCGAGCAGAATTGTCGTCGAGGCACAGAGTTTAATAACTCGATAGCCATTGCGGCATTAAAGCGATTCGTTGCCGAAAAAGCTGACGATGAATCTGTATGGGATTTAACCACGGCGGAAGATACAGGCAAATCAATTGCAATAGTTGGGGCGGGACCAGCCGGTGCTCAAGCGGCAATAAATTTGCGTCGCAATGGGCATAGCGTAACCATTTTTGAAAAGTTGGATGTAGTTGGCGGAATGATGCGAGTTGGCATACCAGAATATAGATTACCTCGCGAAGTCATCGATTTTGAGTATAGCTATCTTGGAAAGCTGGGTATTGAGATTAAATTTGGAGTTGAGATTGGCAAAGATATTGCGTTAACAGCTTTGACAGATCAATTCGATGCCGTGCTGCTGGCTCATGGCGCACATTTAGGAAATATTATCCAAATGCCTGGATCTGACGCAGAGGGTGTCTATGCGGCAGCAGACTATCTCAGGGAAATCAGCTTTACCAAAAACTTTGCAAAGGCCGGAAAACGCATTATGGTTATAGGCGGTGGCGACGTTGCCATGGACTGCGCGAGATCGGCTTGGAGAATTGGAGCAACTGAAGTTCATCTATCATCTCGCAGAACTTTTGAGGATTTACGCGCTTCAAATGAAGAAAAAATGGAGGCCAAAGAAGAAGGCGTATTATTTTATACCGAGTACAATCCTATCGAAATTCTCACGCAAGATAACAAAGTTGTAGGAATCAAAATTCAGCACCTCCAAAGTGAAGATGTCAAAACTCTAGATGTTGATACCATCATTATGGCAACGGGTCAAATCGTAGAAGACATAACTGATAGTGCATTGACGCAACTCAAAGCTGGCAGATACCAAGTTGATTTAAATACTCTTGCAACATCTGTAGAAAAATTATTTGTTGCAGGAGACGCGGCATTAGAAGGGGTTAGAATCGTTGAAGCTATGGCGCTTGGCAAAAAAGCTGCAATCAGCATCGACCGTTTTGTAAGCAATAGAGATTTGCTAGATAGCAGAGATCTAAAACATGAGTGGGTATACGAAACCAAACTGGATGTGCCTTTGCCAGAGAAGACATTGGACCTACCTCGGTTGCATACAAACATGCGACCTGCAGATGAACGCAAGCTAGATTTTGAGCAATCTGACCTGGGCTTTAGCGAAGAAGATGCTATTGCGGAGGCGTCTCGCTGCCTATCTTGTGAGTGCAAACTATGTATGAAAGAGTGCATAATGATGAACGACTTTGGTAACTGTCCCAAAGATATTGTGGCCGGATTAGTAAGCCAAGAATTGGAACCTAAGTTAGCATACTCTTGCAATTCGTGCGATAACTGTACAGTAGTTTGCCCCAAAGAGCTGCCGATGAAACAAATATTTATTGACTCTCGTAAAGACTATGTTAATGCCAATAACGGGGAGTCGCCAATGAAAGGGCACAGCTCAATAAAGATGCATCAGCTGTTAGGTTTCTCAAAGTTCTTTAGCACTAAAATTAAGGGGGACGAAAAATAATGAGCTTTCAATTAGATAAAAATATACGTTACGGCTACATGCCTGGATGCAGTTTGCCGTCTTATAATCCCGATGCATCTACCAAAACGATAGAGTATTTAAATGAAGTGTTGCCGAAATTCTCGGTTGTCCAAAAATGTTGTGGTAAACCTACAAAATTGATTGGGCAATATGATCTATTTAAGGAGCGTTTTGCTGGACTTTGTAAAGATATACACGATGTTGAAATAGAAGAAATGATCGTTGCCTGCCAAAGTTGCAAATTAACATTTAATGACAGTAGTGATATCGCAGCTCATTCGTTGTGGTCGGTATTTCCAGCCATAGGTTTACCAGAGCATTTACGAGGAAAGGCAAAGGATAGCAAAGTGATATTTACAATTCATGATGCTTGTTCGACGCGTTATGATTCGGAGTTGCAAGACGGCATTAGATGGATTTTAACCGAATTGGGATATCAAATCAAAGAATCTGAGTATTCACGAGAAAAAACCCGTTGCTGCGGTGCTGGTGGAATGGTTGTTCCAGCAAACCCTGAGGCAGCCAAAAAAGTAATGCAACGACGTGTCGAAACATTGGAGTCTGATTACAGCGTCGTTTATTGCTCCGCATGTCGCTCATCTATTTTGCAAGGCGGCGGAAAGTCGTGGCATATACTAGATTTGGTGTGGGGGCCTGTCGTGATGGATGGAGATAATCCACCAAATGATATATTAGCTTCACCAGTTAAAGCATGGTCAAACCGCTATAAATCGAAGGCGGGTATTAAGAAGGTCATGAAACATAAATAAATATAGAAGAAATGTAGAAAGGAAATTGTTATGAGTAAAAAGATGAAGATAATTCTGGTTGTTGCTATTCTAATTGTTGCAGCCATTGGAATATTCAGTTCGGGATTGGCGGATACCATTAGTGATTTTGATGCATTTCGCGCCATGATAGAAGAAGCTGGAGCGTATGGATATGTATTATTTATTATCATTTATATTATATCTGCCATATTTTCTTTACCAGCAAGTGCCATTACTATAACCGGAGGCATAGTGTTTGGCCCCGTTTTGGGAGCTATATTATCTTTAACAGGAGCAACCTTGGGAGCGCTTGCGGCATTTATCGTCGCTCGTTATATAGCACGTGATTTTATCGTAAACAAATTTGGTGATAATGTTATTTTTAAAAAAGTTGAAGCCGGAGTTGCCAAGAATGGGCGAGATTTTTTGATGATCACAAGACTCGTGCCTATATTTCCGTATAACATTCAAAACTATGCTTACGGTGTGACAAACATAAATATAGTTATGTATACTGTATTGTCATTTATTACGATGATGCCGGGAGCTTTTATTTATGCTTATATGGCAGGAGATATCGCAGAGAATGGGGTTACAGTTGACGTCATGATCAACTTGGGGATTGCATGTGTAATTTTATATGCTGTTGCCCAGATTCCAAAATTTGTTGCCAAAAGAAAAGGCATAGATATGGAAAATTTATAAACTTAAGAAGGGATGGAAAATTATGTTAGATACTAAAGCAAGAAAATTCATACAACCTGCCTTATCTGGCGTTGCCAAGCTGCTAATAAAAATGAAGGTTTCGGCAAATCATATAACACTCCTCGCTTTATTTGTGGGGTTGCTTCCAGCAGGGATAATAGCCTTTAACTTATCGCCAATAGCGGCTGTAATTGTATTATGGATTTCAGGATTTTTTGATGCGCTCGACGGAACTATTGCAAGGATCACCAAAACATCGTCGCCACTAGGTACTATAATGGATATTGTGTTTGACAGGGTCGTTGAAATATCTTTAATTCTCGTTCTGGCAGTTAAGCATCCGCAGTATATGTATTTATTTGTGTTACTTGCTTGCTCGATTATTTTGTCGATGACTGTATTTTTAACAGTTGCCGCGGCCAGTGAAAAAACAGGAGAAAAAAGTTTTTACTATCAAGCCGGATTAGTAGAGCGCAGTGAAGCATTTATAATGTTTAGCTTAATGATTTTATTGCCACAGTTCATTTATATCACATGTCTTTTGTTTGCGGTTATGATTACATTTACTTTTTTGCAGAGATTTCTTGAAGCCGTAAAATGTTTTAATACCGAAAATTAGTAGATTAAGGGAGCTATTGTTGTTTTATATGCAATAGCTTTTTGATATACATTTTTTTATATTTTAGTACTATAATAATTATGAGCAGACATATAATATATTAAACTACCGATAATCCTATAATCATGGCTATAAAGTACATATCACAAATACTTAAATGAGCACCATATATGTAAAGTTAAAAAATGACTACGAAAGGAATAATTAATATGGCAGTAAATTTTAATATTTTTGGTAAAACGTTAGAAGTATCTGATAATAGAGATAGATATATGAGTATTAGAGTCAAGTATGAAAACTTGGCATATGAACTTCAAAAAGAATATGAAAATGATTACAAAGAGCAAAATATTAGTTTAGATGATGTAGCTCATAGTGGATATGATCAGGGAAATAAAATTTTAAGTCGCATTGTTGAGATTGCTATTAAAGAGTTTGTGAGTAACGGTATATATGAAATTGATATCCAAAAGTTTTTTGAGGAATATTATGGTAAATATCTCAATTGGGAAAGTATATTTAAGAATATTTATAAAAAACATGAAAATATCATGGATTCTCTAGAGGCTCAAGATAGTTTAATCAAAAAAAGTCAGATTATGATTACCGACAAAGACGACTATACTGAAGTAACAGGAACAGATACAGCTAGTAACCTAATTACCGAATTAGCCCAAAGTTTGTTTAACCTTATGGCAAGCTCTATGGCATATAGTGATGCAAACCTAAAAAAAGAAGTAATTTTTAATGACCCAGAAACTTTCAATAATCTCAGCCAGGCAATTTTAACCAATGCTTGCGATGCACATTTTGCTGTTTGCGAAGCTTTAACCGTAAGTAAGGGGTATGAATATGGCTATGTATCAGATGCTGATGTTGAAAAGGCCCAGGCTATTATAAATAATTTAGATTTAATTTTTAAGAATACCGATGATATAGAAAATGTATTAATTCAATTATTGGAACTAGATCCGTTTAATAGTGAAATATACCAATTTATTATTATGAAAGATCTTGATACAAATCATGATATTGTCGAAATTGCAAAATACTTTAACGTCGATCTTGAAGATATAATAAATGCAAAACTTGCTTCATTAACAGACCATGTTCTAATAACAACCCAAGAGCAGGCATTGGAGATTAAGGTCAAAATAGAAAAACTGATGGAAGATTTCCAAATTAAGTCTAGTATTGCATTAAATTCGATCAATCAAATTTTAAATGACTTTGACGTTGAACTAAGAACGTTTAAAAATGCATTGTATAAAGATAAGACCAGTCGTCAATATGCTATGGAAGATGATGTAGCTTTAGATACTCTAATCCAGAATAGGTTATTAAAATTTTTGCGTGAATCTGACGTATCGACTGAGCAAAAAGCGTTGTTGGTTAAAGAAGATATTATATACTTAATGCAAAAATATAATATACAAAATAGTGTGGCCTTAGACGAAATTAATAACATCTTGAAGCAAATAGACCTAGATTTAAGAACCTTTAATGGTGAAATCTATGAATTACGAGAGCTTAGAACCCAAGCTGCACGAGATAATGCGATGTTGAAAAACCTAGTAACTGCAGTTAATTATGATAACCGTCCTAAATTGATTGAATTGCGCAACGAGATTAAGCAAGCAAACTACACTACCGCGGTTAAGGATGAGTATTTGCAAGAAATAAAATGTGGCATTGATGAGGCAAGTAAAAACTATTTAATAGAAAAAACTCCAAATTTTGATGACTTAACTCAAGATCAGCTATTATCTGTTATTGTGAAATGGCTTACAGAAATGTCATAAAACAGGGCTTGACATAAGCATTTGATGATGCTATCATATGCAAAAGCTTTGGAGGAAGGAAAATTATGTTAACTTTAGACAAATCGAAACAATTGCTTGCAACGATGGTGACTGAACCTCATTTGATCACTCATGCAGAAGGCGTTATGGCCGCCATGGGTGGAATGGCTAAACATTTTAATGAAAATGTGGAGCATTGGGAGGCTATAGGATATCTGCATGACTATGATTATGAAAAATATCCTGATGAGCATCTACAACATACGAAAGAGCCATTAGAACAGGCAGGAGTGTCGGCAGAAGAAATTCGGGCAATCTTGAGCCATGGATGGACTATATGTAATGAGATCGAGCCGCTAACCAACTGCGAAAAAAGTTTATTTACAGTCGATGAGCTTACGGGCATCATTTCAGCAGCAGCCAGAATGAGACCTAATGGTATAGCAGATTTAAAAGTATCCAGCTTTATGAAAAATTTTAAAGACAAGCGTTTTGCCGCAAAATGTGATCGAGAGATAATAAAAAAGGGTTGCGAAATGCTTGGAATGGAAGTTAGAGATGTGGCCGATATTTGCATTAACGCCATGAAAAAATTAGTATAATTTTAGACTGCACCGAAACTTACTGGTGCAGTCTTTTTTTACTGTACTATTTTACGTATTACACTATTGCTAGGATCTGAAACATATATTACATCGTCAGAGACTACAATTTCTCTCAGGATGCTTCCATCAAAAATTATATCGCTTGCTCGTCCGTTTATTGTTTTCACATTTTTGGCGGTAGAAACTTCTCCAGCTACAGTTATAACATCTACAACAATCCCATCTTCCATTATAATTTTTCGTATTACATTATAGTCTATTACATAAAAATCACCATCATGATACGTGATCTTTTGTGGTCTATAAAATTGCGAAACATTTCCATCTACAAAATTTCGGCTATTCTCTATTCCTGCCACATATTCCCAATTATCCCCTGCCAATTTTTCTATAGTTCCACGCTCCGAGTTAGAAATATAAATTACATTGTTGTTATCTACAGCAATAGAAACTGTATCCATATAAGCCCGTGCAAGAGGAGAGATAGCTTTGGTCTCGGTATCAACTTTATGAATTTCTACAGAGTTCATCATTCCGTTTTTTACAATTAACAAAAGGTCCCCATTATTATCTAATGTAAAATCAATTACATCCATATACATAGAATCTGCGACATACAATTGCTCCGAAGTTTTGGTTGAAAGATCTACTCGAGAAATGCCAAACAAAGTTCGACCATCCGCTTCTTCCCAAGGATGCGTTAAAACATAAACTTCATTCTCAAAACTCCTAACTACATCAGATAGCATATAATATGGAGAAAACATAATGGTTTCAACAGTATCATCAGAAATTTTTCGAAGCGATCCACTGTCTACTACAAGCAACGCTCCATCATCCGTTTGAGTGAGGCTTTCGGGTGCAACAAAGCTGGCATTAGCAATTGATCCATTTACATGATCTCGTTGCCCAGTTCCAAATGCAGTTAAAACACGATATGTAGGATCATACTTAAGCGAGATTTCTACCATTCCATCCATAGGTTTTACTACCTGAATTTCTGTAGAAATAATTTTATTGCGATACTGACCTACAAATTCTACAAAACCTTCATTCATCCCCACAATAAAGTTACCATCGATTTTAGCAATGTTATTATCTGCATGTAGCCAAGTAATATCTTCGGCAGCCAGTTGCTTTATTTCTCCGTCATCAAATTCTTGCATTATAACTAACTCTTTGGATTGTTGCTCACTAATTTTTAAAATTCCCGGAACAAGTTCTATAAACGAAAGTTTTTGCTGATTTGCGATATAAGTGCTTATAAAAATAACGCTAACGGAAGCTATCAAAGCGCATATAGATGTAATAAATACAACTTTTCGACGCACTAAGGTTTGCGCAAACTTAAGTCGCGAAGATTGGATTTGTTCTAAATCTGTTAGTAATTCACGAGAGCTTTGATATCTTTCTGCTGGATTTTCTTTAATACATTTGAGGATAATATTTCCAAATTCTTGTGAAACAGCTTCGGTCAATAAAATATGATTAGTCTTATTTGGCTTTTTCTTAGTAGCCAATTCAAATAAAATAACTCCAAGGCTATATATATCAGACCTAGAATCTGTTTTTTGTTTTTTATATTGCTCTGGAGATGCGTAATGTTTAGTGATAGCGTGAATTTCTTCGATAGCGTGTTCTTCTTTAGAAATTCCAAAATCTATAAGTACTAATTTATCGCTATGAGATACTATAATATTAGCAGGCTTCAGATCGCGATGTATAATAGGACTAGGCTTTAGCGTGTGTAAATAATCGAGAACTTCTGTTAGCTGCTTTGCCCAATCATAAATTTGATATTGCGTCAATGCTAGTTCTGATGCAATCACTTTGTCGAGAGAAATTCCCTCAATAAAACTTTGAACAATATACGTTCCTGATATATCGTAAAATACATCTACAATTTTGGGTAAATTAGTGTGATTTAACTTTTTTAGGATATCTTCTTCTCGCATTAACGACTGAAATTGTGGTTCTATATGCTTAATTAGCCAATTACTCCCCAATGAACTGCTTTTAACAGCATACACATGGCTCATCCCTCCGCCTGCCATCTGCCAATCAATAACATATCTGCCCTGAAACACAACGGTATGCAGGTAGTCATAGTCTTGTTCTACTTCTCCCCAAACTTCGTCATCTAGTTCGGTAATTCCTTGATCTATAATTGTATTATTGCTTTCTTCTATGGCTGACGAATGTATCATCGTTTGAGTTATATATTCCATATTAGAATCGTCTTCTATCGCTTGTTTTATCTTAATTTTCTTATTAGTTATAATATAGCTAGCTAACCCTATCAGACTTACCGCACTTCCTATAACTCCCACTATCATCAGTATATTTTCTATATACATAGTTACCTCTCCTTCTATCTATTCTAATCTGTCAAACAATTTCTTTAAAATTACAGCAGCTTCTCCTCGTGTTACTGTTGCAGTGGGCATAAAATTTGCCGAATTATATCTCATTACCAAATCCTCCCGTGTGGCAAAAGCGATGTCTTCGTGTGCCCAAACTATTGATGCTGCATCTGCATATTCAGATAAATATTTATTAATGTTATCAACTTCTATGTAGTCTTTATCTAATTGTAACACTCTAGCGACAACAGACATAAATTCTTCTTGTGTTATAGGGTCGTTTCCTCGAAATTTGTTGTCCTCGCCTATCATAATTCCAATATTGTGAGCCGACCCAGCGGCCGCAACATACCAGTCATCTTCGGCAACGTCATCATACCAAGCATTTGCATTTGAATCATATGCATATAAAACTTTAACTAACATAGTGGCAACTTCCGCTCTCGAAATCGGCGCATCGGGCTCAAATACATTTAAGATTGTATCGTTAATTACCGTACCATCTCGACCCGTAATGATGCCTTTTGCTGCGAGAAAATTAATTGATTCTTGCATTTGCGCACTGGTTCTATCGATATCGGAAAAATATTTTTGATTATTAATCACAGTATATACACCGTTATCAACTGTAGTTTTGGCTTCTAACTTGTTTGTTGCTGGATTATATTTGCCGCCAATAATGGTACCATTTTCAGACAGAGTCTGGTACTTAAAGTCTTCGTCAGGCACAGTAATAGCAACGGTCAGCGGGGTACCTCCTCCTGTATAAGAGATACGATACCCATCATCCACATTTGTTGCAATCTCAATTGCAGCTTCTCCGACAACTTTATCTAAATCAATGGCAACTTCCAAATTTCCAGTAGAAATCCATAATTTGTCAAATTTAGACATAGCCACATTGGGATCGATATTTATTATCGTATTTGGTTTAGTATAAATTCTGATTTCATGCTCTAACTTACGTGTTAGCATCATCCCCGAGTTATTGATAAACAAAAAGAGATCGTTAGCTAGGTCAATAGCAGTTTGCTCAAATTCCAAAAGTGTATCATAGTTTATGGCTAAAATTCCGTTATCATATGGTGCGATATACACACTAGCAACATGGGCAATCATCGCCTCTGCAAACTGAGCGACCGCATCCACACTATTGGCATCGGACCTTTGCTCACCAGATAACTGCATGATTGCATTGCCCAACACCGAGATTGCGTCCATTTTAGTATTGATATGCGCGATTTTATCATAAGGCAACGACGGCATTGTGACATCGGCATTACAAATTACTTCTATATTTGCTGCAACATTAATTTGCAATGAATCCCAATACACGTAGCTGCCGTTGTAATAAATCATTTCTAGTTTATTACAATAACTAAATGCATCCGGAGCAATCTCGCTAACATTGCCTTTTATTACAATGGTATCTAAGTTGTCGCATCCGCCAAATAACAAATTACCTAGCTTCTCCACCTTTTCTGGAATATTGATTCTAGTAATGTTATCGCATCCGAAAAAGGCCCGATCGCCAAGTTCCAATAACTCATCTGGTAGATCGATATTTTTGAGACTAACGCATCCCCAAAATGCTTTTTGACCAATATATTGAACGCTGTCTGGAATGTAGACCAAAGCTAGACTACTACAATTTTCAAACAATCCATCTGGTATAGAATTTACAGTATTTGGCAAATAGGCAGCGCGCAAATTGTTGCAATCATAAAACGCTTCTGAAGCTATCTCGATCACTGCAATTCCATCAATGGCGCTCGGAATGTTGGCCACACGAACTGTTTTCTCTACTTCAGTTATAGTACCTTTGTTTCTGTCAAACTTAACTAGTCCGCCCTCTATTCCAGGAACACTAATCCAGGTTTCTGCTAAATTGACAATAGTATTCTCAGGTATAGAAATGCGCATTGCGTTCCAACCATTAGAATCGCCACCATAATAAACAGTGGCCAACTTCTCGCACCCTGCAAAAAGATCTGGTCCCACAAAAGAAAGACTACTAGGAATGCTGATAGATTGTAAATTTTCACACAAGAAAAATGCGGCGGCGTTCACAGAATGGATGCCTTCTGGAATATTTATGTTTACTAAATTAACGCAGGCCTGAAAAGCTCTCTCTCCAATTACCTCAATCGTATTGGGTAAAGATAAGCTTGTTAAATTGGTACACCATCCAAATGCAGATGGACCAATGGCTTTTACCGCAGCTCCGTTAATCTCAAAAGGAATGTGCGCAACTGTTACCGACTCTTCTACTGCTACGATTTCGCCAGTTGCAGCATCAAATTTAACTCGCCCTTCCAATATCCCCTCTACCTCTATCCAATCCAGATCTTCCCTAATAACTGCAGCAGATGCTTGGGCACAGACCACAACAGGTGACATTAATACGGCAGTAACGATCAAAAAACTAATTTTCTTTATCATTGCATTGTCTCCTAAATAAATCGAGATGAAAATCCCTGTTCATAATTTTTAATTTCCAATCCTGTCAAATAGTAATTTCAAAGCTATAGCAAGTTCACCTCTGGTTACCGGTTCATTTGGAGCAAAATTACCATCAATTCTTATCGGTATCAAATCTTCTCTTGTTGCTAATGCGACTAGCTCGGCTGCCCAGTCTGGAATAGCTGCCATATCGGCGTAATCTACCAAATAGTTGGCTGGATATAGTGGTAGTAAATACTTCTGCTCATCTAATAAAGCTTGCGTGATTGTCGCAACCATATCTATGCGCAACAGTGGATCTGCAGACTCCAGCGCTGCCGCTGCAGAATATCCTATATTTTCCAGTATTGCTGCCAAGTCCTTTTTCAACACGATCTCGTTTGGTGCAAATTCTTCTTCTGCCACACCGTTCATAATGCCTTTTGCGGCAACCAACTCAATTGCTGTTCTCATTTGTTTTGTAGTTGTTGTCAAATCCTTAAATCTTGGCTTAGTTATTTCTACTGTATATGCTCCATTTTGTTTAGATGAAGCTTCAATTTTATTTGTTGCAGGATTGTATTTGCCGCCTTCATTAATTCCATCGCGAAGAATCGCCTGGTTTTGTGGATCATCTTCATCTGCCAATCTCAAGCCTATTTTTAACGGAATCGTCGGTGTGGATGTTACGATATAACTGGAATTATCATAATCCACGCCCTCATAGTCCACGTTGCTATTATCTTTTCGTGTCATAGATATTGTAACAGGAGTGTTTGGCAGATCCTCGATATCGACGATTATTTCTGCTTCTGTTGTTATAATTTTAATACTATTGATATTTAATTGTGTTAAAGAAGGGTCCAGCGTTACATTAGCTTTGTAGTTCCCTTTTGTCGCTACCGATACCGTCTTCTCTATTGGACGGTTCAGCTCGAGACCTTGTAAGGCAAAAACTGTTGGAAGCGCATCTGCTATAGTATTCGCATCATCGGCAAGGTGAGCGACAGTGCTAGAATCTATGGTTAATGTGTTTTGATGAATCCGCTTGTAACACATTTGTTCGATCGCTTCTTCGGCAAATTGTGTAAATACTTCTGTAATATATTCATCCACAAAATGGATAGTAGTCAACTCCGCCATTGCCGCTTCTAATACAACAATCAGATCATCTGCATCCTCTAAGTTATCCAAATTTTTGTACGACAAGTTTGGAAGTGGAGTTGGGGCGATGTCTGCCAAATAGTTTTGAAATTTTGCTGTTGCAACAGAGGTTGACACTACTGGAGTTTTGGCATTTTTTGGTATTTCGCTATCATAAACTATGCGAGCTCCTCCATTTTTTAGATTATTTAGTATTTCTAAAGTTTTGGCATCCCGTATATTTAATGGATTTCCAGACAAATTTACATAGTTTAGGTTTGTCAAATTTTCTAAGGCAGCGATATCTGATATTTGGTTGTTTGCTAAATTTAGCTCCTCTAAATTGGTGAGATTGGCTAGCGATGAAATGTTACTTATTTTATTGTTGCTTACGTTTAGTGATACAAGATTTTTTAGTTCGCTTAAAGATGTTATATCCGATATATTGTTGTTGTTAATATATAATGTTCTCAGTTTTGTTAGTGTAGCGAGAGGATATATATTAATCAGCTTATTGTCATTTAGATGTAGCTGCTCCAAATTTGTTAAATTTTGTATGTGCTCAATATTTGTTATACTATTTCGTGACGCACCCAATGTGGTGAGATTTTTCATAAATGCTACAATAGATAAATTGCTAAACTGATTATTTGAAATATCTAAATTTTTTAATCCTATCAAGCTTGCAATAGGTGCGCTGTTCACAAGTTGTTCGTCATATAAATTTAACGTTGATAAATCAGCAAGCTCATTTCTTTCGATTTGCCTATTGCCATTGCTATCCACTTGCTCTAAAATTGCCCTATGCAGATTTTCATCTGTAAAATTCACCGCATCTGTTGCAAATAAATGGGTCGAAGATATTATTATAGTTGCTGCTATGAGCCACTTGTGCTTCATTGTGTTTCACCTATCCTATTCTATCAAATAGTTTTTTGAGAATCATTGCAATTTCGCCTTTCGTCATTACTGATGAAGGCAAAAACATTCCATCGGTACGTCTCATAATCAAGTTTTCTCTCGTTGCAAAGGCAATATCTGCCGCTGCCCAGGCCGGTATATCTTTAGCGTCCACATATTGAGAAAGGTAATCTGTTATATTTGATGGCGTTGAATATCCCTTTTCCATTTGCAAAACACGTGCAATAACTGAAATGGCTTCATCTTTTAATACCAGTGAATTTGGCTTAAATGTATTGTCTTGGTATCCTTCCATGATTCCCTCATTTGTCGCCGAGCCCACTCCAGCATGAAACCAATCGGTTGGAAATACGTCGATATATCCTCCATCTGCTGTTAAATCATATGCATAGATAATTTTCACTAGCATAGTGGCGATTTCGGCCCTCGTTACAGCGTCATCTGGCCCAAATTCAGTAGCAGTGTTGCTATCCATAATTCCTTTGGAGACCAGCATTTTAATAGCTTCTTGCATCTGTACACTTTTGTTTGCAATGTCTGTAAAGTTTTGATAATTTTCTGCAACAATAAAGTCGCCTTCCAAATTAGATTGCATTTCTATTTTGTCTGTTGCAGGATTATATTTTCCGCCCACCAGTTCATTATTTCTAAATGCTGCCTGATAGTTTAAGTCACCAACTGTTTTTGGAAGCCCTATAGTTATAGGCTTTTCTGGCATTTTTGGACTATAACTAATAGCATAGCTAGTATTATTATAGTTTGTACTATCTCCTTGCACTCCCGAACCTTTTTGTTCTAATGTTATTTTGAGTGGCTCGGTCCAATTTTCTTTTTTAAAGTCATCCATATTAAGTTCTAGATCCACATCCTTGGTTTCAACTCTAAGGTTATCGATCCCTTGCGATTGTGCGAGAGACGTATCCAATGTTATAACTGTCGTTAAATCTTCTATTGCAGTCAGCAATACATTCCGATCCAATTCGCGGTTTAATTCGATTCCTCCATTTGCTATAGTATCTTCTAGCGCTGCAGCTGTCTGATTCGCTTCAGCTTCTAAGTCCACTACCAAATCATAGTTTATCAACTCATTGCGATTGATTGACTTGCTGGCAACTTGAATTACGGCTTCTTCTGCGTATGTAGCGACCATCTCTGTAACCTGCCTATCTTCTTTTTGAACAGCAGATAAATTATCTACTATGTCTTCCATCACCGAAACTGCCTGGTCACGATTTTCTATGTGGTCTAATTGGTTATATGGCAAATCTATATTATCCATAGGAATTTCTACCACAAATTCATCTTTACTATCGGGTTTAGGTGTCACAGTGTATACATTAATACCAGTATTTATTAATGCTATCTCATCTGCTAATGTAATTTTATCATCGTCCAAATACAATCTTTTTAAACCCGTCAAATTTGATAAAGACATATAATCTGATACTGGATTATTCTTTATGTTTATAATAGTAAGTTCTGTTAGATTGCTTATGGGATAGACAAGAGAAATGTTGTTGTCTTCTAGAAGTAAATTTTTTAAACCGGTTAAATTTGAGAGTGGTCTGAGATCGCTAATATTGTTGTTACTCAAATTGAGATAAGTTAAATTGGTTAAATTTCTCAGTGGTGATATATTAGTTATACCAGGTTTCGTTGAAGATTTTGTATCATTTTTCAAATCTAAATACGTGAGATTAGATAAGCTTGCTAGGGCGCTTATATCAGTTATGCTATGTCTCTGAGTGACAATACTGGTTAAATTAGGAAAATGTTTGAGTGGTCTAATGTCTGTAACGTATAGATTATCTAGTTGTAGTTTATTCAAATTTAGCGCTTCGACTTGTTCTATATATCCGTTATGATTTTTATCCGCATTTTGTAAAAGTTCTTCTAAAAGGTATGGGTCATCGATTTCTATGAATGTGTTTGTAGCTTGTATAGATAATGGTTGTAACAATATTGCGACAGTTAATAAAAAACTAATTTTTTTGATCATAAGTTATAGAGCAACCCCACTCAAGAGTTGCTCCCTCCTCTCTTTTTATTTTTTATTACATAAATTTAATAATTGCTGTAGATATATCATCACTACAGTATGTTCCCTTAACTTGAGTAAATAGATTATTCATATAATTAATTAGCTGATACGTATTAATTACCCATCTTTGATTTCTCACTAATCGATTTAGGTCAACCCATTTATAAAATCCATCAGTGCATACAAAAAACATATCTCGTCTTTTAACGTCTCCGTGTGCGTTAAAAATCTCAATATCCGTATTATGCCCAATACATTGAGCAAGTAAGGTCTTTCCATCACGTATAATGCAGTGATCTCGTGTTATAATAGATAGGCCCATACTCCCTAGCTTATATATACGGCTGTCTCCAACATGTGCGACTGTATATTTATTATCTATGGTTAATAACAATGAAACAGTTGCTCCAGTTACAATATTTTGCATTGAGGCTGTATATATAATATAATTATTAATCGTAATTAACAAATCGTTTATCTGCTCGGTAATAGTTTCTATAGTATCTTGCCTCTGTATACTCTGAATAAGACCATCTTCTGCCCAACCTCTGACACTTCTTGTTATTGTATGAGCAGCCAATCCACCTTTCTTAAAGCTACCAATGCCATCGCTAACAACAGCCAGACAAACTTTGTGCCGACCAACTTTCATCTTTTTTACATATAAACTATCTTGATTTACAGATCTGTTTGTTCCTACGTCACTTCGTCCGCTTATTATCATGTTTTCCCTCCCACTTTCATATTTACTAAAACATAAGCATAGTTTCGTCACCACTATCTTCGTCGGTTGTAAACCAATACTCTATTCCTTGTTTAGAAAACGAAATTTTGTCATTATAATTTAATTGATATTGAATATTACGCTTTAATCTTTCATCATTTAAAAATGTTCCATTGGATGAATTAAAATCTACTAAATAATATACGTCATTTTCTCTAACTATAGTTGCATGTTTTCGACTAATAGATTTAATGCTAACATCAAATTCGTAATCTGATTCTTTCGGCTTGTTACCTTTGTCTTGTCGACCCAAACTAAATTTATTATTAATTAAAACAAGTGGTATTTGATACTCCAATCGCGGAAAATTCACATTTGGTGCCACGAGTGTTAGCATGGCATCACTTTGCATGTTATTAAAATTGTCAGGCAATTTTTGAGGACGCGATATTTTGTTCATAGCAGATTGTGGGTTTTGACCATCATCATATAAATATATTTCACCAGAATTTTTCTTATTCTTTTTTCCAAACATTTTAAAGAAACCTTTGCTTTTTTCTTCTTGTTGCCTTGGCTCAGGAGGCATCACAAACTCTTGCATAGAAGGCATTGGAGGTGGCGGTGGAGTCTGCTGCTGCGACGTCACTGGCTGCGGTGGAGGTGGCTGCTGAATACCTAAATTATGTATAGATTGTTCCGAAGGATCTCTGAGTGGTATTTCGATTGTATCTAATAAATTTTTAAAACTTTGAAAACTAAATTGATCTCCTGAAAAATATCTATAAAATTTCATTAAATCAAGATTGGACACATCTTGGCAATTGTTTAATAATTGTAATAACATTTTTTTGGTAACAGATACATCTTGGGTATATTCTCTTACTGGTGCGTATATAAATTTTACTGTTTGAGACGGCCAATCTACAAAAATGTAATTAGTATTTTGACAAAAGTTTGTATTATTAAAGCACCAGTCACCACATTGAATGAGACTTTCTATAATACTTTTATACACTCTAAACAGTTCAGTTGCACTAAATTCTTTTGATAATTTTTCCAAAGACATTCTTTCGTCTATATTATAAGACAAAATCACTTCCCCATTAATATTATCTATTACATATGGCACCAAAAAGGGGGGTCTATCACCATTTAGAGCTCTATATGCCATTGTATCTAAGGTCATATCAGAAGATATAGTAACAGTTACTGTATTTTGTGATTTTCCAAATATCGAACTGTTCATAATTCACCTCTCTTTTAATTTTAAATAAATCTCTAGTATTTTTTATAATACATTAATATTATTTATAATTTCATAAAAATATAACCTCCTATTTTAGGAATAGAAGGTCACGTAGTTTTTTACATGGAGTTTAGTTTACATTGATGTATTAATAACTTTGAATTCTTCGTATAGTATATTATTCACACTTTTTACACAAAGCTTGAGCCAATTTCTGTATCGCTACGTCTAAACTCTTCTGCTGTCATATGCATAAGCTCGATATATCCATCCAATGTTGTTCTAAATTCTTTAAACGTAGGTTCCATGTCTTCAAAAATTCTTAGGAAAGCCACTTGCGCATCGCCTTGCCACATTGGACTCAACCGGTATACTAGTTGCCGGATTTTTTCGATTGCTTCTCCGTGTTCTGCGACAAGAGCAGTTGCTTCTAATTCTTTGCTCATTAAAACGTCTGCTGTTACTTTAATTACTGCCATAATAGATCCTCCTTATTTTTATGATCTCTCAAAAGTCTGTATACTTTCGATCTGATTCTATACATTGTAACTGTTAATTCTACTACTTAAATCTTGATCAGTGAATTCTAGGCCGTCTGCTGCCCTCTCCATCATTTTAGCATATTTTTCTATTTCCTCAGAAAAAGTTACAAATTTAGATTGAACGTTATTAAATTTTGCTTCGAAAGCCCGCTGAGCTTCACCTTCCCAGATTTCGTTTAATCCCCGGATCAATGCTGCAATATCAGCTAATACGGTATCATTGTCTGTTCTATATGTCCGCACGTCCTTTGCTCTTTCTCTTAATTCGCTAGGTGTTACTTGAATTAAATCTGCCATTATAATTCCTCCTATATAAAATTTTTACGAAAAGCTTGAACCAATTTCTGTATCGCTGCGTCTAAACTCTTCTGCCGTCTATGCATAAGCTCGATATATCAAATTTTTACACAAAGCTTGAGCCAATTTCTGTATCGCTACGTCTAAACTCTTCTGCTGTCATATGCATAAGCTCGATATATCCATCCAATGTTTCTCTAAATTCTCTAAACGTAGGTTCCATGTCTTCAAAAATTCTTAGGAAAGCCACTTGCGCATCGCCTTGCCACATTGGACTCAATTGGTGTACTAGTTGCCGGATTTTTTCGATTGCTTCTCCGTGTTCTGCGACAAGAGCAGTTGCTTCTAATTCTTTGTTCATTAAAACGTCTGCTGTTACTTTAATTACTGCCATAATAAATCCTCCTTATTTTTATGATCTCTCAAAAGTCTGTATACTTTCGATCTGATTCTATACATTGTAACTGTTAATTCTACTACTTAAATCTTGATCAGTGAATTCTAGGCCGTCTGCTGCCCTCTCCATCATTTTAGCATATTTTTCTATTTCCTCAGAAAAAGTTACAAATTTAGATTGAACGTTATTAAATTTTGCTTCGAAAGCCCGCTGAGCTTCACCTTCCCAGATTTCGTTTAATCCCCGGATCAATGCTGCAATATCAGCTAATACGGTATCATTGTCTGTTCTATATGTCCGCACGTCCTTTGCTCTTTCTCTTAGTTCGCTAGGTGTTACTTGAATTAAATCTGCCATTATAATTCCTCCTTGTAAAAACCTTACTTAAATATTAAAGCTGTTAATAGCGCTACTTATTCGAATATCTGTTTGTTCTAATCCGTCTGCGGTCATGTCCATCATTTTTGCGTATGCTTCTATCTTATCAGAAAATTCATTAAATTTTGATTGTAAAGTCGATAATTTTGCCTCATATGCCCGTTGCGCTTCACCTTCCCAAATATCGTTTAAACTTCTAATTAATATGGAAATATCTGTCATCACTTCGTCGTTTTGACTTCGATATTGTCGTACATCTCGTGCGCGATTTCGAAGTTCTTCTGGCGTCACTTGAATTAAATTTGCCATTATTCAATCCCTCCTTTTCCTGGATGTATAAATTTTTTATCATTTTGCCAATTCTTTAGATTTTTGAGCTATCTCTCGTTCTATTTGCGAAAACTCCTCTATAGTTTTTCCTAACACATCAACAAGATTTAATAAATTATCATGTAATTTTTGAAACTTTGCTTGCAGTTGCGCCAGTTTATAATCAATGTTTTCTCGTGCCATCACCTTATTATCTAGTGTATGACTAACGTAGGATATGTTTTGGCAGACTATTCCTAGTTCATCAACTTGTCGTGCTAATCTCTTCTTAAGCTTCGATATATGACCAAAGTCTACTTTAATTGTGGAATGCAATTATCTGTCCTCCTTTTCATGTCTTTCTTCCATTTCACGTATTTCCTCAGCTCTGATTTTGTCTGTTACTCGTTCAATTGTAGTAATAACTTGTTCCATTTCATCAATTAAACTTATAACTGCTTCTTTCTGCTTCGATAATGCGTTTTTCCAGGCTGTCGCACTCTTCCCTTCCCATTCTTTACCAGCATCTGTTTCTAACATATTCAAAAAATTTTGCACTAAAGAAACATCACTTACACAATTTTTAAGCTGATTGACTTGTTTGGTCGTATTAGTCATCACACTTGCCTCCTATCCTAATATGCAAAACAATACACTGCCATCCCATATGCCACGAGAAGCCAAAGTATCAGTCGCAATTAAAGGGGTTCCTGCATGAGTTGCTGTAAGCCTTGTGAAAGGAGCATATTTTCGCGATTCGTTTTCTCGCAAACATTCCAATATTTTTTGACTCAATGTCCCCCAAGACATAAATGTAGGTAATTCCATATCTATTTCTTGAAATTCAAACTTCAAAGTTACTATCACTTCTTCACAGGGTTTCATTTTTCACCTCATAATTTACTTATATTCTTATTGTATTTTTAATTTAATTCTTCTATCATATAGATACCAATTTGATTTTTTCGACTTCATCTCCTAATACCACATACGCATCTTCAGCGGCTAAATCTACCTTGACTTCAGTATACGGCAAATTGAGCTTAAATACATTATGATCACTTGCACAACCGTTATATATCAATGCGCAACGTTTATTTACCATGGCACTAGTAAATACATCTCCTGCAGTAGCTAATTTTACTATCGACGCGGCCAATCCTTGCAATAACACTATAACATTTAGGCTTTCTCCTAAATTAGCGATCGCAAATAATCTCTTCATTGTTTCATCGGTGGCTTTATCAAAACAATTTTCTAAATCATAAATCGCTAAAAACATATATGGATATTGTTTTTCGTCAAGCGGACCGTTGGCGATGGCCATTTTACGTTCTTGCAAACGCGGCATCCAATTTGCTATTGCTATGTCAAAATCTTCACTGGCTGTAATAGTACTTTCAATATTAATTGTATTATCGCCATAAATTAAATATTCTTCATAATCTACTTTTTTTGCAATTTGACTATAAATTAATTCGAACAGTTCGGGCGCTTTTTTCTTAGTAGAAATTGTAAAAAATTGTTTTGATTTTATGTCCACTTCAACTTTGCTGTAATCTGAGTAAGTTAGGCCCAAAAATAGCTTATCAGTAGGGTAATCTACTAAAGTCACAATATCTGGCATCGTAGGGATAATTGCCGGGCGAGCTCCATCCCAGCTTTGATCCATTTGTGCCGCCAATGCTTTAATACCTGTCGCACGTTTGCTTTCCGCTTCATCTTCAAATGGCAATGCGATCTGGAACTCTAGAGGAGGTTTGGCTTTTATTAATCCGCGTCCCGGAGTATTTTCTGGTTCTACACCTTCTGTACGTCCCACAATTGTTGTATATTCTCCTCTATCAGGCATTATTAGACACAGAGTCTGAACAATGTTTTGGCTAATACGATAGCTAATGGCATTCATATTGCCTCCTGTTATAATTACGTATATTCCATAGCTACTACCTTCGCGAGTTAACAACCCAAACATATCTGATAAATCTGGGTATGTACTTAAAACTGGTGCAAAGTTATCCAATAATAATACCACTTCTTCTATATCAGTTCCTACGGCTTCTCTATAAGATGCTATACTGAGAATTGATTGTGCTGCAAATAGCTTTTTACGCTCCTTTAACATCTTTAACAGCATCTCAGATAGCTTCATGATTTTTTCGGATTCATCTCCAAGAGCAATGCCGCCTACATGTGGAAACTGCTTAAACATTCCCAAACTTCCTCCACCAAAATCCATGATATAAATTTGTACATCTTTTGGACTATAAGATAAGACAATCGACATAATAAGTGTTTGAATCAATGTAGTCTTTCCGCTTCCAGGTGACCCATATATAACCGCGTGACCTTGCTCTGTTAAATTTAATACAAGAGGATACTGCGACTGATTTCGAGGATCATCTACCATGCCAATAATCGGTTTAAGCCCACCTTCATATTTTGGCCAACCACCATTAAATGAATGTTTAATCAGAGGCTTCAGATAAATTGTAAATGGCATTTTTTCGGTCCATACTTGTGTTGCAAATGGAATGTTTTTCGCAATAGTATATTCTCGCAAATAATCAACTACTGCATCTATTTCGGTTTTGGTTGCTTTAACTTTTTTCTTGTGGACTATCACTTTAGTGCGCTGTCCAATATTATCAATTAGCGAAACATCTGTCTTCATCTGTGGTGTTAAGCTTCTATTTGGATTATATGGTGCTCCACTCCAAAAAGATTGCGTTTGTTCAAAAATTTCGTCTTCTCCAACCTTCACATACGCTCTACCAGGTTTTGTAATCTTTGCGGCATCAGGTCTCTTAATCATATCGTTACTGTCTCCAGAACTGGCTACTTTTAGGCACCATCTAAATCTAGTATTAGAGTTCATTTTGTCGGTTACAACGTTTCCAGGTTTTTGAGTCAGTAAGATTATATGAACCCCTAGCGTACGCCCAATTCCAAATACACTGTCAATAACACGCATAAAATCTGGAAACTGCATCTTAAATTCTGCAAACTCATCGATAATAATAAACATATATGGTAACGGCTCGGTTACTTTTCCTTCTCGATAGGCATTCAGATACTGCGTAATATTTTGCACATCGCAGGCATTAAACAATTGCTGCCTTCTGCTAAGTTCTCGCTCCAAAGCAATCAAATTACGTCCAATGTTTTTGTCGATATTAGAAATGGTGCCTGCCAAATGAGGAATATTCTTAAATGGTAAGATTAGTCCTGTACCTTTAAAATCTATAAGCACAAAGTTTATACTGCTAGGCGAAAAATAAGTTGCCATAGACAATATCCAGGTTTGGACCATTTCTGATTTTCCAGAGCCTGTCATCCCAGCAACAAGTCCATGAGGGCCACTCTTTTTCTCATGAATATCAAATTCAAACCATTCGCCATTGACCCCAATCCCTACAGGTACGCTCATTGATTTTTCTGGCATTCCAGATGCCCACAATTTTTCTATTGGCAATTCTTCGGCTTTTTGAACTCCGTAACCTTCAAGATATGTAATTCCGTCTGGAAGCTTTAGTGTATCTTCGCTAGTTTCAAATCTCAGTGGTGCGATGCTTCTTGCAAAATCCTCAAACTTTGCGGTTGTTTCTAGTGTAAACTCTTTCATTTCCGCAATGTTCGTCTTTGTGTAGAAGATAGGCTTTCTATTAGAGAAATCTGCTATATAATGACAATCAGGAGGTAGCATATGAATTTCATTAAACAATAATAAACATTCAATATTGAGTTCGTTTTTCATGATAAATGGAAATATTGGATGATTAAGACAAAATTCTACCGATGCGCAAATAAATAAATAGTGTGGAATCTCTGTAATATCCTGAGCCTTTTTATCAAATGTACGCGAATTTGCTGCAACAACTGCATTGTTATACTGAGTGAGTTCTTCTTTGAGATCGTTTAAAATAATATTGGCATGTTGTTTATTAGTTACAAAATAACGTTTACTACGATTTTTATCAAATATATGCGGAAGCCACTTTGCAAACTCCCACTCATCTGCTTCGTTGGGATCGCTAATGATAACAATTTTTAAATCCAGATAGCTATGCGATGTTGCCGCTTGCATGATTAGATTTTTAGTCAGCTGTATTGATTTTATTCGATCCCCTATAATGCCACACGATCTATGTTTGCCCAAATGCATTAATATTGGACAGTGTTCATTTACCTCAAACTTATGGTCTAGCTCTTGCGCGCGTTTTAACAGAACATCTTCTTTAAGTAATATCGATTGCTTTGGAACTTTTACCTGGATATCTGCTGCAATTGTGCCTAGCCCCACAGATAAAGTCATGAAATCTTCATCATATTGTGCGCGATTCCAAAGTCGAGTATCACGTCTAAGGGCCAGCATAACGCATTCTGTAACAGATGGAAAAGTATTGGACAAAATTTCACGTTGGTCTTCTAATAATGATTCAATATAATCTACCTGCTCTGTAAGATATTCTTGATATTTATACTCTCGTAAATCCATCATTTTCTTGTATTGTTTCTTTTGTGCCCCATATCTTAAAAATCCCATAAGAACTGCAATTGTCGACATAGGTACGCTATAATATAGCATTGTCAGATTTCTGTTTTGTCCTTCTGGTATTGGTATCAAAAATACTATCCCCACCATTGCTAATATAGTAAGGGCTGGCCCTAACAATACAGTCAACCAATTGATTTCTGGAGTATTACTTAGCGGTGGCGGAGCTTGTATTTCTATTAATTTACGCTGAATTTGTCGTTTCAGTCTTGGTGAACGGTTTAATTTTAGTGGATACGGTTTATCTATATCGGTCACAAATCTCTGCTCTACAACTTGAGAATTATATTGCAGCATAACTGGGTCTTCGGTTATTAAAATCAACCCATTTTCGGTAATAATGATCTGGCAAAAAGCAAATTTTAGTACATCTGTTTTTTTGATAACTCCAGAAGACATTTTATAATCATTAATATATGTACCATTACTACTTTCTATATCTAAAAAACTCCATTCTCCTTTAGCATAATTCAATTCCACATGTGGATCTGAAACTAATTTATTTCTAATCATAAGATCAGTATGTTCGCTACGACCAATAAGCAATCTGCCAGAATCCGGAGTAGGTATATTGTAAACATTGTGCGAATTAAAAGCATATACAGTTATTGAAAGTTTCAACGTCGCTTCTATTGGTACAATTCCTCGAAGCGGCTCCACTTGTTTGTTACCCTTTCTAAGATCCTGCAAAATCCACTGCCCCTTACGTACACACACTGAATACTGAGAAGCCGCAATTCTTTTATGCATAACCTTGACATCTCCATCTATGGTAAACACAAGATATAACTTTTGTCTCCCCACAATTCTAATGTCTCTAATTTTTTGTCGCATAAAAATTCTTAAAATAAATTCCATTCTTTACCTCCCTATCTAAATAATTATTAAATGTTTTTACAATTTTTACCTCTTGGTATGCTCCATAATTTTATCTTTTATTCCAAAGATTGTCAATGAAAATTTAATCCATACATAAAAAAAAGATGCAACACGAAGTCACACCTTTTATTTTAAATATTATTACTTAAGAATAAGACTTTGGAGGAATACAAACACTAAGCGGCAAAATATTTTGCTCTAAAAGATCTCCTTCTACAAATGACAAGCAACTCTTAGTTTCAAGATTTCCTGCTACTGCAAATTTCGGCGGTACACAAAGTCCTTCGTGATTAAACTTGTATTGTACAAAATAAACTACTTTAAAGTAAAGTGTAAGACCAATCGCCAGATATTCATCATCTCCGCTAATAACTTTGGCAAGTCCCTGAGCTGAAATACCTTGGGTAAGGCCGTTGTTTGGTTCAAAAGTTTTGAAGGTATGGGTAGATGGAAGATATTTATATTGGTCAACACTGCCATCTCCTGATAATGGCATTACCCCATAATCTTGCACACAACCTTGGCAAAGATCTGATCCTACGAATCCTACATAATTTACGATCGGAACTAATTTATTACATCCTGCAGGATTTTCTGCCGCAAATGCAACTCCATACGGAGTATATAAATCAATTGCAACGTTTGCTGGATTAGTATCTTCGTCATAACCTGGGCAATTTTCACCTGGTAAATATCGTAGAGTCATCATTCCTTCTTTACATACTCTACAATTGTTATCAATTACTTTTACCGCTATCGTTACATCGATATCTCTTAATGTTACTCGAGAAATATTTGGGTTATTCTTCGCTGGCTTGATATCAGAAAATCGCGAACTCTTAGGGCAAACAAAATTAAAATCTATATCAACAACTTGGACTTGAAGATGGGTTGCTTTTTTGAGATCGTTTACTGTCAGTCCATCAAACAAAAGGTCTGTTGTTCGGCTCATAGGACCATCGCAGGCATTAACAAAGTCTGCTAACTTAATTGTACGGCAAAGATTAAAGCCGCTTTCATCATATACAGCTGGAGCCATCAAAGTTAATAATTTTGGCTCTCCAATTGGCGGGCAATACCCAGCATCTTCGATCGGTGACGCGATTCCGACTGTTGGGATTTCAGTAGCCAAAGGATGGCAAATATTACAGATTCCAGCGTTACTAAAGTGCTTGGTTTCACCATTTACTGTGTTAATATTATTAGTTATCACAGCTCTATTCAAATTGCTATTTACGTTATTACATCCACAACTCATAATTTATACCTCCTATTAATTATATCTACTTCCTTTTGTACGGGCAACCAACTCCCCGACAATGGATGTCTAATTATATAAATGTCACTCCCAATATCTAATATATGAGTGGGCAAGCTTAAGGGTTACAATTGTAGTATATTTTTTTTTATATTCAATATTATGTATAAAAGGAGATGATAGTATGGTTTTTTTATGCCAGTCCGAAAATTTATTTACTAAAATCGAAAAAAACAAGCAAAGTCTTGTGGCCCAAAGCTTTTGTGCAACAGGAATCAGTCGTCCAGTTACTTTACTCAGCAACATCACTGATGAGTTTTGCGCCACCATAGATACAAAGGGTTTAATCCACTTGATAGTAAAAAATTTGAAAGGGCAAATTATCTATATAATATATCAAAATAACCAACCAAAACGTGCACTATTATTTGAAGAGTCTGATGGACCTTTCACTTTTGAAAATTTTCAACTAATATATTTCAATAATATACTGCATCTTTTCTACACAGCGTATGACAACCTGTCAAATACCAATACTTTACTACGGCAAACACTTAATGGCTTGCAATCGGCGGTAGAATCCGTAATTACAAATTTTACCGCTCCTACTTTTATGTGTTTATCAAATAATGACCATATATATATATTATTCCAGGAAGAACAAAATGCTACCGAGATTCAATGTCTAACAATCGGTTTGGCAGAGCCAACATTGCAAACGATCGTTTCTGCCGCCATGCCAATACTACAATATGATGCTTGTATTATTGACGATCAGATACACGTACTATACCTACAAAATATGTATGGTCAGAATCAGTTGATATATAAAACTACAACATCAGAAGCGATAGTCGCAACAGTCGTACGATTTGAAGATGCAACGATGTTTAAATATATTGATTGTATCTGGGTTAATTTTGTCGATGGAAATATTTTATATACAGCTCTTTCTATAGATGGTGCGCAAACATTTAGTACTCCGGCAAAGAGCTCATTACAAAATGATATCGTATTCACAAAGTTTAGCGCGACGATTAAGAACTCTATTCAAGCAACTCATCTTTTTGCGCAAATCACAACCACGATACGGCTTGCTGTTATCTCTGCGATTGACACAATTGGAATCCATCCCGATTTGGAAGAGAACATAGAGCTCGACATGTTAATAGAAGGAATAAATATAAGATACCAACAACAGCTCATACTATTGCAACAACAAGTTCAACAATTAACTACGCAACTTCAAACGAAGAATTCGCAACCTCAGATGCATAACTCATATCAATCGCAAATGCAAGGGCCGCAACCTCAGATGCATAACTCATATCAATCGCAAATGCAAGGGCCGCAACCTCAGATGCATAACTCATATCAATCGCAAATGCCGGAGTCGCAACCTCAGATGCATAACTCATATCAATCGCAAATGCAAGGAGCCGCAACCTCAGATGCAAGGGCCTCAGTCAGGCATGCTAAAGAGCGCCCCCTTTGTGGCCAAAGAAGATCCTCCCGCTACTCATCAACCTCATGATCCTACTTACGGTGCGTATCCAAAATCCAAACCATTCAAAGAAGCGAAAGAGGCCTTTATGCAAAATATGGCTACTTTTGATGCGCCTATGTCTCCACCACCAATGTAACAATTTTTTCCATGTAAAATAGGAGAGAGAACAGAAACCGCGGTCGCTATTTCAAGGGCCGCAACCTTAGATGCATAACTCTCATATGCCGGAGCCGCAACCTCGCAAATGCCGGAGCCGCAACCTCAGATGCATAACTCATATCAATCGCAAATGCCGGAGCCGCAACCTCAGATGCATAACTCATATTAATCGTAGATGCCGGAGCCGCAACCTTAGATGCATAACTCATATCAAACGCAAATGCCGGAGCCGCAACCTCAGACGCATAACTCATATCAATCGCAAATGCAAGGAGCCGCAACCTCAGATGCATAACACATATCAATCGCAAATGCAAGGACCGCAACCTCAGATGCATAACTCATATCAATCGCAAATGCCGGAGCCGCAACCTCAGACGCATAACTCATATCAATCACAAATGCAAGGGCCGCAACCTCAGATGCAAGGGCCTCAGTCAGGCATGCTAAAGAGCGCCCCCTTTGTGGCCAAAGAAGATCCTCCCGCTACTCATCAACCTCATGATCCTACTTACGGTGCGTATCCAAAATCCAAACCATTCAAAGAAGCGAAAGAGGCCTTTATGCAAAATATGGCTACTTTTGATGCGCCTATGTCTCCACCACCAATGTAACAATTTTTTCCATGTAAAATAGGAGAGAGAACAGAAACCGCGGTCGCTATTTCAAGGGCCGCAACCTTAGATGCATAACTCATATCAATCACAAATGCAAGGGCCGCAACCTCAGATGCATAACTCATATCAATCGCAAATGCCGGAGCCGCAACTTCAGATGCTGGAAGAGCTGCCAATGTCAAAATAAAAATCTCTCCCATGCGAAATAGGAGAGATAACTGGAGCTTTTATTATGGATGTAACGATTTTTTATTTTTTGCCTTTGCAATGTAACTGTTGGTCTCGCTTGCTACAATTTTGGATAACGCAATCAGCGCGATAGTATTTGGAATCGCCATCAATCCGTTGAAAATGTCTGCAATGGTCCATACTGCTGCTACTGTTATGTATGGTCCAATAAATATCATTGCTATATATAACCATCTATAGCACTGAACGACTTTTGTGTTGCCATCGGTTAAATACTCAATACATTTTTCAGCGTAATAGTCCCAACCCAAAATGGTGGTGAAGGCAAAAAATATTAAGCAGCTCATTAATAGAAAAGAACTGACTGTTGATGAAAAAGGTAGCGCCTCGCTAAAAGCGTACATTGTGATTTCGGCCCCCTCAAGACCCAACTCCGGAAGCCACGCACCGGTCATAACAATGGCCAATCCTGTTATAGTACATATGATGATTGTATCGATGAAAGTTCCGGTCATTGTAACTAGACCTTGGCGAACTGGATCTTTTGTAGAAGCGGCGGCAGCGGCAATTGGCGCAGATCCCAAACCGGCCTCGTTTGAAAAAATTCCGCGTGCCACTCCTTTTTGAATGGCCGTTTTTATTGTGACCCCAATTACTCCTCCCATCACGGCCTGAGGATTGAACGCTCCCACCACTATGGCTGATAACGCGGAAGGAATTAAGTCGATGTTAAACGCAATAACGAAAATTCCCATAACCAGATAGACGATTGCCATAAAAGGAACAACAACTGCAGCGATTGTCGAAATACGTTTGATGCCTCCAATAATTACCAATGCTGCACATACGGTTACGACAAGCCCGACTACGATGGTAGTGGTAGTGATTGCGGTTTCTCCTATATGAAAAACTACACCCGCTTGTTGTGGATCGAAAAAGTTTTGCGCCGCGGAGGTTATGCCATTGATTTGAGTTATGGTTCCGATGCCTAGTAAGCCTGCAAGAGCTCCAAAAATCGCAAAGCATTTTGCTAGCCACTTAAACTTAACTCCCATCCCTTTTTCTATGTAATAAAATGGTCCACCCAAAACGCGATTGTCTTTTTTAATTTCACGATATTTTATAGCCAAAAAACCTTCGGCATATTTTGTAGCCATCCCAAAGAACGCAGCGACTTCCATCCAAAACAATGCTCCTGGTCCGCCCGCCGCAATGGCAGATGCGACTCCGATAATATTTCCTGTTCCTATCGTCGCTGAAAGTGCGGTACATAATGCGGCAAAAGAGGAGATCTCGCCAACGCCACCGTGCTCATTTTTTAACATATATTTTAATGCTTGCCCCAGTTGTGTAACTTGAATTCCTCGCAGTTTTATGGTTAAGCTGATTCCACAAAATAATATTAATATAATCAGTGGAACTCCCCATACAATATCATTAATTGATATCAAAAAATCTGTCATATTATATCCCTCCAACATTTTTTTGCGACACAAAAAAGATGCGTATTTATCATCTACCGCCATGAGATACGTTTTGGTTGTACGGAAGATTTAGCTTGCATCTTGTTTGTCACTATTGCTTTCAAAGCTGGTTGTTATAATGAAGCGCTGCTTGTAATAGCGGCTTTCACTACTATTATATTTATAGTTTTACATTATACACATTATTTTTGAAATTGCAAGTAAAATCCAAAAATATTTCAAAAAAATTAAGCACTCAAAATTATTCTAAAAAAATAATGGATATAAAATTATTGACAACATTGTTAAGGGCAGAGTACTATATAAATATATATAATTTAGAGGGAGGATATTGAATGGAGTATATCAATAATCTATGGCATCTGTTCGTTGATATGTCATTTTATTTAGTCATCGGAATAATTTTTACTGGTATTTTACACGCATTTGTGAAAAAAGAAACCGTACTAAAGCATGTTGGAAACGATGACACAAAATCAGTAATCAAAGCTTCGGTTGTTGGGGTTCCGCTTCCATTATGCTCATGTGGAGTTGTACCAACAGCCTTGTATCTGGGGGAAAATGGCGCTAGCAAAGGTGCCGTCGTAAGTTTTCTTACTTCTACACCACAAACCGGCGTGGATAGTATTATTGCAACATACGGAATGATGGGCCCTGTGTTTGCTATTTTTCGGGCTGTTGCAGCCTTCATTTCTGGAATTTTTTCTGGAATAGTTACAAACAAATTTTGCAAAAAAGAGTCAGTTCAATATAAAGTAAAAACTAATTGTAGCTGTTCTCATGATGCGGCACCGGCCAAAACGGCTCACTCTTGCTGTTCTCATGATGCGGCACCGGCCAAAACGGCTCACTCTTGCTGTTCTCATGATGCGGCACCGGCCAAAACGGCTCACTCTTGCTGTTCTCATGATGCGGCACCGGCCAAAACGGCTCACTCTTGCTGTTCTCATGATGCGGCACCGGCCAAAACGGCTCACTCTTGCTGTTCTCATGATGCGGCACCGGCCAAAACGGCTCACTCTTGCTGTTCTCATGATGCGGCACCGGCCAAAACGGCTCACTCTTGCTGTTCTCATGATGCGACACCGGCTGAACCTTCATTTAAAGCTAAAGTAGTTAGTATATTTACCTATGGATTTGGAGATTTTTTAGACGAAATTGCCGTCAATCTTGTAATTGGCCTTATAATTGCGGCGTTGATCAGTACCTCTCTTCCCGAAACTTGGATTGCTAGTATTCAGTCACCTATATTAGTTATGCTTATCATGCTGGTGATCGGGATTCCGATGTATGTGTGCTCTACGGCGTCTATCCCTATTGCAGTATCTTTGATGATGAAGGGAATTTCTCCTGGAGCCGCGTTTGTATTTTTGTTTGCTGGTCCGGTTACCAATATCGCATCTCTTTCCATATTGTTCAAAAGCCTGGGTAAAAAAACAATGGCTGTATACTTAACTTGCATTGCCATATCTAGTGTAGTTTGCGGATTATTTTTAGACGCTATGATCTCTTTATTTAACTCAAATGTAATAATAGAATCAGTTCATGCTCATCTTCATGGCCATGATTTATATCGCACCGTAATTGCTATAGTTTTTGGTTTACTAATTATTAGAAGTCTCGTAAAACAATTTAATACAAAACGCGCTAACAAAATTGCGGCATAAGCAGATGTTCTTCTCTCCATTTAACTATGGGGAGTTTTTTTTGTTGCAACTTATGCCATATTTTTCCTTATTTACATATCCTTTGATCTATCTCTCTAGATGTTGCTCTTTGTCCTACTTATTACAAAAAATTAAATAGAATTAACAGGGATTTTTACCATATACTTATAAAAATAACATTATGGAGGCCTTAATATGAAAAACAAAGAAATTTCTCATATTGCTTATATCAATTTTACTGACCAGCCCATTGCTATTTTGGTCGAAGAAAAAACGCATCTAAAGCAACTCTTTCCAGAAAAAATTAAAAACTATAGACCAATTTCTTCGGGCTTTCATAATATTTCTGTAATCAATAGGCTAACTAATGATGTTATTGTGATAAAGCGAGTAAATTTACGACCTGGCGCTAGTTATATGTTTGCTATTTCCAAAAAATCTAAAGATGAATCTGCTTTTAAATGTATACTTTCTGAGGAAAGAAATATGTCATTTAAAGATATATACTATGCCGCGAGATTTGGTAACTTTGCAAAGGAAATCCATTCGGTAGCGTTATGTACAGAAATAGATCCTCCGATCCTTCTCAAAAATTCATATACAAATGTAAGTTCCTATTCCATATTGGATCCTGCAAAGAAATATTACTTAGAAATCATCGACCTTGAGCATCAAACTATTCGTTTAGCACTGCCGAAGTCAAAAAAATTTCGGATATACACTCTTTTTATACGCTATGACGATGCCCAAAAAACATACAAATTGTTATCAAATATCGATAGAACGTCATATGTAGGCAATAACTTATCTGTGCTTTCAAATACGAAAAACTCATCCAAAAAATTAGCCAAAACAAAGGAAAAAATACCCAGAAAATCTAAAATTTAATGTGCAATCTTATATAGAAAGGACTATCACCTATGCATTCAATACCATTATCCTCAACTTTGAATTACGATTCCACAGAGCCCATGCTTATAATGACTCAAAATGTTTCATCGACCTCTGCCGGAAAGTTTAGCAATGTGTATATTAAAAATATTTCTGGAAAATCACTCAAAAATATTCAACTGAGAATCCATACAACTGCAATAGACATTATAGATCAAATTTGGAGCAATATTCCATCGATACACGCATTTACGCCAATCGGATTCAATTTGGTTATTCAAGCTCTTCCGAAATCTGAAGTATTTCATCTGATGTATAGCACCCGCGATCCATATAATATGCACAACAGAATAGTAAACACCATGCAGATAGAAGCCTTCGAACTAATCGATGAGCAAAGAACATCTGCAGATCATTTTGACAACACCGTAACCGACGCAACGCAAGCCGTCCAACAAAGAAGCCAACACGTTCGAAGCGTATACAGTCGATACTCCATTAATGAAAAGCATCAATTCTCCGGCAGATATTCTAAAAAATACTCTTCCGCTAAAAAATTTTAAAGAAGCTATGGCGCAAGGAAATAGGTCCCTAAATTATACACCAGCCAATCCATCGCTAGAGGCCGTATTAGCGAATATGGATAAATCATCGTCCGAAATAACCCTACCGTTGGACGTTGCATTAGCAAATATGAGTGATCTCTCGCTTGAAAACTTCAAAAAGATGATGCAACAAGCTGCGCAATCTGAATCACCTGACACTGAAAATCTGCCATCTACATCAGCGTATTCTCTATCGGCAAACTCAACAGCTACATCTGTGAACTCACGATCGGTAAACTCAACAGCTACATCTGCGAATTCTCGATCGGCAAACTCACCATATGAATCAGCAGACTCACGATCGGTAAACTCAACAGCTACATCTGCGAATTCTCGATCGGCAAACTCACCATATGAATCAGCAGACTCACGATCGGTAAACTCAACAGCTACATCTGCGAATTCTCAATCGGCAACCTCGCAAGCTACATCAGCGGACTCACGATCGGCAAACGCGACAGCTACATCAGCTAACTCATCATCGGCAAACTCGACATATGCATCAGCGAATTCACGATCGGCAAACTCAGCAGCTACATCAGCTAACGCACGATCGGCAAACTCAACAGCTACATCTGCGAATTCTCGATCGGCAAACTCACCATATGAATCAGCAGACTCACGATCGGTAAACTCAACAGCTACATCTGCGAATTCTCGATCGGCAAACTCACCATATGAATCAGCAGACTCACGATCGGTAAACTCAACAGCTACATCTGCGAATTCTCGATCGGCAAACTCACCATATGAATCAGCAGACTCACGATCGGTAAACTCAACAGCTACATCTGCGAATTCTCGATCGGCAAACTCACCATATGAATCAGCAGACTCACGATCGGTAAACTCAACAGCTACATCTGCGAATTCTCAATCGGCAACCTCGCAAGCTACATCAGCGGACTCACGATCGGCAAACTCGACAGCTACATCAGCGAATTCTCAACCGGCAAAACTCAACGAGCTACATCAGCGAACTCACGATCGGCAAACTCAGCAGCTACATCAGCTAACGCATCATCGGCAACTGCGCCAGCTACATCAACAGACTCGCGATCGGCAAACTCAACAACTACATCAGCGAACTCACAATCGGCAAACTCAACAACTACATCAGCGAACTCACAATCGGCAAACTCAACAGCTACATCAGCAGACTCACGATCGGTAAACTCAACAGCTACATCTGTGAACTCACGATCGGTAAACTCAACAGCTACATCAGCGAATTCTCGATCGGCAAACTCACCATATGAATCAGCAGACTCACGATCGGTAAACTCAACAGCTACATCTGCGAATTCTCGATCGGCAAACTCACCATATGAATCAGCAGACTCACGATCGGTAAACTCAACAGCTACATCTGCGAATTCTCGATCGGCAAACTCACCATATGAATCAGCAGACTCACGATCGGTAAACTCAACAGCTACATCAGCGAATTCTCTATCGGCAAACTCGCCATATGCATCAGCGAATTCACGATCGGCAAACTCAGCAGCTACATCAGCGAACGCATCGTCGGCAAACTCGCCATATGCATCAGCAGACTCACGATCGGTAAACTCAACAGCTACATCTGCGAATTCTCGATCGGCAAACTCACCATATGAATCAGCAGACTCACGATCGGTAAACTCAACAGCTACATCTGCGAATTCTCGATCGGCAAACTCACCATATGAATCAGCAGACTCACGATCGGTAAACTCAACAGCTACATCTGCGAATTCTCGATCGGCAAACTCACCATATGAATCAGCAGACTCACGATCGGTAAACTCAACAGCTACATCTGTGAACTCACGATCGGCAAACACAACAGCTACATCAGCAAACTCACAATCGGCAAACTCGCCAGCTACATCAGCTAACTCATCATCGGCAAACTCGACATATGCATCAGCGAATTCTCAATCGGCAAACTCAACAGCTGCATCAGCGAACTCATCATCGGCAACCTCGCCAGCTACATCAGCGCACTCACGATCGGCAAACTCAACAGCTACATCAGCTAACGCATCATCGGCAACTTCGCCAGCTACATCCGCAGACTCACGATCGGCAAACTCAACAACTACATCAGCGAACTCACCATCGGCAAACTCAACAGCTACATCAGCGAATTCTCAATCGGCAACCTCGCCATATGCATCAGCGAATTCTCTATCGGCAAACTCAACAGCTACATCAACGAACTCACGATCGGCAAACTCGCCAGATGCATCAGCAGACTCACGATCGGTAAACTCAACAGCTACATCTGCGAATTCTCGATCGGCAAACTCACCATATGAATCAGCAGACTCACGATCGGTAAACTCAACAGCTACATCCGCAGACTCACGATCGGCAAACTCAACAGATACATCAGCGAACTCACATCGGCAAACTCAACAGCTACATCAGCAGACTCACGATCGGCAAACTCAACAGCTACATCAGCAGACTCACGATCGGCAAACTCGCCAGATGTTCCTTTGCAAGAGCTCCTTAAAACTATTGTCACAGAGGCACTTTCGGCATCCAACCCAGCCTTGAAGACGGCATTAACTGATGAATTATTTAGCTCGTCCTCGTTGGCAGAGAAATTAAAGACATCATTAGCCGCTACTAGTTTAAAAAATGCGTCACCGATCGAAAGTTTTAAAATTGCGTCTTCGGCTACAGAAAAATTTTTGCCGTCTGGAACGCCGAAAAGTGCCGGTGTGTCTGATAGCTCAGTAAAAAAATTACAATCTATAATCAAAGCAGCTGGTGGACTGTCGGAAGTTTCGATAGAAAAATTACACGCAGTGGTGGAGAAATCGATTGCCGAGGGTGGGTCTCAGATTGCTGCACAAAAGTTGCGAGCCATATTGAACGAAAAAGATACCGCAAATCGGGTCACGACCGCGTCGGCGATTCCCGAAACTGCGAATCAAGTGACGGTTATGGAACTGCCCAAAACGACGTCGATAACGCAACAGTTTAAGCCTAGTATCACGTTGCAAATCCAGGGTAAATCTGACGAAGAAGCATTGCCTATTAGACTTAGCTCGGAATTTTCAATAACGACGGCGGCGCAAAACGAGTTCGAATATATCATAAGTCTTGCGTCACCAAATTTGGGAACGGCCAGCTTTCCGATTTACGCTCCAACGATTAACAATGTGACGATTTCGAATAAATTTGTTGAGGGATTTGTTTTAAATGGAGAAATAACCATCACCGATTTGGCGGGCGACGAATTTGAAGCTACGGTAGATTATTGCGATTCAATGCTTGTCATATCGGATATTGATGTGCCAGCTGCAGATGTGATAACCATAAGCATTCCAGTTCAATTTAATGGTCGAGATAATTGTTAGAAAAAATATTTATGGAATTATTTACGAAATATTAGGTATAATATGCCAAAATCTGAGCATACTAACAGTGAATACGTAGCTTACAGCTCTTGTCATCGGAAGTTGCCTTGTCGCCAAAAGTCTCTTAGATAGCCCATGTTCATAGAGATTTTTCGTTGTTTTATTACCAAAGATGAAATCTGACAGAGCGTGAGTCTACTATTTTCACTTAGATTTTTGTGTAGATATATTAGAATATGAACATCATAAGCATAAATTTAATAAGGAGGAGCTACTGCAAATCGTAGCAACATATATAATGAACTCACAAAAAGTAATTTCTCTTCTATTAGCATCCATGACATACACAAATTACTTCCCCTCGTACATACAAGCAACAGTGAGAAGTGATTTAGAAGACACGACTGTTTCTGAAAGTGAGATAAATCAGTTTACAAAGGAGTTATTTTTCAGTATGCCCGAAGTATTAGCAGACATTGATATCCCAGAGCCATCATTTGAGATTCCGATTATTGAGGAGCCCTATGCTGATTTGGAGGTCGCGACCAATTCGAAAAAGATTGCCAAACAAACCAAATTGATGGAGTTTTTTGAATTTAGCCAAATTCCAGAGCCAGAATTTCAGATTCCTATTATTAGCAATACCTTTGATGCTTTGAGCACAGCAATTCAGGAAAGCGTGGATCTTGCGGAACTGGAGGATGCCCTAGCCGATGCGTTAGATATTCGTAAAAACGTTATTATTATGACAGAAGACCCAACTTTGGTAGATCAGGGGATTCGATTTGTTTCATTTCAGGCTGCACAAGAGTATGATACCATTATAGAAAAAGTTCAGGCATTTGTTGATTCTATAAAGGCCGAAGAGGAAACAGACGTCGACATCGCGGCGATGATATTTAATTTACGCGAAGCCACAATCAATTTCAGCGACAAAATTTTGGAAGGCACTTTGATTGATACGTCCAAACTTGTGGCAGCCATAGATAACGCACTTGCCAGCCAGGTTGGCATTACCGTTAGAGATGCTACCGAATCTGAGATACCAAAAGGCACTGCGTTCATCTCGTCTGCTGCTGCCAAAAAGCTCAATGACAATTTAGCTGCAGCGCGCGCAATAATCAGCACCGTCGCTGAAGGCAATTCCGAAAACACGGTGACGGCTCAGACCGTTTCTATTGCCACTGCAAATCTACAGAAGGCTATAAAAACTTACAACAAAGCAATTCGACACGGCAAGTACGAAAATCTTAGGTCATTATCGGAACAGATTGAGCAAGCGATCATCGCTCGAGATGATGTAGAAGTTATCGATGCAACTGCCGACAAAGTACCTTTCGGAATTCGATTCGTTTCTAGCACGGCCTTTGCGACTTTAGATGCTTCTATAACAGCAGCCAAAGCTATAAGCATACTAGAAGTGGAATCCGATGTCGAAGTAGATGCTGTTGAAAATTTAATCGATGCCGTCGAAAAATTTGAGAACTCAATTCAAATAGGAACTTTTGTAGATACCAGCTCTTTGAGAAAGCAAATTGAAATTGCTCAAGATTTACAGGCTGATATTGCCATCATAGATAATTCTGCGGAAGAAGTTGCTCAGGGAGTTAGGTTTGCTCCGTTGGTACAAGCTAAAGAATTATCTGCCAATATAGCGGCCGCTCAAGCGATCGTGGAGGAAGCGCAAAAGTCACAAAACGCCATCACCACGGCTATCGTTGCGCAATCGGTTGATAGCCTTCGCCAAGAGACAAATTCCTTTGGTAAATCTATCCAAACCGGAACTTTTGTGGATACGACCAAACTTCGAGATGAGATAAAAAATGCGCGTCGGGCAGTGACCGATGTTAAGCCGATGCGTGCCGAGGCGACAAAAGTGCTTCAAGGAACTCGCTTCGTTGATCCTGATGTTTTCGCGATGTTTGAAAAATCTATGGCCGCTGCCGATGAAATTATTGGAATTGCGGATGCTGGAAATGTTGATAATGTTATAACCCCGATGCTTGTATCTACTGCAATTTCAAATTTGAGACAAGCTATAGCCGAGTTTTCTGATGCATTGGAAATAGGATCTTTCGTTGACGCGGCACCGTTGATCGCCGAAATTGATCGTGCGCAGACCGTTAAGTTTGGAATAAAAATTATCGACGCAAATGCGACTGAAGTGCCAAAGGGCATTCGATTTGTTTCCACTGCCGACTCGGCCGCATTTGATAAAGATATTGCGAAAGCGCAGCATATGGTCGAACGAGTTAAATTGCAAATTTCTGAGCCCATTCCAACTATGGCTGTTTTTGAGGAAGATCAATATTTGATATTTACCGAGTCTGCAAATGACAAATTTATAGCTCCGTTGATACCAAATTTTGCAGAAGCCGAATGTGCAGTTTCTGCGATGCTCACACCTGAAGTTGTAGCGGATTTGGCCTCTGCTCCAAATGCCATTTCGGTTATGAGCAAGGACATCGTAACTCCAAAGCTCGTTGCCAACGAAGTAATTGAGTTGCAGCTTGCCGTAGTTAAGTTTAAAAATTCTATTCAGACTGGATCTCTTGTGGACGTTGAAGCGCTTAAGGAAGCCATCGTAGATTTTGAGGCAATGTTAGGCGAGGTTGTCGTTGTTGATAATGAAAAAGAGGAAAACGTGCGTCAAGGTCTCAAATTTATAAACGGCAAACAGTACGAAAATTTTGATGCAGTTTTGTCAAGGGTTCGCTCAATTGCCGCAGCACCTCTCGATCTTGAAATGGTGGGTTCGGCTTTGACCGACATTCATCGAGCCATGAAAAACTTACAAAATAGCATCAAGGTGGGGACATTTATCGATGTTATGCCTCTTGAATATGCCATTAACGCCGCGCTCGAAGCAAAAGTCGACTTGGAAATTATTGACAAATTAGCTACAGAGGTCTACAAAGGAATCTGGTTTGTAACCCCAGCTGAGCTCGAAGCTTTGGATAACGCAATTTTTTCGGCACGCGATATTGCCGATTCCCCGCCTAGCCTTTCTGCAGTAGATGACGAAATAGCAAAGCTTTCTGATGCGACTATTACGTTCAAAAATCTCACCAAAGTTGGACTGATGGATACATCGCAGCTGTGGGACCAGATAAAAGAAATCACTCAGCTTAGTAAAAATATTGGAGTGATTGACAAGCCAGCAAACAAGGTCGATAAAGGTGTGTTATTCGTTACTCCAAATGATTTGACGGCCATTAATATTGCTCTTGATTCTGCTCGCAAAGTTGCAAAGAATCCTGCTTCTGTTGCCGAAATTGCGGCCGCTCAAGCCAGCTTAGAATTTGCTTATGATACATTCAAAGCCGCCGCAAAGAATGGGACGTTCGTCGATACGTCTACTCTTCTAAAAGCTATCGAAAAAGCTAACGATGCAAGGATTGGCATTGTTGCAGTCGACAAAGATTCTTCCAGCATTGCAAAGGGAATTTCGTTTGTATCGCTTCAAGAAATGATGGCTTTGGACACTGCGATTGCCAGAGCTAACGAAGTCGTAGAAAATCCTGAAAATGATCGCACCGTGGCTATCGCGACAATCGATTTAAAATCTGCCGTAGATATTTTTCAAGATTTGATCAAACAGGGGACGTTTGTTTCTGCAGTTAATACCAGTGCTTTGACTGCTAAAATTAAGGAAGCTCACCAAGCGATGGCGGGAATATTGGCAACTGATAAATCGGCTGGCGGAATTGCTCATGGCACAAAATTTGTCTCGACGACGCAAATGCAAACTTTCGCCGATGCCATAGGGGCTGCTCGGTGGGCTGTCGAAAACTCCGAAAGCGATTCTGACGTTACAAAAGCTACGGCGACACTTGCCAAAGCTATCAAAGTTTTTGAAAGAGAGGTGAAAGTCGGCCGTTTTTTAGAATTAGCAAATTTGGTGGCAAGCATTGAGGCGGCTAAATTTGCAGATGACTGGATCTTAGTTAGAGATAGTAATAAAGAAGAGATCGATTTTGGTGTACCTTTTGTACGCAGCGCCGATATGAAAAATTTGGAAAAAGCCATTGCGAAGGCAGAGTCGACATTGATATCGCCCAAAAACACTGCAGAAATTGATAGTGTAGCATACAATTTAGACCAAGCCGTTGCCAATTTTAAAGAGGCAATCCAAACCGGAGAATTTGTGGATACCTCAAATTTAATTGCCCAAATCGGAAAAACTACTTTGGTCAAAAATGATGTACAGATTGACAACCGTGAATTTTCTGAAGTTGCTATTGGTGTAAAATTTATCTCTAATCAGAAGATGAAAAATTTAGATACGGCAATAGCCGAGGCCAAAAGTGTTGCAAAGGAAATCGAAAAAAAAAATGATTTCGCAACCCCCAATCAACTAATTGCGACCACGATCGAATCACTACAATCTGCCACGGCTGTATTTGAGAGCGAAGTTCAAGTGGGCACATTTATCGATAAGGCAGTTCTTCAGACCGAGATCAGAAAAGCAAAGACGCTTCGAGATAGTATCGTAGTATCTGAAAACGCTCCTGATCAAATCACTAAAGGTGTCAAATTTGTTGATCCGCGGCAAATGGCAAAGCTTACAGACTCCATCGCTGCCGCATCCGCAGTTGTTCACAATTCCAAAAATGAGGGCTTAATTGAAGCCGCTTTGTTGATGCTTCAAAATGCAATTACGATGTTTGAAAGTAGACTACAAGTTGGAGCTTTTGTTGATGCGACGCCGCTTATAACCGAGGTTGCGAACGCTGTTGCGACAAAAAGCCGCGTACTCGATCAGGATACGCATTGCCATGACGCGCATCAGGAATTGGAGAAGGCGATCGCTATAGCAGAAGCGGTAATTGCTCACCCAAAAGCGAGGCCGTGGTTGAAGGAGAAGTATTGGCTCTAAAAAATGCAATTGCGCTGTTTGAAAATACATTACAAGTTGGAGCTTTTGTTGATGCGACGCCGCTTATAACCGAGGTTGCGAACGCTGTTGCGATAAAAAGTCGCGCACTCGATCAGGATACGCATTGCCATGACGCACATCAGGAATTGGAGAAGGCGATCGCTATAGCAGAAGCGGTAATTGCTTCACCCAAAAGCGAGGCCGTGGTTGAAGGAGAAGTATTGGCTCTAAAAAATGCAATTGCGCTGTTTGAAAATACATTACAAGTTGGAGCTTTTGTTGATGCGACGCCGCTTATAACCGAGGTTGCGAACGCTGTTGCGATAAAAAGTCGCGCACTCGATCAGGATACGCATTGCCATGACGCGCATCAGGAATTGGAGAAGGCGATCGCTATAGCAGAAGCGGTAATTGCTTCACCCAAAAGCGAGGCCGTGGTTGAAGGAGAAGTATTGGCTCTAAAAAATGCAATTGCGCTGTTTGAAAATACATTACAAGTTGGAGCTTTTGTTGATGCGACGCCGCTTATAACTGAAGTTGCGAACGCTGTTGCGATAAAAAGCCGCGCACTCGATCAGGATACGCATTGCCATGACGCGCATCAGGAATTGGAGAAGGCGATCGCTATAGCAGAAGCGGTAATTGCCTCACCCAAAAGCGAGGCCGTGGTTGAAGGAGAAGTATTGGCTCTAAAAAATGCAATTGCGCTGTTTGAAAATACATTACAAGTTGGAGCTTTTGTTGATGCGACGCCGCTTATAACCGAGGTTGCGAACGCTGTTGCGATAAAAAGCCGCGCACTCGATCAGGATACGCATTGCCATGACGCGCATCAGGAATTGGAGAAGGCGATCGCTATAGCAGAAGCGGTAATTGCCTCACCCAAAAGCGAGGCCGTGGTTGAAGGAGAAGTATTGGCTCTAAAAAATGCAATTGCAAAATTCGAGCAACAAACTTACTTGGCAAACTGTCAATCAAATACTTCAGAAATTGCGGATGGGGTGGCTGTTGCATTAGATAATGGTGCCCTCGAGGAAGTAGCAACTACAAATATGAGCAATTCATTCGTGAATATAAACGCCCCTTTATCGCCAATATCTCGAGCATCTTTTGCGACAGTGATGTATGCGTTTGCCGATTTGGAGCATTCGGATAATATGAGCGATGTTGAGACATTTAGCGATATTGGATCGGATGAGGAATATGCATATGCGATAAAATGGGCGGTCGATTCGGGAATTTACAGCGGCTATGCCGACGGGACTTTTCGTCCAGACTGTAACATTTCGCGAGAGCAACTAGCAGTGGTGCTATTTAATTTTGCCAAGACGGCGAATATTTTTACTACACAGTTGGCTGATATTTCGGGCTACGCAGATGCAAACGACGTGAGTAGCTGGGCTCTATTAGCAGTAAAATGGGCTATAAATAACGAAATTTTGTTGGGTCGAGATCACAAGCTTGAGCCTACTGAGTATGCTACTAGAGCCGAGGTTGCCTTTGCCATCAGCAAATTGAGTTCGTTAAATAATTAAAAACGATAAGAACGAGATCTGGTCTGTTGCATATTAGCACAGACTATTTTAGTTTCTGATAGTTATACAAATCAATAAGCTGCGCATCAAAATAGTGGTTAAAGAAATCATAATCTTGTTTAATTTTATCTTCATTTAATTGCGATCCCAAAGTCACAAATTCTGACTTCTCGTTTGATCGTGTATTTTGTCGTTTATTTTTAAATAGGTTTATCTTAAATGGGTTCATCTTCATTCCACCTTCACAATCATTATAAATAATATTGCCACAAAATTCGATTTTCAACCAAACTTATAAAATTTTTTTCGTTTGCTACTAGTTTTTACATTAAAATATTGATTATGTATTTTTTGTTAGCAGCAATTTAAAATAATGACCAACAAATTATGTAATAATTATGTTTTTTTATAGAATTAGCATGCGCATATTTGGGTTTAGCTTTAAACGCAAGTACTTTTTACCAAAAATATCATATTGCAAAACAATTAACTAAGTGTTATTATATATTTACATAAATGCTACAACTTTTGAAAGAGCCATATAATTCATATAAGTCACTAAACAAAAAAAGGAGAGATTACTATGATAAAATTTTCAAAAAAAATTACAACACTATCTCTGATTGCTGGATTTTCTACTATTGCTTTAATAGGTTGTGGTGGCTCCGAAGATGCGACACCAAATACAGATGCAACTGAATCTGGAGCGTTTGGAACTAGCGTTTTTGCTGTTGGTGACTTAAACGGAGTATTTAGCCCTTTCTTCTATACTACTGCGTATGACGACGTCATTAATGGTCGTGTGCATATGGGATTGTTAGGGCAAGATCGCTTGGGACAAGTTGTTCCAGAAGCCGCAACTTTTAATATAGAAGAAACAACGACAGATTCTGGCGACCTACAAACTGTATATACTTTTACATTACAAGACGGCATCAAATTTAGCGATGGCGAGCCTATGACTGCGGACGATGTGATGTTCAATTTTTTGGTACTACTAGATCCAACTTATGACGGAATGTCGACGCTAAACACGTTGCCTATTGTGGGCCTTGCAGACTATAAAGAGGGCGACGCAACTGAAATTGCGGGTATCAAAAAATTAGACGACAAAACTGTTCAAGTTACCATTGATGGCATCGATCCTGCAGCTATTTACAAGTTTGCTATATCTGTAACACCAGAACACTATTATGGAACCACTTTCAAAAAAGGCGATTTATCAGGAGTAAAACTTAAAAACGAAGCTCCGTTGGGTGCAGGGCCATTTATTTTTGACAGCTTTGCAAACAACGTTGTTAACTTAGTAAACAATCCAAACTATTTCTTTGGTGCACCTAAATTAGACAAGTTGAAGTTTCAGGTAATAGATCAAGCAAATATGTTTGAGGCCGTTAGAAGCCAGCAGGTGGATTTATCCGATCCATCAGCATCTCCAGAGATGGTTGCCAATGTCGAAGAAGCGGGATTACACTATGAGCTAGTAGACAACTTGGGCTATGGCTATATTGGAATCAATGCCGAGCGTGTACCAGATATTAATGTACGTAAAGGTTTGATGCATCTTATGAATCGTGCTCCTGCAGTTGAGTCATATTACGGCGACTTGGCTACTGTGATAGAACGCCCGATGTCCACCGTGTCTTGGGCATATCCGCAAGATGCCACAGAATATTATGGTTACGATGTAGCGAAGGCAAAAGAATATTTCGTGGCTGCGGGTTATACTGAAGTAGACGGAAAATTGGTTAAAGATGGAAAACAACTGCGTATAGAAGTGGGGATTCCAGGTGGCGGAACGATGGATCACCCAACTGCACCTGTTTTAACTCAAATGAAGAGCGACCTAGAAGCCATGGGGGCAGTTCTAGAAATAGCGGATACCGACGGATCTCTGTTCTTCGATGTTCTCAATCAAAAAGGCTGGGATATGTGGGTGGCAGCTTGGGGGTCTACAGCCGATCCCGATATGTATCAAATATATCACTCAACAGGGCCATCAAATCACTACTCCATATTTAATGATGACTTAGACAAAATAATAGTAGATGCACGCTCCACAAACGACGTCGCAGTTCGAACAAATTTGTATCAACAAGCCTTGGATATTATAATGGATCAAGCAGTGGAAATGCCTGTTTATCAGCGTAAAAATATGTATGTGTTTAACCCAGAAATGATTAATATAGATTCGCTTACTGATGATATGACTCCGTATTACAATTTCTACAGTGAGCTTCAAAATATAGAGATGGTCAAATAAATTTTGTAGTGGTCACGGTTTGATTCCGTGGCCCTTATTGTTGATGCGGCACTTCAGCTTATAGCATATGCTGTGATTTGAATTGCTGCATTAATAAGTAATATAAAAAGGGGGAGAAGTTATGTGGCAATATATTGTGAGACGTGTTGGTATCGGGTTTGGCATCTTGTTGGGTGTTTCTGTTATCATCTACTGTTTGATTAGAAGCGCTCCTGTAGATTATGTATCGACAATCACAAACGGAAATCCTGAAGTGACGCAAGAGATGATTGATAACCTAAACGAACTTTATGGGCTAAATGATAGCATTCCAGAGGGTTACGCCAAATGGATCAGCGGCGTTGTTCAAGGCGATTTGGGAACTTCTTTTGTTGAGAAAAAGCCTGTCGCAGAAGTGATTAGTAGCAAAATGTGGTACTCTTTTTGGATGTCTTTCCCAGCTTATATTTTACAAATACTAATAGCAATACCGTTAGGCGTAATTTCTGCTACTAAAAAATATAGCAAAACAGATTATGCGGTCACCACCGTCGCATTGATGGGAATGAGTCTTCCGAGCTTTTTCTTTGCAGCTATCTTACAAAGAGTATTTGCTCAATGGCTTGGCATTCTCCCTCTCTCTGGAATGGAAACCGCGCGTATGGACTATGAAGGATTTGCGTTAATTTTAGATATGGCAAAACATTTTGTTCTACCTGTTATGGTTCTTACCGTTTTAGGAATCGGTGGACTTATGAGATATTGCCGCACGAACATGCTAGAAGTGTTAAACGAAGATTACATTAGAACTGCACGAGCAAAAGGACTTAGCGAAAATACAGTTGTATATAAACATGCGTTTAGAAATACGTTAATTCCAATAGTTACCATTTTAGGAGGAATGATCCCAGGGTTATTTGCAGGCGCGATGATTACAGAGGGAATCTTTGGAATCGATGGTGTTGGGAACACAGCATTGACCGCGCTTCGTAGCGGAGACGTTCCATATATAATGGGCTCTACTTTATTTATGGCAACATTGACTCTTATCGGAACGCTTGTATCAGACGTCCTTTATGGCGTTGTTGACCCACGTGTACGCTTAAAATAATAAGGAGGGAGTAATATGGCAAAGGAAAGCATAAATTTAGAAAAAGTAGTGACGCCCGGTCAGTTGGTTACTAAACGCTTCTTGCGCAATAAACTTGCTATCGTTGGCGTTATTATATTGGTTGGTATGTTTATATTTTCGTTTATTGGACCATTATTTTCTCCTTATGGGGAATATACAATTTTTTATACAGCAACAGACGGGGTGGAGTTTAGTACCGAAAATTTGCAAGGCTATAACCCCGCTGCACCTGGCGTTGTCATCGCAAATAAGCAGGCACCTTCAGCGCTTCACTGGTGTGGTACAGACAAAGATGGCCGAGATATTTTTACACGACTTATGTATGGCGGAAGAATTTCACTTACCATCGGATTTGTTGTAGTGTTCTTTCAACTTACACTTGGCGTAACTTTAGGCGGAATTGCTGGATATTTTGGAGGAAAAATTGACAACCTAATAATGCGTCTCGTTGATGTAATATATTGTTTGCCAACACTTCCAATAATGTTAATAATTAGTTCACTCTTGCTAGCTTATAAAGTACCACAAGAGCAAAAAATTTATTGGCTAACCCTTGTTATGGGGCTTATGGGCTGGGCCAGTGTCGCCAGGCTCGTTCGTGGTCAAATCTTGAGTTTGCGTGAACAAGAATTTATGATTGCAACAGAAGCGACAGGAATTCGTCCATCTAGAAAAATTATCAAGCATTTGGTACCCAACGTTATGCCTCAACTTATTGTTGTTGCAACCATGGGGATGGGCGGCGTTATTTTAACCGAAGCTGCGTATAGCTATTTGGGAATCGGCGTGCCATTTCCATATGCATCTTGGGGTAACATGGTAAATATTGTAAAAGACCCTATCATTCTAAGAGAATATATATTTATGTGGCTTCCACCAGGATTATTTATTCTTACAACAGTGCTAGGATTTAACTTTGTTGGAGATGGACTGCGCGACGCATTTGACCCTAAAATGAAAAGGTAGGTGTTTGCTAGTGTTTAAAAAAACAGCACTGAAAAGAGAAGCCAGACATCAAATGAGAGAAATTTCTCGGAACAATAAAATTGTGATAAAAAAATTTGAAGCCGAAAAAAAACGCAAAGATATTCAGCCCGAAGAATATGCGACAACTATGAAAAATCCTGACAATATATTAGAAATTGATAATTTACACACGTATTTTTATACAGATATAGGAATTGCAAAATCAGTAAATGGCGTAACGCTCGAAATACCGCAAGGCAAAACGGTAGCTTTGGTTGGTGAATCTGGTTGCGGAAAGTCGGTAACGAGCTTGTCTATAATGAAGTTGGTAACGGCACCTGTTGGGCAAATTACAGAAGGCGAAATTCGATACAACAGACCATCTGGCCCAATCAATATTGTAAAAGCGCCCATTTCTCTAATGCAAACAATTCGAGGCAACGAAATTTCGATGATTTTTCAAGAACCCATGACCAGCCTCAATCCTGTGTTTAGAATTGGCGCGCAAATCGATGAAGCAATATTACTGCATAGACCAGATATAAAGAAAGCCGATGTTAAAGCACAAACTATAAAAATGTTAGAGCTCGTTGGAATTGCGCGAGCTGAAGGAATATATAAATGTTTTCCTCATGAGCTTTCGGGCGGGATGCGTCAGCGTGTAATGATCGCCATGTCTCTTTGCTGTAATCCGAGGTTGATAATAGCCGATGAGCCAACAACTGCGTTAGACGTCACGATTCAAGCGCAAGTATTAGATCTTCTACGAGAATTAAAATCTAAAATCGATGCGAGTATTTTGCTTATCACGCATGACTTAGGCGTTGTAGCCGAAATGGCAGATTTTGTTGTAGTTATGTATGCGGGCAAAATCGTCGAGCAAGGGACTGCAGAAGAAGTGTTTCTAAATCCCAAGCATCCATATACAATTGGGCTAATTAAAAGTAAGCCTGTTGTCAATCAAAACGTTGACAGACTGTATTCCATTCCTGGATCGGTACCAAATTCGATCAATTTACCCAACCATTGCTTTTTTAAAGATCGTTGCGATAGAGTTAGCGCAGCGTGTCATGGCGACATACCCGAACTGAAGCAACTTAGCAGTTATCACAAAGTTGCTTGCCATTTATACGATAATGCAAAGGAGGTTGCCGATGAGTGAACCAATATTAAAAGTTGAAAACTTAAAGAAGTATTATGATATACGAGGTGGTTTGCTACAAAGGGTGGTTGGGCATGTAAAAGCTGTTGATGGGATTTCATTTGAAGTTGCACGCGGATCGACATTTGGATTGGTAGGTGAGTCGGGCTGCGGCAAAACCACGGTTGGCAAAACTTTACTGCGATTACACAGCAACAATGGTGGCCAGGTCATTTTTGATGGTAAAGACGTGTTTGCGTTAACCGATCAACAATTACGAGAGATTCGGCCAGAAATTCAAATTATTTTTCAGGATCCGTATAGTTCGCTAAGCCCCAAGATGCCTGTTGGAGAAATAATCGGAGAGGCAGTAAGAGAGCATAAGATTGTTCCGGAAAAGGCTTTGCGCAGCTATGTCATGGAAATAATGAGGGAATGCGGGCTCCAAGATCACCAAATAGACCGTTATCCACATGAATTTTCGGGTGGTCAACGGCAGCGAATATGCATAGCCCGTGCAGTTGCTTTAAAGCCTAAACTTATAGTTTGCGACGAACCAGTCTCGGCATTAGATGTATCGGTCCAAGCGCAAATCATCAACCTTCTAATGGATTTGCAGAAAACCAAGGGGCTCAGTTACGTATTTATATCGCATGATTTGAGTGTTGTGGAGCATATATCAAACGAAGTTGGCGTGATGTATTTGGGAAATTTGGTGGAGAAGGCATCAACAAAAGAGATATTCCAAAACCCAATGCACCCATATACAAAGTCGCTATTTAGCGCTATACCTACACCAGACCCCACCGTAAAGATGAGCCGAATTATATTAGAAGGGGATATTCCATCTCCTGCAAACCCTCCAGCCGGATGTAAGTTTCACACCAGATGTAGGCAATGCATGGAGAAATGCAAGACAGTTATGCCAGAATATAAGAAGCATGATAACGACCACTATGTTGCGTGTCATTTATACGATTAAGAAAGGATGGAGTCTATGAAAAAAGAACCTCAGTTAATGGATCTAACTTGGAAAGAGCAAAAGGCAATCATAATGGCAATGTATTCCACAATTCTTCCCATTGCATCGGTGTTTTTTGTAGCATTCTTCTTAGCATTTCTTTTTATTGATTATCTTTGGTTATAGGCTATCGCAAGTCGTCTCCGGGTTTTATAGGAGGCGGCTTTTTTGTTATTTCAAACTCTCCATGAGATATTACTTCATATGAAGCATAATAATATAATTACAACAACACTTTTTTCTTGACAGATATAAAATCTAAACTATATAATCAGTCTGTACAAATCACACTGAAAGGAAGTACATAAATGAAAAGAAAAACATTGTTAACTAAAACATTAGATAAGATCGAGCAAGCGGGAAACGCGTTGCCGCATCCTACTACAATATTTATTATACTGATAGCCGTGGTTATTGTGGCATCTGCTATATGTGCCGCGCTTGGAGTTAGCGTTACCTACGATGGATATGATCAGGCCACGGGACAAATTGTAGAGATGCAAGTTACTGCAGTAAGTTTGTTATCTGCAGAAGGCATCCGACACATGTTTACTAGCATAATTCCAAACTTTACCGGTTTCTATTCTTTGGGACCAGTATTTATGATTATACTTTGTGTGGCAGTTGCGGAAGGCACAGGGCTGTTAACAGCTTTGCTAAAACGAGTGACAGAGGTTACTCCCAAAAAATGGGTCACAGCCATGATCGTATTTCTAGGGGTCATCTCAAATGTTGCATCATCCACGGGATATGTAGTGTTGGTTCCTCTTGGAGCAATTATATTTATGGGATTTAAACGACATCCGATTGCAGGCTTGGCAGCTGCGTTTGCCGGAGTTTCGGGCGGGTGGAGCGCAAATCTACTAATAGGCACCAACGACCCTATGTTTGCCGGTATATCTACGCAAGCTGCAAATATATTGGATCCAAACTATTTAGTTCAGCCAACTGCTAACTGGTATTTTATGATCGCATCGACTTTCTTGATTGTGATTTTGGGGACTTTGGTTACCGAAAAAATTGTGGAGCCTCGGTTGGGTGCTTACGAGAAATTTGATCTACATGAAATTGAGAAGATAACAGACTTAGAAAAACGAGGAATGCGCTGGGCGGGAATCGCTCTTTTGGCATACATAATATTGATAGCATTACTAGTTGTTCCTCCAAACGGAATCCTCAGAAATCCTGAAACAAACGGCATCTTGGTATCTCCATTTATGAATAGCATCATTCCGATTATGGCATTCTTTTTCTTGGTGCCAGGCATATTCTATGGCATCGGATCAAAGGTTATCAAAAACGACAAAGATGTGATCGAGCTCATGACAAAAGGTATAACTTCTATTACTGGATTTTTAGTCTTAGTTTTTTTTGGTGGACAATTTATTAACTTTTTCGATTATTCAAAATTAGGCACAATTATTTCGGTAAACGGAGCTCAATTTCTTCAAAACACAGGATTTGTTGGACTGCCACTGATCATTGCGTTTATCATATTAACATCTTTGATCAATATTATTATTGCTGTCGACTCTGCCAAATGGGTTCTAATGGCACCGATATTTGTACCCATGTTTATGCAAATCGGGCTCTCTCCAGAGCTAACTCAGCTGGTATTTAGAATCGGTGACTCATGCACGAATGTTATAGCCCCACTAATGCCATTTTTTGCACTTATAGTGGCCTTTTGTCAAAAATATGATAAAAAAGCCGGAGTGGGAACGCTTGTCACAACCATGCTACCATACTCTATAGCATTCTTGATAGGCTGGACAATTTTGTTTGTAATATGGTACCTTGTAGGGCTTCCTATAGGACCTGGCTCGCCATTATTCTATACATTTTAAACGCAAAAAAGCCACCTTCTAGTGTAAGCAAGGTGGCTTATGTAGTTTATGCTGATATCTTCATATCGGCTAGTAAAAAGTTATACGTGGTATTCGGAACCAACGCTTTGATTTTTTCAAACTCGTGTTGATCTAACAATTTTCGAACCTCTGTTGCACTAATAGGAGTCGCATCAATTTCTTTGCGATTGACCACTCGTACATCTATCCCATAACTAGGCAGTACCTTTTTCATCGTGTCGTTGTAGCTACTGGTTAAGTTGCAATTCGGTTCATTGCCAACGTATCGCTTCTTGATGTTTAAGGCATTCACAAAATATTTGCCAAATATGCTGCAGTCAAGTTCGGTATATATCGCTGTCGCATCATCATTTTGTTTAATGAAGTACGTCGGAAACGTTGCTTGTGAAATGATATATTTACTGGCCGGCAAAACAACAACGTTGCCAAATTCTTTAACACCCTGACGAACTAACTCTATTCGATCTCTAAATTTAAAGGCTGATTTGTCCTCTTCTACAATAAATACTATTACATTCTCATTTTCGAGGCTAGCTTGTTCTATGAGATATTTATGTCCTAACGTAAATGGATTACAGTTCATTACAATTGCCGCATATTCTTTGGAGGTATCTATATGATAGTCATCTTTTAATTGATCTAGAGCCGATACAATGCTGTTATTTCCTATTTCTAGCAATGCAACCTTGCTGGTAGAAGAAATATGCCTATATCCTAAGCTTGCAAAGATCTCTACATTGTCTGGTTTTGTAAATATAAAATGGTGGTAAATCCCCTCAGCGTATAATTTTTGCGTCATGTGAGAAATTAACGTATTAGTGAGTCCTAACCCTTGGTATTCTTCTGCTATGGCAAAACATTTTAACACATTCTGTGCTCTTGAACAGGTTGCAATAATCTGATTATTGTCGCGTATAACAATCGTGTCTTCTACATCTCCATATTGTAACCCAAACTTCTCTAAAAAATATGTTACCTCTACTTTTTCTCGCTTTGTAAAAATCTCCTCAATACTCTCACTATAATACACGTCGGTCACCCTTTCATAATATTTATATCACACTACTGCAATATAATAAAAACGTCATATCTACACTGCTAAAATAAAAATACTAATGCTAAGCAAGTCAGCGCATCCGCCAGAACTCACTCTGTTTGCTATATATTCCGCACCTATTTTCTCCACAAGTGTCAAGCCTTCTTTTGTACTTATTCCTCCTGCAGCCAAAATCGTTTGCGCATCTTGTTTAACCTTCTTCAACATATCAAAATTATGCCGATACACAACTGTACTATCGTCTACCAAAGCCATCAACTCAATTAAAATTTGGCAATACAGTTCCCTTTTTGGCAGCTCACTATTTTTGTATTTCGGAACAATATATTCAAAAATTACTTTCAACCCATCTTTGACTTGCCCTCGAACACCTGTAAATCCATATCGAACGTATAACTGTTCTCCGTGCGTTAGCTCCGCTTTATCCTGCAAATTTTCAAAGTCATACAGTATATTTTGCGTCATAGATTCAATGATTTCGCTAACACTTTCAGTTTCTCCAAACTTATTTTTTGCTACTGCGCTAATGCAAATACCCATCAAAAATATTACTCCCTTATGAGTATTAACGCCGCCTGTTGCTGCAAACATCGCTGCTTCTGCCGCCTTTCCTACAGTACGTATAGCGTTGAAAATACGCAACGGGCTATGAAAACTATATCCCATTATTGCCATTTTTTTCAAAAACGGTTTTATCGCCATGGCACTATCCAAAAACATGTAATAATCCATGTCGGTATGCGCACCGTTCGATACTGGAGATACCAAGCCAAACGATGGGTATGTTGATACTTCACACACGATAGCCTTTGTTGCAAGCATTGCCAATTCTTCAGCTATCTTTGTAATTTCTGCCGTGGTCGATGCGTAATCGGCATATGCGCATCTAAAATGAGAGGCTATTGCGTCGATGCTATGAGTTCTTGCCCTAGAGCATATGTGAGCATCGTTGCTGCAGATAAAACACTTTCTCACCGGCAGCCCCAGGTCTTTGCGAGATATCGCAGCTCCCAAATTATATACGTCTATATCTACCAAACGACCCAATTGATGATTTTCTTCCAGCGATACCATCTCTTCTTTTGTTGCCGTTAGCGAGGCATCAAATATAAAGTGATAAATGAGCCCTTCCAAGCTTTCATAACTTTCGTGATAGACTATTTCTGGATAGTACGATAAAATTTCTGCAGCCAAAGCTTTTATTATACTGTCATTTATATAGTTGCTTTTTTCTAAACCGGGATAATTGATTTTCAAAGTAACCAACGTCTTTTGCGGATGCTGGCTACACAACTCATTCTGATGCGCTACTCTCTGTTCTCTAGCATACAAAAATTCTTCTATCATACATATCTACCTCTCTTATGCTTTGCTTTTCCTAATTACATCTATAATCGAGCCGTCTCTATATTCCACAACTGCAACGATTTGGTCATCAAACTCGATAGGTGCCGGCGTGCCAACCAGTTTTGTTGCTAGCTCACGAGCCCTTTCCATTGTAAGTAACTTTATGTTTTGCTTCTTAAATTTTTCGATTAAGTCACTGCGTTTTGGATTTACGATAGTTCCATAATCTGTTACCACTACATCGATTGTATCTCCTGGGGTTACTATTGTAGTTACTTTATCTATAATGGTTGCAATCCTTCCGCGAGTTAGTGGTGCAACTATTATTGCAACTTTTGCCATAGCTGCAGTGTCGCTATGCCCTCCTGATGCCGCACGGATTATGCCGTCTGATCCAGATATTACGTTTACATTAAAGTCCTTATCTATCTCTAATGCGGAGAGCACCACAAAGTCTAGCTTATCAACTGCTGCGGATTTGTTTCCAATCGATGCGTAATAATCAGCGCTAATCTCAATGTGATTGATATTATTTTTTAACGATTCTCCTGCCACTTGGTCAAATGACTGTGTATCGAGAACCTTGTGAACTAATCCTTCTTCTAGTATTTCACACATTGCGGATGTTAATCCACCTAATGCATAACTTATTTTTATGTCTTGCTTAACCAGCTCATCCTTAATAAATTTGTTGACTGCCAACGATGCGCCTCCCGAGCCAGTTTGCATTGAAAATCCATCTACAAATAGTCCCGAAGCTTTCATAACCTCCACAACATTTTTGGCCATAAGAAGCTCTTTGGGATTGCTAACAGCTCTTGTTGCGCCAGTCATTATGCCTTTTGGATCGCCTATCTCATCGACTACTACTACATAATCAACCTGAGTTTGAATAATACTTTGCGGAAAGTTTGGGTACGGCACTAAGCAGTCGGTTACAACAATCACTTTTGCTGCATGTGCGGCGTCCACCATGGCATATCCCATAGCCCCACACGGAGACTTGCCGTTTACACCGTTGGCATTGCCCATACAGTCTGCTGACGGCGCTCCTATAAATGCCACATCAATTTTAACGTCACCCTCTGCAATTGCTCGGGCACGCCCACCATGCGAACGAATTACCACAGGCTTATCGCCCATAATTCCTTCTGAAACTGCTTTTGCAAGCTTGGAGCGAATGCCGCTTGTTTCTAATCTCGTGACCACACCAGATTCTATATATGCTATAAGCCCGTCGTGAGCAGATGTTAGCGAACTTGCTGCTATTCGCAAATCTTTAATACCGAGGCTAGCAATAACTTCTATCGTTTGCATCAGTAACTTATCCCCATCTCTAAAATGATGGCAAAAAGATATTGTCATTCCATCAGATAACCCACTTTTTTGTATCGCTTCTTTCAATGAATCTACCACTTTATTTCTTCGTATATCTTCCTTCTTATTAATGTTTAACGCAGTATATGGATTTTTATATGGCTTTCGTGATCCGTAGCCCTTAATCTGTTTCAACAATTTTTTGTTTACCCTGCTCATTGCGCATCCTCCTCACTTATTAGGTTTGTTGCCATTGCCAATTGAATCACTCGTCTTGCTCTCTCAATTATTGGCCCATCAACCATTTTGCCATCAACGGTAAACACGCCCAAATTTTGCGCTGCAGCTTTGTTGGTAGCCCTAATAATTTTTTGAGCCTTAATTATTTCTGTTTCTGTTGGAGTAAATACGCTATGAATTAATTCAACTTGTTTTGGATGTATCAAAGACTTTCCGCCAAATCCCATGGTCTTAATTAGGTTGGCCTCCTTCAAAAATCCTTCGTCATTGTTAATGTCGGTATATACCGTATCTAACACCTCAAGGTCGCACGCTCTCGCCGCCATGGCAATCATTCCTCTGGCCGTAAACAACTCTTCTCCCGAAATCGATCTAGATGTTTTCATGCTGGTAACAAAGTCTTCGGCGCTTAATGCCATCGCAACCAACCGATCGGTTTTATACTTAGTTTTTGCAATTTCAAAGCTGTTCATTACTCCCAGAGCCGTTTCAATTGCTACCATAATTTTGGTCGAACCTTCTTCTCTTCCGCATTGCTTTTCAATTTGTGATATATAATCAGAAGCCGTTATTACATCTTCCGGATGCTCTGTCATGGGGATTCTTACCATGTCCACTCCTGCACTCACCACTGCAGCTAAATCTTGCTCCCAAAATTTAGTTGTCAATGCGTTAATTCGAACTACTGTTTCGATTTCTAATTCTTGATAAATATCCTTTAAAGCTTTTAGCATATTATGTATCAATATTCTAGCTGCGTCTTTTTCACTCATCGCTATCGCATCTTCTAAATCAAACATCACCGAATCTGGTTTATAAATATGAACATCTCTAATTAGCCCCGGATTGTTTGCTGGTAAAAATAACATCGAACGTCTTAGCTTCATTTGATTCCCCCCTTAAAACCATTTATACGTACTAGTTTTAGCACTACGATATATTGCGGTTTGCACTCTACTTATTATTACCGCGTCTATTGCCCCTTTGTCGTTAGCAAAAACTTTGGCATCTGCAACTCCAAGATTTTTTATCGTCTCCAAAATTACTGCCTCTATTTGCTCTCCAAATTGAGCCATCACTGCACTCTGTAGGTCCAATTTAATTCCCGATCCCGCTTTGGCTGGTTCAATAATAATTTGTATGTCACTCGATTCTAAAGTTCCTGCTGCAGCAGTTTCTTGCAGTTTCATTGCTTCCATAACCTAACACCTCCAATATTTTAATTAACTCATCCCTATATAAAAAACTAGAGATGAGGCATTTTGATCTTATCTATAAATCTTATCTATAAAAAGCGACGCCATCCATGATGTATCTCGCAGTTCTGTAGCCATATACCCACGGTACTTCAATTTCGTTGTTTGAATTTATAACGCATTCCACGCCGTTTTGCATCAACCCACCCGGATGCGCTATCGTAATGCTTGCAGGATCAAATCCTTTTCGTACCACTTTATTTACAACAGATCCCTCGATATTTGCAGCTGTAGCAGTACAGAGCGCTCCAGTTAGTGCGTATGTTTTGTGAGTTAATTGCATAGACATCATTCTTCCTAAAATATCCATGCTCTCTGCCTTAATTTCTTCTCCCTGAGATGTTACATAGTCTGCCGCTTCAGAAACAATAGTCAGCTTTGGCACTCCCGGACTTTTCTCAGCCGATTCTTTATAATCTGCAATAAACCCAAGCTTTACTGCCGCCACTCCTCTTATAGTTTCTAAAAGATTTAGCATTGCTGGATCTTTGTCTATATCTGCTGGAAGCTCTGTTCCTTTTAATCCAACATCAGATGCTTTGATAAAGACCAACGGATTTGAAGAGTCTACCAACGATACTTCTACTGGCTTATAGTTTGGTATTTCCAAAGTATCTACCGCATTGCCAGTCGGAAGGAGTTTTCCGGTCATAGACCCCGCAGGATCTTTAAACGCCAACTTTACAACGCTAGATGATCCCGGAACTCCGGCTATTTGAAAGTCTCCCTCATAGCTTACTTCTTTATTTGGCGTTTGCACATGAGAGTAAATCACTTTGTTGGTATTGGTGTTATATATACGCACGACAGTCTCGCCGTCTACCGGATCTACCAAACCCTTTTCTATTGCATATGGACCTACTGCAGAAGAAATATTTCCACAATTTCCCTTATATGATATCAAAGCTTTGTCGATCGATACTTGCGCAAATGTATAATTAACGTCCCAATCCGGGTTGTCTGATTTTGATATTATAGCAACCTTGCTAGTGGTAGATGTCGCTCCGCCTAATCCATCTATTTGCAATTTATCTGGGCTTCCCATCAGCGATAGCAAGATTCCGTCCCAAAGCTCTTTATCTTTTGGCAACTTATCTTCCAAAATAAATACACCCTTACTTGTTCCGCCTCTAAAAATTACACATTCGATTTTATTCATATTTAATACTCCTCCATTTTTTATAAATATTTTTGATCCCTCACCAGTAGCAGCGAGGGATTTGATATATTAAACGTTCTTATAAAAATTAATCAACGAACCTTCTAGTAGTACTTCTTTCTCTTCTGGTGCTATATCATTTAAATATAATTTTATCGTTTTAGTTGTACCATCTTCACTAATAACTATTGCGTCGCTTGTTTTCACATTGTTTTGCAGCTGAGTTCTGATATCTTTGATGTATATATAGTCATTTCTATTTAGCTGATCCATAACACTCTTATCTGCTGTAAACGGCAAGATTCCCCAGTTTACTAAGTTTGAACGGTAACGCTTAGTGGCATATTCAACCGCAATGTTGGCAAGCCCGCCCAATACCTTCTGGCAAGATGCTGCTTGCTCACGTGCCGAGCCGTCGCCTGGCTTTACTGCATATACTACACTGCCAAATCCTGTATTTTTCACGAATGTTGACATATCTTTTTCTGGTGCAACTTTCGATATTAGCTCGATCAACTCACTTGTTAGCGTCGTTTTGGAATTTTTCTCGACCAATCTTCTTTCTTCTTCGAGTTCTAGCATTTCTTTTGCAGTACTAACGTATTGTGGATCACGTCTAGATAATGTAAATTCAGACATCTTCTTAGGATTAGATCGATACGTCGATGCGTCACCAGATGGTATCAGCTCATCGGTTGTTGTAACATCATCTTTTATTACTGATGCGACTTTTAATAGAATGTCATCTTTTAGCGCTACCATTTCTGGCCACTCTGTAATATTTGGTCCAAGTTTTAAGGCTTCCTTTGCTTGTGGAGATTGAAATCCATTATATACACGTTTGTATGGAAGTGGATCAAAAGTATAAGTCACTTCTGGCTCGGTAAAATCAAGTTCTGTTGCAGCAGTCAATCTTCCGCCATTCAATGCTGTTGCAGCTATGCTTCGCGCATCCATCAATGCGACCGACGCCAATTGTCCATCGCCAGGCTTAGATCCTTCACGATTTGGGAAGTTTCTGGTCGTATGCCTAATAGACAACGAGTCATGAGCCGGAACATCTCCTGCGCCAAAACATGGACCACAAAACGCAGGTTTAATGATTGCTCCTGATTGTGTCAAAGCTTTTGCGCTTCCGTCGTCTAACATTTTTGAATATATTGGAGTACTCGCTGGATAAATATTTAATGCAAAATACTCGCTTGTCAATTCGCATCCTTGTAATATTTGTTTCGCTGCTTGTATATTTTCATACATTCCACCTGCGCAGCCCGCAATTTCTGCCTGATCAACATACAAATGACCATCTTTTACTTTTGAGCGTAAGTTTAATTTTAAGTTTGGATTACTAATTTGCTTCTGCGCGGCTTTTTCAGTTTTCTCCAATATCTCATCTAAATTTTCTTGCAGCTCTTTAATTGTATACGCATTGCTCGGGTGAAATGGCAGTGCGATCATACACTCCACTTTTGATAAATCGATGTGTACCATTCCGTCATATAGGGCAACATTTTGAGGCTTTAGCTCTTTATACTCTTCTGGTCTTTGATGTATCTGATAATACTCTTGCACCTTTTCATCGGTGATCCATATAGAAGATAAGCAAGTTGTCTCTGTTGTCATAATGTCGATGCCATTTCTAAAGTCCATTGACAGCCCATTCACTCCTGGCCCTACAAATTCCATAACCTTATTTTTTAGGAACCCATTTGCAAAGACCTCTCGAATAATAGCTAGCGATACGTCTTGCGGACCTACACCTGGTCGCAGCTTGCCTTCTAAATATATCATTATAACTTCTGGAGATTTCATATCATAGGTATTGCTCAGTAGTTGCTTTACGACCTCTCCGCCACCTTCGCCAATACCCATGCATCCTAAAGCGCCGTATCTCGTGTGGCTATCAGTTCCCAAAACCATTTTTCCACATCCTGCCATCATCTCACGCATATATTGATGAATAACCGCTTGATTGGCTGGCACCGATATTCCGCCATACTTCTTTGCTGCAGTTAAGCCAAATACGTGGTCGTCATCATTGAGTGTACCGCCAACGGCACATAAGCTATTATGGCAATTTGTCAATACGTATGGCACTGGAAATTTTTCTAAGCCGCTTGCTTTTGCCGTTTGAATTACCCCTACATACGTCAAGTCATGTGATGTTAAAGAATCAAACTTCAGTTTTAGGTTATCTGCAGTTCCCGACTCATTATGTGTCGCAAATATTTCGGCTGTCATTGTACCCGCTTTTGCTTGCTCGGGTGTAATGTTGTGTTCATTATTTTCAGAATCCAAAATCACTTTGTGATTATCATATAGCCATACTTTCTCATTTTTCAATGTTACCACTATTAATCATCTCCTTAATTATTAACCTATAATAGAATAAAGTCCAAGCCAAGCCAAAACTACATTTAAGATTGAGATACCAACTGCAATCACGCATAATTTACCGAATATTTTATTTAATTCATTTTCTGAGCTATTAGTTGCTGTTGCATACGCTGCCAAGATTAGTCCGCCACCTGTTGATGCTGGAGAAAAAGCTGATGAGAATGATCCTGTTGCGACACAGCTTGCGAGTTCTGTAAAGCTTAAACTTGGGAACTCTTGCACGATGCCTGTTAATGTTGGATACATTGTTGGCAACACAACGCCCGATGTTGAGCTTACGCTAGATAGCAATGAGCTAACTCCGGCAATAATTGGTGTCGCAGTATTTTCGGTCATAATAGATAGAAGTGCTTCTGTTAATAACGCTACTCCGCCCAATTGATTTACAAGATTCATCAACAAGCCAACACCGCAAATTAGCATCAATGTGCCCCAAGGTACTTTTGCCAACGCGCTTTTTTCTTTACAAATTCCCATAAAGCTAAGTATGGCAGCAACAAAGAATGATGCCAAACCAACATCAATGCCCAAGAATAATACCATAGATACCATAACTACCATACCAATAATTGTTATAATTTGTGGTCTAGTAAACGCTTCGAGATCTTCCATTTTTAATACTTTAGCGGTAGTCGCTTTATCTGATTTTCTAAATATCAATGCGAAAGTTATAAAGCAAACAACACCCCATAATATTACATTTAAAAAGACTCCCATTTCGAATCCCGAAAACCCCGCAGCTTCTCCTAGGTTGGTACTGATAATCCCAGCAGGAGTGATAGGAGAAAGACCGAATCCGTTAGTTGCAGCTTTGGTTACCAAGGCATAAAATATTGGATTTTTTCCCATATATACTGCAATGGTGATTGCAACAACAGTCATCAAGGCACCCATCGAAATATTTCCTGGCCCTATTGCAGTAAAGAATCCCGACGTTAAAAATAATATAATAGGGACCAAAAAGCTTTTGTTTCCTACCAGCGCCAACGTTTTCTTTACCAGGAGCTCTATCGTCCCATTTACTTGTGCAATACCAAATAGGTACGTAACTCCCACTAGCTGAGTAAATAGTTTTGCATCAAACCCCGCATATACCTGAGAACTTGAAAAGCCAGCCAATTGTGCCAATACGATCGACATACCGATTGCCAAGAGACCGATATTCATTTTTTTGAGGAAGCCGACTGTAATTGTTACTATCAAAAATACTAGCGATATAATATCAAAATATTCTGCCATACTCTTTCTCCATTCTGCCACAATTTAGTGGACTAAATTTATTTATTTTTGTAAAAATAAAATTAAAATACCTATTCTTATTTATTGAAAACATCTCATAAATCATCTCAAGAACTTTATTTAATTGACAATAATATTCAATATAGTTATAATCTTAGATAAAATACTATTTTTAGAGGTGTGCTATGGATTTTAAAGAATTAAATTATGTACTCGCTGTTGCAAAGTTTCAAAACATCACAAAAGCTTCTCAATATCTGTTTATATCTCAACCATCGCTCAGTAAATATATAAAGAATCTCGAAGAGTCGTTAGGAACCAAACTCTTTAATAGACTAGGTAATCGTTTTACTCTCACTTATGCTGGTGAATATTACATTGAAAGCGCGAAAGAAATTATTTCTATCAAAAATCGATTAGATCAACAATTGGTCGATATCGCATTGTTCGATAAAGGTAAATTGAATATTGGCATCCCACCTACTAGAGGGTCATATCTATTTCCATTGATTTTGCCAATTTTTAACCAAAAGTATCCTAATGTTGAGATTAATACTAGTGATAACACAACCAAGCAGCTAGAAAATGCGTTAATATCTGGCGAACTCGATATTGCAGTACTTACCACTCCTATTACTAATCCATTTATAGAATACGAATTCATAAAACCTGATTATATTACTCTAGTGATTAGTGCAGATCATGTACACGCTGATAAAGGCGTACTGTCTTCTAAGTTTAAATATCCGTGGATAGATATTAATTATTTTAATAAGGACCCTTTTATACTTGCCTCAAATACTCAGCGAATTGGTCAAATTGCGTTTAAAACTCTCAATTCACTTAATTTTAACCCTATAACTATTTATCATATAGAAAACTTCATCACTACCCTAAACCTAGTAGATGTCAATAGTGGAGTTTGCTTTATGTCTGAATTTCATCTAAAACATTTATCAAAGGGGAATTTAGTTCAATTTTCTGTGGGTACAAAGGATTTATCTTATGATGTGGTAGTAGCGTATCGAAAGGGATCATATTTATCTGCACATACTCGAGAGATTATCAATATAATTAAAGAAGTATTATAACTTTGGCATTTGTGCACTATGATATAGCAATATAATTATGAATTTAGAACAATAGCATATTGACTGTTTTTATTTAATCTTTATATTTAGAATAGTAGATAGACGTCGTTTCTTTCTCCTACCATTATAATACCATTTTGCACATCTAAATGCCAATACTAAAATACTATATGAAGTATAACTTAAAGCTATAGCAATTTCTCGCATTAATAATAATTAATTTTTAATTTTTATATTGACTTACATATAAATAAAATATATTTTACTGCATTCCCAAAATAATTTTGTGCAAATATATCTTTTTTAAAAAATAAATACGCTTACATCAGCATTGCTATATATAGACATACCCCCTGTTCAATTTATAATACAAAAAGCCAATTTACAATCTTTTGTGTTAAAATAATATAGTTATAATATATTTATACAGTACCAAAAAATATTGGAAGAGGTGATATTATGAATCGCAAATTTATAGATAAAAAGTTATTATCTACTGTCGCAGCTTTATTTATCAGTATAATGATCATAGTTCAAGTAATGATTCACATTTGGGATACACAAACAGTTAATTCGATAAGCAAAATGTATGTAGATGATCTCATAGACAAATATCAGCAAGATTTACAAGTACTTAGTTATGCAAACCATCTAGTGGCCTCTAATGATACCGTCCAAAATTTATTTATCACAAATGATGAGGAAGCGATTTCTACCACAAAGATTCTAGAATATTGGTTGGGCCTTCAAAATATAAATAATTTTTTAACTAATATGGGATTAACGGCCCAAATTTCTGTTTATACTTTAGAAAAAACAGAAACGATTACACACGATAACATTATAATGGGAAAATCTTTGCACGACGCTCCCTGGTTCAACGAGTACTACACTAGATCACCACAATATACGACGCCGCTATATATGAATAATCAACATACTATGTTTAGTATTGTATCCAATGTCTACGATAAAAACAATAATATTCTCGGTGCAGTATCAATCGACATTACATTAGCAGATATGCTAGAATACTTTGTGGAACATTTTCATCTAGGATCTTTAGATTTGTATCTCCAACATGACTATGGAATAACTACAACAGCAGGCATAGAATCAACTAATATTCCCACTCATTCTATTACTCACTACATATACGAATACACTCAAACAATTAGCAATGAAAAATTGATATTTATAATAGATAAATCATCCGTTCGAAATACCACTTATGTGGAACGATCTCAATTTGATATTATATTTGGGACCAGTTCTTTTGCTATTATTATATCGATGTTGGTTCTTATTACTATAAAGGTAATCTTACATCCTGTGGCAGCTTCTATTAATAATGTAAAAAATATTCTTTTAGAGTTGGGAGATACTTCAGAGCATAACTTTGGGATTAGCTACATAAATGACTTGACAGTAGTTATGGAAAAAACTGTATCAACAAAAATTAAAGAATTGCTATTTTATGATGGTCTAACGAAATTACCCAATAGGCAACATTTCAACAAATATATTACCAAAATATTGAATCAAGATAGACAATTCGCATTAATCGTATTGGAAATTAGAGATTTTAAATCTATACATGACGGCAATATAGAAGGAAAAGGAGATATCATTTTAGTTGAAATAGCTCGCCGATTTAAACATTTTAGTAATCATAAAAATGTACAAATTACACGTTTTGGAGAGGAAAAATTCATTTTAATTTTGCAAGAAATATATACCGAATCAGAAGTTATGACTTTTTATCATGCACTAACAGATTACTTTGCACAATATCCTATCAATATCAGTCATAAATCTATTAATATACTCTTTGATTCGGTAGGGATTATATGTCCGCAACATGCCAGTAGCAAAGATGAGCTGTTTAGTAAGATAAGCATTATGTCTAACCAAGCCAAAGAACTAGCAATCAATGATATTGTCATGTTTGATCCATTAGTATATCAAAATTCACTCAGAGAAGATATTATTAGGAATATTTTGAAAGTATCTATAACAAATAACGAATTCTTCTTAAACTATCAACCAATTATAGATAAAAATAAGGTTATTAAAAAAGCTGAAGCACTCGTTAGGTGGAAAAACTCTTTACTTGGATTTGTATATCCAGACCAATTTATTCACATTACAGAACAAACAGAATTGATTATTGATCTAGGATATTGGATTATAGAACGAGTTTCGAAAGATATGCAAGAAATGTATTCAGCAAACAATAAAATACAAATCTCTATCAATGTTTCTCCTATACAAATTAGAATGCCTGATTTTGTGTCTAATGCAAAGGACATTTTGGATCGTTATAACATACATTATTCTGACATATGCTTTGAAATCACAGAATCCGCATTGCTACAAACCAAGGCAACGGTAAATGAAAATATTGTCACAGATAATATAGAAAAGTTGCAAGCCATGGGCATCCGCATTGCTATGGATGACTTTGGTACTGGGTATTCATCTTTTAACTACCTAAATGAATATAACTTTGACATACTCAAATTAGATAAATTGTTTGTCAATAAAACTACTACTAAGCAATATGAAATTATCAATTCTATTAAAAATATTTCGGATATATTAAACATGGAAATGATTATAGAAGGGGTAGAGACACAAGAACAATTTGATATAGTAAAAAACTATGGCTTAGTTCAAGGGTACTATTTTTCAAAGCCAATTGAATGGGACGCACTGCAACTACTATTACAACAAGAGTAATACAAAAAGAGGTTACCGCATCTACTGCTGTAACCTCTTCTTCTTATTATTTGCGAGAATTATATAAAATATTTAACGCCTGCTCTTTGGTCACAGCTTCTTTCATCTGCGGATTTGCTAACGTTCGATGAATAGAAAGTGTTGCCAAAGTTTCTATTTGCTCATCAGTTGGACTGATCCCTAACTCTTTGAGACTAATTGGCATTTTGATCTCCTTAAAGAAGTCTTCCATTGCTATAATTCCAAGAAGAGATGTTTGCTCTTGCGTTGCTTGCTCTTCTATTCCAAACACCCGAATAGCAAACTGAGAAAATCTATCCTTCAAAATTGGTAGCATCTCGCGTGCCCAGGTCCCCCAAATAGCCGTGATCCCGGCACCATGAGTTACGTCAAACATCCCTCCAAGCTCGTGCTCTATCATATGAACCGGAAAATCCACTTCATCTATCCCGCAGCCTGTTAAGCCGTTATGAGATAAGCTGGCCGCCCACATAACTTCCCATCTCGCCTTTTTGTTATGCGGTTCCTTTGCAAGAATTTTAGCATTGGCTATTACTGTACGCATCAATCCTTCGCTTATTTGATCGGTAAGATCTAAGTTATTATGCGAACTGATATATCTTTCAAATGTATGCATAATTATATCCGCACAACCGCTTGCTGTTTGATATGCAGGCAAAGACAATGTTATGTCTGGATTCATAATTGCAAAGCGACACGCAACGCTTGGATGCCCGCAATCTCTCTTTAATAAACTTTCGTCATGCGTTATAACAAGACCCGTACTCATTTCGCTTCCAGCTGCTGCTATAGTTAAAATACACGATACCGGAACGCAATCTGTTGGATTTGCTTTTTTGATAAAGAAGTCCCAAACATCTCCCTCATAACATAAGCCAAGTCCTATTGCTTTTGCCGTATCAATTGAAGATCCCCCTCCTATTGCAAGCAGATAGTCAACTTTCTCGGCCTTTGCAAGTTCTATTCCTTCATAAACTTTAGACAACCTCGGATTTGGTACAATTCCAGTTAGCTCTACAACCTTAATTCCAGCGGCTTCTATATTTTTTCTAACTCGAGTTACTAGCTCACCCAAAACTTTAACTTCATATCCAAAGTGAACTAGCATAACAGATTTGGCACCCGCTTCTTGTAAAAGTGCTCCTGTCGACAGTTCTGCATCTGTTCCGAAAATAACTTTTGTTGGCGCGTAATAAACAAAATTGTTTAACATAATTCCTCCAGTTACTTAAAATTTTTTACCCAAATATTCTAACCTGCTATCTAGATTTTTGTCAATATAATTATGTCGCATTGGCATGATAACATTAAAACTGTTTCATAGCTTCTGCTACGCCATCCTTAAGCATTGCTTGTAAATATGCTAATACATCGGCTTCGAAATCATCTGCAAGATCGACTTCCCAAAAATTAGCTAGCGTTTCGTGAACTACGACTTCTATCGTATTATTTTTCCAAATATTAGCAAAAAGCTCTAGTACGGCTATATCATCCTTAATTTTATATGACTCTCCATTATCTCTATATCCTACATAGTCACCGTTTTGCTGTTCTACTTTATAAAAACGAATAAACCCAGCGATAGCAAATGCAAAGTGTTTTGGACATGTTCCAAACTTATTTATATAATCAACTATAGTCGGAATACAACGAGCTCCAAATTTCGATGAATTGTTTAGTGTAATATCTATGAGGTTGTGAACAATATGCGGATTGTCAAATCTCTCTAATACCGAATCTGCAAAGCTTCTTAGCTCTTCTTGAGACATATCTGTTGCAGGAATTATTTCGTCGTTAATTAAATCTTTTTCAAACCCACCAAATTGAGTATCTCTAAAAAATTCTAACACTGTATTAAATCCTGCCAAAAATGCCAATGGCACCACCGCTGTATGGCTTCCATTTAAAATGCGCACCTTACGTTTTTTATACGGCGTTACATCGTCTGTCCACAGTACATTTGCAGCAGTTTCGTGAATAGGCAACCTGTTTTTATATTTTGAATCTGCCTCTATCACCCACAAATTAAAGGCTTCGCAAGCCACTACTGCCTTGTCTTCATAGCCAAGTTTTTCGGTGATTGAATCAATTTCCAGACGCGGATATCCCGGAACTATGCGGTCTACCAATGTGCTGGCAAACTCATTATGCTTTTCTATCCACTCAACAAACTCTTCTTCGAGGCCCCACTCTTTAGCATATCGAATTACAATCTGCTTTAACTTTTCACCATTGTTGTCGATCAACTCAACAGGCAACAACAACATCCCTTTGTCGGGATCACCTGCGAAATGTTTGTATCTATAATATAAAAATGCGCATACTTTTGCCGGAAACGATTTTGGTGGCGCATCTGCTAATGTGTCTTCTGGGACATACGCAATTCCAGACTCTGTAGTGTTCGATATTATTACATCGAGATCTGGGTTTTGCGCTAGTTGCGAAAAGGCATCATAATCTTCATAGGGGTTAATCACTCGTGATATTGAGTGTATCGTCTGAAGCTGTTCTGTTGCTCCTTGGAGTAATACATTATATAAGCAATTTTGGCTGTTTAGCAAATCTCCCAAGCCTTTTGCTATAGGCTGACAAACTACAATTCTACCTTGATATACGCCTTGCTCATTTGCCAACTCAACCATCCAATCTGCAAATGCTCTTAGAAAATTTCCTTCGCCAAATTGTAAAATTCTTTCTGGATAACTAGTAAACTTCTTTACTACTGCCTCTTTAATATTCATATAATTCCTCCTATATCTGGTAATACCACCTAATAATTTCACGATTAATATAGCATCAGGTCTAATAAAAGTCAACGCGCTATTTTTAATAAAATAAAACGATAAATATATTATGTTGTATGCTATATTTTTAAAATTAGGTACATTTTACCATAAAATCAACAAATTATTTGGCAAAAAATTGTTAAAAATCAATATTGAAATTATATTTTTTATTTGATATACTTTTCGCTAATTGGTAGTACCACCACAAAAAACTATTTTCAAAAAAATTATTTTCAAGGAGAGATATTTTATGAATTTAAAAGGGATTACTTGGGCCCATACCAGAGGAAAGCTTCCTGTTCTTGCAACTGCGCAACGTTATATGGAGCTGCATCCAGAAGTAACTATAAGCTGGGACGCACGATCTCTAAAAGAATTTGGAGATGCTCCGATAGATAAGCTTGCGCATAAATACGATCTAATAATTTTGGATCACCCTTGGATGGGCTTTGCAAATGATACGAAAGTGTTGTTGCCGTTAGAAAATTATTTAGATGCTCCATTTTTAGAAGATCAGAAAATAAATTCGGTTGGCAAATCGTTTGAAAGCTATTTATACAATGGGCATCAGTTTGCATTGGCCATCGATGCGGCATGTCCGATTGCATTCTATTCTGCCGACAAGCTTGCTGCCGATGCTGATGCCAAAGTTCCTGCAACTTGGGCCGACGTTATAGCATTAGCACAACGTGGCAAGGTTTATTGCGGCGGCAACGGAACCAGCATTTTGATGCAGTTTTATATGCTTATGGCAACCAAAACAGATGCTCAGATATTTACTATTGCCGACGAAATCGCTCCTTATGATATTATGAAAGAAAGCTTGATCGAAGTTAAGGAATTGTTTAGCTATTTGCCAGACAGTGTATTTTCCAAAAATCCGATTGGTGTCTACGAAGTTCTTGCCGACCCAGCAACCGAGCAATACTATTGCCCTTGCGATTTTGGATACTCTAACTATTCTCGAAGAGGGTATAGCACCAGTAAGATCATTGCGACCGATGTTGTAACATACAACGGCAATATGCTGAAAACTACTTTAGGTGGCGCCGGATTTGCAATATCCGCGAAATGTAAAAATATCGACCTGGCAATAGACTATCTGAAATTTACGGCTTCTGCTGCAACTCAAAAAACCATATATTCAGAAAGCGGTGGGCAACCGGGTCATAGAGCTGCCTGGTTAGATGCAGCAACCAATAGTATTACTTCAAATTTCTTTGCTAATACACTCAAAACGCTAGATAATGCTTATTTACGACCTAGATATAACGGCTATTTGGGATTTCAAGAAACCGCAGGGCCGATGATTCGCGAGTGGATTATGAAAGGAACTAACGTCGATAAATTAATCAGTAAATTACAACATCTCTATGCTCAAAGTAAAAATTAGGAGGAAACTATGAAACCATTAGAAGGATTGATCGTGCTAGACTTTGCTCAATATTTAGCAGGGCCTTCTGCAGCATTGAGACTGGCAGATTTGGGTGCCCGAGTTATAAAGGTGGAGCGTCCCCAAGGCGGAGACAATGGCAGGCGATTGGTGTTTAAAAATTTAATTTCAGATAACGATGGAGTTTTGTTTCACACCATCAACCGTAACAAGGAAAGTTTTACTGCAGATTTAAAAGATCCGGCCGACTTAACTGCGGTTAAAGAGTTGATCAAGCAAGCTGACATTTTGATCGAAAACTTTAGACCCGGAATTATGGATAAATTGGGCTTGGGATATGAAGATGTCAAAAAAATTAACAGCAAAATTGTGTATGGCACTGTCTCTGGATACGGTCTAGACGGTCCTTGGGTTAAGCGTCCTGGTCAGGATTTGATGATTCAGTCGCTTTCAGGGCTTACTCTATTAAATGGAAATCAAGACGACTTGCCAACGCCAATCGCTCTTGCTATGGCAGACACTTATGCAGGCATTCATTTGGTTCAAGGAATTTTGGCTTGCATATATAGAAGGTTTAAGACTGGAGAAGGTGGTAGAGTATCCGTCAGCTTACTAGAGTCTATGTTAGATTTACAATTTGAGTTTATTGCAACATATATTAACGACGATCACACATTGCCAACTCGCGCAAAAGTCAATAATGCTCACGTATATCTGCCCGCACCATATGGAATTTACGCAACTCAAGACAGCTTCATCGCACTAGCTATGGGCTCGTTGCCAGATCTTGGTGAAATATTGGACCTTCCAGCATTGGCAGACTACGCAGATGACGCAAGCGCCTTTGCACAGCGAGACAAAATTAAGCAACTGATCCAAGCAACGTTGACACAAGATACTACTGAAAATTGGCTAGCAAAATTAAAATCAAAAAATTATTGGGCATCTGAAGTATTAAATTGGAAAGAGCTAATTGATCGCCCTGGATTTAAGTCTTTGGATATGCTAGTTCATGTTGGCAGACCTGGTCACAGAGATATCATCACCACTCGATGCCCGATCCGAATTGACGGCGAAATATATAAATCGAACAAATGGGCTCCGGCTTTGGGTGAGGATACGCAAAAAATCATGCAAGAGTTTAAGATAACGAAGGGAGATGCAAATTAGATGGGTCCATTAGAAGGAGTAAAAGTATTAGATTTATGCCAATTTTTGGCAGGGCCTTCTGCAGCATTAAGACTTGCAGACCTGGGTGCTGATGTTATAAAAGTAGAACAACCCGCCGGTGATATATGCAGAACTTTATACTCATCAAATCTTGTGATAGACGGTGACAGTACTCTGTTTCATGTAATCAATCGCAACAAGGATGACGTATCGGTCGATTTAAAATCAGATTTAGGGCAACAACAATTACGGGAGTTGGTTGCAACAGCCGATGTGATGCTAATCAATTTTAGACCCCACGTTGCCGAAAAGTTAGGCATCGACTATAAATCTATATCAGAAATTAACCCGGGTATTGTATATGCGGAAATCACAGGATTTGGTCACGAAGGTGAATGGGCATCGGACCCGGGTCAAGACTTACTAGTGCAATCGCTATCTGGAATAGCTATGGCAAACGGAAATCGTGACAAGCCTCCAACTCCAGCAGGAATCTCGATTGCTGACTTAGTGAGCGGGCAACATTTGGTTCAGGGAGTGCTTGCTGGACTCATTCGCAAAGAAGCAACCGGAGCTGGTGCATTTGTTCAGGTTAGCATGATCGAATCGATGATGGATTTACAGTTCGAAGGATTCACAACATTTTTAAATGATGGCAATGAAGTTCCGCAACGTAGCGCCATTAGTAATGCCAACTTCTATACCAACGCGCCATATGGCATCTACTCCACCAAAGATTGGTATATCACATTAGCGATTGCGCCGATCCCGCTTTTGGGAGAATTACTAGGATGCGCTCAACTAACTGAATACACTGATGCGACAACCTGGTCTACCAAACGTGACGAAATCAAGGCAATATTAGCACAGCATCTGCTAACGAATACTACGCAGCATTGGCTGGATATATTGCAGCAACACGATATATGGTGCTCGAATATCTACAATTGGGATATGCTGCTAGAAACCGAAGCCTTTAAGCATCTGGATATGTTGCAAGAAATTCGACTGCAGAGCGGCAAAAAGATGACGGTGCTCCGATGTCCGATTAGCATTGATGGGCAAAAGTTTTTCTCTGACAAACCGTCTCCAAAGATAGGGCAAGATAACGATAAATATTTCAAAAAGGAGAGTTAATTATGATCAAGGATATATTTTTTGAGGATTTTGAAATTGGCCATGTGAGAGAAGGTGGCTCACGCACAATGACAGAAACGGACTTTGTTGTTCACGCGGGGCATACAGGCGATTTTTATCCACATCATGTTGATGCAGAATTTTGCAAAACTACAGAATTTGGCCAAAGAATTGCGCACGGAACCATGATATTTAGCATCGGAATGGGCCTTCAATGTGGAGATATCAATCCACGCGCATTCACTTACGGCTACGACAGAATGAGATTTATTAAACCTGTATTTATTAACGATACCATCAAAACTGTTGTAAAAATTGTAGAGAAACGAGACAATCCCAAAAATGCATCACGCGGCTTTGTGACAGAAAAAATAGAGGTTAGCAATCAAAACGATGAGTTAGTGTTGGTGTGTGAGCATATTATTAGTGTTGAAAAACGAGCTTAGAGAGGAGTAACTGCAATGAAAGAGGTAATGATGCGAGGAGCTTTTGATGTTGCAATAGTGGAGGGCGAAAAACCTGTTGCAAAAGAAGGAGAGGCGTTGCTTAAAATTTTGTATGGCGGGATATGTGGAAGCGACCTAAGTAGCTACCGAGGAACTATGAAATATATTAACTATCCAACAATTCCAGGACATGAATTTTCAGCTGAGATTGTAGAAATAGGCGAAAACGACAAAGGATTAACTGCAGGAACATTGGTAACAGCGATCCCTTATTTTAACTGTGGTCATTGCTACTCTTGCAAGAAAGGCTTGGTCAATTGTTGCGCAACCAACCAAACGATGGGTATTCATAGGCAAGGCGCATTTGCAGAGTATATTACTTTGTCGACCGAACGTCTTTTTGCCGGCAACGGATTATCAGCCAAAACTTTAGCATTGGTAGAACCATTTTGTATTAGCTATCACGGAATTAAAAAAGCAAACATCACAAAAGGAGATAAAGTTCTCGTTGTTGGTGCGGGCACAATCGGAGTTCTTGCCGCAGTTGCCGCGTTGGCAAAGGATGCCGAAGTAACTATATGCGATATTTCAGATAGCAAAGTTGAGTACGCAAAACGATTTGGAGTTCAGCACACGATATGCAACACTAGCCCTGAGGCGTTTGCAGCAGCAGTTGAACGCATAACTGGTGGAGACGGATATGATATTGTAGTAGAAGCAGTTGGATTGCCATCTACTTTTCAAAATTGTATGGATGCTGTCGCTTTTGGCGGAAAGATGATTCAACTTGGCGTTGGCAAGCAAAACGTAGATCTATTTTTTACCACCATTCAGCAAAAAGAGCTTACTATATTGGGTTCTCGAAATGCTAGACGCGAAGACTTTGCAGAAGCAATCGAGATTTTATCTAGCGGCAAACTAAATATCGACGATGTAGTTACCAATATGTATTCTCTCGATGACGCACCTCAGGCATTTGCGGATTTCGATGCCAATGCCGGATCTATGTTAAAAGTTATGATTGAGTTTTAGGAGGAAGATGTCGTGAAAAGATTTGGTCAAATTATTGAGGTAAAATCCGATAAGCTGCAAGACTACAAGTATCATCACAGCCATCCGTGGCCCGAGATTGATGCCATGATCAAGAAATGTAATATTCAAAATTATTCAATATACTATAAGGATGGGTATTTGTTTAGCTATTACGAATATATTGGCGATGACTATGATGCTGATATGGCCAAAATGGCAGCGGACCCAAAAACTCAAGAATGGTGGGCACTAGTTAAGCCGTTTCAAACACCTCTTGAGACGCGAAAAGATGGCGAGTGGTGGGCCGATATGGAAGAAGTTTATCATTTAGATTAGGAAGGGTTCGGCCACGGGGCTGAATATGGTGATATTTATATGCAACAAATTATTGATGCTCATTTTCACATCTTTGATCCAGATCGATTTTGTGTTGAATGGTTAAAAGAAGTGGACATTTTAAATCGTCCTATTTTGCTATCTGAGTTTGAAGCGCTGGCAGAAGGGGATGACTACAAAGTTGTAGGGGCTGTGCACGTGGAACTTGATACTATTGCGGCTCAGAAAAAAGCTGAAAACGACTATTTTGTTCAACTGGCTGCAGATAGATCAGACTTCGTAAAATCAGTTGTCTTATACGCAGATCTGCTAGATCCCGATATGGAGCAATCTCTAGCAGAATATACAAACAAAAACTCGGTCGCAGGAGTTCGATATATATTACATTTTGATAATACACCTGCTAAAACTTGTCTAAACCCAACTTTTATCGAAAACGTAAAGCAACTCGGAAAGATGAACTTGCATTTTGAAGCTTGTATACGTCCTGGAGAATTGGCCGACTTGTATCAATTGGCAAAGCAATGCCCAGAGACACTTATAGTGCTTAACCATATGGGGCTTCCAGATGTTACTGCAAATATAGAAGAAACAGATAAATGGAAACAAGGCATCAAATTATTGGCAAGTTTGGATAATGTTGTATGCAAAATTTCGGGGTTGTCTAGTAGTGATGTGACGATCATTACCCCATTCGTAGAATATTGCCTAGACCTATTTGGAGAGAAGCGCGTAATGTTTGCTAGCAATTTTCCAGTTTGTAATTTGAGCATCACCTTCGATGACTGGACAAAAGCAATGCTGAAAATTTTTGAAACTAGACCAGCAAAAGATTTATTCTTCTATAAAAATGCGATGAATATTTATCATATTGGAGGGCTCAGTAATGATCAATAATATCAATGAATTGAAGTATGTTCCTGCTATGCCAGCAGACCCCAAGGCGCGACCTATCTATATAGTTGGTGCCGGCGAAATTATCAGCGATGCCCAAGCTCCTGCGTATAATTTGGCAGGGTATCCGATCAAAGGAATCTATAATCGAACGGTTGCCACCGCGCATAAGGTAGCGGCAAAGTTTGGCATCGAAAAAGTTTATGAAAATCTAGACGAAATGATAGCAGATTGCCATGCCAACAACGGTGTATTTGATGTGGCATTGCCCGCAAATTTAACAGCAAGTATTTTGCGTAAATTGCCAGATGGAAGTGGCGTACTCGTTCAAAAGCCTATGGGTGAAAGTATAGAAGAAGCAACAGAAATTTTGGATATTTGTCATGAAAAAAACTTGGTTGCTGGTGTTAATTTTCAATTGAGACAATCTCCGTATATGATCCAGCTTCGAGAATTGCTTAGCAGCGGGATTATTGGAGAGGTATATGATTTAGACTGGCGAGTGGTGACGCTACAACCATGGCATCTGTGGACATTCTTAAACGATAAAGATAGATGCGAAATTAATTATCATAGTATTCATTATATCGATGCTGTTCGCTCGTTGTTAGGAGAGCCCGCAGCTGTATGGTGCAAGACTATGAAAAGTCCGAAGGCAGCTCAGTTATCGCAAACGGCAAGCACCATTATTTTGGACTATGGCGACACATTGCGCGTTAACATCAGTACTAACCATGGGCACGATTATGCACCAGATTATCAAGACTCCTGCTTAAAAATCGAGGGTACCAAAGGTGCCATCCGCCTAACTCTTGGATTAATTTTAGATTATCCTGCTGGTAGACCAGATAAATTGGAATACATCACTGCCGCAGAGGGAGTATGGAAAGAAGTGCCTATAATTGGAAGCTGGTTTCCAGAAGCATTCATTGGAACTATGGGAGGGCTTTTGCGTAAATTAGAAGACCCCGCATATGAATATATGAACAGCGTGGATGATGCTTACCAAACAATGCGCGTTGTGGAAGCTTGTTACAAATCTAATAACAGTGGTGGCACTCGCATATAGCGGCGATATATATTTACTTGTGCCTAACTAGTTCTTGCGATATAATATGGTAAAGTTTTTTGATGGGAAGTGAAAGTTTATGGAAATAACACCAGTAAAAAAAGTAACCATTACAGAACAAATTATGGAACAGCTTGCAACACAGATAATAGACGGCAAATTGGCCGCGGGTGAACAATTACCTACCGAACGTGAATTAGCAGTGGTATTTAATGTAACTAGAAGTAGAGTTCGCGAAGCACTGCGGGCTCTTTCGTTGATCGGAATGATTGTGATAAAGCCAGGCGAGGGCACGTTTGTATCTGATAACAAAGTCCTGATTCCAGATAAAACGATTACGTGGATATATCATAAAGAACTAAACAATGTAGAAGATATTTACGCTGCCAGACAATTGATCGAAACAGATATTTATCTATCTTGTTTTGACAGAGCAAATCGCAAGATCGTGGCACAGATGAGAAAATTGATAAATGAAATAGCGGCTGATGGATGGCGAAAAATTAGTTCCGTGGAATTTCTGGAAAATTTAAACAATTTAGATTTATATGTAGGTTCGGAATGCGGCAATGGCATTTATTTCAAGCTAATGCAAACTTTGGTGTTGCTTCGAACCGAGTCTTCTATTAAGATACTAAACTCTAGTTCTGCTAGAAAATCTGCCATAATGCATCGTGAAAAAATCGTCTGTGCATTCGAAGAGGAGAGCCGAGATTTGTTAGAGCAACGCCTAAATGAATTTTTTGAAGACTCACTAAAAAGTATTATCAAAAAGTAGGCAAATAAAAAGGGACCACCCAACGCAGGTGCATCCCTTATTTTTTATTCCCAGATAGACGAGAGACTATATTGTAGATTTTGTAAATTTTTTTCTACTTCAGCGTCAGTAGTATCCTCTTGCGATAAAATTGTTTCTAATACCATTTCGATTTCTGCGATAACAGCATTGCCATTTGGAACAACAGGCTTACTAAACATATGTTCGATTAACCCTGGAATTAATGAATTGGAATTGAGATATTCTTCAGAACTGAGTACACTATTTCGAATTGGGAGATATCCTGTTTCGATAGCCCATTCTAGCTGAATTTCTGGACTTGCTAGAAAGTTGACATATTGCAACGCGGCATCTTGCTCACGCTGGCTCGCGGTAGTGAATATAAAAACATCAGTTCCCTGCTGTATAGCATACTCGTCCGGATATGATGCTGTGGCTAACTCAAATTTCCCAGCAGCATTTTTCTCTATAAATGTCCCCGCAGCAGTTGAGCCAATATACATAGCTAGTTTTTGATCTCCCATAGGCTGAGATAGATATTTGTCAGTCCCTGCTATTCTGAAATAGCCTTCTTTAATACCGTCCAAATAGTAGTGCGCCATTTCGTTCAAAGCTGCCATCTGATCTTCGTTCGGATCAAATGTAACTCCGAGGTAATTTAAGTAGCTATAAAAATAATTGGATAACGAATCAAATCCAGCTCCTGGAATGCCCTTTTTTTCATAAATCTCTTTTGATACGGTCGCAAGCTCATCAAATGTATCGGGTGGAGTCAATCCTAGTTCATCAAATATAGTTTTATTATACCAAATCACTTCGCTAGATTTAGTAAACGGCATTCCATATAACCCTCCATCTATCATCAGATGCGTTAAAAATTCTGGATTTATATCATTGTAGGAAGCTGTTTTATCGGGCGTATCTGTTATCAACGGCAAAATATCTAAGACTAATCCATCTTGAATAGGGTATAAGAGCCAATCTATGTACGCTTGTGTCATTGTAGGTAAATGATCTGGGCTAATTAGAGTCGACGAAATCGTTGCACTTAACTCGTTGTGATCTGGCTGACTTTCTAATTTTACTATAATTTCGGGATTTGCTGCCATAAATCTATCCGTAAGTTCATTTAATAAGACAGCTTGCTCTCCATTAACAACATGCCAAAATGTAATTTCTACCGGCCCCGTTGCTATTTCTTCGTCCTCCGAGGCTTCGCATCCCACTAACATAAATGTTGCTAATAACAAATATAACAATTTTTTCATATCATACCACCTTTTCTTTTATTTTAAACCTGTTGCCACTACTCCTTTAATAATTTCGCGTCTAAATATAAAGTATAATATTAAAATAGGTACAACCGTAATAGTTGCAGCTGCCATTTGCAGATGTATGTCTCGATCACTTTGTATAACAAACGAGCTAAGACCATCTGATAGCAATCGCATTTCTGGATCATTGGTTATTAAAATTGGCCATATAAACGAATGCCATTCTTCTATAAAACTTAGTAAGCCTATGGTAAAAATCCCTGGTCGCGCTAATGGAATCAACACTTTGGTAATAAATTTAATATCGGGTACTCCAGTCATCTTGGCTGTGTTATAATACGAATTCGGCATTGACGCTAAAAATTTATTAAGGTAAAAAATATAGAAAACGCTTGCAAACGACGGAAGAACCAACCCTGTGTAAGTATTCATGAGTCCAAGTTGAGCAATGGTTTGATAATTACTAAATACTACAATTTCATCTGGAATCATCAATAGGGCAATCATAGAAACCATCAATACTCTTTTACCATAAAAATCCAATTTCACACATGCAAACGTCGCTAAAATTGTAGTAACTAGCATACCCAACGTAGAAACTGTCGCTGTTATAAATGTATTAAAAAAATATCGAAAAAATGATGAATTTTGCAACACTTCTACATAATTCAAAAAGTGTAATTCCTCAGGGATGATTTTCATAGGCTGTGCGATTATTTGTTCAAAGGTCATCCAACTTGTTAGTATCATATATAGAAATGGAAACAACGTAATCAGAGCCATTGTAGTTATAAATATGTATACAATTAAGGTTGTTATTTTATTTAACATTTACTCACCTCTTAGTAATTTTTTTTAGAACCAAATTTTGAATTATGGTAAATATCACTATGATAACAAATAGCACCACGGTCGCTGCCATTCCTTCGCCATATCTATTGGTTACATAAAATTTATCATATATGTAGTATACTGCAGTTATTGCGCTATTTGCTATTCCCGGTTTGCCATTGAAAATTGCGTATACTTCTGTATATATTTTGAAGGCATTAATACAATTGACCGTTAGCAAAAACGTTATCATCGGAACAAGTTGTGGCAAAGTTATATTAAATAGTTTTTCATATCCAGTTGCCCCATACATATCAGCCATTTTATAATATTGTTGATTTATATTTCGAATTCCAGACAACAATATAATTATATTAAACGCTATACTCGACCATATTCCAAATATAATTAGGGTCATTAAGGCAGTATCCGGGTTATCCAAAAAATCTATTGGTCCTATGCCTATACGCCCCAAAAAATGATTAATAACACCATAATCTTCATTAAGCAATACACGAAAAATTACTCCTTCTGCTACTGTACTAGTAACATACGGAATAAAAAATATAACTTCGAAAAACCCCCTCATTTTTACTTTTTCATATAGCATAACAGCAATTAATAAAGCAATAATTATGCCCACCGGCACCACAATAAATGAGTATACCGACGTGTTCCAGACTGCTTTATGAAACTTATCATCTGTTAATACTGTAATATAATTTTGAATTCCATTAAATTTTGGATGTGTGAGCGAACCCTTTTGAAATGAAATTTCTATCGTCCGTAATAATGGAAATATATTAAATATTGTGATAATAATTAAAGCTGGTGCCAAAAATAACCAAGCTTTCAATGAATTTCTTTGTTTTTCTTTGTCTATTTTTTTCATTAATACACCCTTATCCCATCAATCGTGAATATATAAATATTTTTATAATCTATTCCAATTAATATTCTATCTCCTTCTGTTAATTTTGTATTTGTATTAACTATTATTTTAGCAACTTGTTTATTTATTTTAAACGTTAAAACACAGTCTCTTCCCACCAGTTCCTTAAGCATTATCGTTGCGCTAAATATTTCGTCTTCATTTAACAAAAAATATTCTGGACGAATCCCTATCAAATAATCTTCTTCTTCTAATTTACGTCGAAATTTTTCGGGTATCAATTTATCTATAGAGATGTTAAAATCTGGTGTAATCAATTCTGATCCTTGCTTTCTCATTATAAATAAGTTTATTGGTGGGTTGCCCATAAATTTTGCAACAAATAAGCTTTCTGGTTCTAAATATAAATTTTGCGGATCATCAAATTGAGCAATAGTTCCATTTTCCATCAATGCAATTCGATCGCTAATTGAGAGCGCTTCTTCTTGATCGTGTGTTACAAATATAGTTGTGATATTCATATTTTTTACTAAACTTCTAATTTCTTCTCTTATTTTTATTCGCAGTTTTGCATCTAAATTATTTAAAGGCTCGTCTAACAATAAAATTTTAGGTTTTTGAATCAAGGCAGCTGCTATTGCCACTCTTTGTTGTTGTCCACCAGATAACTTTGCCGGACGCTTATGTTCTAATGCTTCTATATTTGTAATTTCCATATATTCATGTGCACATTTTCTTGCTTCTTCTTCGGAAACTTTATTTTTACCAACTCTTAAAGGAAACATAATATTTTCTAATACTGTCATGTGTGGGTATAGAGCATAATTTTGAAATACTAAGGCTATATTTCTATCTTTCGGATGTGTATTGAGGATAGATTTTCCATAAAATTTAATATCTCCATCAGATGGTTGCAGCAGTCCAGAAATAATATTTAATAGACTAGACTTTCCGCATCCACTGGTGCCTAGAAGGCAGATTAATTCGCCCTCTTTTATAGATAAATTTATTCCTTTTAAAACTTCAAATTTGTTATCATATACTTTACATAAATTTTCTATTACTATCATGTCGTTCACCTATTATATCTTTCTTATAGAATTTTAAAAATATTTTACCTCATTATACCAAATTACCACTCAAATGTAAACCACTTTTGCGATCATGTTATTTCCTTTTGCAAGTTTAAATTACACAAAAATAGTCAATACTTAATAAAAATAAATGTTTACATCGAAAGGCAGGAAAATTATTTTGGAAAACATGCGCATTCCACCACACAGTATCGACGCAGAGCAATCTGTTTTAGGCTCAATTATTATGGACGGTGATTCTGGCGATGCAATTTCTATTGCATCACAAATTTTATCAGCAGATGATTTTTATCGCCCTACTCATAAAGAAATTTTCGCCGCAACTCTCGAACTATACGCAAAAAATACTCCTATAGATATTATAACGCTTAAAGAAAAATTGATAGAACGTGGTCAATTCGAACAAATTGGAGGACTTGATTATCTTGCTAATCTGACTGCTGTTACTCCAACTTCAGCTCATATCAAAGAATATTCTAACATAGTTGCAGATAAATCTAATTTACGCCGTCTCATTAATGCTTCTGCTAATATTAGTAACAAAAGTTATTCAGCTGAAGAGCCTATTTCTGATATTATGGCTTACGCAGAAGCAGAATTATCTAATGCACTCTTAAATAAACAAACTGATGATTTTTTACATGTCAATGAAATTATCGTCACAACCATAAATAAAATCGAACAAGCAAATAGAGCGGGAGGGCAAATTACTGGAATACCCACAGGCTTTACGGACATAGACTATAAGACTTCTGGATTACAACCTTCAGATTTAATTTTGGTAGCCGCAAGACCTTCTATGGGAAAAACTGCTTTTGCATTAAACATAATTCAGGCTGCCGCTATTGTAAATCATAAAAAAGTAGCTATATTTAGCTTGGAAATGGCAAAAGATCAACTCGTAAATAGAATGCTTTGTAGCGAGGCGCACGTGGATGCTCAAAAAATACGAACCGGACAATTAAATACTGCCGATTTTGATGCCTTAGCGCATGCCATTCCTAAAATTACCGGAGCGGATGTTTTTATCGACGATACTGCAGGGATTTCGGTTATGGATATGAGAGCTAAATGTCGTAGGCTTAAGATGGAAAAAGGCTTAGATTTAATTATGATCGATTATCTACAACTTATGAGTGGAAATCCTAGATCTGAGTCTCGACAGCAAGAGATTTCAGAAATTTCCAGATCACTAAAGGCTCTCGCACGTGAGATGAATGCTCCGGTAATTGCTTTGTCGCAACTTTCGCGGGCCTGTGAATCTCGTGCCGATCATCGACCTATGCTATCAGATCTTAGAGAATCGGGTGCCATCGAGCAAGATGCAGACGTTGTTATGTTTTTATATAGGGATGAGTATTATAATCCAGAAACAGATAAAAAAAATATAGGCGAAGTTATTATTGCCAAGCAACGTAATGGCCCTACAGGAACTGTTGAGCTTACTTGGCTCGGAAAATATACTAAGTTTGTTGATACTGCTAAAGATACTCACCATCGATAAAGAGATTTGTTCAAAAGAAGCTTGCTTTGAATCGTTTTATTGCTAAAGCTTAAATATATTTTGATTATATGCATAGATTAAACAAAAATTTTATATATTTGAAATGATAGAAAAAACGGAGGTACTTCGATGGATTTTTTTAAATTGATAGAAGACACACGAATTCAAACTGATAAATCTTTAAATATAACTTTCTTGGAATACTTATATATTTTAGATAAAGATCCGACAATATACAAACTTGCACATCAACGACTCTATGCTCAACTGATACTAAATACTTTTGAAAACAACTTTTTTGGAATGGAGAACACTTTAACTAGCATTAAAAATTACTTCTTTGCTGCAGCGAATGGTGGCGAAGAAGCAAGACAAATTTTATATTTAGTAGGTCCTGTTGGCGCCGGAAAATCTTCTTTAATAGATTCGATCAAACAATTGCTAGAAAACAGCCCTGCTATATATCATTTGGATGGTTGCCCTATGCACGAAGAACCATTACATTTGATACCAAAACAAATTAGAAAACATTTCGAAGATGCTTTGGGTCTCAAGATACAAGGCGATCTTTGCCCTAAGTGTAAATATAGATTGATTCACGAGTTTAATGGTAAATACGAAAATTTTCCAATTACTTCTAGCAAATTTAGCGTATCCAAGCGTTTAGGCATTGGTGTGGTACCTCCTGTAGACTCTAATAATCAGGATACCTCCATCTTGATTGGCTCTGTGGATATTTCTAAAATGGATTTATACCCAGAAGATGACCCTCGAGTTTTTTCTCTAAACGGTGCTTTTCATGCAGCAAACAGAGGGATTATAGAATTTATAGAGGTCTTTAAGAATGATGTGGAGTATTTATATACAATGCTCACTGCAACTCAAGAAAAATTGATTCCATCTCCCTCTCGCGGAGAAATGTTATACTTTGACGGAATCATATTAGCACACTCTAATGAAGCAGAATGGAATAAATTTAAAGCAGATCCGACCAATGAAGCGATTTTGGATAGAATTGTGAAAATAGAAGTGCCTTATTGTCTAATATTGGATGACGAAATTAAAATTTATAAAAAATTTTTGGAACAAACCAATTTTGGGGTACACATTGCACCTCACACGCTTCGCGTTGCTGCTCAATTTGCAATTTTAACGAGACTACTTCCTTCGGATAATGTTGATTTATTTACCAAGCTTAAAATTTATAATTCCGAAGAGGCAGGTGTTGATATTTCTAAAGTAGCACACGAAGGGATGAAAGGCATCTCTGTTAGGTTTATAATGAAAACATTTGGAAAAGCCTTTGCTAGTTGCGGGAAATGCTTAACTCCACCTCATTTTATGGCAGTATTAGAAAATGAGATCAAAGATATGATTTTACCTGAAAATGTTAAAAAGCAATATATCGAATTTTTGGAGGTCTATGTGAAAAAAGATTATCAAAAATCATTGGAAGAAGATGTGGTCACAAATTTTATATATAGTTACACAGAACAAGCCCAGGCTATATTTGATCGCTATGTAGATATCGCAGTTGCCTCAGATGAAATAGACGAAACAGCCGAAGAATTTATGACTGAGATCGAAATGCAGTTAAATATCTCTGCTAGTGCTGCAAAAGGCTTTCGCCAAGATGTGGCCGCCTATGTGCGCACTCAAGCTAACTTGGGAAATTTAATAGAATATACTTGCTATCCACCTCTCAAAAAAGCTATCGAAACAAAGCTTGTTACTTCATTAAAACAGCTTACTCGAGTTGTCACTGCCGAGAATTCTAACGCCGGCTCGGATCGCCAAAAGTATGATGATATGATCGCCAAATTGATAGAAGCTGGATATTGCTCCACATGTGCCAAAGATACATTGGACTATCTGGCCTATTTCATTCATCGAGGTTAAAACAATGGCTATATTTAGAGATTTTTCGGACCATGTATCATACACTCCCATCTGCGACGCAAAGAGGCATAGAAAATTGGTTGAGAAAAGCATCAGAGAAAATATTGATATGCTAATTGTAGGCGAAAGTATTACAGAAACAGCGGCGGGCAATATTGTTAAAGTTAGAATACAAGAGCTTCCGGAATATAGATTTAAATTTGGATCTTCTACAGAATACGTTGCTATTGGCGATGGCGATGAAGTGGTAAATGAAAAATGTGACTTTGAAATGGAAGCTAGCAATGAGGCGGGCCTAGATATTTATGAAAGCGAAATCGTGTTAGACGATGCTCTCGCTTTGCTGTTTGAACAGCTAGAATTGCCCAACTTATATGAAAAGAAATTCAAAAATCTGGAATATTTTAGCACTCAAAAAAGATCAGGCATCAAAAAAACTGGTATATATCCTCGGTTTGCGAAAAAAAGAACTCTTCAAGAAAAAATTATACGCAATAAGAATGGTCGGTTTATTAATCAAGATATTAGATATCAATCTCTTGCCAAAAAGCAAATCAATCATTCAAATGCTGTTATCGTGTGCATTATGGATACCTCAGGTTCTATGGGAACAACAAAAAAGGATATGGCTAAAAGCTTTTATTTTCTTTTGTACCAATTTATCAAAATTCGATACGCCAAAGTGGAGATGATATTTATTGCCCATAGCACTATCGCTAAAGAAGTTACAGAAAATGACTTTTTTCACAAAGGTGAAAGTGGCGGTACATACATCAGCTCTGGATACACAAAAGCTTTAGAGATCATAAAAGAACGATACGATCCTCGTCTTTGGAACGTATATACCTTTCACTGCAGTGACGGTGATAACTGGACTGATGATAACAATTTAGCTGTTAGTTTAGCAAACGAACTTTGCTTATGTTCAAATCTATTTGGCTATATCGAGATCAAAACTAACAATTATTCCAGTGTAATTTTAAACGAGTATAATGCTCATATAACTAGCAATAATTTTTTGGCACTCAAAATTTTCAAAAAATCTGACATCTTCGAAGTTTTTAAAAAAGTAGTTGATTGCGAGGTACATGATGACATTAATGGATTATAGCAACCAAATAGAAGCACTAGAACAGCAATACGGATTGTCCTTTTATCCCCAAGAATTTGAATTTGTTAATAAATCTGATATGATAGGATATATGACATATGCAGGTTTTATCAATCACTATCCACATTGGAGCTTTGGTAAATTGTTTGATAGATTAAAATCTACCAAAACTTCTTTTGAAGTTGTTATAAACAACAATCCCTGTATTGCGTATTTATTAAAAACTAATTCTCAGCTTACTCAGATACTTATTATTGCCCATGTATTTGCCCACAACGACTTCTTTAAGAACAATGTATTTTTTACAGAAAATCAAGGTTCCAAAGACGCTATTACCATGTTTAAATATCACTCTCAGCGCATACGAGAATATATCAGAGAATTTGGAGAAGCTGCAGTGGAAGATATTTTGACTGCAGCACATTCCATTAAAAGCTATTGCGCGCAGGGCTCTCTGCTAGACTTTATTGCACAGAATACCACGGGTTGGCAATCTGATATAATACAAATCGTAGCGCAACAAAATAGGTATTTTCAACCACAAATAGAAACTAAAATTATCAATGAAGGGTGGGCTAGTTTTTGGCATTACAAAATTTTAAACGAACTTAATTTGCCAGCAGATAAATATTTTGAATTTATTTCACTACATAATACTGTAATTTCACCCACGAAAGGTACGTTAAATCCATATTATATAGGTTTTAAAATTTGGACTGATATTTATGAAAAAAATGATATCGCAAAAATGCTGGCCGTGCGTGAATTTAACAATGACAGTTCATTCATCCGAAATTATCTCACTGAAAAATTATGCACAGAAATGAACTTGTTTTCATATACCAATAAGGATGCAGTTTCAACTGTAAAAACATCTTCAAATGAATTCACAAAAATACAAACTACATTAATTAATCATATTGGTAAAAATAGTGTTCCCGAAATGGAGATAGTCGAATATAATAATAATATGTTTACTATATTACACATTTTTGATGGACGAGAATTAGACTTATTGTACACAACTGAAACTCTAAAGCATATCCAATCATTGCTTAAAAGAGAAATTACGCTTATTACTGATTTTTCTGGCATCACACGCAAAATTATTTGTGATAATCAAAACAAAATTTATGTACAAAACTTTACCAGTTGACTAACAGTTCATAACTATCCATAATAGAATGTATCATTATAACAAAAGGAGAAGATTATGAATAAATTTGATTTACTATCACTTGGAGAAATAATGTTACGCCTATCACCACCTATGAACGAACGACTTACTCGAGGCAATTCGCTTGAAAAAAACGTAGGCGGCGCTGAGCTCAATGTTCTTAGTGGAGTGGCTCAGTTGGGTCTTAGAACTGGTGTCATTTCAAAAGTACCGGCAAACGATATCGGTGAATATGCTAAAAATGGAATACGATTTGTTGGGGTAAGTGACGATTATCTGCTATTTGATACCTCAAAAGATGCGCGTCTTGGTATATACTTTTATGAAAATGGAGCATATCCTAGAAAACCTCGTATCTGCTATGATCGAGCACACAGCTCTATCCAAAAAATTGTTGCATCCGAATTTCCAGCAGATATGTATACCCAAACAAAATGCTTTCACACAACAGGCATCACGCTCGCTTTATGCCATAACACCAAACAATGCGCTATAGAAATGATGAAGAAATTTAAAGACGCAGGAGCACTGATCTCATTTGATGTAAACTTTAGAAGCAACCTCTGGAGTGGTGATCAAGCCCGCGAATGTATTAACCAAATATTACCGTTAGTGGATATTTTCTTTTGCTCTGATAGTACCGCAAGACTCACATTTAACAAAGAAGGTGATACAAAAGACATCTTGCGTAGCTTTGCTAACGAATATGATATAAGTATAGTAGCAGCAACAAATAGACTCGTACACAGTCCCAAACTACATTCTTTTACTTCTATTATTTACAAAAAAGAAAATGATGATTTTTATGAAGAAAAACCATATCATCATATAGATGTTGTAGACAGAATAGGTAGTGGGGACGCCTATATTTCGGGAGTACTATATGGGTTATTGAAATATAATATGGATGCTAAAGCAGCTCTAGAGTTTGGCAACGCAACCGCATCAGTCAAGAATACAATACCTGGCGATTTGCAGTCATTAAACAAAATAGAGATAGAACAGATTATTGAAAGTCACAAAAGCGAAGACGCAAGTTTAGAAATGATTCGTTAAAACTTGCAATTTTTATGTAAATAGTGTATAATAAAGTCATATTTTAATTTTGTTCAAATCGAGGGGGAATTTATTTGGAAGGGCAACCGCAGGTCAAAAGGTTTACTTTTTGGGGAAGTTTATTTCGTAGACAGGAAAAAAAATCAGTATCTGAAGAATCCATTCTACGGTTAATAGATGAAGGCAGTAAAGAGGGAATTATAGATGTAACTTCAAAAGAAATGATAGAGGGGATTTTGGATTTTCATGGCAAAAATGCAAATGAAGTTATGACACCAAGACCCGAAATCGTGGCCATCGATATATCCAAAGATATTGATGAGATTATAGATTTTGTTTTGGAAACATCTTTTGCTCGACTGCCAGTATACGAAGGGGATGTCCACAAAGTTATCGGGGTGCTACATGTTCAAACATTTTTAGGTCATCTTTACAAATGTCAAAGAGAATTGAAGGCAGTAATATTAGAAGACGTTCTTGACAAACCATATATTGTTCCAGAAGCAAAAAACATAAAGAAACTTTTAAAAGAAATGCAGGCTGAGAAAAAACATATGGCAATTATTTGTGATGAATACGGGGATGTTTCTGGTATTGTAACTCTTAATGATATAATGTTAGAAATAATAGGAGATATTCAAGATGATGATAGTGAGGACACAGCTATTACGTTGCAAGACGATGGTTCATACTTAGTGGATGGGCTAGCTCATTTAGACGATATTAACAAAAGGCTGAATATCGATTTAGAATGTGAACATTATGATACTGTTAGTGGATTTGTAATTCACTTATTGGGCGAAATACCTAAAGATCTTGTGAAAGTTAACTACAATGGTATAACATTTGAGATAAAAAATATTAAAGGAAACCGAGTTGAAAAACTTCAAATCTACAAAAAGAAAAATGAAGTTTTAATTTAATTAAGTTATTTTACGATCCCCCCTAAATTTTAGAGGGGACTTTTTTTGTCTATTTATTACATACTACAACAACCTGATATGGCATAAGCTGTTTTTCCACTTTGCTATAATTATTAAATAACACGTCTCCAGTGCTACCAAGATCATGAGCCTGTTTCTGATCAGTAAAATTAGCAACAAGAGTAAATTTTGGCTTTTCCATTTTTAGCACACCGTTATCTTCTGAAAACTTCGCTTTTTGCTTAATCCAATCATAATGCTCTTTTCTAAACTTGATCACCTTCTGATAATACTTATATACTCCAAGCTCATTGGTCAAATCTCGTAGTGCATTTACATGCGTATAATTATCTACCACATCCAACCAAGGATTTCCGGTTGTAAAGCCAGCATTTGATGTGTCATTCCACTGCATAGGAACGCGCGCATTATCCCTTGAGGTAAATGCAATTTTTTCCATTATTGTTTTCTCATCAAATCCTTGCTCCTTTAAAAGTTCGTAAGCATTGAGTGTTTCAACATCATTATATTTATTGATATCATGCCAATGCGCGTTTGTCATACCAATTTCTTCACCTTGGTAAATATACAAATCTCCTGCCATCAACCCAAACAACGTAATGAGCAACTTGGAACTTTGCATGCGGTATTGAGTATCATTTAGCCAACGCGATATCATTCTTGGCGCATCATGACTACCAGTTACTAATGCTTCGACTCCAGTATATTCGTTTTGCCATGTATCAAAACAGTCACAAAGCTCTTTTAGATCGAGCTCTTTAGTATGCCATTTGTCTTTTCCATCTGCAGTATTTAGCAAAAAATGGTTAAAATGAAACGCCTCTGACAATCCTTTATCATGGCACATTTTATATTGTTCTTCTAGCGATGTCCCCCAGCATTCCCCCACTGTTAGCAACTTGTCTTGGAATGTGTTTTCATTAAGCTCTTTTAAATATTCTATAAACTTGGGTCCATGCCCCGTAATCAGCTTATCAGGCTCTTTTCCAATCAAATAAATTACGTCTAGTCTAAAGCCTTCCACGCCTTTGTCGATCCAATAATTAATCATATCATAAATATCTTTTCTAACCGCCGGATTAGCCCAATTTAAATCTGGTTGCGAACTATCAAACAAATGCAAATAATACTTGCCTACCTCTTTACTATATGTCCAAGCAGATCCACCAAAAAAGGATTCAATAGCATTAGGCGCATCTTGCCAAATATAATAATCATAATACTTAGGATCTTTTTGCAATGCCTTCTTAAACCACTCGTGCTCGCTAGAAGTATGGTTTAAAACCAAATCCATCATAATTTTCATTCCACGTGCCTTTGCTTGTGTGATCAATCTTTGATAGTCTTCGTTAGTTCCAAAAAGTGGATCGATAGTTACATAGTCAGAAATATCATATCCATTATCTTTTTGCGGAGACATACAGCAGGGAGAAAGCCATATATAATCAACTCCCAAATCTTGTATATAATCTAACTTTTCAATGATGCCATTAATATCTCCGTAACCATTTCCGGTAGTATCATTAAAGCTTTTCGGATAAATTTGGTAAATAACTTTGTTCTCAAACATAATTTTGTTATCCCTTCTATTTAATAATCTTTTGTCATTATATTCATTCCATTATCGCGTGTCAAGGATTGCAAGTCTCACATCCACAGCATAATGTTAGGGATTCTTCAAAGATTTTTTGTAATGTAATTATAAAATTTTTATTGCTATAGTTTTTATTTCTATGCAGTACAATCTCCGTAGGGCATAAATGCATCAGTATGTGCATAATTTGATCCTCTATTTTCGCATACACAAAATCTACTCCGTCACAATACTTTTCTAAATAATGCTTGGTCTTGTCTTCGTGTTTTTCATCTAATAAAACAATTTCTTTATCTTTTTTACAATAAACATGCAAAATATCTACTACTGCAGGTTGGGTTTGTTTAAAATTCTTGAAATATTTCATGAAATCTATATAATTTAAACCGGTCTCATAATCATATATAGTTTGTAGCATAATATCTTCCAAAATAACTTTATACTTATGTACTCTAAAAATCATCCATCCATCCAAGTTGATTCTATCGTTGCTTTTTAAAAAATCGCATAACGGTGTATACAACAAATGATATGATATCATCGAAAACCCTTCTTCATTTTTTAGATAATTACCCTTCATAAATATTTCAAAGATTTCCTTCTTGTATTCCATTATTAGATCTGATCGCCTGCTAAGATATGTTTTTGCAAATCGCATCAAAATTTCTAGATGTAAAAAATCATATATAACCATCGTTATTATTTCTAATACCGAAATTTGTTCCTCATCTGGATAGCTATATGCTATATAATTAGGGGTTGATTTCCATTTTCCCAATTTATTTGTTTGGTTCATAGCTTTTATTAACCTGTCTGCTTGTGATGTCATTATAATTATAGTTTTCATTCTAGTAATAAGCTCCTTTTATTGTGTCACTTCCTTTATTATATGCAGACCTTGGTTATCGAGTGCAACTATACGATTTTTCTAAAAATAAAAAAGGAGGGATTATTCCACCCTCTCGATATGTTTAATCTATATTGTATATTGTTAAAAATCTATTGATAATTGCACAAATTTCTGCACGTGTTGCTGTACCTTTTGGATCCAGTCTATTACCATCTTTACCAGCTAGGATGCCGTTTGCTATTGCCCACTCGCATGCTGGAACTGCCCATCTAGAAACCGTCGCCCCGTCGTTAAAGGCATATACGCTAGATGCTCCTATAGGTGCTATCCCGACATACATAGAATAATTGTATATCGCAAATACCAATTCTTCTCGCGTTAAAGGTGCATTCGGCCTAAATGTATTGTCGCCATAGCTGTTAAATAAATTGTTTTCTGCTGTCCAAGTTACAAACTTAACAAACCAATCAGAGTACATAACATCTGAGTATCCATTTGCTGTTAATACATTAGGCTTACCTGCAACACTATACAAAATCGTTGCCAACTGCGCCCTTGTTGCTGTACTATGAGGCTCGAATGTATTATATGTCATTCCTGTTATATGCCCTGCAATATACAGATCCAAAACATCTTTATAGAACCATTCTGCTGGATTTACCATATCTATAAATGGATTTATTAGCGGATAGTTGATCGGTTCTTTGTTTTGGTTACTTGATGAACCACTGCTGGATGAGCTGCCACTGGATGAGCTGCCACTTGATGAACCGCCGCCTGATGAGCCGCCACCTGATGAGCCACCGCCTGATGAGCCGCCGCCTGATGAGCCGCCGCTGATGAGCCGCCGCCTGATGAGCCGCCCCTGATGAGCCGCCGCCTGATGAGCCACCGCCTGATGAGCCACCGCCTGATGAGCCGCCACCTGATGAGCCGCCACCTGATGAGCCACCGCCTGATGAGCCGCCATCGTCATCGTCATCATCATCATCATCATCATCGTCATCGTCCAAATCTTCTACATAGTCTATGTCTGCAATCATATAGACTCCCAGTGTATCTGTATCAAATCTCGCTTCATCTGCTGCTGTAGAATATACTGTATCCATAATTTTAACGTCGCCATCATCAAATACTTGACACACGACAACGTCATCTGGATCCATATTTCTTCCTAAATCAAACGGAAGACTAACAGCGATTTCACCATCAAGTCTTTCTATTAAATCATTTCTCTTATAGACTTCAATCTTATATGCGTCGTTGTCATCAATTGTTCTTTGTTGACGACTAGTTGTACCTTCTGTCGGAATAATTCTAAAGCTTATATCATTTCCATTCGCTTGGTCTATTAAGTCTTCTAATGCTTCCTCGTCAAACTCTAAGGTGCCCACTTCTGTCGAAATCTCCAATTCGGCGTTTCCTTCATCTACCAAATCTTCTAATTTATCTGCATCTAGGCTAATATCAAATCCCTCAATACCATATGACGTTTCAAGCGAAATTTTTAGCTTTGGAGTCGCATCTTCTTTTTTAGATTCTTTAATAATCGAATCCACTGCACTCTCTATGTAATTATCGTCTATGTCAAAGTAGATTATCTCATTAGAAGCGTATTCATCGTAAATTTCTATTTCTATTTCTCCTTCGGCAACGCCACCACGCTCTTCCGCTTCGTACACATATACATTTTCCCAGTATGTATCTCCTCCACCACCACCATCTATATAATCGTCTATGTCGTACGATGGTTGCTCTTTTACTTCTGTCTTGTCATTGTATATATATTCCACTTCATCTATAATACCATTTAATGTCGCTTCCGCAATTCCTAAATCAATATAAAATGTTGAGGACAAAAAACTGTCTTTTGTTGGTGCTATTACAAATATTTTATTTTTACTAATTATATAATGCGAGCCATCATTTAGCGTGTCCTCAAAATACGCTTGGTCTAGTGTAATATTTTGATCAAATGTAATTTCAATAGCTTTAATACTATTTTCTTCTAATCCGTAAACTTCGAGCTGATTACTCTCTACATGATAGGTAAAACTGGGGTCGGATGCTCTGGTTGCCGCTATTGTTTGTGCTCCATTCAGTAGGCCGCTAAAAACAAGGGCTGCAATGGCCATTGTTGTTATTTTTTTACTCATCGCTATTCTCCTTATTTGTTATAAATTTTATCTAGTCGGTGGGTGTAAATGATAAACCAAGACTTTTTAGGGTCTCAGCTTATCATAATTTATTATTCTAGATTCTCAACATGTTTTTTAGCTTGCCAATTAATGAGTTTTTCAAACTTTTCTTTGGTGCTATAGTTTCTACTTCCTCTTCTTGTGTTTGTATAGCAGTAATTAATTCGTCCATTCCAGGAACGTGTGCAGAAGCTATTGCAGGCTCTGCTGGTTCCTCTATTTCAGGGACTATTGGCTCCGCCATTGCAGGCTCCGTTGGCTCTGTTGGTTCCTCTAGTTCTTCGATTTCCATCTCATATTCTGGGATCTCAATAGAAGGCAATTCAAATTCAGGGAACTCAAAGTCTGGTACTTCCCATTCTTCATTTGGAGATTCTAATGCCGGAAGTTCTAGCTCAGCATCTGGGTTTTCTACATCAGGAATCTCTATTTCTGGAATCTCTATTTCTGGTAATTCAAATTCAGGCTCGTTATATCCATTATCAAACTCTATTCCTATTGTTGATTCTGTTGGAGCCATTAAGTGCCCTATAGTTGTAAAATGATTGTGGCTATATGATACTTCCCAAATTGTCATATCTTTGTCAGATTCATATACCTCGCCCTCTTCCATATACGTCTTCTGATCGGGTTCTCCGTTTTCTCCTAGTATATCCATAACTATACCATGCCACTTAGCTCCCTCTTTGAATGTTATCTCCAAATTAGGATCCATAGGATTAATAAAAGTTAAGGATCCTCCGTTAATGAAGAACAAGTTAGTATTTCCATTAATTGTAAATGATTCTGGCATAATCGCTTTACCGAGGAGATTAATTTGGTTTCTTTTCTCTCCGCTTATACTAGGTTTTACCTTGCTACTATCTAATACTTGCATTAATGTGTGCGCTTCATGGACTTCTATTGTTCCATTGTTCAAAATACTAACGCCATCGTTAATGGTAAATTCACAGTCTAATTCTAATGTGGCACCTTCTAAAACCGTAGCCTCGTGTTCTAACGCTTTATCTTTGCCTGTTAAAATTAACAATCCTCCACTCTTAGTTGCTTGCAGTAGCTCGTTGAGGTTTGAGGCTGTTTCAACTATAAGTTCTCCATAGTTGATAATAGTTTGCCCACCAGAAAATGTTCCATCATCGGTAAATTCAATTATGACGTTTTCTGGAATTGTAAGTTCTCTAGTCAGTTCGACGACATGATTTCCTATCTCAATAGTTCTTTCTTTTTTGGTAGTTCCTTCCTTTGCCACCTCGATCGCTTTGTGCAACTCTTCTTCTGTATCAGGTATTGTATCTAATTGAATAATTACATTGCCTGTTTTGGCAAGTGTTTCTGTCTCACTGCCTTTCGTTAACTCTACTGTAAAGTCATAGACACCATCAGACACGTTTTCTTTAGCTTGCTTAAAGTTGTCTATCTCGACATCTCCAACAGTTATGCCTATATTACCATACTCAGCTACATATTTTTCAACTCGAGTTTTTACCACATCTGCAATATAAGCAGATGGCGTCGCCTCTTCTTGTGTTAGAGTATAATCTTTTATTGCCAACTGCTCTGCGATATCCTGCAATGTGTTACTTGTTGACGCAAGTGCTATATCTTGATCAGTGATAAAATAGGTTCCAGTAAGAGGCTCTCCCAAAGTTTTGCCGTCTTTTTGTGCCTCCATTATAAAGTTAACTGGTCCAATAGTTACTATATTATCGTCATTATCTTCGTAGTTGGTAAGGTCCTCATTAGCCCCAGGTGTTTGCCCGCTCGCATCTCTATATGACCAAGTCCAATATTGATCTTGTGCCACGCTTTCATTAAGTTTAGTTTCTTGCCATATAAGTTTTCCAGTCTTAGAGATTTTTAGTATAACCCTATCCGCATCTGCAAATTGATCATATTTAATTTTCATCAATTGATAATTTAAAGATGCGTTTGGTTCTCCAGCTGTTTCAGGTGCTATTGCAGTAATGGTTCCGTCTTCAGTTTGTTCGAGGATAGCATCAAGAGTGCCAGTTCCGGTTTCGTTACCATCCCATTTCAATGCTGCATAAGTTGCGTTCTTTATATCGTCCTCTGTTACTGTATACTTTCTCTCGATGCTATAAATCTTGTTATCTGCAGTATCAAACGGCGTATCGTCTGTTGCTGTTGCCGTTATTTTTATTGTATAGCTACCTGGGTCCACCAATTGATCATTATCAGGTATAATCGCATCAAGGTCTGTTACTGTTCTTGCCAACAATTTTCTATATGGCCAATATAACTTAGAGTCTTGGATAGGCAATGCTCTGGCTTTACTCTCCAATGAAACCACATCTGTCCAAACTGAAGTGCCGCTAGAATTCATAATCTCTAACTTAACTTCTTTCAGTTTTGTTTGGGTTTCTCTATCAAAATTAATTTGCAACAACTGATACGGATTATTTGCATATTCGCTGTTCGGATCTGCTGTACCCGTCGCCGCTATTGTGAACGGCGTTTCCGCCCACTTGATAAATGATATATTCTCTTTATTTCTTGCAATGGCCTCTTTATATACGTCCACGGCCTCTAACAATGTTGCTCTTGTAGTTGCTAGGTCAACGGTGCCGCTCAAATCTTTTTCAGCCTGTTTTATCACATCGTCAAATGCATCATATTCGTCCTCAGTTACCCAATCTTGGTTATCAACAATGTTTGAGCTATCACTTGGTGTTGCAGATTTCAGTAGGTCTATAGCATCTGGAATAAGAGTAATTTCTAGCTCTATTTTCTGTGTTACAACTTGTAGTGAGTCGTTAAATATCTTGCGCGCTTGTTCTAATTCATGTTTTGCAAACTTTAACTCATCTTCTGTAGATCCAGGTAATGCTACGTTTTGTGCTTTGTCAATTGCTGCATTAAATGTCTCTATAATTGCTGCTGTTGCAAATTTATCATCCACTGCCAGACCGTATCCATCTTCGGAAGAGTGAGTTGCATCCTTAAACTCAATTGCCTGATTAATAGCAAGTTGTAACTCCGCTAATCCTGTAGCTGGCTTATACGTAGCTAGTATTACATCATTGTCTGTCATCATATATGAAATAGGATTTGGAATTTGATATACTACACCACCTGGCGTCTTCACTTTTAGTAAAATTTTGAGACCGGTGTTCGCTTTTACAATTTCAGTATTTGCTTCATTTTTCAGCATATTATCCAATGCCACTTTATCTATATTAAATAATGTGCCACCATTGGTTCCCATCAGCTCGCTTGCATCACGATATGGCCACAACCACTCGCTAACATTAATTTCCGGATTTTCTATCTTATCGTTCCATAGCTCTTTTCCATGCGTATCTGTTATCAAGAACTCAACGTATTCCACATCTTGATGTATCGCATAATCAATTATCATTTGCTGATACGCCAATTGCGTATTGCTAGGATCATCTTTAGAGAGTGTTCTTAGTTCGTCTTTAACAGTAATAAATGAATCGATAACTGCAGTATCAAAGTCTGTCGCATCAATTTCTGCGCTTACAGCTTTTGCTGTTTGAATTTGAGGTACTATCTTACCTTTCGCAAATTCTACATCAAACACAAATTCTCCGTTCTCGCCAGAAATATTAAATTGATCTCCTGCTTCTGCCGCGTTAAATGCGACGCTAGTTACTGTTACTGTTATATCTCCATTTATAACTTCTGGTAGAGCTTCTATCACTGCTTTCACTTTCGCTATAGCTTCGTCTTTGGTATTTTCATTTTCTTGCGTTAAACCAAAGTCTATTGTGCTCACTTGAGCTACCAAAGCTCTTAATTCTTCATTATACGCATCCATTTCTGGAGAATATAACGCATCAGTAACATTCTTATCTTTTATTGTGTAACTATCTTTGAGAATTTGAGATCCTCCGTCGCTTTCTACGGTAATTCTCACTTCTATCAATGAACCTGCAGGGATCAAACTTTCGTTGGTGTTTGTATAATCATTCACGTTAGGACTCACATTACCAAGCGAGTCTCTTCCATCACGCACTGGCCATACCCATTCAGTAGGCAATAGCGATCTCGCTCCATTTGCTTGTGCATCTGTCCAAATTATTCCAGGAGCAATATCTTCGTGTCCTGCAGGTGTAGAGATCAACTCAATTTCGAGCGAACGTTTAGTCCATGCACCCAAATGCTCATAATTGATCTCTATTGCATCATAACTACTATCAGCATAAGAACCATTAGCCGGTACATCATAGAGTACATTTTCTATAGATGCCGCCAATGAATCATCTCTCCACGCAACGAAATTAGATATATCAAATTCGTTTGCTTGAATTTCGGCAGTTTGCGTTGTTTTTCCGGTCTCCGTAATAGTACTTCCTACCATTTCAAATGCTATATCAAAAGTATATGAACCATTAACCCCAAATTGATTATTTGGAGTTCCTGTTGTTGCTGCAACAAAACTTCCAGGCTCGGTGCTTGTTGTTACTACCGCTGTTACTCCATTGGTTAATCCACTCATAATCACTTGAACTTTTTTGTCTATTTCCACTAGAGCATCTTCGGCTGTTGAAGCTTCGTCCTGAGTTAATTTAAAGTCGCCTCTCTTCACTGCCTCTGCGATTTGTGCAATTGCTTCGTTGATATACTGCTCTTCTAAAGATCCAGCAATAGGAGATAGCGTAATAGTCGTACCCTCGTTAATTATCACTTTTGCAAAATCCTTTGCAGTAACAGTCGCGAAAATATATTTGCCTTTATCCGCATCAACAAGTGGATATGTCGCATCGGTATTTGCTAGGTTGCTATCATCTGACCCACCTACATTATCATTAGATGATCGTCCCCACTTATACGTTAAATCATTTGCAGAAGGCTTAAATACAGTTCCTGTATTACTTCCCGAATTGGTGTTATCAATTACATTAACACTGAGAGTGTGCCCCAACATAGGCGCTCCGGTTCCGTTTGTTTCTATCGTAATGCCATTAATTACGGCAGGGTACGTACCTGATCCTGTCAACTGATTACCAGTGATCTTGATAGGTGCAGTTGGGGTAAGTGTTCCAGTAATACCAATTGTTCCGTCGTTGGTAATATTTGAAGCTGTGGAAACTTTGCCTCCCGAAGCAATAGTAAATGCACCTGTGTTGACAATCTCTGCAGTTATAGCGTCGCCAACCACTGTAAATGAGCCGTTGTTGGTAAGCAACTTGCTAGTTACTAGATCAGCCACCTCAATAGATCCTTCATTTACAATTGTGCCCGCAGTAGTGTCCAACTTAGAATCTATTCTTGCTCCAAGGTTATTAACAATTCCTCCGCTCGCATCCATTCCTGCATTTGCGGTTATTGGTCCACTGTTTGTCAGCGATCCTGTTACTGTTATTTTTCCATTTGCAATCAAGTCGTCTGTATTTATAATTTTTGCACGAGCCTCTAAAACATCTGTCTTCATTGTTCCGTCATTAGTAATATCTCCAATTACAGTAGTAACAGATGAACCATCAGTGCGAGCGGTAAAGTCTGCGTCTTTTGTATTGTCAAATCCTGCCGCACTAAAACTATGAACAATCATCAACTTATCGTTTGTAGCATGACCATTGATTACTGTATCTCCAGAAGTAAAGCTAGCGAAAGAACCAACGTTTTCAAATGTAGACTCACCTTTAAAGCTTTTTGATGTCATTGTGCCTTCGTTATAAGTATCGTTACTAACAGACACGTGCCCCTCAGGAACTCTAATTGTGTTGAAGTTGGTAATGGATGTAGCTTTTAGGTCACCTGTTATGCTAATGTCACCATTGTTGTTATTAGTTAACGCTCCAGCATCAAAACCGTCACCCGCATTGATTGTTTTGTCGTTTGTTACAGATGTTATAACTGTTATTTTTCCAGTAGAACTAAATGAACCTTTGTTCTCAATGATATTAGCCGCTGTTGTGCCGCCTTCTGTTCTAAATGTCGCCGCATTGATAATGGTACCGGTTTTTGCGTCTACATCGCCTTTAACCAACAATGTACCAGAATTGTTATCAATATCTTTTGCTTCTACTTCAGCCACTGTAAATTCATTACTATTTACTATTTTTGTTGTACGCGCTTTTCCTATAGCAGATAGCTTACCGCTGTTATTAATTTCTTGGTATGCTTCCACAATTCCTGTCGCATTGAGAACTCCACTGTTGATAAGCTCGCCATCTGCTGCCGTTACCACGATATCTGTTCCGGTCATTGTTCCTTGATTCTCTAGATTACTGCCAGTAATGCGTGCCTTATCAACAAAGGTTATGGTTCCGGCGTTGGTCACAGACGCGATATCTCCGTTACCAGATAATGTCAATTTCTGATTTTCTCTAACTACAATATCACCTATTGTATCATTAACTTCGCCCTCTACATCGAATCCTCTTCCAAGAGCATCTAACAACTCGCTCGCTTGCGCAACCTTTACAAAGATTTTAGCACCGTTATCTACTACCGATGCATCGGCTTCAAAGTTTTCGTAGTCACCGAGAGATTCCACATGGTATCCCTTATATGCAGGGTTGGCTCTAAACGCTGTGTTTGCCAAAATCTTAACAACGCCTCCGTTTGCTTTTGCCGCCACTGTGTCGCCAATAAACATTGTTTCGCCTTTGATTGTTAATCCACCTTGAGTTACATCGAGGGTTTTCGTAAATTCTGCTGTGATTCCATCCAATGTTAGTGTACCGATCGCATTTTCCATGTTAGCCAATGCTTTGTTTGTTGTCATATCGGTTCCTGTAAATGTCAAGTTATAGTTGCCAACGCTAAATATAGCATCTGCAGTTTTGTTGGTGATCGCGCCTCCGGTTACAGATATATCCTCGCCATCTTTTGGTGTAAGCATTTCGAGAAGCGTAATCTCTTCTGTTAAAATTATGTCGCCACCAATTTTTTCAAATACAGTCACAAAACTCAACGCATTTCCAACCGTAATTGTAATTCCGTCTACTTTCGTAATTTCCACATCGTCTGCTATTAGCAATGTTACGTGAGATGGGAACACCAGGCTTTCTTCTATTTCAAAATCTGCGACACAAGTGATCGTTGCGCTTTGAGATGGATCTGGATATCGATTTAACGCCTCTTTTAATTCTACGAAAGTCGAAACATCTGCCTTTGCGACAACATCGACAGTAATTGTAATGTCTCCTGAGTTTATATAATACTCCTCTGGGATATTGGCTGTATATACAAACTGACCTTGGTTATCGTCTGTAAAATCGTTTAGGTTAGGTGACCAAGTGATATTTTCAATAGTAATCGCATTGCCTGCTGGATCTTCTCCATTAAATACCATTGGTAAGTTAGGCTGCCCTTGATTTCCTGCCGAACTATCAACCGGAATGATTTGTTGCGCTTCATAGCTTCCTGGTAAAATGCGATCTACCATAATTTGGTTAAGCCAGTTATATATCACTTTAGGGTTAGTAGTTGCAATATCCCCGGTGCATTGGAACGTCTTGTTTCCTATCGCCGCGTCTATGGTGTTGATATCTTCTAGCAATACGCCATAGTTGTTGGTTTCGTCTTGCCAGTTCGCATTAATTGTAGTATTAGACATCTCAACGCTCGCTGTAGTTCCTTTAATAGATATTGCCGCAGAATCGTCGTCGTCATAGTTCTCATCTTGGGTAAATATTACGTTGTTAATTTCCCATACTGCAGAGTCTTGAGTTGCGATCGCATGTTTTGTGTATCCTGTAATCTCAATATTTTCGATGGTAACTCGTGCCGCGCTATTGCTAGTGACTTGCGCACCGTTCGTTAAAACTAGCTTCTGGTCATTGGTTGTGGTAAGAGTACCGCTCTTCTCAATTTTTAATTCAGAATTCAATGTAATTTCGGTGCCTATGCTTGTTTTTCCACCAATAGCGTTCATAACATATCGGAAGTTTTCTTCGTCATGAACTTCTATAGTGCCGGCCTGATTTATCGCCGCACCATAATTTAATCTCAAACTAGTTCCGTCTGGAATAACAAGCGTTACCTTTTCACCAATATTTACGCCTTGATTCAATACGATATTTGCGCCCTCGCCAATAGTTACTGTGTTTGCATGATCCTTGATGTTTGCTTCTTTGAGTGCTGCTATAAGCTTTTCTGCCGTATCGATTTTCTTATCTGGTGCTTCGATATTTGCAGTCAACGTTGATGTAGTTTTTGATACGCCACCTTTTTCTATTGTAACGGTAAATTGATACTTACCATCCACTCCGTTGGTGTTCTCTGGTACTTCATCCCATGTTGGTGCTTTCTCAAAGTTAACTCCATTTACAGTAACTACCATTTCCATATTTTGTACATTTAAGAACAACGTAATTGCATCCAAAACTTGCTTATGTGCAATCTCCTCTGTTGTGTGTACATCATAAGTCAAACCATAAAACTCTGGTAATTTTGCTTCCACTTCTTTTATCGCATTATCCACGATTTCTTGGTCGGCGGCAGTTGCGGTGACAAGTCCTGTAGATCCCGAAATAAATTGTGCCGGAACCGTAGTTTGCTCATCTTTCGATTTTACTTGCAAGAATAAATATTTGCCGATGTCCTCAACTGTTACCGTATATACGCTTGTTTTTGCCGAGTCGGTTTCAATCGCTACTGCCCCAGCTGGAATAACACTGTCTGATCCTGCTGTTGATTGCACATCAGATCTATACCACTGATACTCTACATCCACTCTCATATTTTCTTCTGTTGTAAGTTGCGCTGTCAAGATATCGCCTACGCTGGCATTGCCGATTGCAGGTACATCAGTTGTGATCGCAATATCCACGGCCTCTATTTTAACCGGCTCCACTGTAATTTTCAAATTAGGAATCGTCACGCCCTCTGCAAATCCAAAGTTCGGGTTAGATAACGTTGCCACAGCTTCTAATTCGCCTGTTGTTGCGGTGTTGTCACTCAAAAGAGTCCATTCTACCGGCACAGTTGTAGTTGATGTCACGCCTGTATCGACATGTCTTGTTTTCACTTCTAATGTTTGCGGAAGTTTTGCTTTGATTTGATCTGTGCTATAACCCACAAGAACTTTTACATCTGGTACGGTCACTTCTGTTATGATATTGCTCGCTATTACGCCCACTGCTGTAGTTTGTGAATCGCTGTATGCTTCGCCTGTGTTGACAGCCCCACCATTTCGGAGCAAAATCTTAATGTCATAGGTTTTGGTTCTAGACGAAGATCTGGCTTGCTCTTTTGCCAATACTTCTATTTCAACATCTTCTGTCGTAGGGTAGTTTTTCAAAATTTCTTTGGCTTGCATTTTGATATCTTCAACAACATTTGTGGCATTAGGGCTAATGGTAAATGGTTTGGTTAGGTTTGCTGCTGCTACTCTTACTGCGTCCGCATTTTCAGACTTAAATGCCTTATATTCAAATTCGTCTGTATTTGCCGGTACAGTATATTCTTGGTCTACTATAGTTGTTCCGTTTGGCCCTTCCGCCGTTAAAACCACTGTTACTTTGTCATAAGGATTTAACAAATATTTTCCATTGTTAACCTCTTGAACTATCGCACCCATCGCCATCTCGGTTGCCCCGTCCATAGACCCCGCGAAGAACGGCATAACGCTGCTCGCATCTCTTAGCGGCCACTGCCAGCTTGCGGTCTCACTAGCAGTCAACTCATCTTCGGAAAGTCTCCAGATAGCTAGACCGTTTTTGGTTACAAGTATATCGACGCTTGTTACCGCTTCGCCCAATCTATAATTTACTTGGGTTACGTTGTAATTAGTTCCTGGATAATCGCTGCCTGCTGGTACAACAGTAAACGCCTCTGCCGCGAACGCAATGTCCATCTTACCAAATTCTTTTGCCTCTGTATCAAATTTTTCTTGATCAGCTGTAAGAGTCTCTATCGCCGTTGCAATTTCTTCTGTCGTTGCATACTCATTATCTATAACCGCCTGAGCTGCTGCAATGTTTGCGGCCAACGCATCTTTTTCTGCTTGATCAACCCACTGATCTTTAACGAATACGTCCACTCCGCCACGATCACTCAAAATAGTTTCGTCTAAGTTTTTCTGAACCTCGGCTATCAATGCCGATAATCCTGTCTTATCAGTTTTGGTAAATAGCTGAGTTGCCTCTGTAGATTTTACGCCTGCTTTGTCATATGCCACGGCCTTAATAGTGGTGGTTTCGGTAAGTGTTACAGTTTGATTTGTAGTATATCCTGTTAGCGTATCGTCTGGTATTGCGTTATTTGTTGTGTAATACATGGTGGTATTCTCAGGTACTACTATCTCAACAGTCATGTCTGTATCAAACGCACCAGTTTCTGGAATAAATGTAGGTGCAGCAACAATAGCGCCCTTATATGTCGCATTGTCAAAATCAGATTGCGTAATAGTATAGGTACCAGTAAGAATGTGTTTTTCGTTTGTATCGGTGGTAACAGTAACTTTGATACCCACTTCTGTTCCTACATCTAGCAACGTATCGTTACTACCTGTAATAGAAGACGTATCGATATTGTCCAATGTTCCGTCTACCATAATACTAGATCCGTCGCGATATGGCCATAAACACGCATCTGGTGCAAGTGTTCTCGCGGAAACTGGTTCAAATTTATCTTTCCAAATTGTTTTTTCGCCTTGCGTAATTTCTAATTCTGCAAAGTCATATGCATCTGTTCTAGAGAAGTTGATCGACATTTCTTGATATCCCTCTAGTGTCGTACCCGTCGTAATAGTTCCGCCCGCAGACTGAGTCAATACCGCATCTACGCTAGGCTCTCCGCCTTTCCATTTTACAAATAAGTCAGAATCATACGGACTTGCTGTAATCACAGATTCAAGCGCGGCGGTTTCGCCAGCTGTTGCAGTTACTGTTGCTGTTGAGTCATCTAGTTTAAGAGTTTCTCTTCCAAGCGTTACGCTATACGTAAATTTACCGTCTGTTCCAACTGTGTTGTTTGGCATACCAGCTATCGCAGGATTGAAGTCTTTCTCTGTAACTGTTACGTTGATTTTGTCTAGGAACGCTATACCTGCGTCCTCTAACATTTTGGTAATTGCGTTTTTCACAACTGCTGATGCTTGAGTTACATCTGCAGATTCTGCTTGAGTAAGCGGTATGCTAAATGTTCCCGCCGTAACAGCGTCTTCTATCACTTTCTTAGCAGCATCGACCTTCGCTTGGTCTGCCGCTTCTTGGTCAAATCTTGTTGCGATAATCTTCGCTGTTTGCTTTTCTGTTGTTGCCGTAGTTTTAACATTGGCTATGCTAAGAGTAGTTGTGTATTGATAGCTTCCGTCTGTACCGAGATTGGCAGTTTGTGTATCGCCACCTATAATATCCACATCTTCACCAGCCACCGCTGCAACAAAGTCTGTCGCAGACCCTCTCACAATAACTGCAATGTTGGTTATGCTTTTAGTTGCCAAGTAATCTAAAATTGCTTTTTGTATAGTCGCGCTAGCAGTGCCTGTAGTTTCTGCATCTACTTGCTTTATCTCAAATGTCTTTGTATTGATCAAGTTTTCCGCCTCCGTCAAATTTTTCTGCTCAGGGCTAATAATATTTGTAACTTCATAGGATTTGCTTCCAATGTTTCCTTCATCATCTTTCACATAAATAGTATAAGTCTTATTTTCGTTCACTACAAATTCGTTGAAGTCTTGCCATGTTGCCTGTTCATCTATACTGTATTTTAGATTGACATCGAGTATATCGTCTCCTGTCACATTAACAGCGATGGCAGCTTCTTCAGAATCATTGATTAAAGTATGAGAAATGTCAAATTCAGGAGCTTCGGTATCTACATAATGATTTGCTTCAATAGGCGCTGTAATTTCTTTGGTATCTACCGATTGATCACCCTTAGATATCTTAACAGTAAATTTATAGCTACCATCTGTACCCTCTATATCGTCCCATACACCAGTTATTGCCTCCACAAACTCGATCTCTGTAATTTCGCAAACAAGACCTTTACCCACTTCAGCTCCCAAGCTGTCTATTACACCTTGTATAAGCTCATTTGCTTTTGCGTGAATTAGCAATTTAGCTTTTGCGGCAGTGCTTGCAGCGTCTTGCGCTAATACAGCGGCAAATGCATTTTCGGCCTCCACAGCTACTCGTGCCTGCTCGATTTTTTCAGCTGCAGTTATAATACCAGTTATCTGAATATTCGTTCTCTGATCAGATAGATTTTCATCAGAGTCTTTAACTACAAGAACGTATGCGCCGTTGTCTGTGATATTCAACTTGTTTGAATTGCCCCAAGTGACTCCGCCGTCTAAGCTATATTGTAATCCAGCTTCTCCAGCATCTGCGCCAGTCACTGTTATTGTTATTGTTTGCGTTTCTTTATCTGCGCTTAATCCAGTCGCGTCATTACCAGCCACTGTATACGTAGGCCCCTCTGTATCAACATATTCATTCGCATCGATAACCGCAGACAACTCCTTGGTCGAAGTAAGCTCTCTTCCGCCTCGTGTTACATCTACAGTAAACGAATAATTTCCGTTAGTACCCGCAGTGTTATCATACGTTCCAGTTTGTGCTTCTACAAATTTTTCTGCAACATCTTTTACAACCGCTTCTATTTCAGTTGCAGATGCGGACAATGTTCTTATGATAGCGTTGTTGATTTCGTTCTGTACTTCTACTCGCGCTTTATCAATTTCGTTATGCGAATCTTGATTTAACTTGTAGGTGCTAACAGCCATATTTTCAATGATATTAATCGTGGCTTTGATCGCAGCTTTATCTTGCCCCTCTTGATCAAACTTGTATGATAGAATCGTTGCGAATATAGTTCTTCCGTCATTAATTTTGGCAGATTCTGTACCGCTGCTAACAACAAGCGTAAAGTCATAATTACCAGGTGCACCATCTGCGTCACCGTCAAAACCAGCTGTTGCCTGATTAAAGGTTTCCTTAGTAATCGTAATATCTACTTCAATCTCGCCCAATAGATTTTTGATTTGGGCCATAATATCGTCATGAGCAGTCTGTTCTGTATCTGCTGCAGTTTTTTGTTGTATTACAAATGAATTGGTTTCGAGATACTTATTTAAGAGATCTCGTGCTTCAGCCACGCTATCTGCTGCAGTATAAGGAGTTGCGATAATCTGAGGTACAATATTTCGGCTATCTTCTGATTGAGTACCTCTAGACAATGTGGCGGTGAATGAGTAACTACCGTTAACGCCAAGGTTATCATTTACATCGCCCGCTGTACCCGCTTTAGCTTCTGTATATAAAATTTCATTTATGGTCACAGCTACGTTGGTGCCTAGGCTATTCATCAAATCTTCCATTGTTTTTGTTACCGCGGCCTTTGTAGTCGCCGCATCTACATGAGTTTCTTGATTTAATCCAAAGTAAGTATCAATATCTGTAATAGCTTCGATTGCTTGTAATGCCTCGGTAATTTTTTCTTGGTCAAATTTAACTTGATCAAATGGAATAGGATTAATAACAATAGTTTGCTTATTGCTTACTAGAGTAGTTGAGCCCACTGTTACTGTTACAGTAAAGTCATATTGACCTGGAATACCCGCGTTGTCATTTCCAGACGGTGCTGGAATACTGTTTATATCGACTCCTTCTTTTGCTGGAGCATAATATCCGTCAGGTTGAATTACAAAACTGTCTACCGAATGAGCTGCAATGATTTTTTCGATTTCTGTTTCTAGATGAGCTATAACATCTAATTTGGCCGCCGCATCGTCTGTAGGATTAGTTTGTAGAACTGCATCGATAACTGCCGCGTTGATCGCATCTATCGCTTCTTGCGCTCTGTCGTCACTAGAATATTCTAACGCCTTAACCGGAGCCGAAATCATTTTTGTAGTTCCCGTCGCTGTTCCGCGTTCTATCTCAACCGTAAAGTTATATGCGCCATCCACTCCTGCAACGTTGTCTAACGTACCTTTTTGAGCCTCAACGTATGGATTTTCTGTGTCATCTACTACCGTTAACTTCAATTCTGGAGCCGCATACAAAGCGATCAAACGCATATTCATACCCGCAATAACTTCTTCAACTTTTGCACGTGCCAATGTCACATCGCCATGATCAACTTGAGTTAATCCATAATCAGCCAGTGGAAGTTCTTCGATAGCGGCTTGGGCATCGTTAACTTCTTGTTTGTCTGCAGCAGCTTGGTCGAATTGATATGCAATAATATCCACGGATTTGCCAGTTATGACATCGCTTATTGTATCATTCAATCTTGCAACAATATTGACTACAAACGAATAGCTACCATTTTCTCCTATATATCCATCCGCACCAGGCTTGGCTTCCTTATATTCAGTTTTAACAACTGTTGGTTCAACGCCATTCATGTGTTTTGTTTCAAGAAGTATCTCGACTTGTTTTTGAAGATTTTCAGTTGCAGTAATTTCTGTTACATCAGATCCATCCGCTTCTAATTGTCTGATAGCCGTAAACACATGATCTGTGATTAAGTTTTTCGCATCAGCGATTTCTTGCTCTGGTGCATATGACGCGGCCTTAACTATCGCTCTCTTGTCTCCACTTGTTGAGTTATAGTCACCTCTCGTTAAAGTAACTCGATAATCAACGTAACCGTCAGCGCCTTCAGTAGAGCCCGGAGTTCCCGATACTGCAGCTTCAAAAGCAATCACCTCGACAGAAATAATGATTGGAGCCTCAAAGCCAGGAAAATCTGCTAACTTACCTTTAATAGTTTCTGCTGCCTCTGTTTCGTTTGCAGCATCAAACTGGCTAATCGATTCTAAAATTCCATCATTAACTTTTGTAATAGCAAGATCTACAAGTTCCTTATCCGCAGCTGCCTGATCAAACTTTTGTGATAGAATATTAATCATATAATCTTTAGTAGTCGCAGTAATGCTAGAATCAGTTTTGGCAGATACAGTTACAGTAAAGCTAAGTGATCCATCGGTACCGTTTGCTGTTTGATCCGCACCTGCAACAGCTGGTGTATATGTGCCGCCATTAATAGTTGCGTCCACATCGTCAATTCCTGCAGCCAAAAGCATTTGATCCACTTGTGCCTTAACACCCGCCATCGATGTGTCTTTGGAATTGTTTTCGTTGTTTTCTACATTTTGTTGAAGAGCGACAAATGATGCATCATCTATTGCTTTATTGATCAAATCTTTGGCTTCGGTAACTTCTTCTTCTATAGTATAAACAGTTGCTGTAATTATGGCAGGAGTTACGAGAGTATCGGTTGCAGTTTCGCGAGCCAATGTTACAGTATAATTTAATACGCCATCGGTACCGGCATTGTTAGGAGCTGTTCCGGTCTGTGCTGGAGTGAAGTCAGCTGTAGTTGCGGAGACAGTTGCAGTTAATTTCAATACATCTTTAACGCCTTCTATTTCGTTAACTTTCGCTTGTACTGCAACTACAGCCGCCTCTACAGTTTCTGCCTCAGCTTGCAAGACAGTTATTTCGGCCGCAGTAATAGCGTCTTTGGCAATCGCTAGGAGTCGTAAATCTTCTGCCTCTTGATCAAATTTTTCTGCTGTTATAACAACAGTCGCAGTCTCGGTTGTTTGAGATGGGATAGTGTTATCTTTGGCTTCCAGCGTTACAGTAAATTTAAAGTGTCCGTTTCTACCTTCAATATCTAAGTCCTTACCTGCAGTTGCTCGATTAAATTCGCCTGGATTAATTACAACATTAAGCGAATCAATATTGGCATCGGCAAGCAGTTGTTCCACTTGGGTCTTCATGCTTTTTGCAGCTTCTTCGGCAGAATCGTTTTGTCCAGTTGCCACCACCTGATCGATCGGAGTAAATCCGTCACTTGTAATCAGACCTTGGAGCATTGCCATCGCATCGGCCATTTCTTTTTCTACAGTATATTTAGTCGATTCTATAACTGCCGTTTTCTCAACGTTTTCAGTTGCAGTACCGCGAACAATCGATACAGTAAAGTCTAGCGATCCGTCTGCTCCATTTGGATTTGCCGTATCACCTTTTGTAGCCGCAGTAAATCCGTCCGCTGTTGCGGTAACAGTTACGACTAGATTTTTAACACCTTTAACATTTTCTAGCTCATCAATTTTTGCCTGAACTGCGGCAATGGCCGCGTCTAGAGTTTCCGCATCCTTTTGCTCAACAATTATATCAGCACCCTCGATTGCAGCTTTGGCAGCAGCAGCAAGTTTTTTATCCTCAACTTCTTGGTCAAACAATGTTGCAATGATAGGCACATTAATTTCGGCAGTTTGGTCGGTTGAAACAGTAACTCCATCGTCAGCAGTTTTAGATAACGCAACAGTAAATTTATACGAACCATTAGTACCGTTTGGTGTTCCATCTGTTCCTTCGATAGCTGCAACAAAATCGACCTGATTAATTACCGGAGTAACACCCGTAATATCAGAGGTTGGTACAACAATATTGTTTGCTTGTTCCAATATATTTGCTTTGGCCTGTTCTTCAGTTTCGTTATCTGCCTGAGCAAGAGATTTAAACGCGCTAGGAGCTTCGAGGCGAGATTTTGCATCTGCAACAGCCACATCTGCCGTATAAGGGTTCGCACCAGTTTGAATGCTAGCCTCAAACTTAACTAGTGCCGAATTGAGAGCAACGCTGGCAGAGTTAATTTCCTCTTGAGTCGCATCTGAATTATCTGCCACTGCTTGCGCCTCTGCAATAGCATTTTGGAGAGCAGTCTGAGTTGCTTTACTGATATACTTAAAGCCTTTGTCTACATTATTTACTGGATCATCTATTATAGAATACAAATTGACGATCTCATTTGCATGAGCAATAATTGTATTGAGCTCTGTAAAGTCTACAGTTTGCGCAACAGCAATTTGAATTGCAGATTTAAATGTGCTTACAGCCTGATTGAGTTTTACTATTAAAGCATCGATAACAGCTTGATCCGATACTTTTGCAGGATTTTGAATCCAAACATTTGCCTGTTCTATTACATCATTTAGGGCATTGATATGGCTTACTGCAACATACTTAGTTCCTTCTGCCAAATAGGCTCCATCGTTGCTTGCCACAATACCTGTTTTGGCATCGTTAGCAAGATCAACCGCAGCTTTTAATTCTGTAACATCAGCGGCAACGGAGCCAAGTTTTTTCGCATCTTCAAAAGTTACAATAGCGGCATTAAGTTTGTTAGTAAGATTGGTTATTGCACTAGATTGGCTTGTGCTTGGAGCAGTGGCGATCAGTTTTTCTGCTTCATCAATTACCGCATCCAAAGCATCGACGTGTGCTTGCGTTACATAATATTCGTCAGCTGGAACTGTACTGCCGTCTTCGGAAATAATAGCAGCAAGCTTAGCTGCCTTCGCCTTGTCGATAGCAGTTTGTAGAGTTTTTGTATTTGCAGTAGAAGCTTTGGTACCCACCTTGATGCTATCCTTATATACTACGATTTCTATTTGCAATTTTGCAGTAAGCGCATCAGCATCAGCTTGGCTAACAGAATCAGCTGCCATAAGATCTCTAGCCTGAGCAAGTAGAGAAGTCAAGGCATCTGCTCTTTCGGAAGTTACAAATTTAACACCTTTAGCGACTTTTGCTGGATCAGTTTGATCAATTACAGAAACGCCAACGCTGGCTCCGATGGCCCAATTCATAGCATTTTCTAAGCCGACAAGATCAGTAGCTTTGGTACCGACTTGTGTTGCTTCATTGTATTTTGCAGACGCATCATTTAGATTTTTCATAGCCTGATCGATTTGATCTTGATTTTTAGATTCGAGAGCTTTTTTGGCCTGATCAATAGCTTCATCAAGAGCTTCTTTTTCGTGAGCTGGAACAAAGATTACACCTTTATCATATTGATTTGGATTTGTAGACGCACCAGGGGCAAGAACTACAACATCGTCATTGCTAGCCAAATCTTCTGCATTTTTGAGTATAGCATCGAGACCAGCCGTACTAGCAGGCATGGTTCCGGTTTGGCTATTTGCATGTGCAACAAATGAGTCAATAGCATTCTTTAATTCGAGAGCCAAAGCATCGACCATAGATTGATCCGTACTAGCCGGGCCAGATGCAATCAATTTTTGTGACTCAACGATTAGAATGTTTAGCTCTGCAAGCTGAGAAGCAGTGACATACTTTTTGCCTTGTGCCACGAGATCCGCAGAGTCAGCAACAGTAACGCCAAGTTTTGCGTCATTGGCATCAGCTAACGCATCGCGCAACTGTGTGAGATCCGCAACCTTGAGACCAACTTCGATCGCATCGTTAAAATCTTTAATAGCCTGGCTTAATTCTTTTTCAACTTGAACACGAGAATTTCCGTTACTCTCTGTACTATCTACTTCTGCTTGAGCTTTGGCAATAGCCGCGTTAAGCGCATCGAGAACATCTTGTGGCACAAACTTAGTACCCTTAGCCATATCATCAGCTGCAGTACCGACAGCGATACCTTTCTTAGCATCCTCGGCTTTTGCGATAACAGTGCTGAGATATGGTTTATTTACAGAAGTAATAGTACCAGCCTTCGCTGCAGCATCGAAATCAGCTATAGCCGCGTTCAAATCTACAATTGCTTGATCGATAGTTTCTTGACTTGAATCACCAACAACGTTTCCGGAGCTATAAGATGCCAATATGTCGTTAAGAATTTTTTCAGCAACAAAAACAGAAGCCTTAAAATTATCCATTTCGGCTTGGCTAACAAATTTTTTATCTTGATGAACTTCATCAGCGCTTTCCGAAACCAAGGTGTCGTTCATTTTGGCAAGAGCGTTCGCAATTGCGGTTTCGAGAGCTGCCGTATCAAGCATAATTTTAGGATATACAGTAATAGTCTTGCTTGGATTACCAGCAACAGTTTTGCTATAAGCCACAACATAAATTTCATACTCTGTAATAGGATCTAAATTGTTAAGAGTCGCGCTGCCAATGGAACCCTGTACAGAAGAGAAGTTTGACAAGCTGTTAACTGGGCGATAAAAGACTCTAGTGTGAGTAGCCTTGTTAGTGTCATAAGTGAGTTTAATCTCACCATTTTTATCGACGTGTGCCACGACGTTAGCCGGCGATGCGGGTGCAACACTTTGGCTATCGAGAATAACAGTTGTCTGCGCTTCCGCCGATGCCTCACCATTAGTTTTAGCAACAACAGAAATAGTATACTCACCATCTGCTAGATCTGTAATAATAATTCCCTCAGCTGAATATGGCGTATTAATAGTTTTAGATACTCCATTAATTGTATATGTTAAATCATAAGAAGTTGCGGCCTGAACTTGGTCAAACGTTACCTTAATGCCACCATCAAGAGCTTTCGCGTTTAAATTGGTTGGGGTTTCTAGAGCCGCGGCACCTAAAGTATACGCAACATCAGACTCCCATAGAGGACCTTCGTTGTCATCTTCGACAGCTTGAACAGCAACAAAATAGCCGACACCCGCATCGAGGTCAGAAAGTTTAGCCTGCGCTTCGTCTACAAGTATAGACTTTGTATATTTTCCTTTTTCTATTCCATAAGATACTTTATATTCTGGCCATCCGGTATCATCCCAAGTAACAGCAAGACTATTTGCATTTTCAGTAATCTTAACTCCTTCGATATGTTCGGAGAACACTTCAGATTCAGTTGCAAATAAGTTTAGTTTAATATTGAAGATAGATACGGTTGACTGACCATCAGCATCAGTAATAACGACAGTTACCTTTACAACAACTCCATCTAAATCTGGAATAGGTATCTTTATAGTAGATACAGCCTTAACAGGAGTAGAAATCGCTCGAGCCATTGAAGTATTATCAAACGGAATTTCTAACTGCTTGGTTTCGTCACCATCTTTATAATCTACTACTATGTAACCTTTTTTTGGCTGATTATTCATAGGAGCAGTAATGGCAACTTCCTTGATAGCATCAGTTGAGTTTACGGCAATAGGTATAGAAATCGTGTGATCTTGATCGATTTTGCCCGCAGTTTCGATAACCACCTCTGTTGTGTTATTAACATCTAGCAAATCGTCAGGAGTACCACCGCGTACTATAGCTCCAAGAGTTCCTTCAATTTTTTCGACCTGTATAACCTTATTAGTAAAACCGTTTTCTACAATATCAGATTTATCTTCTTCCTGATCGTTAGACCCCCAAAAAGCAAAGGCGAGATCTCTAATATCTAACTTGCCATCGTGAGTTACATCCAGCTCTTTTTTATTAGCATCTGTAGTCAAGCCCTGTACAATATTTTCTCTATCAGCTTGATCTACTGATCCAGAACCGTCAACATCACCCGCAGTAAAAGAGCCATCGCCTGTTCCAATAATCACCAATTTATTATAATCAGTTATTTCTATGTTCTTTGCGGTATAAGTTTTATAACCCGCAGATTCGAGAGTAACATTGTATTCGGTTGAAGCCAACCCTGATACTGCAATAGTCAAGTCATCTAACCCCAACGTTAAATTGGCTATAATATTCTTGGATTCGCTATTACTATACCCCTCAAATTCTGGATAAAACCCGTGTGGATCTACATGTATGATCACCTTTTTTGAAGAATTATTCGCAGCTGTAATAGTTAGAGTTCCAGACCAGTTTTCTGGGTCGATTTTATAGTCAAAGTTTATTTTAACGTCCAAGTTACCCACGTTATCTGTGATAGTAGATATATTATTCATTTCATTTAAACTAGTTATATGCGCATATGTTGGAATGTTTAGTGTGATAGTTGCGGTGGCCAACAAAAACGCGAGCCTTTTGTGTAATTTCATCTTAGTCCTCCCTAAAATTTTAATAAAAAACTATTACAATTGTTGGATACATTATCCTAATCTCCATCTCCTGTCAATTATACTATACCCCCCTTACCTAGTCAATATTGCTTTCTGAAATATATATCGGTAATATTTGTATTTTGCTTAAAAAATTCGAAAAATTGTAATAATAATGTTGTTGCTTTTTAACATAAAAAATAAATTAATTTAAGTACCTCGACATTATGTCTAATGAAATATGGAAAATAAATGTTTCTACCAGTGTATTACGGTTTATTAAAAAAATGACTTCTTATTAAAAAACTTTGACACTACACACATATGATTGCAACAGGTTATCTTATTACAACTTTACTATAGAATTTCAAATTTTAATTTGTCCATTACGCTAGTTGCATAGAACTATATAGAAAAAATAAAAAATAGACCAACTCTATATAATGAGAGAATTAGTCTGCTTTGAATTATTTTTATATGATATGAATCAAATTTTTAAAATTGGTTAAGCTGTCAATTATACTATACCCCCCTTACCTAGTCAATATTGCTTTCTGAAATATATATCGGTAATATTTGTATTTTGCTTAAAAAATTCGAAAAATTGTAATAATAATGTTGTTGCTTTTTAACATAAAAAATAAATTAATTTAAGTACCTCGACATTATGTCTAATGAAATATGGAAAATAAATGTTTCTACCAGTGTATTACGGTTTATTAAAAAAATGACTTCTTATTAAAAAACTTTGACACTACACACATATGATTGCAACAGGTTATCTTATTACAACTTTACTATAGAATTTCAAATTTTAATTTGTCCATTACGCTAGTTGCATAGAACTATATAGAAAAAATAAAAAATAGACCAACTCTATATAATGAGAGAATTAGTCTGCTTTGAATTATTTTTATATGATATGAATCAAATTTTTAAAATTGGTTAAGCTAATATATGATTTTATAATTTTTTATTACAACGCAAGAAATATAGTTAAAAACACATTACACAAGTTTAACAATATAAAAAAAACGACAAACACTATTTATAAAAACTACATTATTACAATATATAATATGAATCTATTAAAAAATCATTTCTATATATCATTTACAACAGAAAAGAAAGGTATACCTACATTTTAGGTATTGGGTAGAGGAAAATGATGAGTACCATTGTAGTGAATCATATATCAAAACAACAAGGTGATTTTACATTAAAAGACATTAATTTTAGTTTACCTAGCGGAAAAATTATGGGGTTAATTGGTAAAAACGGTGCTGGAAAGAGCACCACAATCAATCTTATAATGAACTCGATAAAACCTGATAGTGGAGAAATTTCAGTATTGGGTGTTAAAAACACATCACGTGATTTTAAGAACGTGAAAGAAAATATTGGACTAGTTCTCGATGAGAGCTATATACCTGATATTTTTAATGTAAATGACATTAATAAAATTATGAACTTATGTTATAAGCAGTGGGACAAGCAGATATATCACAAGTATATCAATTATTTTTCATTAGATCCCCAAAAAAAATTTCAAGACTACTCTAAAGGAATGAAAATGAAACTAGGCATCGCTATAGCATTGTCTCACGGTAGTAAAGTATTAATTTTAGATGAAGCTACTAGCGGACTTGACCCTATTGCCAGAGAAGAAGTATTAGAGATATTAACAAAATTTGTTCAACAAAGTGATAATCATTCTGTTTTGATTTCTTCTCACATAATAAGTGATTTAGAAAAAATTTGTGATAGTATTACTTTGATTCATCAAGGTCGTCAAGTTTTAAGTCAAGATAAGAAACAAATATTAGAGAATTATTCTATTATTAATGTAGATGAACAAGAATTAGAATTATTACCCAAAGATATTATACTTGGTAAAAAGAATCATAAAGGTATCTATGATGTATTAATTGAAAAAAACAAAGTTAGTTCTATTAATTATCCAGAACAAAATTATGTTTTAGAAGATATTATATTACTAATGATTAGAGGTTTAGAGGAGGAGAGGAAAAATGCTAGGGTTATTAGTCAAAGATGTTTGGTATAGTTGGAAAAAATGTAAACTTGCTATAGGAATAATCATTCTTATGGCAGTAGTTTCGCCTTATATGTTTTTAGCACTTTTTCAAGCAGTGTATATGTGTAGCAATATTATAGCAGCAGATGAAAAAAATCATTGGGATAAATTTTCTGTCATGTTGCCGCTGACAGATTTTGATCATGTTTTCAGTAAATATTTATTTGGTTATCTCTCTTTAGGTTTTTCTATATTTTTTACTGCTATTAGCTTAATGATACTGAAATATTTGGGTTTGAATACTATAGATGATCTTATGACATCTCTTATGTTTATGAGTATTTTATGCCTTATATATGTCGCTGTTACCAATGCTCCTTTAATAATTTTCGGCACTGAAAAAGCTAAAGCAATTATATTGCTAATGTTTGCAGGATTTTTAGGACTTATGCCTCTTATACCTAATATTAATTCATACATGGCAACTTTGAACGAAACTAAAACTTCAGGAACATTTTTAGGTTTAATGTTTATTGGAGCTGTTATACTAAACGTCATTTCTATAACAGTTACTGTCAATTTTAGACGAAAAAAAATGATTAGATATCATTAAAAAACAACCCTAAATGCTGAGTATCACGATTGAATTATCGATACTCGGCCAAATATAAAAATCTGAAATTCAAATATCTTATTAAAAATCTTATCTCAATCACATTTGTCTTATCATTGGTTCAAATCTCTTCATACTGACTCTTCAAAGACTTCTTCGGCTACAGCAAATTCTACTACTTTTGATTCTAACAGTATAGGAAATAAATGCCATATATAAAATTGGCACGTTCACTTAAGTGTTAAAAACACATTACACAAGTTTAACAATATAAAAAAAACGACAAACACTATTTATAAAAACTACATTATTACGATATATAATATGAGTCTATAAAAAATCATTTCTATAGATCATTTACAACAGAAAAGAAAGGTATACCTACATTTTAGGTATTGGGTAGAGGAAAATGATGAGTACCATTGTAGTGAATCATATATCAAAACAACAAGGTGATTTTACATTAAAAGACATTAATTTTAGTTTACCTAGCGGAAAAATTATGGGATTAATTGGTAAAAACGGTGCTGGAAAGAGCACCACAATCAATCTTATAATGAACTCGATAAAACCTGATAGTGGAGAAATTTCAGTATTGGGTGTTAAAAACACATCACATGATTTTAAGAACGTGAAAGAAAATATTGGACTAGTTCTCGATGAGAGCTATATACCTGATATTTTTAATGTAAATGACATTAATAAAATTATGAACTTATGTTATAAGCAGTGGGACAAGCAGATATATCACAAGTATATCAATTATTTTTCATTAGATCCCCAAAAAAAATTTCAAGACTACTCCAAAGGAATGAAAATGAAACTAGGCATCGCTATAGCATTGTCTCACGGTAGTAAAGTATTAATTTTAGATGAAGCTACTAGCGGACTTGACCCTATTGCCAGAGAAGAAGTATTAGAGATATTAACAAAATTTGTTCAACAAAGTGATAATCATTCTGTTTTGATTTCTTCTCACATAATAAGTGATTTAGAAAAAATTTGTGATAGTATTACTTTGATTCATCAAGGTCGTCAAGTTTTAAGTCAAGATAAGAAACAAATATTAGAGAATTATTCTATTATTAATGTAGATGAACAAGAATTAGAATTATTACCCAAAGATATTATACTTGGTAAAAAGAATCATAAAGGTATCTATGATGTATTAATTGAAAAAGACAAAGTTAGTTCTATTAATTATCCAGAACAAAATTATGTTTTAGAAAATATTATATTACTAATGATTAGAGGTTTAGAGGAGGAGAGGAAAAATGCTAGGGTTATTAGTCAAAGATGTTTGGTTTAGTTGGAAAAAATATAAACTTGCTATAGGAATAATCATTCTTATGGCAGTAGTTTCGCCTTATATATTTTTTGCACTTTTTCAAGCAGTGTATATGTGTAGCAATATTATAGCAGCAGATGAAAAAAGTCATTGGGATAAATTTTCTGCCATGTTGCCGCTGACAGATTTTGATCATGTTTTCAGTAAATATTTATTTAGTTATCTCTCTTTAGGTTTTTCTATATTTTTTACTGCTATTAGCTTAATGATACTGAAATATTTGGGTGCAAATACTATAGATGATCTTATGACATCTCTTATGTTTATGAGTATTTTATGCCTTATATATGTCGCTGTTACCAATGCTCCTTTAATAATTTTCGGCACTGAAAAAGCTAAAGCAATTATATTGCTAATGTTTGCAGGATTTGTAGGACTTATGCCTTTTATACCTAATATTAATTCATACATGGCAACTTTGAACGAAGCTAAAACTTCAGGAACATTTTTAGGTTTAATGTTTATTGGAGCTGTTATACTAAACGTCATTTCTATAACAGTTACTGTCAATTTTAGACGAAAAAAAATGATTAGATATCATTAAAAAACAACCCTAAATGCTGAGTATCACGATTGAATTATCGATACTCGGCAAAATATAAAAACCCGAAATTCAAATATCATCTTATCTCAATCACATTTGTCTTATCATTGGTTCAAATCTCTTCATACTGACTCCTCTAAAACTTCTTCTGCTACCGACTCCTCTAAGACTTCTTCGGCTACCGACTCCTCCAAAACTTCTTCTGCTACAGCAAATTCTACTACTCTTGATTCTGACAATATAGGAAATAAATGCCATATATAAAAAGCAGACCAACTCTATGCGAATTAGTCTGCTCTGATTTATTTGTATTAATTAAATTCTAAATATCTTTTTGAACATCTTAGCAAAAACATTTGTCTTCGTGTTCATTCAAAGACTTCTTCAGCCACCGGTTCTTCAAAGATTTCTTCTGCTACCGGCTCTTCAAAGACTTCTTCAGCTACCGGCTCTTCAAAGACTTCTTCTGCTACCGGCTCTTCAAAGACTTCTTCAACTACCGGTTCTTCAAAGACTTCTTCTGCTACCGGCTCTTCAAAGACTTCTTCTGCTACCGGCTCTTCAAAGATTTCTTCAGCTACCGGCTCTTCAAAAAATTCCTCTGCCACAAATTCCTCAACTGCATATTCCTCGATCGCTACCGATTCTAGTACAGCCTCCTCAACTGCATACTCCTCGATCGGTGCTGATTCCAGTACAGCCTCCTCAGCTGCATACTCCTCGATCGGTGCTGATTCCAGTACAGCCTCCTCAGCTGCATACTCCTCGATCGGTGCTGATTCTAGTACAGCCTCCTCAGCTGCATATTCCTCGATCGGTGCTGATTCTAGCACAAATCCATAAGTCGTCTCTTCTACCACTTCCAATGACATCGCCGGATTTTCTAGGCTCTCTTCTCCTAAATGTGGTTCAAATAATGCCTCTTCCTCGAATAACATTTCTTCTTCGAATAATACTTCTTCCTCGAATAGTGCCTCTTCTAGTTCTAACTCCTCGGCAAAATTTTCCTCAAATTCATTAATCTCTGGCATCTCTGGAGTTGTCATCTCCGGAATTTCTAATGATGGTAACATCACTTCTGGAATTTCGATTTCTGGCGCCTCAAATGCGTCGTCGTTCTCAAATTCAGATTCAAATAGCGGAATTTCTTCATACAATGGTTCATCAAATTTGTCTTGTACCAACTCGTTAATATAGATCACTTTTCCATCGACATTTATTGTGCCATACGTAGCCGGATTTCTATAGCTCGCTGATGTATATAGTGGTGCATCGTCACCCGTTGTAGCATTTGGATCTGGAATTACATCTATATTATATAGAGCTATACGTGCCTCAAAATATGGATTGAATATAATTGACTCCGAAACCTGATATGTGCCCCTTTTGTCTGGCATTTTTTCCCACTCAATCTCTTCTTTATTACTGTATTCGACTTGGATTTCATACTCGTCTTCAAGATATTCATCCAAAGACGTACTCAAGAAGTGTACCATACTACCTGATTTTTTCGTCTCCAATGGTGCAAGCTCCATATTATTGAGAGTAAACGCAATAGCATTAGTGTCGATTACTTTATTGTCTGCATCTACGAGAGCAAATTTTAACCCATCCTCAACTTCGGCTAATGCTTTGCGCGCTTCATCGGTATTAGCGACGCTAAATTTTCTCATTACATCAAATGTTGTAAAGCTTACGAGTTTTTCATCTACTGTGTCAATGATCTCAAAAACATCCTTGCCGTCGGCAGTTACTGTACTACCTACGGTAAATGCATTCTTAGAAACTAATATCTTATGATCAATCGGTACTTTATTTAATGTTACATCTACCCAATGATTCGTTCCATCTGAAAATCCAAAGCTTTCAATTTCGGCTGGCATTGGGAAATCGGATTCTTCCATTGTGTATTCCATTGTTTTCCCAAGTTCTACAGAGCCCTCTGCAACAGAGGCAACAAGAATTCTGTCTCCTGCTGATAACTCGTTAGTTGAGCCAAATTGCTCTGTATATGCTTTCTGCAAGGTCGCTATAGAAATGCTTCCTTTAGCTGGATCAAAATCCTCATCGTTTTTAGGATCAATTTTGCGATCGTCTCTCACTGCCACGGCAGCGTCTTGTGCGCCAGCCTTAGCAAATGCGTAATAGTGGAACTCGGCTCTATCATCTGGATACAAAATAATTAAGTTATCGCCCTCCACTCCAACAAATCTCGGAGCTTTTAATTGCCCAATATCCGATTGTGTATACGCATGAGTCGCAGTTAGCTCGTGACCATCTTTGTAGTTCTCATTTTTAACCAAAATTTGGATTTGTCCAGGGTTTTCATTTTTAGTATCTAATGGATATCCTGCTGCAGATGTGTATTTATACACTATGTCGCGTTTGAGAGAACCTTCGAGTGTCGTGCCGCCAACACCGTCATTGATGTTCGCTCCACTTGCCTCTACCGCATCTTCTATATCATCAACCTCTAACTTATCTTCACGAATTGCAATATATACTTCTGTTCCGTCTGATGCGTATTGATTATACTCCTTAATTGAAACAGTATTTCCTTCTATTTGAATCGTTGGCGTTGGCTTAAATATTACATCGTTTGGTGTAATGATATCCGTCACTATAATTGGCATAAACCCGTCTTGCGATGCGGATATAAAGACCTCCAAGTTTTTGTTGGTATTAAAATCTGGTAGCCTCTTAAACGCGATAGGGGTGTTATATATTCGCTCGCTGCCTCTAATTATCAACTCATTATTATCTATTGTCACCGGATGGTGTGCTGTTCCTAGTAGATTTTTCTTGGATGCGTCTTCGTCATATATTGTATATTTTACATTTGCATTTTTGTTGTTCTTGTCGATAACAATGGTACCTTTTTCTCTACGCATTGTCGGTGCTTGCAGTCTTTCGTAAACCAAAACAGATTCATGAGTTACGTCTCCAATAACTGCTGTTGCTATAATATGCAATTTTCCACCTGCTGGCAATATGTCATTATTTGGTGTTAAATAAAAATATGACGTAGGCTTATCTTTCAGCTCTGCTATATCCCCCGCTTTAATTACGTTTCCGTTTGCATCTGTGGTTTTATACGTTAACTCCAATACATCATCAGGATCTTCTCCCAAGTTATCGATGAAATCTTTTATTGCATAGGAATCGATATTCATCATGAAATGATCTTTACTAACGCTAGATACATACGTAAAGGTTACGCTCGGTGTTGGGAACTCTTCTACTTTATCCGAATATCCATAAACAGTCTTATAGTAAGTCGAGCTTCCCTCTGCTGTTGCCACGTCAACCCTTATACTTTCTCCTGCTGGAATATCTACTGATGGTATGTCGGCTGTATAATTATAAGTTAATCCTTTGTTGTTCATAATCGGTTCTAGCGGTGTATATGGGTCTGGTTTAGCACCGTCCACAAGATATGTCATAGTTATTTCGTTTGGATTAACAAAATCTCGCAACATAACACTAAGCGTATGGCCTCTAAAAACTGCTCTTGCGGCCGAGCTGGTCGGTTCGAACTCGATTGCATCTATGGTAATTGTATCATCGTTGATTAAATCATCATTTGGTTGAATAAATGGTGTTGCAGAATTCTTTGGAGCAACTCGCAGCGCGGCTGTAGAAATATCAGGTATCGTAGCTATTGCTTTAGTGTAAGTTGTTACCATATCCAGATCCATAACTGCACTTTGCGAATCACCAATAAATTTCCATGCTGGTGCTTCAACATTTGGATTATCGATATATTGAACTTCTGCTATTGGCGATTCTGGTGAACTTCCTAATTCTTCAGAAGGGATCTTCACAGTCATAGTTGATGCGCTAAAGGTAACATCCAGCGTTGGCGCTTCGACGGCTGTTGGCGAGCTTAGCGTGACAGGAACTGTATAACTTACACTTGCGTTTTCAGTTCCCACTAATCTAATCGTTACTTTGTCGCCTGTCATAACTTCTGGTGCCTTATGCGTACCATCAAGCGTTTTGTATTTAGGATCAGGATCAGACCCAGTAGTTTCAGAGAATTCAGCCGATTCAATCGCATCTCCATACGCTGTGAACGTGCCGTCGTCCGCAGTGATTCCCACCTCCGCTTGCCATTTTACTTTTGCATCGGCAGTTTCATTAACGCTTGCAATAAAGTTATCTCCAGTAAATAGTAAATTAAGAGGTGTTGGAGGTATCGCGAATGATGTTTGAGCTGTTTTATCAGTTAAAGTTTGGTGCACTACTTTCAACGTAACAGTTCCTCCATTATTTTCAAATGCCTTAACGAAGTTTTCGCGTGGTACATTAGCCACTGCAGACTCGCCCTCTTGTGTCCAGTCTAATATTGTATTAGCATCTCCTTTAAGATTAGTATCAGTCGCATCTTCAAATGTGACGTCAAGGTTAATAATATCGTCATGCTCATTTACAACAGCTCCCGGAACTTCAATGCGCACAAAATCTTCGCCCTTTTCACTCTCTCCAACAATCGGTTTGGCCATTGTTATAGACGGTATGTCTATTTGCGAATCTGCGCTATTTAGTAATAACCAATCCTCGGCATGAGATACTGTTACTTGAATTTTCGTATCGTTTGGTAATATCTTTAATTTCTTAAGATCATTTTCTGTAATGGTAGCTTTGATTTTTCTATCTACACCTTGTTCAAACTTCAATGTTCCAAATTCTACCAATCCATCTGAGTCCGGAATAGTTCCCGTAGATTTCGCCGGGGTAAACGCAGTATAAACTCCAACATACTCATCCGCAGCAGTTGCGCCAGAGTTTTCGATAGTCACCACAATACCTTTTCCATCAGTTGTTTGAGCCAAATCTAAACCAATTGTCTGTATAGTCGCTAAAGAGTCAACCTCGTTATTTATGACATACCATTTATCAGTACTAGCAACTTCCACATAAACTTTTTCGCCATTTGCAAATCCGCCTGATTCTGTTGCTCCGTCTGCCGCCGCTACTACATCTATCACTTGATCAAATTCTATGTCTACATCCACCGCTGGAGTTGCTGGATCTACAACTGGAGTTTCGGCACTATATTTTACTGTTAAATTTTCACTAGCCCAGTCTGTATTGTCATCCAATTTGAACTCGCCATCGATATCGTTTAATGTAACCTTCATTTTGCTATTATACATTAGCGGAGCCGTTTCGGCCTCTGCAAGGTTTTGCTCTTTTGTGCCCACAATTTTTGGAGCCGGTGCCAACTGCAGTTTTTGTCTCACTTCGGTTGGGGTTAACTGGGTATTCGTATGGCTAACGGTCACCACTACCTCATTGAGGTAATCTTGCACGTCAAATTTAAGATCATCTACTGGAATTTGCAAATAGGCTACTGTTTTATCAGATACACCGTTTGCTAATTTTAAATTAGGAATGATCGTAGCCGTCTTTGTTCCGTCTGTCACTAATTCTATATATTGACCCGCAATCCATTGGTTTATGTCATCTACTGGCGTCCCGTCAGCATTTACCGATGCCCCATCAGCTATTTTGTATAATCTAACAGTTAAGTTTTCATTCATCTTAGCATTAGCTGCGTCGTACGAACCTGGAATTTCAATTAACATGTGGTCAGCTGTTATAGAAGTAGTCGGTTGAAGATCAGGTGGTATATTAGAGTCAGTGTAGTTTGTTACAAATTTAGGTTGCGGCACCAATTTGGCCTCCCCGTCAAGGCTAATCTCTTTTGTTATTTTCTCTTTCATAAACCAGTCTTTGGTATTTTCAAGTTTTAGTTTAAATGCTATTGCATCGTCTAATGCTGCTAGCAATATCGAATTTGGTATTATAGCTGTAATGTGATCTTCATCTTGTCTCCAGTATAGGTTTGTAAGATCAGCTGGAACATCTAATGCAGCTCCATCCGCCTTTGTTACCGATAGCTTATATCCATGGCCAAGTTTTGATTGGTCATTTAAATATTCTTCTGGAGAAGTTTCAAGGTTGACACGAAGCCCCGCCGCTTCCCAAGTTGGAGGAAATTCTATAGTGGCTACATCTTTAATAGTTCTAGATATTGATTCAGAGTCGATATTATACCACTGTTTCGAATTGGAAATTATTGCCTCCACGCTGCCAGTAGTGGCACCTTTCCACGCATCTTTATTTGTAAAGGTATCAAATGTCGCGCTAAATCCAGTAGCAGTGCTAGTAATTTCCTGAGTTTCTATTACCACACCCTTGTCATCTTTTAATGTAAGAGTTGCTGTTAAATCTGCGATCTCATATTCAGCAAGATCAGTATCGGCTTTTGTTAGCGTTACAGTGCCATTAGCTGGATCCGCTGGATCTGGAGCAATCGCCAATACCGGTTTTTCAATTTGAGTTACCTTCTCAGATTCTACTGATTTTGCTGGTAGCTTACGCCAATCCGCGGCCTTCGCTTCGACAGTCAGTATATCTCCTACTTTTAATCCAAGTTTAGCGATCTCAATATACGTTGCGGTTGCGGCTGTGGCTGGGTCTAGTTTGGCAGCAGTTTTCTCAACACCATTTACATACGCAATAACTTCAGCGGTGGCATCAGGGGCTGCGAGCGTTACTTCAATTGCATTTTTCTTAGTGACATCAGCTACATTTGTATCAAAGTTATACCCAGTTACTTCATCCTTAATCTCTGGTACAGTCATTTTGGTTAGGGCAGTATCATCAGCTACCACAGATATCAAAGATGTCGCAGAACTTTGGCCATCCGGAATATAAATCGATGGAATATGAGTCACTCTCGCTATAACTTTTTTATTGAGATCAGCATCTGTAAGGTTCAATATTCCAACCGGCAATTCTAACTTGGCTGTTCTCTTAGCTTTCGCGATCTCAGCATCAGTGGCTCCTCCAGCGGCTGCATCTTGTTTCAAATAGGCTGCTAAATCTGCATGAGCCACCCTTGCTGCTGCTGTTTTGATTGCATCTTCAGCGGTTTCTACAAATAAATCGATTTGGAAATCGTTATCGAATGCATCGCCCTTCCAAGCACCTTCAAAATCGATTACTACAAAATCCGCATCAGCTTCAGTATCAGCCTTTGCGAACGTTGCTTTAGGGACAAATTCCTCTAGATCCTCTAAAGCTATCTGTATACTCTTATCTTTTTCAACCCAAGAATCAGTATTTCGTAGAGTAACAGCAACCTTATAATGCCCCATGACTATTCCTAATTCTCTCAGTTCCTCGTTAGTAATAGTTGTCGTTGCTGTGCCCGGGGTAGTAATAATATCCCAGTCGCCCTTTGCAATTTGTGTTTTAGACGATACAGTCTCAGAATTAGCTGATGAAAAATGTAGTTCATATTGCTTATTCAATTCATCTTTTCCAGATGCAACATATTGATCATCTGCATTATTGACGGTTACTTCAATTCCTGTGGCATCAGCTTTGGCACCTACATTTTCTAATGAAGTCTCTTTGATCGCATCCGTAAACGTGGACTCATTATCGATAATATACCATTTGGTACTAGAAGTCGTAACAACCACATCTCCCGATTTAGTCGCAGACCAATTCTCTATCAAATCAGCTTTGGTGTGATATACTTGATCAGCATTGGCTACAAATCCATTCATTGTAATTGTTTCGGTAATGAGATCTGCATCATCTGAATCTTTAGCATTGGCGATTGCAATAGTCGTGGTTATGCTAGAATAATCCGCTGTAGGATTTGTATCATCTGGTGTAAACGTTACTTTCAGCGTTCCGTCATCTGCGATGTTCAAATTTCCTTCGACATGATCCCCAAGTGCTGGTAAATCTGCAGATAGATCATCCATCTTAAATGCTGGAGCCGCCACAACTGCCTTACTCACTCCGCTAGGGATTGTATTCCAAGTATTTCCATATACCGCTATATGCAAAGTATCTCCCGGATTCAAAGTATCTCCTAGAGTTGCCGTATTTATATAGCCTATATTTGTATTTGGATCTATTGCAAACTCTGTTGCCCCAACATTATTAATTGTATACGCTACTTTACGAACTGTATCGTCCCATCCGCCATTTAGCGTCACTTCTATATGCGGAGCAACTTTAGTTTCACCAGTGGAGTCGTCTTCGTATTCTCTATCAACTTTGTCCTCTGTGATCGTAACAGTTTTAGCTGAAGTTAATTTCTGCGAACATTTTTGCGCTTTAAAATTCGGGTTTGAATGCGAAACGCTAAAGGTAACATCAGCTCCCTCTTCGCCGTTTACCATTTCTAATGTGGCAATAGGAATTTTTACGATCGCTGTTGTAGTTCCAACTTTTTGCTTAACTTCGAGATTAATCACAGCAGGATCAACTGCGCCATTTGCGATTACAACCAACCCCTCCGCTGAATTAATCTTCTTCGCGTCATCTGCTGTGTCAACAGGTGCTCCATTTTTAGTCTTATACAAAGTTAATGAGAGATTTTCATTTTCTGTGTTATCAGCCATATAGAAACTTGGAATTTCTACAAAAACATAATCTGCAAACACAGTTTCCTCGACAGGATCAGTCCAAGAAATTGTAGGGAGATCAGTAAAATCGGTGATTAATTTTGGTATCGGTACATATGCAGTAAGTTCCTCTAGTTTGGCTGTAGTTTTGCTAGCTTTCTCTAACCAATTTTTGTAATTACCTAATGTAAACTCAATTTTATTATTATATGCTTCTCTTTCTATAAAATCATTTACATCTTGCGCTATTTCTTTATCTAGCATGGAGTCAGTCCACCTACTAACACCCTTATATGTAGCTGCAGCCACATCTTCTTCAGTAACAATATAATCTTGTGTAATTTCATGATCTACATCGTTGGTATCTGTTGCAGTAATTTTGATCGTTACTTCAGTGCCCGCTTCTAATAGCTGATCGTTTTTGGACTCGACTGCCCCAGTCATGGCTTTCTCCCCAGCGTTTCTAAATGGCCATTGGAAAAAGCTCTCCGTACTTGATTTGGCATCTGCAAGAGTTTCTTTAACATATACAGTTGCCGGAGTTTCTTTATCAACAATCGTCAATATTGCTTCCTTCATATCAATTGCTCTATTATAATTAATTTGCATTACGTGATATGATTGCTCATCAGATTTTACCGAAGTAATAGCTGGGTAATCGAAGTTTAGCGGATTGGTAATATGCTCTTCTATCTTTTGTAGGTCAGAGCTTAAAATAGTAATAGTAGCCGTGTTGTTGGCACCCATCGTCCAGCGCGCATCGATAGCATTGGCGTTTGTATCAGGCACCTCTCTAAACTTAGCATCTTCAGCGCTTATAAATGCCGCTTTTATTGGCTCATTAATCGCAGCTATGGAGAATTCATACCCATCCAGAAGTTTACCGGTGCTAGGATCGATATATTCATCCGCATCTTCGGTGAGCGTTACGGTTATGGCCGTATTTGAAACATTTGACTCCGCAGTCAGAGGAGCAATGTGAGTAATTTCGAGAGTATTGGATTCTGCAGAAGGCACCACGTTCCATTCGTTACTAGATACGGTGGCCACAATTTCTCCCACTATTGCCTGTTCCCATTTAATACTATCATTGGCAAGTCTATACGAATCAGTAATCTTATCGCCATCAGCATCCTCTAACTTAAACATCGCAGCGGCTTGTTCGGCAGGATTTAACAATTTCACTGTCGCGTTTAAGTGTTCTATAGAAGTACCGTCTCCTAACGCAACTTCTATCTCGCCTTTTGCAGGAGCCGTCGCCTTTTCGCCTTCCGTTATTTTGATTGTAGGAGTCACCACTTGCTGAATTTCTTTCGCATCTGCAGTTAACTTCGGAGTCTGCAAGCTAGATACATTGTCTACATAGGCAGCGACTACTTTGCCCAGATGTGTAGTATTCAAAAATTTCTTCAACTCAACGATTGCTGGATTGGCAGTATTGGTTAAGTCGATCTCCACCACGGCGGTTGTAGGCGTCGCTTTATCTGCTGTTACTTTCACGCCACCCGCTTTGTGATTAAGAGGAATATATTGAGTGTTGGCTATGGCCTCATCTTTCATAGTATGGATAGCGAAGCCCAATTGAAGCTGGCTATTTAAGTTGCCATTATAATATCCAGTAACTTTGTCAGCTTCCTCAACAGTAAACTTAATTTTTGTTGCAGCCGGGCTTGTGTTATCCCAAGTTATTTCGTTTTTAGTTTCTTCAACAGCGGCTTCATATACTGCATAAGTATTGTGAATTAACCCATCTGTTTTGTGTCTAATTTCTAATCCTATTTTATCTCCATTGGCCAACGGATTTAATTTTGCAAATGTTTTTGTTAAGTCTACCGTAACTGTGCCGTCGGAATCAAAACGGTCCCATGAATCATATGGATCTTCATCAGCAATCTGTACCGGACTCTCAACATAATCTTTGGTACCGTCTTTTCTGAGAATATATGCATAGGCGTCGTATTGTGTAATATTTGTCCCGCCGTTTTTCTCAATAAAAAATTCTACACTATTATTAGTTGTTTTAGTATGTTTAACGCTGAGTGCGGCGGTAGGCTCAACTATTTTGTCACTATTTGGTAAAACATTCCAAATATTTTGACTAGTGGTTATAGTCATAACGTCACCCTTAGCAAGAGGTCGCAACGCATCTTGATAATTGCTTTGTATTAAAGTGCCAGAAGCAACAACAGCCAACTGAATATTATCAATGTTATCATCTGAACCTAAATAATCGACACTGTACGTTACATTTACAGGCGTATCTCCCACAGACTTAGCTAACGATAAAGATAAAGTTTTGGGCTGTTTATCATATTTAACTGCAGAACTACTAATTGCAGGAGCTTTTATCATAGTAATAGGGTTCGATGTTTTTTCTGGAATAGTCGGATCATACATGTCGATTACTGTTACCTCGACTGTATCCCCAACGGCAAAATCCCACTCGCTAAGATCTGCTATTTGAGTTAATAAATTACCCTCGGCTATTTTTATATATTCTGCCGTATTTTTAATAGCGCCACCGGCTTTGTGCGTTACATTAATTTTGTACTCATTGTCCTCAACAATATTGCCTACCTCTATATTGACAGCAGAAGTTTTAGTGCCATTAATATCTATCGTATAATTAGCGGCGGCTTGCGGAGTTTTTATTGTAACTTTGTCTTTTCCTGAATTTTCCAAAACGAAATAGCTAGCTTCCGACACAGAAACTTCTATAGCGTTATCGTAATTGCCATATACAAGGCTGGCAATTTCATCTTGACTGATCGTCACTTGCAAATCTTTTGCACCTCCGTCACCATCAACTTCTGTTGCATTATCAAATTTGCTATTAAGATTTAAGACCGGAACAAAGCTTGAGCGAGATGCTCTTACTGCTGTTGCATCATAAGTAGCTCGTAACTCAACCTTCAAAAATTTTTTATGTGTCTTCCATTCATCTTTCGTAATATTTTTTAATGTAAGAGTGGCGGTGCCGTCACTATTATCCGTTAATATAGGTTCGGGGGCAGTGATAAAATTCTTAGTTACTTCGATGGTATCTTTAGTTACGAGTAGTACGTCTGGATTAGAGGTCTCAAATTCTGTTTTTATGGCAGAAAAATCTACATCTATTTTCAATTCTTGACCGTCAGTCGCACTAACTCCAGATAACTCCATTACCCCAAAGGCAGTGTTTAACTCTTTTGGAGATCGTCCTAACTCTATAGTGTTGTTGTTGTCGCAGAACCAGCAGCACCTGTACCATATTTTGCCACCAGGTCATTTGTTCCATCTGTAAGCACTTTACCATTTGCTGCACCCCCGGGGATGCTAACAAACGCCTTCTCCTCCTCGAAATCGAATTCCACTACAAGGTCAACAATTCTCACGGGTTTCAATTGGTCTGTTTTGGCTATAATACCCATTACAGTATCTTCTACAGTAGAGGCAAGATCATCTATCACAATATCTTCTGCAGTATAAACAGTCTCTCCTGTCGCGTAGGTTGGCTCTCCCATTGTATAGGTAATATCCTCGATAGCTTTAGTAGCATGAGTCTCATTGACATAATCAGTCGCTTCCGAAGGAGATGCCGCATCTTTTTCACGAAATACAAGAGTCTTCTCGCCAGCAAAAGCTTTTAATTTGCTATAAAGTATTTTGGCCATTTTAGAATTAGTCGTTATCTTATTAAACGCAACAACATCTCCAACTTTGGCATCAGCTGGAGCAATAGCATATTCGTATTCTTTTCCCTCTGCAACAGCGAAGGTTATGTTTCCAAGGTCGGGATCTACAACAAAGATCATATCCTTCTTAGATACGGGATAGCTATGCGTAGTTAAAGTCGGACCGCCCGCTTCTAAGTTCATTGTCAATTGAATTTCTATAGCATATGGAGCTAGCGTAGTATTGTCATCTTGTTTTGATTCGGTATTTCCATCTGCAGCACCTATGGTTACAATGACGCCAATCTCTTTACCTAGCAACACATCATGTCCTGCAGCTAGCAGTTTTTCTATAATGGTAGCAGGAGTACCAGAAGGTAGTGTATCAGCTTTTGTACCAACTTTACCTAACAAGTCAGTTGCGAGAGCCTCTTCGAGTTTACCTATATCGGTGGTCGCGGTACTAGCTGGATCCGGTTCAACCGCCCCATCAGTCACTCCGGCTTTATTTATTAAAGTCGCCTTCGAAAAATCTGAAGCAACAATAATAGACGCTACCAACTTATCCAACTCAGCCTGTACCGCATCTAGGGCATTCTGACTTTTTCTCAGTGTCATCAAATCGATTCCATATTGTTGTGCAATAACTTCGGTCGCTTCAGTTGATAGCAAACTTACATTATCTGCGTTTCTAATTATAATATTATAAGTATGCATTTGAACGCCAGCATAAGTGGATACTCCAGGAATGGATAGTCCAACGGATAAAGCCAAACCAGCAGCCGTACTTCTTTTTATCTTTTTATTCATATTCTGATTTTCCTTTCTATGTTTCAAATCTATAGATGCGTCTCAAAAATCAAATGCGTCATTAAATTGTATGCTACAAAATTTAAGTATGTGTTATTTTGTTGCAGCTTTTTTATAATGCGTGACAAAAGTATACTATATCGCTGCACAAAAAGCAATATCAGTGCAAATTATGTAATAAAAAAGTAGTGTGAAATTAACTGAAGAGAAATATAGTTAATTATTGTAGGAACTTGTCTAAATTTTAGATTGTATAAAAAGCATGGGCAATCAATCTCAAAATACATACAGAATCTACCTTTACGACAATCATGAATAGGACGTAGATCTCGAACGATCTTGTCCGATGGATACAAAAGATAAAAAGCAATCGGCTGTTATTTTTTACCCCAAGTTCTATCCCCTACCAAAAAATCCTGCTTTACTATCTATCGCAAAGATATTTTTAGTATACAAAATTTAGAAATTTTATGACGTTTTTAAGCAAAAGGTCTTTACAGTGATGTATACAATGTTTATAATGGACGTATGCAATATAAATATATACCCTAATTGTTGTATACAGGGCTTTTAAACGGAGGGAAATATGAATAAAGTTAGAATTGGAATTATTGGAATTGGTGGAATGGGTACTGGGCACTGTAAGCGCATCGTCGACGGCGTTGTAGCCAATATGGAGCTCACGGCAGTCGCGGATATCAGACCAGAGAGACTAGAATTTGCTAAGAAAAACTTCTCAGGAGTGGCAACTTTCGATGATGGAATAAAACTTTTGGATAGCGGGCTTGTAGATGCCGTTATTATCGCAACACCTCATTATGGACACCCTATTTACGCACAGGAAGCATTTAAGCGAGGCATTCATGTTATGTGCGAAAAACCAGCAGGAGTATATACAAAAGAGGTCCGCAAAATGAACGAAGCGGCGACAGAGTCGGGCGTTGTGTTTGGCATGATGTTTAATCAACGCACCAACCATATATATAGAAAGATGAAAGAGATTGTTGATAGCGGAGAGCTCGGCGCAATAAAGCGCGTTAACTGGATTATCACCACTTGGTATCGAACTCAAAATTACTACAACTCCGGAGATTGGAGAGCCACATGGAGCGGAGAAGGTGGTGGCGTATTACTAAACCAGTGTCCACACAACCTAGACTTACTTCAATGGATTTGTGGGATGCCGTCTAAGGTCACTGCGTTTTGCCATGAGGGCAAGTGGCACGATATCGAAGTAGAAGACGATGTTACTGCCTATCTGGAGTTTCCGAACGGGGCAACAGGCGTGTTTGTCACCACCACAGCAGATCTTCCGGGAACAAATCGCTTTGAAATTACGCTAGAAAAAGGAAAAATCATTTGCGAAATTGATCACACTGAGCCAGGAAAACAATCTGGAATTAGTGTATATAAGCTAGACGTAAATGAAAGAGACTACTGCTACCAATCAAAGGAAACGTTTAAGCAACCGAATGGTGAATGGCTAAAAGTGGAAACTGATGGTAAAAATCCACAGCATAACGGGGTCTGTCGCGCATTCGCTGATAAGATTTTGCATGGCACTCCTATGGTTGCAGAAGGACAGGAAGGAATCAACGGGCTAATGCTATCAAACGCGATGCACTTATCCAGTTGGCTAGGCAAAACCGTATCATTGCCTATTGACGAAGATCTATTTTTGGCCGAGCTCAAAAAGAAAATTGAAAACTCCACATTCACAAAAGAGTCAACAGGGGTAACACTAGATTTGGAGGGCAGCTACTAAAATGAACGAAAACGACGGAATGAACTATATACCAAAAGATAAACCGAAACCAGTAGTGGCACCGGGAGAATTTGTCTTTGCAGCCATCGCGCTAAACCATGGGCATATTTACGGAATGTGTAATAGCCTAGTAAACGCAGGTGCAACATTAAAATCGGTCTACGATCCAGATCCAAAAAAAATCGAAACATTTCTCAAGCAATTTCCAAACACCCATGTCGCTGCAAGTGAGCAAGAAATTTTAAGCGATCCTGAAGTAAAGCTTGTCGCTGCAGCAGCTATCACCAACCTACGATGTCCACTAGGTCTACGCGTCATGGATGCAGGAAAAGACTACTTTACAGATAAGGCTCCGTTTACAACACTTGAACAGTTAGAAAGTGCGAAAGCTAAAGTTCGAGAAACAGGCAAAAAGTATATGGTATGCTATAGCGAGCGTCTGCAAGTTGAGGGAGCCATTTTCGCTGGCAATCTAATAAAGCAAGGAGCGATCGGCCGAGTGTTGCAAGTAATCGGGCTTGGGCCACACCGATTAAGTAAAGATAGCAGACCGGACTGGTTTTTTAACCACGAAGAATACGGCGGAATACTGTGCGATATCGGAAGTCACCAAATAGAGCAATACCTATTCTTTGCCGGAGAAGAAGACGCAACCGTAGTCAATAGTAAAGTAGCCAACTACGAAAATGCCGACAAACCGGAGCTAGAAGATTTCGGTGACTGCACATTAATAGGAAAGAACGGCAGTACAAACTATTTCAGAGTAGACTGGTTTACACCGAGCGGATTGCGAACCTGGGGCGATGGGCGAACAATAATTCTGGGCACCGAGGGATATATCGAGATCAGAAAATACGTCGATGTTGCAACAGATAAAAAAGGCGGAAACCACGTATATCTAGTCAATAAAGATGGAGAGAAATATTTTAACGTATCAGGCAAAATCGGATATCCATTTTTTGGAGAATTTATATTAGACTGCATTAACCGAACCGAAAATGCGATGACTCAAGCTCATGCATTCAAGGCCGCGGAGCTGTGCCTAATAGCGCAAAAGCAAGCGGTACGAATTCAATAATCGCTAGAACCACATCCGCTACTGCAATATGAAAAGGAGTGTCAATTATGTTACCTGTGGATTTAGATGCGTTTTGGGCAAAGGATGAGGAAGCTCACAAGGACAATTGCTTTAACCCGGCTGCGCAACAAGTAGCGTTGGGGATCCGAATGAGTGGCGAGTGCGTCTTTGCTGAACTTAACGAAGAGGGAGAACAATGGGGACATACGCCTCGAGAACGACGCATGGAATTAAATAAACGCTACAATGATATTTCAGAAAAAATTGTTGGCAAGCGTTTACTTCAAGAATATTTTCCCACTAAAGAGGAGCTCTTTCCGGGTATTAAACAAATTGGAGAGGTTTTTGGCGGACGATATGTATATGAAGCGGGAACCACTTGGCTTCATGGTAGCTGCCAAACTCCCGCCGAGCTAGAAGCGGTTCTCGATACTGTGGATAAGATGAATTTTCCAGAATTTGTATTACCCAAAAATTGGGAATCAGAAAAAAGGAGGCTCTTTGAAGCCTATGGCAAAAAACCTGGGGGCTTCCACAGTGTACGCGGCCCTGTTACACTTGCAACATCGATATATGGCGTAGAAAATCTTATGTTTTTATATTATGACGAGCCCGATTTGTATAAAAGATTTAGCGATACTATTCTCAAAGTAATTATGAATTATATTGATCTGATGGATGCGGAGTCTGGAATTGTTGCGACTGGATTTGGCTTTTACGACGACAACTGCTATTTGATGACACCGGAGATGTACGAGGAGTTTGGCTATCCGATATTGAAGGCCGTGTTTGAGAAGCGTTCGCCCGGACCAAATCAAAAACGCTATCAACATTCCGATTCGGCGATGGGGCACCTGCTCCCGCTGCTGGGCAAACTAAATTTAACCGGCACCAATTTTGGGCCTACGCTTACTGTGGATGAAATTCGCAAGCACCTGCCTAATGCAAGAATCGATGGACAACTGGCGCCATTCACATTTATGAACAACGATCAAGATGCCATTATAGCGGAAGTAAAACGTGACTGCGAACAAGCAATTAATGGAGGTTATCGCGGGCTAAACATCGCGACAGCGGGGTCCATTAACAATGGCAGTTCTATCGAGAGCATGCGCGCCGTGATGTATGCAATTGAGCAGTACGGGCAATATCGATAATTGTAATCGCTGCGGCCATTTCGGTTGTTGCGATTACAAAGTTAGAAAATGATTTAACAGCAATTGGCTGTGTGATAATGGAGGTATTTATGTTTTTTCATGAAATGATTGGTGATTTAGATATTTATTTACAGGATTTAGAGTCGCGTATTGACGCAATAGAAGAAGAACGCATTTATAACGATTGGCTCAATTTTGCAAATGGCTCTGTTCCGGATGGCTTGTTCACGATCGAACCAAGAGTGCCGAAACCATCTGCAATTAAGTGGCCAAAAGTGAATATCAATGATGCGTTAAAAGATGAAACTCTTATGCTATATTCTGTTTACAAAGGCTGTTCCGATTCTTTGGCGAGAGGGTTCGATAGATTAATGACTGTGCGCCCTAACTATGGTGTTGGAATTCTCCCAAATGCCATGGCCAATGTAGATTTTTTCGAAATGGCGTATGAGCAAAACACTCTTCCTAATGTTCGTCCATTAAAAAACGGCGTTGAAGATGTAGAGAAAATCGTTGCAGCACCGCTTCCTGATATCTATCAACATGTTGGCATTCATGTTTTTTCTATAGGCAAAAAGTTTATGGAAATTAAAGCGAAATACCCTAAAATTGGCAAATATATCCTATTTGATCATCCTGATACTCAAGGGCCGATGGATGTGGCCGACCTCCTTTGGGGAAGTGATATTTTTTTTGAGCTATATGAAAGCCCAGAGCTGGTTCATAAGTTTTTGCAAAAGGTAACTGATTATTATATCAAATTTTTGGATGAGTGGTTTAGAATTGTTCCAAATAATACTGGGTATCACGTGGTCTATGGTCGATTAGTAAAAGGAAAAGTGTTGGTTAGAAATGACTCTGCAATTAATGTGTCACCAGACTTTTTCTTAGAGTTTATTAAGCCGTATGACGAGCAAATTTTGGAGCACTTTAACGGCGGCGCTATTCATTTTTGTGGCAGAGGCGACCACTTTCTTCCAATTTTCAAAGAGTATAAATCGTTAAACGGTGTGGATATGTCTCAACCACATCTGAACAATATGGAGCTTGCGTTTAGTGAAATAATCGATAAAAACTTAAAGCTTTTTACACGCAATAATAAAGGTGTGTTAGATTCTGTATTAACACCTGCGCATCAGTTAAAAAATCTTGCAATCTAAACAAACTTATATCTCAGTTTATATTTTGACCAAACTCCGCATACAATAATAATAAACTATTATTGGAGGTTGCATATGTTAAAAAAAATTGCTTCAGATGTATTGGGACTAAGTGATATTGGTAAAATTATCGAGCCACGAGATTTTGATAAAGTAGATGCTGACGATTACATCTTACATGAAGATCAAGAAAAAATTTACTTTATTATCAAATCAAACAAAGATGAGTATTGCTTCACCAATCTTGCCTTTATCCATGTCGATGGCGAACGCGCTATAAGCAGTAGACGCCTTGTAAAAAGATATAATTTTTATGAGTCTTCTCTCTCGGCCATTGCCATCGAAACAGCCGGAACTGTGGATCTAGATATAGAGCTCAAATTTACTCTCAATGATCATCCTTTCTCAATCGATATCGAAAAAAAGCACTTAGAACAGCTAAAGGATATTTATAAAGCTCTACTTGCTATTCGTCACATTCGTCATACTGATCAAAGAAATTACGAAGCGGGGCTAAAGAGTCTCGAGCTGACAGCTGAAATTATGAGCGGAAAAACTTCTGACCCCATTTCACTTGTAACTGAAGTAGAGAAAATCAATGATTATATCTTTAGCTATCACAAAAAACTATACGCAACCTGCATCACCAAAGATTTTGGCAAGGTATTTGAAAAATATATCAACAACTAAGGCGCTCTGTAGCGTCTTTTTTTTATAGGAAGAGTTTACCTATCAAGAGCTCAACACTGCAAACTAATTATTGATATTTGACAAAACTTTTGATAATATAGTAATATAAGTTAATAAATTTTATATATTCAAACAAAAGGAGATTATAACATGAAAAAAAGTTTAGTAGTATCATTAACTCTAGCAACTTTGCTCTCCAATGCTACATACGCCGCGCCAGCCACCGCGGTAGCCACTAGAACTATCACCGCCAAGTTTGCAGCAGAAGAAGTTGCGGATCATGCGGGAACACCAGTAACTTGCCTCTCACCGATGGATCATGCTGGAACTCCAGTAACGTTGCCTCTCACGATGATGATCATGCGGGGGCTCCAGTAACGTTGCCTCTCACCGATGCCGATCATGCGGGAACTCCAGTAACTTTACCTCTCACCGATGACGATCATGCCGGAACTCCAGTAACTCTGCCTCTCACCGATGACGATCATGCTGGAACTCCAGTAACGTTGCCTCTCACCGATGACGATCATGCGGGGGACTCCAGTAACGTTGCCTCTCACCGATGATGATCATGCTGGGACTCCAGTAACGTTGCCTCTCACTGATGATGCCGATCATGCCGGGACTCCAGTAACTCTGCCTCTCACCGATGGCGATCATGCGGGGACTCCAGTAACTCTGCCTCTCACTGATGCGGATCATGCTGGAACACCAGTAACGTTGCCTCTCATGACGACGATCATGCGGGAACTCCAGTAACTCTGCCTCTCACCGACGATGACGATCATGCGGGGACTCCAGTAACTTGCCTCTCACCGATGACGATCATGCGGGGACTCCAGTAACTCTGCCTCTCACTGATGACGACCATGCTGGAACTCCAGTAACTCTGCCTCTCACCGATGACGACCATGCTGGAACTCCAGTAACTCTGCCTCTCACCGATGACGATCATGCTGGAAAACCAGTAACGTTGCCTCTCACCGATGCGATCATGCGGGAACTCCAGTAACTCTGCCTCTCACCGATGCGGATTATGCGGGAACTCCAGTAACGTTGCCTCTCACCGATGCGGATCATGCGGGACTCCAGTAACTCTGCCTCTCACCGATGCTGATCATGCGGGGACTCCAGTAACTCTGCCTCTCACCGATGCTGATCATGCGGGACTCCAGTAACTCTGCCTCTCACCGATGCTGATCATGCAGGAACTCCAGTAACTCTGCCTCTCACCGATGACGATCATGCGGGGACTCCAGTAACTTGCCTCTCACCGATGATGATCATGCGGGAACTCCAGTAACTTGCCTCTCACCGATGATGATGCTGGAACTCCAGTAAACGTTGCCTCTCACCGATGACGATCATGCGGAACTCCAGTAACGCTGCCTCTCACCGATGACGATCATGCGGGAACTCCAGTAACTCTGCCTCTCACGATGCGATCATGCGGGGACTCCAGTAACTTGCCTCTCACCGATGACGATCATGCGGGAACTCCAGTAACTTTGCCTCTCACGATGATGATCATGCGGGGACTCCAGTAACTCTGCCTCTCACCGATGGATCATGCGGGAACTCCAGTAACTCTGCCTCTCACCGATGATGATCATGCGGGACTCCAGTAACTTGCCTCTCACCGATGACGATCATGCGGGGAACTCCAGTAACTCTGCCTCTCACCGATGACGATCATGCGGGGCTCCAGTAACGTTGCCTCTCACCGATGATGATCATGCTGGAACTCCAGTAACGTTGCCTCTCACCGATGGATCATGCGGGAACTCCAGTAACGTTGCCTCTCACCGATGACGATCATGCGGGGACTCCAGTAACTTGCCTCTCACCGATGACGATCATGCGGAACTCCAGTAACTCTGCCTCTCACGATGACGATCATGCGGGGACTCCAGTAACACTGCCTCTCACTGATGACGATCATGCTGGGACTCCAGTAACTTTGCCTCTCACCGATGACGATCATGCGGGGACTCCAGTAACTCTGCCTCTCACCGATGATGATCATGCGGGGACTCCAGTAACTCTGCCTCTCACCGATGATGATCATGCGGGGACTCCAGTAACTCTGCCTCTCACCGATGATGATCATGCGGGACTCCAGTAACTCTGCCTCTCACCGATGACGATCATGCGGAACTCCAGTAACTCTGCCTCTCACCGACGCGGATCATGCCGGAAAACCAGTAACTCTGCCTCTCACCGATGATGATCATGCGGGGACTCCAGTAACTCTGCCTCTCACGATGATGATCATGCGGGGACTCCAGTAACTCTGCCTCTCACCGATGACGATCATGCTGGAAAACCAGTAACTCTGCCTCTCACCGATGGATCATGCGGGGACTCCAGTAACTCTGCCTCTCACCGACGCCGACCATGCCGGAACTCCAGTAACTCTGCCTCTCACCGATGACGATCATGCGGAACTCCAGTAACTTGCCTCTCACCGACGCGGATCATGCGGGACTCCAGTAACTCTGCCTCTCACCGATGCGGATCATGCTGGAACTCCAGTAACTTGCCTCTCACCGATGACGATCATGCGGGAACTCCAGTAACGTTGCCTCTCACCGATGATGATCATGCCGGAACTCCAGTAACGTTGCCTCTCACCGATGCGGATCATGCGGGACTCCAGTAACGTTGCCTCTCACCGATGCGGATCATGCTGGAACTCCAGTAACTCTGCCTCTCACCGATGATGATCATGCGGGGACTCCAGTAACTCTGCCTCTCACCGATGATGATCATGCGGGGACTCCAGTAACTCTGCCTCTCACCGATGCGCCAGTAGTAGCCACGCCGGTAATAACTGAGCTTGTACCGGAGATAGAAGTAGAAGTTGTAATAGAAAACGACAATGAATAGCGACTCTGCAATTAACTATTTCGCTCCTTTGGCTACACCAGCTGATGGAGTTTTTTTTTACATTGCAGATAAATCGCAGATAAATCGGCTGGCGCATCGGGCGGGGTTGCTATTGCAAAAATATTATGCTATGATGAATTCTACACCATAATATTTATGGGAGTTTTTTATACGCAAGGAGTAGTAGCTGTGGGCAAAACAATTTTATCTATTCAGGGCCAGAAATTTTTTATTAATGAAGCATTAGTTTATAGCGATATTTCTGATGTTAACGAAAAGATGCTCGGCACCTTGATGAATGCAAGGTTTATTCAAGGTGTTTTTGATAGCGAAAACCGCCATCTGTTTAATCGATATGGCAAGGCATTCGACGCTAATACTAATACGGACGAGCTTATTGCAGCTCTACCGGCATGGTACGAAAAAGGTCTTCGGGCTATTACGGTAGGTCTTCAAGGTGGCGGAAATTGCTTTACTATTGCAGGTGGGGATCTCAAAAATAATCCATATTCTGCGGATGGATCGTCGACTGATCAGGCGTATTTAGATAGGTTGATGCGTATTATTGAGGCTTGTGATGAGCTGGGAATTATTGTCATTGTAAGCTATTTCTATGCGGCTAATATTACGGAGCTTAACGGAGCGCAGGCGGTAATTAATATTGTAACAAATATGACCAAGTTTTTGGCGGCAACAGGATATAAAAATATCATCATAGAAATCGCTAACGAGTTTAATATTAACGGCTTTGTGAAGATGCCTATTATTCATGAATCTCAGGGAATGGTTGCTTTGTTGCATTTGGCAAAACTCTACAGTGACGGCATCCCCGTTGGTTGCAGTGGAGGGGGCGGCTTTACAAATGAGGAGGTGTGTAAGGCTAGCGATGTAGTCATAATTCATGGCAACGGCGAATCGAGATCTCGATTATATAACCATATTAAATTGGCTAAGAGATACGCTCCCGATAAGCCGATTCTCATTAACGAAGATTCGCAGGCAATCGGCCAGCTAACTGTGTGCGAAGAGGAAAGCGTTTCGTGGGGCTATTATAACAATATGACCAAGCAGGAGGTGCCGACATATTGGGAGATCACAAAGGGTGAGGACCAATTTTTTGCTTTTCGTATGGCTCAAATGTTGGGCATTGCGCAATCTAAAATACCAGAAGATGAGCAAATTTATTTTCAGGGGCTAGAGGATCATATCCACAACAATGGAATGCGATTCCCTCGCATCGCCTCGCTGTATCCCGAGAAAATCGATTATGTGAAATTTTATGAAAACGGCGTACTTGTTTATATTTGCTATGACGAAAGTTTTACCATGAATTTCAAATGCAATTGGCAGCAGGGCGGCGTCATGACGAAAACTGGCGACGTTTGGGCAGCCGAGGTGTATTTGACCAATGGCGATATAAAGACTTTTACACATACAGTAAACAATATTTAAGTTTTGAGACCTCTCCAGTTAGGGGTCTTTTTTACTCCAACAAAAACGAGACCCCCCTAAGAAGTCTCGTCGTTATTTTTTTATGCTGTCTTATCGAATTGCGAATTATATAGATCTGCATAGAAACCGTTTTGCATTAAAAGCTCTTCGTGATTCCCTTGCTCTATTATATCTCCATCTTTTACCACCAATATTGTATCTGCATTCTTTATTGTCGAAAGCCTATGCGCTATTACAAAGCTGGTGCGCCCCTTCATCAATTCGTCCATCGCCGATTGAATTATTTGCTCCGTTCTTGTATCCACTGACGATGTCGCCTCATCTAATATCAACATCTTTCGGTCGGCTAGTATCGCTCTTGCTATTGTGATTTGCTGCTTTTGTCCCTCTGATAGGTTGATGTGGTCGTTTAAGATTGTGTTATAACCTTGCGGTAGCGTTTTAACAAAGTGATATAGCCCTACCGCTTTGATTGCTTTTTTTAGATCTTCTTCTGTTACTCCTTCTGTTGTATAGACTAAGTTTTCTCTCAAAGTTCCCTCAAACAGCCATGTGTCTTGAAGCACCATACAAAATTGCGAATGCACATCTTCTCGCTTCAAATCCTGGATGCTTATACCATCGATGAGAATTTCGCCTTTGTTTATTTCATAAAATCTCATTAGCAAATTTACAATCGTCGTTTTGCCGGCACCAGTTGGCCCTACTATTGCTATTTTTTTCCCCGGCTTTGCGGTAAAGCTAAAGTCGTGGATGATTGTCTTTTCTGGTAGGTAACCAAATTCTACATTTCTAAATTCTACTTCGCCTTGTGCTTGCTCTTCCACGGTCGCTGTTTTATCTGTTTCCTTTTCTAACTCCTCCTCTTCCAAAAAGGCAAATACCCTCTCTGCCGCCGCTGCCCCCGATTGAAGGTTTTGCATCGACTGGGCCATCTGATTTAGCGGTTGCGTAAATAATCTTATGTATAGCATAAAGGCTACTATTACTCCAAAACTTATCATGTCCGCTGACGCCATAAGCGCTCCTGTTACACATACGCATACGTATCCAAAGTTTCCAATAAATCCCATTACCGGCATCATCAACCCCGAAAGTGCTTGCGCCGTAAACGCTGTTGTTTTTAAAGTGGTGTTATATTCATCAAATATTCTCACTGCTTCTGTCTCGCCATTGTATGCTCTTACGACTGTGTGTCCTGCGAACATTTCTTCGATATGTCCGTTTAGCATCCCCAAAGTTTTTTGTTGATTTCTAAAATGTTGTTGCGACATCTTCATTACTTTTTTCATGAATACAAAACCGATTGTTGCCGATAAGATCGCCACTATCGCTAACAGTATATTTGTCAGCACCATCATTATGATTGCCCCCACAAATAGCGTTACTGCACTTATAAATGATCCAATTGAATGGGAGAGCGAACGCCCTATTGTATCGACATCGTTGGTTACCCTCGATAATACATCGCCCTTGGTTGTCTTATAAAAATATTTCATCGGTAGTTTATTTATTTTCGCTGCAATGTCCTTGCGTAAGTTTTGTGCCGCTCTCTGCATCGTGTCTGCTAGCATAAATCCTTGCCAGACCGACAATACGTAATTTATCACATAAATCAGTGCAAGTGAACCGCATAAGCCCAAGATTTTTCCCATGTCTATCGTGGTATTCATCCCTTCTGAGATGGCATCCGTAACTCTCGAGAGAACTTGCGGCCCAAACACCGTAAAGACAGATGCGATAAATGAGAAGCCTATCGCAATGAGCAATATCCATTTATACGAACTCATATAATCGAGTATTTTTATTGTGATTGCTTTAAAATTTTTGGGCTTTTCTCCATGTGAAAATCCTCTTCCGGGGCCTTTTCCGCCGCCACCGCCTGGGCCGGGAACCCCGCCACCGCCTTGATTCTTATATGCTCCAAATTCATACTCCTCTTTTTTCATGCTAATTCCTCCTCTGACAACTGTGATAGCGCTATTTGCTTATATACTTCGCAAGTTTCCAAAAGCTGGGAATGTGTGCCCATTCCAGCGATCGCTCCATCGTCTAAAACGATAATTTTATCGCAGTCTCGGATTGTGCCAATTCGCTGCCCAACAATTAGCCTGGTCGCACCTTTGCACGTTTGCTCTAATGCATTTCTAAGGACGCGATCCGTCTTATAGTCTAGTGCGCTAAATGAGTCGTCAAAAATCAGAATCGGTGGTTTCTTATATATTGCACGTGCGATTGACAGTCTTTGCTTTTGCCCACCAGAGAAATTTGAGCCACCTTGCGATACTCTACCGTTGTGCGCATCTTCGAGGGCCGCCACAAAATCTTTTGCTTGTGCTATTTCTACCGCATCTGCTAATGCATCTTGATCAAATTCACCCCCATAGCTGACATTTTCAGAAATGGTTCCCGAAAACAGTATTGCCTTTTGCGATACATATCCAATCAAATTATTTAATGCCGTCTTCTGATAGTTGCGTACATCAACCCCATTTACCAAAACTTCCCCGTCGCTAACATCGTAAAATCTTGGCACCAAATTGACTAGCGTGCTTTTTCCACAACCAGTAGAGCCAATAAACGCAACCGTTTCTCCCGCCTTTGCTGTAAAACTGATATCTTTTAGCACGTAGTCTTGCCCGTTGCCATACTGAAAGCTTACGTTTTTAAACTCGATCTCGCCCTCTTTATCTTTTTCTCCTTCTTCCACAGTTCCAGAAACTATCGACGCATCTGTATTTAAAACCTCCGCTATCCTCTTGGCAGAAACGCTCGCTCTCGGTAACATCATAAAGACCATTACCAGCATCATAAACGACATTATCACTTGTACTGCGTAAGAGGAAAATACTACCATGTCAGAAAACAGAACCATTTTATCCATCCCCATTGCAGCATTGATCATCACCGCTCCTAAGAAATATATCGCCAATACCAAAAAGTTACTAGTCCCTTGAACTGTTGGCTTCAATATTGACATCACTCTTGTTGTATAAATATTTACGTCTGTTAATTTATCGTTGGCAATTTTAAATTTTGCTTGCTGATGGCTTTCGGCGTTATACGCTCTAATTACGCTAAGCCCATCGATGTTTTCTTTCGTTACGCGGTTGATCCCATCGGTAAGCTCCTGTAATTGTGTAAACTTTGGTACCGCAAGCTGAATACATTTTCCTACTATAAGCAATAGTATAAATACCGCAACAACAGTCGCAACTGTCCAAACCGTATTGTTCCCCGCAATCTTGTATATAGCCCACCCAGCCATAAGCGGCGCACGGATAAGAGCTTGCATACCCATTACAATAAGCATCTGAACTTGCGTAATGTCGTTAGTAGTTCTGGTTATAAGACTCGCTGCTGAGAATTCATTGATTTCCTTCATCGAAAAGGACATAACCTTATTAAAAATTTTCCCGCGTACATTAAACGAAAACGTTGCAGATATGTATGATGCGACAACGGAAACGGCCACTGCAAGTATCAGGCCCCCAAACGAGCATAGTAGCATTAATAATCCCGTGAGCAAAATCTCCCCCATGGCGCTTCCCTCGGTTTGAACCAACATCGTGATCCCAGACATGTACTCTGGAATTTTTAGGTCTAACCAAATCTGAACGCACGTCAGGACAAATACAATCGCTATAAATCCCCAATCCTTTGGTCTCAATTCCTTTAAAATTTTTTGCATGATTTCCCTCCATTTATAATTTTATGCTTTATCAGAAGCAGTGCAAACATTCAAAATCTCTTGCTCTTGCTCTTGATTTAGCTCTCGCATTCTGCCCAAAACATAAAAGACTTTCTCCACCTCTGCCATACCAACTTCATCGATTATTTTGCCTATCGTTTGGTCCATTTGCTGATGCAACTTATTTATCGTGTTTCGGCCTTCATCGGTTAATGCAATCAAGCTAGATCGGCCGTCCTTTACATTTTGCACCTTGGTGATCAACTTTTTATCATATAACTTTCGCAAGATAACCGTCATTCTCGCCGTGCTAACGTGCAACACCTGGCTGATGTCTTTGGATCTGACGTTTCCTCCCGATCTATTTAAAAATCTCAACACCGCGAAGGCACCCTCAGAATCACTTTTCATTTTATCAAAAACTACTTTCGGATGATTCTCATGCATGAGTTTATGTACGTGTGCAATTTCTTGTTCTGTAGCCATAGTTTTCCTCCTTTAGCTAACCCTGTTTATCACTAACTGTGTTAAGTATAATTTAATAAACCCCATTAGTCAATACCATTTTGCCATGTTTTACACTTACAGCACCTTTTAGCCAAAGCTTTGCAGCGGTACTAGCTCTTTGCACATAAAAAAAAGACTTCTCCCGAAGAAGAAGTCAGTCTGTTAATTAAGATTTGAACCAATTTTTAATGTTACTCCAAGCTGTGTTAATAAAAGTTTTCTTCGCAATTGCCGTGTTTTCAGTATCCGTACCTTTTGAGAATCGATTACGCGCCTCGCCTGATGCCAATTGATCGATTATATCATTTACTTTCTCAATATCTACCTCATCTAAGTCCGCTATATTCACGACAGTAATATCCAAACCTTCCACCGCTGCAAGCATCTCGACATTTGCATCATTTAACAGTAGTTTCGCATCGATCGTTATTGCTTTCAAATTTTCGAATCGATATAGTCCTGCTAATGTATTTAGATATTCCATATTTGCTAAGATCAAGTTTTCTAGTCCAGTTGCTATAAAAGTTGGTACAACATCTTCGCGTGTCAATGGCGCCATGCTTGTTGTTCTTGCATATGATACCGTCTCGCCGATGTTAGTTCCTGATAGATCCAAAGTATCGATTACAATTCCAAAATTTTCCGGTTCTCCCGATATTGCACTCACCGCACTTCTTGATGATGCCACGTCTGGCCAGTTAATTACCGTAATCGGGTTGTTTGATATATCTATCTTAGGTGTTTTCCCAGGTCTTAGTAATGACGTATACGCTGATAAATCTAGTACTTGTATATTGTTGTCGTTGATATATAGCTCCGAAACTGTGTCCGCTACGCTATCAAATTCTGTAATATTGCGTAGCTCATTAAATGCTAGATCCAAAACTGTTAGACCTTCGAAAATATATTCACCTGTATTTGTTAGTGCATTTAATCCTTCAACTTCTTTGATGCCATATCCAGGCAAGCTCAATTCTTTGTCCATTTCGTTAAATTGTGCCTTTATTTTGTCTCCATCTACAAATCCGTCATCGTTCATATGCTTTTCTGGTGTAGATCCCAAATAGAATTCGTTTGCTAATGCTTTCATTAATTTATTGTTTACCGCAATCTTGTTTGTAAAGTCGCCATTTGCTTCTGGTAACTTCTCTTCTACTGCTATGCGTACAAAGAATGTTGTCATTTGGTACCAGTCTTGCGCTTGGTACGTAATTAAATAAGTGCCCGGTTCTCTCGTAATGCCATTTACTCCGAGTCCAAATGCTTCGCCGTTTTTCGTAATTGTCGTTCTAAATCCGTCGTTACCATTCCAAGCCGGGTCGCTGTCGTCTTTGTCTGTTCTCAATCCGCCTAATGGGTCCATAGCTCTAACTGTAATATCCAATTTATCACCTACAAAATGACTAAGTTCTACAATCTCTCCTTCATTGGTTAATCGTTCGTTATAGTAAATTGCCGGAGCAACGTTATCGTTAACCGCCAGTATGATTTCTATCATGGCCACATTGCCGGCCTCGTCGGTCGCTGTATAATAAAGACTATACGTTCCTGAGAAGTTCATAATGGTATCGAGGGTTCTAGGAGTTGCAGTATATTTTCCTCCAGTACTGTTCCAGCCCCAGTTTGATATCCCCGCAAATTTCACTTCCACTTCGCCGTCTTTTTCATCCACCGCCGCAAATTCTAAATCTAAGTTTTCAAAGAAATTTCGCGCTACATTATTTTTCGCAACAGGAGGATAATACATTTTGCCATCACTTCCGCTAATTCCAGGCGACATTTCCGCTGGCTTATTTGGAGTTCCTACTGGCGTTGTCGTCCATGCGTTCGTTGTTGACGAAAGCGTTTTTCCTCCTTTAGAATCGTTTACTGTAATTACTGGTGGCGTCGTATCTGTAACCGGAACCACTGCAGCTTTTACGTCTATCGTTAGAACTAGCGGTGGCGCGATATTACCCACAGAGTCCACTGCGTTATGCGTTATTACATATTTTCCAGCAGTTTTGGTGATCTCTTCGAAATCTCCGTTGTAGGCACTACCATTTTTGGTAATCGTTCTGACTACTTTAACTGTACCATCTTTATTATCTGTTGCTGTTGTGATATCAGGAACTATGAAATCTGATCCCGCTTCTGTTTCAAATTCTGTCTCTCCGGTATATCCAAATTGCGGAGCTAGCGTATCGATAACTGCAATGGTGATCACTTTCGGAACAGCTTCGTTTCCTGCCTTATCCACCGCGCTATAAACTATTTCGTAGTTGCCCATGTATTTCGAAATATTTTTGAGTTCTCCTAAATATGGCATTGTTAAGCCATTATACTCTCGTGTCGCTTTCACTTTTACCGGTACGTTTCCATCCACTTTGTCTGTTGCTTTATATCCTTGTGGTAATGATACCGCTCCACCCACTTGTACTGTCTGATTTTGGTTGACATTCGTCACGATTGTTCCTTTATAATCTGTAAAGTTGACAGTCGGAGCTTCTTTATCGGTTGTTGGAGGAATCGGATCTATCGGCGGTAAAACGTCTCCGGTTACTTTTAATGAATGTACATACATCGCTGTTCCCGTTGCGTCTTTTGCCGTATACACAATCGTGTATTCTCCTGCTGTTTTGGCAAGGTCGCCTAACTCTGTATTTGTGATGTTATAATTAATCACTTCGTTATTTTTTATCACATATATCTTCAACAACCCGGTAGTTTCTATTGCAGGTGGCGTGAACACTTTTCCAGCTTCTACCTCTGGAAGCGCTACAGCTTTTGTAATCGGATACGTCGGAGTTTTGCCACCCACAGTGATTGCAGGCGCGCTGTCCCCTGCTGCAGGGCTAACGATTGCTAGTGTGTTAATTGTTGCCTCATTTGCGGAGCTGTCCTTTGCGGTATATCCAAATTCATAAACACCAACTTCATCGTAGTTATACTTAGCCGCCAAATCTGCTTTCGATACTTTCTCTTCTGCTAGTGCTTCGCCATTAATCTTAACATTTCTATAGATTCCGGCGTCTTCTCCCTTAAATTTATCTGCTGTTAAATCGCCATCCACATTGTCGGTGGCAACAACCCCCTGAGTTAATCCCTGACCTTTATACTTGTAGATCATGTAGTCGGCAGTATTCTCGTTAATAGCTATCGTTGGTTTAGTTAGATCTACTTCTGTACCTATCGAAATGTTGATCGTGTATTTTGCAGGTGCTTTATCAGTATATAAGAACCAGTCCACAACTTCTAAATTCACTACAATTTGATCCCCATTTTTTGCTCCCGCTACTGCAGCTTTGATTGCCGCTACTGCGTCGGTTGTATTTGCGACTATTTCATCCCCAACAGTTGCTTGTGGCATCGTCGTTACCGGAGTTATCTCTGTACCATTTTTAGTTATCGAATATTTTGCCCATCTCAAAGCTCCATCCGATACAGATAAAGTTGGATTGTACGCACCCACATCTGCAGGCGCGATCGTTACGCTCTTAGTATCTCCCGCTGCCATCGCCGCTCCACCGTAGGAAACTTCTGCCTTCTCAAATTCTTGCGAATACAACATCACTGCCATAGAAGTTTCGTTGCCAACTTCGTCTGTTGAAGTTATCGTAACTCGGTAGTTTCCTGCCTTATTCATAACGGCCATCATATCCTCAAATTTGGTAACGCCTCTCTCATCGTGTACTTCATACTTATAAGTTACAGCTCCGTCCACTTCATCTTTTGCGGTAATGGTATACGGGAATGTGTCTGCCAAATTAAATACCGCACTCGGCTTCTCTCCCAATTTATTTGATATAAATTCAAACGACGTCGCCGCATTGCCAGCCCCTTGCTTCAGTCCTTCTGCTTTAAACGTAATCACCGGCCCCGTGGCATCCACATGTATTGTTACGTTCAACGTATCGTTGTTGGTTCCATCGCTTACAGTATAAGTTATTACATAAGTTGCTTCTTCCGCACTAGTGATTCCTGCTACTCCAGCTGTAAATGCTTCGCCGTTCTTCGTCACAGTAGTTTTGATATCCGCAGTAACATTATCTGTGCCGTCCATAGCTGTTGCCGTAAGAGTTGGAATTGCGCCGTCTTTCTTCACTTTCACAGTAAAGTCGTCAGTATGCTCAGTGGTTCCATCGTTTACTGCTATTTGAGGTACAGTTGTATCCACACCAGCCGCCACATATTCCAATGCTATATTAAAAGTTTGGTCTGGCACATTGTATGCCTTTGTTACAAATTTCACAGTAAACTTATCTCCAACTGCTGGAGCTCCCAACGCAGTGTTGATGTCAGTGATCGCCTTTGGAAGGTCAGTCATCTTTCCAGTAGCAGGTGTCAAAATCTCACCGCCGCCTACCTTAGTGGCAGAATACGTAAATTGGTTTAGTGAATCTTCAATAATTTCGATCGTCGGTGCGTATGGCATTCCTACATTCAACTTGTGCTCTATTTCATTCGTAACCTCGTTATACGTCTTTCCATTATATACGAATTTTACAGGAACATATTCTTTCACAGTTAGCTTAACAATCATTTCTGCAGTATTTCCGGCATCATCAGTTGCGGTGAAAGTTACAAAGTAATTGCCTTTCTTTTTGGTGATATCTTCCAATTTTTCAAGAGTAATCACAGGTTCAGTAATTTTATTCTCGCGTACTTCCCAGGTCAGTTCAACATCTTTTGAGATATTGTCTGTGACGTTTGTTGTAACCGTAATAATATCTCCTTGAGTCATGCTCTCAAACATCGTAAACATAGTTTCCCCGTCAGGATACGGATTAGCGCTACTAAATGTCTGAGGCTCTCCTGGTGTTTCCTCTTTGCCATACTTGTATCCGCTAAATGTAAACGTAATCACAGGCTTTTCGTCATCCGCTACAGCCTTAACCACTACTTCTACTTCTTTCGGTTCGGCCTTATTTCCAGCAATATCTTTTGCGGAGTAAATAATTCGATGCGTGCCTACTTTGTTTGTATCAACAGTAGTACTAATTTTGTTATCTGGGTCCATAACCGCCACGTTAACAGTAACTACGTCGTCTCTATCATCAGTTGCGCTAGGAACTGGCGGCATAGTGAATGCCCCCCCTTGAGCCACTTCATATTTAAGCGGGTCTGGATCAGCTATAACCGGAGCTATCTCATCTGGAGTTGCGACAACATTTACAGTTAGGAAAAACTCGGCATAGTCGCCTCTAGTTGCATGTAAATAACCTTGCCATTGAGATGCGTAATACGATAACTTATGCGTACCTTCTTGCGTACCCAACGCTTTAACCATATCCCATATTTGAGTATCGGTATAAAGTTTGTTTGTCGAAGCTCCTGTGTCATCTACTTGATATGGCTGTTGTGTTGCAGCAAGCACTAAATCATTTCCACTGGCATCTTTATGCGGAAGTACTTGGGTCTCAACTCCAGCGATAGTGCTCACAATCTTCACTGGCGCCTTTCCTGCTCGCAATGAATTATCATACGGTACGACGTTTGGTGCGAGAGTTCCGGTCGTCTCCACTACATGCTCGATAGTAGCCTCGGCTAAATCATCTTGCAATACGTCTTCAAAATAAAATACTGGTTTTTGATTATCTTGAATAACGGTAGTATACATAAACATAGATGATTTGGTTGGGTCATTCTTGTTGGTTGCTTTAACAGTTGTTGTGTAATAAGCCGGAGTTTTAAATATATCCTCTAGCGGTACAGTTTGAGATAAGTTGGCAATGCTCGCGGTATAATCCACTTGAAGATCTGCCTCGATATCTGTTGTGTGAGTAATATCCAGAGTTTCTGGGGTATCGGTCATTAACCTAAATACTTGCTTTCCGGCTACTACCGAATTTCCAGTTCGCTCATCTGTTACAGTAATCACCGGAAGCCCTGTCGCATCTACCGCTTCTTCTGAAACTACAATTGTCATCGTCAATTTGTCTGTTGCAACTCCGTCTGTTGCAGTATAAACAGCTTTATACGTTCCCGGTGTTTTTGTAATGTCAGGGAATTTGTTATCCTTAATAATAGTATTTGATTCATCCGTAACAATTCTGGTAAGTTTTGCCATTGCAGCGTTCTCGACCATAGTTACATTAACAATCAAAGCTTCATTTTTCTTAAGATTTAGCGTTTGCGTATCTCCCGCATCTACGCCGTTGTAATATATAACCGGCGGGATCTCATCCACTACTTTAATTTGAACATCCTTTGTCGCTTCATTTCCATATGCGTCCCTTGCTAAGAATATTACAGAATACGTACCACTCAAGCTAGTCACGGTGGCTTCTGTCCACGCGTTATCAGTATTAAGGAATCCGCCCGGTCTTCTAATAATGGAATACGTCGTATCTAATTTCACTCCGTTTTCATCTGTTGCGACAATAGCCGGAATCACAAACTCCTCGCCAACGTCAAACTCAAGCTTCGCATCTGGTGGAATCGTAAATGTAATTCCTTCGGCAACTGCCTCTGTGATGGTTACCGTAATAACAACCGGTTCGGACACATTGTTCTCCGAGTCTGTTGCAGTATAAGTAAACGTAAACACAGTCCCCACTTCTGCAGCTGTATCAAAAGCAGTCTCAGTTCCGTTGACGCTCACTTTGTATGTTGCAGTAACTTCGCCGTCTTCCACATCGGTAGCTTTCAATTCAGGTATATCAAATTTTCCGCCCTGAGCGACATCGTATTCTAATATATCTGGTACAGTAATCACTGGTGCGTTCGCCGCTGGAGCCACAGTTAGCGTCTGTAAGAACATTCCCGCTTTTTCTGGATTGGCGTTATCCACTGCCATATATCCAATCGTATATATGCCCTCTTCATTTGCAAGCGCCTTCACATCGTCGATTGTCGCATCGCCGTTTATCATTGTTACATCGAGTGTCTCTTTTTCTCCTGCAGATTTTAATATTGCTATTTTTAATGTAGCATCTGGTGGAATAACAACATTCGGCGTATACGCTTTACCTTTCGTTGTTTCTACAGCTTTAAACTCCATCTTGGTGCCTTCAGTATTTGTATATGCAGCTTCGGCGCCATCTACTGTAATGCTTGGATTTTCTGCTTGTTGTGCTTTGTTAGGAGTCGTAAATACATACACTGTAGATTTAATCGCATTGCTATCTTTATCTGAAACTTCATATACATACTGGTGCAATCCAAATGTCGCTGCCTTGCCTGTGTCATCATCGGCGCCAGTTGCTCCCACAAATGTTGCCTGAGTTTCGCCTGCAGGGTTAATAAGCGTACGTTGCGTTTTGCTGATCAAGCTTCCATCTTCTCTATCGGTTGCCGCAAATGGGAAAAATGCTCGACCCTTGGTACTGATTGTAATAATATCTTTTGTTGCCACGTTGTTGATTCCGAAGGACGGCTCTGCTTGATCATGGGCAGTAGTGTGAATATGCGTCAAAGCCTGAGCGCCCTTAGCGTTTGTTGCCGTAAAAGTAGTTGTTATTACGTTTACTCTAGCTTTGGATACAGGAATACTTCCGTGTGAAGCCGATTGTTTCCAATCAGAGATCTGTGCACTCGTATCGTCCAGTAAAGTTTTGATATAGTCTTCAGTTGGAGCCGCTGCAGCTAAGTCGGTGGTAATTTCTTCCTTTAAAGTCGAGCCATCTGCGAATTTTGGTCCATCAGTAACTACATTTATGGTCCCTACAATAGTCTTATTTAATGTAGAATCGAAAGTATCTTCCGCAACAAAGGTTAAAGTATAAGTTCCTGCCGCATTTGTTATATCCTCGACAGTTCCGGTCCAAGCATTGTCGCCCACTTTCTTAACTGTAGGACCAGATGCATTAATATCGACTCCTTCGTCTGTTGCCGTTGCTTGAATAAGCGGTAAGATGTCTAACATTTTAAATGTCAACTCAAAATCTTCGGTATAAGAATTAGTTTCATCGGTTACAGTTAACACTGGCGCAGTATTCTCACCCGCAGTTACTGTTATTTCCTCGATATATGTCCCCGCTTTTGTAGGGTCAGTATTGTCAATAGCCATATATGCGATAGTAAAGATTCCTGCGGTCCTTGCAACAGTTTTAACATCGTCGATCGAACCATTCAATGTCACTACTTCTACATCTCTATTTGGACCTACTGGTGTTGTAGATAGCACGATAGTCTGAACCGAACTATTCACAAACGGATATACCACCTCAGGCATGAATGGCGTATATTGCGCAAGCGTCCTCGTCTCCACAGTTAGCTTATCTGGAGTAGTATATGTCGGAGTTTTGCCATCCACAGTAATCTCCAATTTATTTGGATCATCGTTCTTCGGCACCGCAATGCCAAAGAACGTCGCATCTTCTGTATGCCCATCGCTATCTGTTATCTCATGTCTATGCTGATACAAACCAAACTGATCAACTTTTGCTTCAGTTGCAGAATCTTTATAGCCTGTGTAAGTGCCAATAACTTCGCCATCAGGGCCGGTTAGCGTTCTTGTGGTAGCAGGAATTAAGCTTCCATCTTTCTTATCTGCTGCTGCAAACGGATACCATTCCTGACCTTTTACTATCGGCAAAATATTATCCTTTGCAGTCGTGTTGAATATATAGAACGCAGGCTCCTCCTGATCTAGTGCCAATGTGCGTGTATAAACTAGATCATTTACTTTTCCATCTAATGTTGCCGTAAACGGAATGCGTACTACATTAACTTTGTTATTTAAAAATTTATTGCTATATCCCCACGTAACTTTTCCAGGAGTAACAGTTACGTCCGGGTCCTCTGCGAATTGAGTATCAAGCATGCTCTTTAGAGTGGCCGCCAGATCTGCTGCCTCTATCGACGGAGCGTCTGGAGCGATAGAGTTCAAATGGATATCCTCTTTCTCGAGTTCGCCATTAGCAAATGTTGGAGCACCCACCACCACTGCCGCTTTCACAGTTACATTAATAATCATCTGCGTTTCGTTGGTTCCATCAAAAGCTTTAATATCAATTACATACGCAGTGTCCGCCGCTGCCAACTTATTAAGCTCAGCTTTTAGAGCCGTCGCGATATCGGCAGCCGTTGCCCCCGTAATTGCTACACCAGCAAGCGTAACAGTAGGCACAATAGTAGCCTTATCAGTAACAGTAATCGACACCTCTGGTGCAGTCATAGCCGTCATTTCAAACGCGCCAGTAGTAGGAGTCGCACTTTGAGCGTTCAGACTAAATTCGCCTGCAGTAAAGTCGATACTCGGAAATACGGTATCTGGTTCGCTCTCTACAACTGTAACAGCCACTGATTGCTGGTCTGCTCTATTTCCTGCTCGGTCTACCGCATCATAACGAATCTTGTACTCGTTAAGTTTAGATGTATCGACCGCATCAACAATCACGCCTTCCTCTTCAAGCGCAATTTTATTTTCGTCCGTCAAAACAATTGCCATCAACTCGGCAATCTCCGCAGTTTCCAATCCTGTCACATCATAAATCGTAGTTATAACCGTTAATCTGTCTGTGCTATTATCAGTTACAGCTGGCACTGGAGGCATCTCAAACTCATCGCCCTTATTCACCTCAATTTTAGCATTAGCCGGAGCCGCGATCACTGGTTTTTCGGTATCCGCGCCTGGTGCCACTGCCAACGCGTCTACATTGATGGTCACTTCTGCATTTTTGTCAACTCCCAGAGCATTACCTGGCTGCCAATCTTTTGCCACAAATCGTAGCTTATACTTTCCTACGGTCTCTCCAACTTTATTTAGCGAATCTACAAATCCTGTACCCGCAGTTTTGTCGTTAAACTTAATCAATGCCGATTCGGTACCACCCGGAGGCGTAATATGAACTCCCGATCCACCAGCATTTAGCGAGTTGTCTGTTATTGAAATATCGGCGGCATTAAATCTCTCTGTTGGGTTTAACGTAATATCAAGCGCCCCTTTATTTGGTATTGCTTCTCCTTTATAACTAATTACCGGAACACTGGTATCCACAATTCTAATACTAATGCGTCTTACCGTCGCCTTGTCACCATCTTTAGCTTGTAGAGTAACGGTGTAATACCCTGGCACATTTAAGAATTGCTCTATAGTTGAAAATTGCGTATTGTTATCATGCGTAATATTGGAAACTATAACCTCCAGCGGTGTTGCTGCATCTGATTTGGTAGCAGAGTATTGTACCAATTTCTGGAATTCTTCTACAGTGGTATTCATCGCGACTTCGTGGTTATAAGGCGTCGTACCTCCAGCATCTTCGTCCTCGCTTCTAACAATGCCGTTCTTATCTTTAATCGTAATGATCGGCGCGTTTTCTACCGCTTCTGGAGTCCCATCTTTAACTTCAATCTGAATATAAATAGATCTCCAATTGATAGCGTCATTAGCGGAGTAAATAACAGTGTAATTGCCCGCTACTTGATTTGGAATTTCCGAAATATCGATTTCCTTTCCATCTACCTTAAATTTTGGTGGCAAACTTCCGGATGGCGTGCCCGGAGCAATTAATCCTGGATATATATCAAATCTAATCGCAGGTACAGGAGTATTCGCATCAGTTACGATAATTTCTGGTGCATATACCGATCCCTTGGTCAAAGCCTTCTCCCCGGTCAATTCGATCAACGCCTGATTTGCTTGTTCAGTTCCGTTATACCAAATCACCGGTGCTGTCGCATCAGTAACGTTCACCGTAATCGTATAAGTTCCCGGTACACCAGACGCAGATGTCGCACTATAAATTATTCTATATGTTCCGGAAATATCGGTGAGCGCATCTTCGCGTATAATAGAATTGGTCTTGTTTAAGATTGTTCTTTTCACCTCAAGCGGCTTTTGTAAATACCCATCAACCGCAGTGACATCTGGTATAGTAAATTCCGAACCAGACTCTATTTCATACATAGGCTCTCCCGGATTAAAGAATATCGCACCAGCCATTTCCGCAACTACCTCAACAGTAATTGTATATGGAGCCGATGTCGCACCAGCAGAGTCAGTTGCTGTATAAGCGACAGTATATACGCCCGCCACTGCAATCATCTCAGCAAGACTAGCTATCGGATTATTGCCAGAATCTGTAATTGCGTGAGTCACGGCAACCTCTTTATTTGCAGCATCGTCTTCTTTATCAGTTACGATAGGAGTTGGAAATACAAATAATTCGTCATTGAGAAGTACTGTATATTTATCTTGACCTAACGGAGTGATTTTTGGCGCAGTGTTCGCGGCGGTTACAGTTAAAGTAATCGTTAAAGTATCGGTTAAAGTTGAATCAGTCGCATCAGCTGCTGTAATCACGACCGTATGCGGACCAATAGGCAACGCCTTGATTGCGTTATCAAATTCTGCTGGTGTATGAGGTACAGCTGGAGCTCCGTCTATAGAATAAGTCAGCTTTGCATCAGTCTCATTAGTAGTAATCGCCTTTAACGTTCCGCCCACTTCGATAGTTTCGGTTATTGCATCAGTCGATACTCCATCATAAGAAATTTCTGGTGCCACATTCGCGGCGGTTACAGTTAAAGTAATCGTTAAAGTATCGGTTAAAGTTGGCTCAGTCGCATCAGTCGCTGTAATCACGATTGTATGCTCACCAGCAGTCAACTTCTTGATTGCGTTATCAAATTCTGCTGGTGTATGAGGTAAAGCTGGAGCTCCGTCTATAGAATAAGTCAACTTTGCATCAGTCTCATTAGTAGTAATCGCCTTTAACGTTCCGCCCGCTTCGATAGTTTCGGTTATTGCATCAGTCGATACTCCATCATAAGAAATTTCTGGTGCCACATTCGCGGCAGTTACAATCAAATTAATCGTTAAAGTATTGGTTAAAGTTGAATCAAGCGCATCAGTCGCTGTAATCACGATCGTATACTTACCAACAGGCAACGCCTTGATTGCGTTATCAAATTCTGTTTGTGTGTGAGGTAAAGCTGGAGCTCCGTCTATAGAATAAGTCAGCTTTGCATTATTCTCATTAGTAGTAATCGCCATTATAGTTCCGCCCTCTGCGATCACTACAGTGGTTTCATCAGTTGGTACTCCGCCATAAGAAATTTCTGGTGCCACATTCTTAGGTATAATAGTAATCGTCGCTTTTAGCGTGCCCGTATTAGTTCCATCGCTTACAGTATAAGTGATCACATACGTCGCTTCTTCGGCACTGGTAATTCCTTCCACTCCTTCTGTAAATGCTTCGCCGTTCTTCGTCACAGCAGTTTTGATATCAGCGGTAACATCAGTTGTTTCATCCATCGCTGTTGCCGTAAACGTTGGAATAGTCTCTCCTACTTCCAGCTCTACCTCAAAGTCTTTGGTATGAGCAGTAGTTCCATCATTTACAGTAATTTGCGGTACAGTTGTATCCACATCAGCCGCCACATATTCCAATGCTATATCAAAAGTTTGGTCTGGCACATTGTACGCTTTTGTTACAAATTTCACAGTAAACTTATCTCCCAATACTGGAGTTCCCAACGCAGTGTTGATATCAGCAATCGCCTTTGCAATGTCGCTCTTTTCGGTAGTAGGTGCCAAAATCTCACCGCCACCTACCTTAGCTACAGAATACGTAAAGTTGTTTAGTGAATCCTCAATAATTTCGATCGTCGGTGCGTATGACTCTCCTACCTTCAATTTGTGCTCTATATCATTTTTAACTTCTTTATACGATTGCCCGTTATAGACAAACTCCACCGGAATGTATTCTTTCACAGTTAGCTTAACAATCATTTCTGCAGTATTTCCGGCCTCATCAGTTGCTGTGAAAGTTACAAAGTAATTGCCTTTCTTTTTGGTGATATCTTCCAAATTTTCAAGAGCCATCGGAGGTTCAGCAATTTTATTCTCGTACGCCTTCCATTCTAGTTGAACATCTTCTGAGATATTGTCTGTGACGTTTGTTACAACAGTAATAATATCTCCTTGAGTCATGTTCTCAGCCATCGTAAACATAGTTTCCCCGTCAGGATACGGATTAGCGCTACTAAATGTCTGAGGAGCTCCTGGTGTTTCTTCTTTGCCATACTTGTATCCGCTAAATGTAAACGTAATCACAGGCTTTTCGGTATCTACCGCTTCTGCCACAGTTACAGTAACTACAACTTCATTCGATTTAACTCCCTCGGAGTCGGTCGCGACAAATGTTACTTTATAAACTCCAGCTTTCGATAGCATTGTCGCAACATCTTCTATAGTTGCATCCGTGGAGTCTTTGATTGTATGAGTTACAGAAATCGGTTTGCTTGCCGCATCGTCCTCTTTGTCTGTTGCATTCAATTCTGGTAACGCAAAGTCTACTGCACCTACAGTGGCAGTTACATTGGCATCTTCAGGATTTTTCAAAGCCAATACCGGCGCTTCGTTTGCAGGATCTGTTACTGTAACAGTAACTTCAACTGGGTCAGATACACCTCCCGCACTGTCAGTTGCAATATATTTTACGGTGTATATTCCAGCTTTTTCCACCATCTTTGCAACGTCGGCAACTATCGCATTATCGGCATCGTAAATCGTAGAAGTAGCTGTTAGAGGGCCATCCTCAGGATCTTCCGCGTTTACATTTGGTAAGGTGATTACTGCTCCTACAGTTGTAGTAAGCTCTGTCTCGGTTGGCGGTGTAATAACAGGCTTTTCATTTGCCGTTACTGTCACCAGTTCTGCGTATACGCCACCCTGTCCTCCAGCGGACTCTGCGGTGAGAATTACGAAATACCTTCCAGGCTCTTCAACATTTAACGCTTTATAATCGATATCGGTTGGCGATACGTTATCCACATTATTAGCGCCATTCAGCTTAAATACTCTACCAACTACTGCCGCCGGGTCTGCTCCTTCTGTTATTGTAATAGTCTGTGCATACGGCTGATGTTGCGCCAAATCAACTCTCGGTACAGTGGTGTCTTTTAGTGGCCATGTCGAAATCGCTCTACCATCTACAGTAAATATCGGAGTTCCAGGAATCACGACGGTATCTTTATCTTTAGCTATCGGCGATGCCACAAACGTATAATTCAAACTTGCCGCATTGCTATCAGAATCTAGCAGTTCATAATTTATCTCATACGCACCAGGTCCTTTATTAAACGTAACTGCAAGACCACTAGCTCCCTTGTAGATATGTCGGCGAGCAACAATTTCCTCCCCAGCTTTCGATACAGTCATATATACTCCTGTTCCCTCTGCTGGCTTAAACGTGAACAAATCTCCGTCTTTTGCATCTAAGGCAGTTATTCCTGGTGAAACACTGGTAGCTTTGTCCGAGAACCCTATCGTATCCCAGGCTTTTTCATTTGCCTCAAAGTGTGGCTTCTCATTAGTTGCATCTGGCATGATTACCACTATAATCTCGAGAGTTTTTGAAGCGTCTCCTGGGTGTGTATACGTCAGCGAGTATGATCCATGTTTACTTGAATCCACCTCTGTCTGATTACCTTTTCCAGTCAATCGAACTATTACCGGAGTTAATACCTCTCCTGCTGCACCGTCAACTACAGCCTTCACTTCTGGTGCAGTATATGTGTCGCCCTTAGATAATGCGATCCCGGCATCTTGATTTGCGGCATTGCCATCTCGTATAAAGTCAACTCCCGCAAACGATTCTATCACTTTAATCGTTACTACAATAGTTTTATCGAGGCTAGAATCAAATCCGTCCGCAACAACATAGGTCACAGTATATTCTCCAACTTCTGCCGTATTGATATCAGCCAGCCCACCAGGTAAAACGGTTTCTCCTTTTTTTACAACAGGGTCTGCCACAGTAACATCGATTCCGTTATCCGTCGCCGTTGCGCTAAGAGTTGGTGCCGGCTCGTTTAGCATAACAGTTGTTACTGTATTTGAAGTATAATTACTTTCTCCATTTGTTACGGTCAAAACTGGCGCAGTATTCTCGCCCGGAGTTACTGTTATCTGTTGAGCATATACCCCTGCGTCGTTACCACTTTTTGCCATATATACAACTTCATATTCCCCAGCCGTTTCTGCTATTGCTTTCACCGCATCTACAGTGGTGACTTTGTCTTCTACTACAGTCACTTCCCAGCCAGCGGTAATAGGATCAGATTTCAGTATCGTAATCTCCAACGTGCTTCCATCTGCGATTTCTACAGCAGGTACATAAGGTGCGTATTGCTCTATCGTTTTTTTCGGAACTTCCAGATCTATATTGTTGGTCTTATATTCAGGTGCAAGAGTGTCTACAGTTATCGACGGACCTGCTTCATATTGAGTTTTATTTGGATGTATAACACCATAAAATGTCGCGGTTGTAGAATTGGTATCGCTATCTGTTACTTCATATACGTATTTGTGAATGCCATATGCATTCGCCTTGGCCTCTGTCGAAAGTATTGGTCCTGTATATGCTCCTGTAGTATTTCCAGTAGGGTCTATTAAAGTTCTACTAGTTTGATCTATCATCACTCCATCTTTTTTATCGGTTACAGCAAATGGGAAGAATGTACGACCCTTAGGGCTATGAACTATCGCATCTCTAGACGATGAATTAAATATTCCAAACGATGGCGCTTCCTGATCTACAACAGTGTACTGAGTATAAGTTAAATCGCTAGCAATGCCGCCCGCATTTGTTGCTGTAAAAGTAGTTGCTATCACATTTACTCTTTCGCTATTAAATACCGGATTTAATCCATACGCAGCTTTTTGCGCAAAATTCGAAATTGTAGCCGTTGAATCAGATAGCAACGCGGCCAAATCGGCTTCCTTTATAACAGTTGCATTCAATTTAGTTTCCTGAACAGTTTTTGTTACCCCGCCATCTTTAAATTCTGGACCAGCCGCAGCAGTTACAGTTAAAGTAATCGTTAAAGTATCGGTTAAAGTTGGCTCAATCGCATCAGTCGCTACGATCACGATTGTATGCGTACCAGCAGTCAACGCCTTGATCGCGTTATCAAATTCTGTTGGTGTATGAGGTACAGCTGCCTCTTCGCCGATTTTGAAAGTCAGCTTTGCATCAGTCTCATTAGTAGTAATCGCCGCTAAAGTTCCGCCCGCTGTAATCGAAAGCGTTTTTGTATCTCCAGCATCTGCTCCATCATAAGAAATTACTGGTGCCACATTCGCGGCAGCTACAGTTAAAGTAATCGTTAAAGTATCGGTTAAAGTTGGCTCAGTCGCATCAGTCGCTGTAATCACGATTGTATACTCACCAGCAGACAACGCCTTGATCGCGTTATCAAATTCTGTTGGTGTATGAGGTACAGCTGCCTCTTCGCCGATTTTGAAAGTCAGCTTTGCATCAGTCTCATTAGTAGTAATCGCCGCTAAAGTTCCGCCCGCTGTAATCGAAAGCGTTTTTGTATCTCCAGCATCTGCTCCATCATAAGAAATTACTGGTGCCACATTCGCAGCAGTTACAGTTAAAGTAATCGTTAAAGTATCGGTTAAAGTTGGCTCAAGCGCATCAGTCGCTGTAATCACGATCGTATACTCACCAGCAGTCAACGCCTTGATCGCGTTATCAAATTCTGTTGGTGTATGAGGTACAGCTGGAGCTCCGTCTATAGAATAAGTCAACTTTGCATCAGTCTCATTAGTAGTAATCGCCGCTAAAGTTCCGCCCGCTGTAATCGAAAGCGCTTTTGTATCTCCAGCATCTGCTCCATCATAAGAAATTACTGGTGCCACATTCGCAGCAGCTACAGTTAAAGTAATCGTTAAAGTATCGGTTAAAGTTGAATCAGTCGCATCAGTCGCTACGATCACGATTGTATGCGTACCAACAGGCAACGCCTTGATTGCGTTATCAAATACTGATTTATCATAATCAACTGCTGCCTCTTCGCCGATTTTGAAAGTCAGCTTTGCAACATCTTCACTAGTAGTAATATCCTTTAACGTTCCGCCCACTTCGATAGTTTCGGTTGCATCAGTCGATATTCCATTATAAAAAATTTCTGGTGCCACATTCGTGGCAATAGTGAGGTTGATCGTAAATTTATCTGCAAGACCTGCATTGTCTGTTGCGGTTACAACAATTTTATAAACCCCAGCTGCAAGTGTCTTAATTTTAGTGTTCAGATCTGCTTGAGTTGTATATGTGCCTTCGCCCTCGATAGCAAATGACCAAGTTATAGGATCATTTTCTGCGTCGACTGCTGTGATCGACTTTGTTAATTCGCCGTTTTGAGCAATGGATTCGTCTACCGTTTCGCCTGCTGCTGCCCCATCATAGTGTATCACTGGTGCACCATTAACTTTTACTGTCACAAGTAACGTACCGCTTTTTGTACTGTCTATACTATCTGCAACAGAATAAGTGATAATGTACTCACCCGCCGCGTTAGGAATAGTGTCGATTCCTCCTGTAAAGTCTGCTCCATCTTTTGTTATAGAAATAGTAGGTGCGTTCACTGTTAAATCTACATCTTTTCCATCGTCTGTTGCGCTAAGAGTAATTTCTGGCGCAGCATCTCCCATATTTATTTCAATTGGAGTCTGGAGTATTGCTCCCTTGTATGTTGCACTAACTATAGGCATCTCGTTTTCCGCAACCACGACGGTTATCACCACAGAAGAAGTTTTGGTCTGAGGTGGCTCCTCGCTTGTCTCGTATTGTACTTCATACGTATATTTATAAGTGCCAGGATTTTTCAACGCTGTGTCAGGATCGGTTACTTCGGCATCGGTAGAATCGGTTATTTTAGCAGTAACGTCTTGTGGTACTGTATTATTTTTGGTGGTATATGTGCCCTTCAATTTAGGTGCAGCTTCTCCGGCGATCATGTTGATTTGCCCATCGGCAGTAAAAGTTTTTTCGCTCTCTGCTCCTTCATTAAGAATTATTGAAAATTTAGGTGCATTACCCTCAGGGTCCTCTTTTATCAATACATTAATTTCCAGCGTCGCTTCATTTTTCGACTTGTCTACTGCAGTATAAGTAATAGTATACGTCCCTGGCTGATTAAGAGTAGTAGTCTCACTTGGCACTTCCACTGGTGGGTCACCCATTGTCACCGTTCGAGTAGGTGTTAGGTCCCCATCATAATTATCAGTCGCAGTAACAGTAAGCGCGCTTAGATCAAATGACCCGCCAAATTCAATCACTTGATTTAGCTCTCCGTCATAAGTAATTTCTGGTTTCTTGTCATCAATCACTTTAATCGTCGCTGTTAGCGTTGCGCTTTTGCTAGGGTCTTCCACATCTGCGACCGACCAAGTTGCGGTATAAGTTCCTACTTTTTTCATGAGCGCATCAAAATCAGCTATGTCCTCATTCACAGCTTCTCCGACGTCATTAATAGTTTGCGTAATCGTCAAGGTTATTTTTGACGCATCAATATTAACCTCTCCGTCCTTTGCGGATGCAGTCAAGCTGTTTAGAGAGTCTGCCGTATCTCCAAAAGTTTGATCGAGGTTGAAGTCGCCATTATAGCTTACTGCGCCATGAGAAATGGTAATTTTAGGCATAACATTTTCGATAACTTCTATAGAAATTTCCTTAGTTGAGGAAGCCGTAAGTGTAGTCGAGTCTGTGGCTTGATATGCGATTTTATACGTTCCAGCTTCTGCAAACGTGTATGGGTCCGTCAAAGCTTTTGCGTTAGTAAAGTCTGGCGCAGCGCCTCCTTCTACAACCGTATATTTGATTTCCACAGGATATGTGGCTGCCTGAGAGTGACCCACCATTTCTGGGTCCACAGCTGTTAGCGCTGGAACAGTATATGCGATTCCTGCGAACGGGGATTTTGGAGTCTCTGAATACTCGTCAAACGTTGGTGGCTGATTTTCTGATACAGTAACAGGTTTTTTCACCGGCGCCGCTGGAATGTTTTTGTCATTCGTATAATTAACTACCAACATGTATTCACCAGGTGTCGTAGTATCGATCTTCTCAATATCTTCTCCCGCAGCATTGGTATAGGAAATTACTATTCCTTCAGCATCGCTTGCAATTGGTTTCGAATCTACTAAAATTGATAGTGCGGTACTAGAGATATCATATTCTGCTTCACTCATGTATGATACTTCTTCGAGATATTTGATCACATCCAGAGTTGGTGCGCCTATCGCTGTCACTGTCAAGTTGATCACAACTGGATCACTAGTCATTCCGCCTTCTCTAGTTTCATGTGCTACATAAGTGATAGTATATTTTCCGGGTAGCAGAAAAGAGAACGTGCTATCGGTTTTTAAATCTAACTCTCCTGGTGATTCAAAGCCAGCTACTTCTGCAGATTCAATTGTATATTTAATTACAAGCTCATCCCCATCAACATCGGTTGCGATAATCTGAGGAATAGGAAACGTGTCTCCTATATTCGATGTATAGTCAGCAGAAATAGAATTTTTATCCAACACAGGTTTTTCACCATCTGCTGTTACCTTAAGATCGCGAGTAACCGGTTTTGCGTCGACAACTTCAGTTGTATCTGGATCTGTGTATGATGCGGTATAGGTGAATGTGTAATCCCCGGCACCGCCAGCTTTTATAGCATCTATGGCAGCAGCACTATTACCTGGAGCAGGTCCTGACGGTAAAGTGGTTATCATCAAAGCGCCTTTTTTCTCTACTGTCACTTCATAAGTAATCCCTGGACTATCATGATTCAAAGCATTATCACCATAATCAAAACTTGGATATGGCCACTTATATTGATCGATATTCTTAAGAGCGATTGAAGAAGGATTAGTGTCACTCAGATTAATAATCAGTTCGCCCTTTTCTAGTGAAGTAACATTTACTGTGATCACTAATGTCTCTGTATTCGCAGGATCTATATATTTATATGTGATTGTATATTGCCCCACCGCATCTTCTATATTATCAATTGTGCCACTCCAATTTGAGTCACCAACTTTCTTAACCTCTGGAACAGGGTTCGTCACTTCTGTAGCTGTAATCATAAAGTGGCTGCTTTTTATATCACCCGCACCCAATGTAGTATCCAGAGTTGTATCTGTTGTAATCATTTGACCCTTGAATTTTCCATCTGTTATTAGAACCCCAAGACTTGGACTAGTTATAACATTCACTTCGTATACTGCTTGAGAATCGCCTTCATTTGCATAGTATGATACCGTATATGTAATTTCCTCTTCAGCGGCTCTAAGCCTTGTAAAGGCATCACGGCTCGAGCTTATTGCTAATACACCCTCTTCTTCCTGTATATCTTTTCCATTTTCAGTAATTCTTGAAAACAAAGGCAACGATGCGTCTGGATCAAGCGATACTGTTGGAAGTATGTATTCTTCTCCTGCATATATAGTCTTTTTCGTGCTAACTGCTGTATATGGGTAAGTCGCGCTTACATCAACCCGTTGACCGTCTACATATATTTCTGTTAACGAATTAATAGCAAACTCATCGGGGGAATCCTCCGAAACTTTAAAACTGTCTGGCACCATTGTCGCAATGCCACCGTTTTCTTCTGTTGATTCTTCATCGAATTCAAAGTCTTCAATATTTTCTTCTATTTCTTTCTCTTCTTGTTCAAAGAAATCTTCGTAACTATTCATAGTTTCATCTATAAAGACATCGTCAAAACTATCGCCGAAACTATCGTCGAAACTACTGTCAAAACTTTCATCAAAAACGTCTGCATCTCCATATGGATAAAATATTTCATCCAACAATTCTTCTTGTTCTATCATTTCTTCAAATATACCCAAGCTATCATCTAAAAAGTTATCAAACTCCATAGAATATGCTGGAATATTTAAAGTAAACGATGTAGTTGCCATGAGTAGGGCAAGCTTTCGTTGTAATTTGTTCATATTATAGTACTCCTTTTTCTTTTAACATTACAAAAAACTTTTTCACTATAACTTTGATTGCGGTAAAGCCGGATTTGGTTAAAATATGCCAACTTTACGATAAAGACATTTTAACGCCCGCTGCTGCTTTTGTCAATAGTTATGGAAAAAAAATGTAACTGGGAATTTTTGCTTTGCTATGTTGACCTTTTGAAATCAGTATGCTCATATGTTCCAAAAAATATAACTAATTCAAATAGTACTTGGCAAGTTGTTCGCTTTTTTGAGATTTTTTTCCAAAAAAGCGTTGACACTCTATATTTTTTGTGCTACCATGCCAATGTAATTGAGCTTTAAAGTTCAGTACAAATCAAATTAATTGAACCCATTTAGCGTTTTATGTTAAAGTAATTTAACTATTTATCATTTTTCTTTTTTTTTGAGTTTGTTACAAAACATAATTGTTGTTCAATTTACAAAAATTTTTTTACCATGTTTAGTTCACCCTATGATTTAGTTCATAGGGTCTTTTTTATTGCGGACAAAAGTTTTTTTTCATACTTTGCGGACAAGCCTCATAAAGATATATATATAAGCACAACGAAAGGAGCTTTATGATGAGTAAAAAAACACTACTAATAGGAACTATGATTCTTACTGGTGCCAGTTTTATAACTAGAATTTTAGGTTTTATATTTCGAATCTTTTTATCTCACACTATGGGTGCCGAAGGAATGGGGTTATACCAACTGATCTTTCCGATCTATATGCTTGCCTGGGCTGTCTCCAGTGCGGGAGTATCGCTAGTCGTTTCCAAAAAAGTTGCCGAATACAATGCTCGGGGATTCCATGACGATGCTATTAAAATTATGAAAAGCGCGATCGTGCTATCACTGGTTATTTGCATACCAATTTCTCTATTCTTATTTATTTTTCACGAGCCCATTGCAATATACTTTGTTCATGCAGCAGATACGTCTTTGTCTATTCAATTACTCGGAACTTGTCTACCGTTTATGGCAACCTCGTGCTGCATCCGCGGTTATTTTCAGGGTCGTCAAGAGATGAGCGTTCCTGCAATAGCTCAGGTAATAGAGCAAGTTGCTAGAATGATTATTATTTATCTCGTTGCTGGAATGATGGTTCCATATGGCTTGGAATATGCCTGTGCGGCGGCGATGCTCGGACTCTGCGGTGGCGAATTTGCCTCTTGTGGATTTGCCATATTTATGTTTTTTAGGGCTCGAAACAAAATCAAATGTACCAAACCGTCTATAATTACATATAATAGTGCCATCAACACGATCTTCTACCTGTCATTACCAATCACAGCGAATCGATTTTTAACTTCCGCATTGCAATCGGTAGAAAATATCCTAATCCCCATGCAACTCGAAAAATTTGGACTAAGCTCGAGCGATGCATTAAGCGTATTTGGAATGTACTCTGGAATGGCGATGCCACTTTTATTATTTCCGTCAATGCTAACGGGGTCGCTATCGGTGGCACTCATCCCGTCGATCTCCGACGCGAAAGCGAGATCCAACAACGCCGAATTACAACGCACGGTGGCCTCGTCAGTACAACTATCTGCAATCATCGGAATAGGAGCGGGGGGACTATTTTTTACATTAGGAGACGAAATAGCGATGCTAGTCTATAATATGAGCGAAGTGGGTCACCTCCTCAAACTGCTAGCGCTGATATGTCCATTTTTCTATTTACAAGGGATACTAAACGGCGTATTAAACGGGCTTGGGCTACAAAAAACAACATTCCAAGGAAACATACTAGGGTCAGTAGCATGTATCGTGTTAATAATAGTCGGGGTACCAAAATCTGGATTAGTAGGATTCACACTAGCGCTACTAGCCCAAGCCGGAATCGCCACATGCTATCACCTCTACCATGCGCTAGACTCTATCAGCCTACCAATAAACGTTCTCAGTTGGATAATGAAACCAGCAATAGCGATAAGCATCGGCTCGATTGCCATTCGATATATATATAACAGCTTACTAAGCGGCATGGTGGGAGCGAAGGTAGCTACAGTAATAGCGATCGCATTGCTAGGGTTGTTCTACATCACATTTTTATTCGCGTTCAAATGCATTACAAAAGAAGATATCAAAGCATTTCTATAATCATTATAATAAGAAGAAACTTAGATAAGGTAGTCAAAAACTATCTTATCTTTTTTTTGTTTATTCACCGCTGATGCCGAACCCAACGCTGATGCGCTTACTTGCTACTCGTACATCTGCAGATAATAAGGTAAATGTTACCATTTAGGCAGCTTTTTAGGTAGCTTTTATATTTGACCTTTCAAAGTAGCTTTTATAACTTTCTTGCATTAAAAAAGAGCTCCGACTTTTACATCGAAACTCTTGTTGTTGAAGAATTTTATCCGTCATTCAAGATTCTTGGGGAAAAACTATCTTCTTACATTCCTATATCTCAAACTTATCTAATTGACCTTTCAAATTATCTGCTTGTGCTGCAAGCTCTTGACTGACTGCGACGTTTTCTTCTGATATGCCAGAGTTTTTGCTGATCTCTGTTTGTAACATCTCAACTTTGGCTATTATTGCGTGTAACGATTCCTTCTGACTAGTTGCATTAGCAGAAAGATTTTTGGAGAAGTCTCTGGTTTCGACGCTCGACTGAACTATTGTATCTAGCGCGGTCGATGTTAATTGCACCATGTTTTCTCCTTTGCGTAAACTTTCTAGATTCTTTTCGATTCGACCGTATATATCTTTTACGGTTTGTGTTGTAGTTGTTGACAACTCTCGAATTTCGTTTGCTACAACTGCGAAGCCTTTTCCTTGCTCTCCGACACGTGCTGCCTCGATTGATGCGTTAAGTGCTAGCAGATTCGTTTGTGTTGCGACATTTTCGATCGATCCAATTACATCACTAATTTCGTTGATAGATACGCTGATATCTTTCATTGCGGTTACTAGGTCGTTTCCTATCTTTTTGCTATCAAGCGCTTTGTTGGTCATGTCATTTACTACTTCATAACTCTTATCGATATCTCCGATTATGCCTATTACTCCTTCTGCTACTTGGATGGTTTCGTCTTTGAAGTGGCTGATTAGGTCTACTTGACCGATTGTTAGGTCTGCTAGTTCTTGTGCGGAGCCTGCAATTTGATTTGCCGCGTCTAAAACATTACCTGTTGATGATTGTGTATTATATAATAGGTCTTTTAAGCTTACTGAAATCGCTAGCAACGATACCTTGATTTTGTTGAAGTCGCCTACATAATTTTGTTGCGGTGTCGGTGTAAAGTCGCCCTCTGAGAAGCTTTGTAGAATCTTCGCTATTTCTTCGATATATCCGTTAATTGAACTTGAAACAGTATCTAGCGCTCCAACGATAGCTTCTAGCTCCAGTGTAGTTCTTGCAATGTGAGTTGTTGAAATGTTTAAATTTCCTTGTTGAAGCTTGCCTAGCTCTGTTACTACGTGCTCTAATGGATAAATATATACTCTTACAATTATTTTTACTGCTATATAGAATACTATCTGGCTAATTACCATAATTAATATGCTAGAGATAATTTCTTTCCATATGGCGTCTGTTACATGTGATTTCGGATAATTTGATACCATTCTATATGATGTATTAGGCACTGCGAACGCTGTTGTATAAGCCCCGTCTCCCATTGATGTAATGGTCGAAATGACGTCTCCATCGCGCATCGCAATGATGTCGTTTGCTGATACTGGATTGATTGATTGTAATGTTTTCATTTTTCCACCAGATGGCATATTGATCTCTTCTTTGTGAACGACGATTTCGTTGTCCTGATCTATAATAAATATACTTGTTCCATCTGTGCCAGAAAGCTCTACTATCAGTTCTTGCATTGAGTCTAGTGGTACTTCCATATTTATTACTCCAAGCAATTCGTGTGTCGCGTGTTGTGTTACTTTTCTAGATACTCCAATTAATAGAGTTCCAGTTAGAGGGCTTGTATATGGTTTTGACACGTATGTACCATTTGTAGACATTGCTCCCTTATACCATCCTGATTGCGTGAGGTCTTCTCCGAAAGATGGCTGCCATCCATCAGGGTCTATTACTTCGCCATCGGCTGTGAAGAAATATAAAGTTTCGATATCGTGTTTTAAATTAGATTGCAATTGTAAGTATGTTCTCAGCTGATCTAAATTTATTTCGTCTACAACAGATAGCTTTGTTGCCAATGTTTCTGCCAAAGTAGTTTTATCTGTAAGCCAGTTTGAGAACCCGTTTACAGCTATCGATGCATTGCTAATCGATGTCTTTTCTGCCACCTCAATTGTCGTTGTCGCAATAGAAAATAGTCTAATAATGGTGCTACATAATAGTATAATTGCAACAATTATACCAAATGTAAGGTTAATTTGCGTTTTGAACGCTTTTCTTTTCATAATTCTCCCCCTTTAGTATGATCACTAACACTACTATACATATTTCATAACTCTAATAATTATAACTGTAATTCCAAAAAAAGTGTGTTGATTCAAAAAAAAATTTGTCCCTTTAACTTTATTCTTTTTTATCTTTATCAGCATCTTTATCAGTTACTTTTTTTCCTGTTCTCTGATTTTCTTTTTGACCAAGACAATTTAAAATATTTTTTAAGGGTACTTCATTATTATAACAAAGATATTAAATTTTGCAACAAAATCTAGAATTTACATTATTTATATGTTATACTTGTCATTGCAGACTAGTTATCTTTAATTTTCATTTTGCAAATGCTTTATGCTGTGCGAATCAGTTTTTTACATACCGCGACCGCATGCATAGCATTAAATTTTCTTACACATTTTTAATTAGAAGGAAGTGATTATAATATGAAACAGAAAGAATATGGATTATTTACTGCTATCACTATGATAGTTGGCATCGTTATCGGTTCGGGTATCTTTTTTAAGAGCGATGACATTCTAAATTACACTGGTGGGAGCGTTAGTCTCGGTATTTTGGTCTTTGCTTTCGCTGCCATTAGCATTGTTTTTGGTAGCCTCACTATTGGCGAACTCGCCGCTCGTAATTCGAAGTCCGGCGGTATCATTACTTATGCCGAAGAGTTTAGCAAACCCGTCGCTTGTGCTATCGGTTGGTTTCAGGTATTTTTGTATTACCCCACTATTACTGCAGTTGTAGCTTGGGTTGCCGGCATTTACACCTGCTTGCTTTTTGGCTTCAACATGACTCTCATGAATCAAACCGTTATTGGCGCTATTTATATTGTTTTCCTATTTGTTATTAATATATTATCTAAAAAATTTGGCGGCTATTTGCAAAACGGTTCCACTATTATAAAATTGATTCCTCTTATTTTCTTTGCTATATGCGGCCTTACTATGGGTGACCCCGGCGCTACTCTTACTTCTACCAATGTGAAAACTGTGGGTACAGCAAGCGTTTTGGCTGCCCTCGCTCCTATCGCCTTTTCTTTTGATGGATGGATCGTAACTTCTGCGATCGGTGCGGAAGTTAAAAATAGTAAACGCAATCTCCCTATCGCTTTTGTTGTTGGCCCTCTTATTGTTCTGGCTGTTTATATCGTTTATTTTGTCGGTATCAGTACGCTGATAGGTCCGCAAAATGTTATTGCTTTAGGTGATGCGCATGTTGATGTCGCTGCCAATTCGTTAATGGGTCCTATGGGCGCTAAAATCGTTCTCATCTTTGTTATTATTTCTGTTGTTGGTACTGTAAATGGCCTCATTTTGGGTGGTATTAGGCTTCCACAATCTCTTGCCGCTCGTAATATGTTTCCTTTTGCTAATAAAATTAAGATTATCAGTGAACAATATGGCGTTTCCATCAGGTCAGCTATCGTCTTTTTTGTTGTTGTTATGTTTTGGCTTGTAATTCATTTCATTACTCAGAAATTTGCCTTATTAACATCCGGTGATGTCTCCGAAATTTCTATTGCCCTTAGCTACGGTTTATATATTTATCTATACATCCATGTAATTTTGCTTGCTAAGAGTGGCGAAATCAAGAGCAAAATTAAAGGGTATGTTATTCCAGGTCTTGCCATTTTCGGTGCGTGCATCATTTTATCATCGGTCTTTAGCAATTCGTTATTCTTTGTTCACTTTTCTATTTGTCTTACTATCATTCTTGCTGCAATGCTATATTACACCGAGATTGCTGTTCACAGAGAAGGCGATCAGGAAAAAAAAGTTGCTTAATTTATTGAGGTCTTATGGGCCTCTTTTTTATATGCTCGATTTTCTACATCTTTTCGATCGGCTACATCTTCTCCACCGTCTCCAGCTTCTCCGTCTTCTACATCATCTCAATCTGCTCGATCTGCTACATCCTCCCCAGATTCTACATCTTCTCCGTCTTCTACATCATCTCAATCTGCTCTATCTGCTACATCCTCCCATTCTACATCTTCTCCGTCATCTCATCTGCTCGATCTGCTACATCCTCCCTAGCTTCTACATCATCTCCGTCTTCTACATCATCTAATCTGCTCGATCTGCTACATCCTCCCCAGCTTCCACATCATCTCCGTCTTCTACATCATCTCAATCTGCTCATCTGCTACATCCTCCCCTTCTACATCATCTCCGTCATCTACATCATCTCAATCTGCTCTACATCCTCCCCACTTCTACATCATTCTCCGTCTTCTACATCATCTCAATCTGCTCTATCTGCTACATCCTCCCCACCTTCTACATCTTCTCCGTCTTCTACTCATCTCAGCTCTATCTGCTACATCCTCCCCATTTTCTACATCTTCTCCGTCTTCTACATCATCTCAATCTGCTCTATCTGCTACATCCTCCCCAGATTCTACATCTTCTCCGTCTTCTACATCTTCTCGATCTGCTACATCCTCCCCATTTTCTACATCTTCTCCGTCTTCTACATCATCTCAATCTGCTCTATCTGCTACATCCTCCCCATTTTCTACATCTTCTCCGTCTTCTACATCATCTCAATCTGCTCTATCTGCTACATCCTCCCTAGTTTCTACATCATCTCCGTCTTCTACATCCTCCCCAGCTTCTTCATCTTCTCCGTCATCTCCATCTTCCACATCTGCTCAATCTGCTCGATCTGCTACATTCTCCCCAGCTTCTACATCCTCCCCAGCTTCCACATCATCTCCGTCATCTACATCATCTCAATCTGCTCCATCCTCCCCAACTTCTACATCATCTCCGTCATCTACATCATCTCAATCTGCTCCATCCTCCCCAACTTCTACATCATCTCCGTCATCTACATCATCTCAATCTGCTCCATCCTCCCCAACTTCTACATCATCTCCGTCATCTACATCATCTCAATCTGCTCCATCCTCCCCAACTTCTACATCATCTCCGTCTTCTACATCTTCTCGATCTGCTACATCCTCCCTATCTTCTACATCTTCTCCGTCTCTCTACATCTGCTCGATCTGCTACATCCTCCCTAGCTTCTACATCATCTCCGTCATCTCAATCTGCTCGATCTGCTACATCCTCTTCTCCATCTTCTCCGTCTTCTACATCATCTCATCTCTCTATCTGCTACATCCTCCCCATTTTCTACATCTTCTCCTTCTTCTCCATCTGCTCGATCGGCGCCAGCTTCTTTGCTATTCTCTTTTCCTTTTTATGTAGTTCGCTATAACATGCGATGCCCCCTGTAGATCGTTAAAAAATACGATGCTTTATTTATTTCTATATATCGCACATAAAAATGAAGATTCTACAGGTTGTTTATCTCCAACTTTATATAATGCTTTTCATTATTTTATGTTATATTTTTAGCATTTTACACTAATTTCTTCTAATTTTTTGGATTTTTATTACAATTAATTTTCCAAATCTTGGATAAGTCTTATTAATGTACTATAACACCGCTTCCGATATAATTAATATCATAAATTATTATATGAATGCATTATTACCCGAGCTCATATATTTGGATATGCAATATATTTTTTAGAGTATAACTAAATTCGATTTATTATGCTATACAAAAAAAGGAGATGAATTAATGGCTTTGATGAAGAAATATAGAAAGCAAGTAGCTTTTACACTTTTAGCGACCGGAGCAATTACTATGTTACCGATCGATGTTAACGCTGCCGATGATGTAGCTGGTTTAATTACGGCTGGTACTACTGATGAGACAGCTGGATACATTCATGAACTACCAGCCGACGCGGCGGCTTTAGGTACTGCTCACCCTGGCAACGAACTGTTGGTAGATAAATTAACGTTCGCTGCAGATTATCAACTCGATACATTAATTACAGATGCAATGAGATTATCTCAAATCTTTACATCTAAAACTGATGGTTTAGAATACACCACTGGTCAGCAATACTTAAACTTAAATGATTCTGCAACAAAAACTGCCTTCGAAAATTTAACGAACATTTTGGCAAATCCTGCCACATTTACCAACAAAGGCATAAAAGCACATATAGCTGATATAGCGGCTGATCTTAACGCGGCTGTAAATGCTGTTAAACAGCTTACGCCTGATTCTGCTATCGAAAATACCTACAAGACGGCTATTGATACACTCAAACAAACTATCCATTATGTAGATGCGCACATCGATTTTTCAGCTAACGAAGATAACGCTATAACAGCTGACACTAAAACTCCTACTGATTTCGGAACTGCCACCGAGGCCATAGCGATCGAAATTTCTAAAGACGCAAAAACCGTCGAAACAACTAGACATTGGGTTACTCAAAGCGTAGTCGACGCATTACAAGAGGCTATGATTGCTGCCGAGGCTGTTGTTGACAACGCATACTCTGGAGCTTATAACGATGACACTACTACACTTGGAGATATCTTCGAAGATAATGTAACGTTGTCTGATACATTTAACACGTTAGCTACATCTGCTAATCTAGATGATGAATCAAGCACCCCGTATGCTAAAAAATCTAATGAGGAAAAATATAAAGAAGAGACATTGCAAGGTGCTGACGGAGATTACTCAACACTCGATGAAATAACCGCCGCGCAAACTGCTCTCGATGATGCCTACACGGCCTACCTTGCCGCATCTAATGGGACATACGATCTCACGGCTAACATAGCTGCTGCTACATTAGAAATTAAAATCGCAAAAGCTATGCTAGGACTAACCAATCTTGATGATGATTTACCAAAAAGTGCCAACAGTAGTCTCCGCTCTACCCCTCAAATTTACAAATATAAAGACGGTACCAAAGCAACGGCTACAGATATTGAAGAATCAAGTGCCGCCATTACAGCTGACGATCGAGAAGGTTTTGGTCCAGATGCTACATATTTTATAGCACCAGCCGTAGTTGAAGATACAGCTGCCGGAAATTTACTTACCTGGGACACCCCACCAGCCGGCGTAAAAGCTGAACCTAAATACATTACCCATGATAGAGTCGATACACAGCTTGATAAATTAAGAGAATACATCGAAACGTATGAAAGTTATGATGGATCTGATGGAAAAACTACATTAGAGGGAGAAGATTATACAACCGAAGTTAAGGCCGGCTCTAAAACATCTGGTAGCTCAAATGAAATGGCTGAGATTATAAAGGATATAGCTGGTCTAGCTCAAAGCATTGATAACTACACTGCCTTTGCAGATTCTACTGACACTCCTGCTGATCAACTCGCGGACGTTACTACTCAGTTATACAACTACTTCGTTCACTTGGGATTAGCAACAACAGTGGAATTTACACCTGCTCCACCTGCTGAAGGTGTTCCTGATAGTGTCGAGGGCGCGGTTACTTCTGGTCCGATTACACTACTTAAGCTAACCGATGGATTTACCACCGCTGGCTTAAATGACAATCACGCACTGAAAGTTAAATCAGAAATTGATGCAGATACCACCGCTGTAGCAGTTCCAAGGCAAGGACAGTTTAATCCTCTTTTAGCTCCACCTACTACAGCACGAGCAGACTACTACAACATCTCTGCATATAAAGGGGTAGATCTCGATACAGGTCAGTTCTGGGTAACGGAAAGTGTTCATGATGATCTTGTGACGGCCATCAATAATGCGAAAAGCTATATCACAGATTCTGGTGTAAAAGATGCAGATGGTACTACTACTCTATATAAATTAAGCGGTACATCCGTATCTACCATTGAAGGCTCTATCAAGAAGCTTAAAGAAGCGCTTGATAAATACGATGAAGCGGCTAAAGATGGATTGAAAACTAAATTTACTACCGCGATTACAGATGCGACCACAGCACTAGCAAAAGTTGAAACCTACGTCACTTTGCCAGTGCTTGCAGCTGATACTTCTACCGGTGCACTTTCTTCATCAGCGGGAAGAATAGCAAAAACTGATAGCGCAATTGCTCTATCTGATGATGGTATTTTCTCTATTACCGAATCTTCTGCAGATGCCGCTGACGGCTATACTACTACAGCTGCTGCTGCAGACGAGAAGAAAAAACTCATCACGGTAGCCAATACAAGCGCTACACATTACGTTGAAGTGTCTGATTTAGATAAATTAACGTCCGAAGCGAAATATCTCAATGAGCTTGAGGCGTATAAAGATGTAGTCGTTTATGGTCTAACCGAGGCGTCCGCAAAGACAAAGCTCAAAAAATATATGGACGATTTCGTATCCGGAAACTTGCAAAAAGAAATCGATGACATCGCTAAAGCAGTCGCTACATTTGAAGACAGTAAGCAGCCGATCGTTCCGTTCGATAATACCGAAAGAGAAGCATTGTATACCGCTGTACATGGCGCAGCTTCAGACGGAATTATGACCACAATCAAAAAAGTTGACGGTAAGGATGAATATTATTCCACTGACACTACCACTACTGTCGGCGTATCAGAGGATGGTGGATATACGTATAAAACTTATGATGAAGGTACCAGCAAATGGAGCGACCTTAAATCATTTGCCGATACCACCAGCGGCATCACTCACCCAGCGAAATGGACTACCAACGAAGCACTCAAGACTTATTACAACGCGATCCAGGCGGCCAAAAAAGTATTAGATGATACTTTCCCATCTACTTTAACAGATACTGCTTCAACACCTGTTACAGATGAAAAGTCATTGGGAGCAGAATATTCAGAAGTAGATTGGGGCTCAAATATTCCAGACGCATCTGAAACTGACTTTGCAGCAGCTAAGGCTACACTCGATGCGGCTACAGCAGCGTATGGAACGGCTACGAAGGATAAGACTGACACCGCTGATGCCAAAACAAAGTTTGACGAATTCAAAAACGCCATCGGTGTGGCATATACAGCGACAACGGCAGCAACAGATCCAGATTCATACGATGCTCTTGGATATATATCATCTACGGATGCTGCTATAGATTCAGGTGCAACAGTAAGTGGTGAGAAAGCAAAAGTCTACGCTATCGAAAGTACAGATGGTAAAGTAACTAGCTATGTTCCAGTAGATATTTATATAGTAAGTAAAGGTCATTCTGATACCATCATTAATTCCAAAAAGGATGACAATTCCAAAAGCATGCTATACGGCTATACTAAAACTGGCGAGATTGACCCTGTCGCAGGTACTGGTGGCTCAAACGCTATCGAAAAATTCGTAGACACCGATGCCGTAGAAGATCTCTCAGATGCGCTACTCGAAGTCGATGAAATTTTAGCCAAAAGCGATACAGACAACTACAAAGCATACGCAAATGACCCTAGCTATTTCGATAATGCATTGAATAAGGTTAAAGATGCGATAGCAGCATATGAAGCAAAAACTAAAGAGCATGACAGCGCGGATTATGTAACGGCTTATACATCAGTTCAAACTAAACTTACTGGTGATACTGGTGATGGTACAGCTGTCGCCGTTAACGCAGCTACATTCGCAACCAAAGATGCAGCCGACGGCGACTTCGCCATAACATTCGCAGATACAACTGTCGTGGGTGGAAAAATCATTGAGGCCGGCATCGCTTTAGATACATCCAAAGTAAATTTATCTGTAGACGGAGTATATACTTGCGATCCAAATGGCAATGCAACAAGCACTGCTCTACCAGATGGACATTGGGTAACACCGACGATGTTCAACGACCTCAAAGAGGCTATGGTCAAAGCACAAGAAATAGTCGACGATGCTGCCAATCTAGAGTCATCTTCGCGCACCGGCTATTTGGATAATCCTGGGAATCTTGATGCTACTGGCTCCTACTTCGCAACCCAATATAATGAGAGCGGCTTAGTAGATGCGATTCTAGCATTTAAACCAACCGCTGTTGAAAAAGCTACTACAGCTGAAAAAACTACGTGGATCGATGCGGCCAAAGCTATTCTCTACGGAGACGACAAAGAAATCGATACATCAGATGCGCCTCCTACTGCTAGCGAAAACGTTGATGCCTTCATCGGAACTAGTACAGACAAAGGTGACTACTCCCTAACTAGTATCGCTATTAAAGGAGCAATCGATACCACTGGAGATGGCGTTTCTGATGCTGAGCTCGAAACATTCATAGACTCTAATCCTACTTATCTCGACCAAACTTATGCAACGAACTTAAAAGAAGCTCTCACTACTTTAGAAGAAGCTGCCGACCAAGCTACAGCCGAGCAAGTTGCCGATCTCGCGGTGCTTGTGAATACTGCGGATGCCAACTCTTATGCTATGAATCCTGCTAGCTCGAAGAAAATTGCTCTCTACAACGCATATCATGCGGCCAACGCTGTACTCAAAGATGCTAATGGTACTGATGTAGAAATTAGCGACACGGCTGGTGCAAACATCTCGACTTCTTCATATTGGGTAACGAGCGCCGTACACGCTAATATCACAAAGGCTATCGAAGAGGCAAAAACGCTTCTCGACGATACCGCAGTCAACACCTCTATCTCTACTAAGGCTACCGCATTGGCAAATCTTGCCAAAAACTTTAAGCCGCTTCCTGGAACTGCAACTGGGGCTACTATTAAAGCGTTTGATGAAGCAAAAAAAGCGCTTCTTGAGGGCATCAATATTGTAGCTGCTCTTACTAATGTGAATGCGTATAAGATAGATGGTACACAAGAGACTGCTCCATTAACTCCACCAACTCCACCAGCTGGCAAATCTGTAATCGTTGAAAGTAAAGTTTACGGAACCGATGTCGAAGGCACCGATGACAATGGCGATCTAATTCCAGACAGTGGATCTAAATGGGTATCAACAATCGACTATACCAAAATAACTACCGCTCTCAACACAGCCGTTACCGCATTGAAAAATACTAAATCCACAACCGCCACATTGCAGGCCTCTCTCACTGCTCTCGAAAAAGCTACTACAGCTTTCGAAACTGCAGCTCAGTTTGGTACCAAGGATTCGTATAACAAAGTCGTTGCCACTCTCAGAACTTATATTTCTAACACTGAAAAAGGCACATTTGCCGATGATGGTGCTCACCTCTCAGCAGTGGAATCGATAGCCGTGAGCTCTTCGTTTGGAGCAGACGTACCAGCAACATCGCTGTGGACCACTACTGCTGGAAAAAATACCATCACTGCTGCTACCCAAAAGGCCGCAACTTTCCTCAACAGCTTTGCCAATGTTGATGCGCCTGACAAGAAAACATCGCTCGACAAGGCCATCTTGGCTCTCAAGGAAATGCAAACTGCGTATCAAAACTTCTATGGCTACAATGTTAAAGGCGAAAAACTCGACACAATTACTCCGTTAGCTCAGAAGGGCACCGATGCTATCGAAACTGTAGAATTACGCACTGCAATCCAAAATGCTGTCGCTGCCATAAACGGGCTGGCATACCTACCTGGCGCAACGCCTCCGACTGCAACTTACACCGACGCCGACGGTTTGGCTGGTAATAAATACAAAAACGACGACAAGGGAACAACCAAAGTTTCTGTAAAAGCGGGCGGAGTTGACGTACCTGCCAATACACAATGGGTGGCTAGCACAGATGTGAATGTATACGCCAATGCTATATCTGTAGCGCAAAAGACACTCGATACCTTCGCAACTGCAAAAGTTCAGTCTCAACTCACTATCGACAAGGCCGTTGATGCCCTCGCTCTTGCAACAAAGAATTTCGAGAAGGCAACCAAACCTGCCGCGGCTCTATCTGCAGAGGCATCAAAATACAATATGGCTCTTACCAAATTAAACGACGCGATCGCGCAAGCTACTAGCACGGTCATCAACGGCAATTTGGCTGGCGGCCCACTCGCGTTACTCAACACGATAAAGCTTAGCCTCGCGGGAGACGGTAGCGACGTAGATTCGTATTCGCAATGGGTAAATACATTGCAATATAACGCTTACGTCAACGCTATTAACAACGCGAAGAAAGTGATCAGCCTACCGACCACGCTTACCCTTCAGCTTAGCAATGCGTATAGCGCGTTCGACAAATCAACAGCCATCCTAACTTCAGCGGCGGCGAAAAACGGAATGGGTAAAAACGATGAAATGCTCACCAAAATCGAAGAATTGGAATCGCTTATCAAAGATATCGAAGCCATTCTCTACGGTTCCGACCGACGTACCCCTATTTTCGCATCAGCGACCGGGGCGGATGTTCCAGATGATTCCAATTGGCTTCCGGCGGCGCAAATCACTACACTCAACAACCAGATCAAGCTAGCGACTACTGCTATCTTCAACACCACAACTGACAAAGACCCTATCACCGGAACTGTTGGTACAGGCAAAACCACGCTCGCTAGTATTGGGCAAACGATCACGTCTCTCAAAAATAGCGTCACAACTGCAACCAAACTTTTAAAACCAGGTAAGCTGGACTCAGATCTCGAAACAGCCGATGCGGTAAAAGCGAAAAACGAACTTACGATGTTAATAGCGCAGGCATTCGAATATACAAAGTACGCGCAAAGCGATGTACAAGGGAACGATGTCGCGGACGGCCTAGCTTGGGTAACAAAAGAAGACGTGGATGGGTTCACAGTTGATGGCGAGAACGAATCGATGGCACCGAAAGAATTTATCATTGACGCGCACAAGGCGGCGAGCGATGTATTGAAGGCGAATCCGCATACAGCAGAAGGATCTGCGGCCAAGTTGACTGAAGCAATCGGAAAATTAGAGTTAGCGATCGAGCAGTTTGCCAACGTTGTAGCTAACAAAACACCAGATGGAACGGCCGTCGCTGATACTGATCCACTAATCGGAGGCCTTGGAACAATGGATACTCTGAACACGGCAAAAGAAGTGTTAACTGCACGAATCGAGGCAATCAAAGCCTATGTGGAAACAGTCGTAGAAGTAGGCGATATGGATGACGAAAGTGAAGACGGCGATATCTACGAATTGGCGATGGGCACGTTGTATTCAGACGATGCTTCTATCTCTGCAATAGAAGAGGCGATCGAAATTGCGACAGATGCGATAAGCGACCTTGAGGACACCGCCACAGATGCGGCTAAGTTAACAGCAGGTTCATTAGACGGAACCACCGCCGATGATCCAGCTGCGGCACCTACTAGCGCATTGGGTGTTTTAAATGGCGAATTCGAATTATTCTCAGGAAGAGACGATAATCATCCCAAAACTAATGAAGGTGTTGATATTGGCAAAGTAAAAGAAAAATCTAAGTACGCAGGTACTCCGTTAGAGCAAGCTGTAGCGGCCATAACCGCGGTACTTGAAAGCGACGAGTTGATCGTGGTTCCAGCACTTAAAACCGATGGCGCCGCTATGGATGCGACGGAAGCACAAGCTTATATCGTAAAGAAACTTGACGAAGTAATCGCCGCTGCGGGCATAGACATGAATATTACTGTTGATGATGGAGCTGGTACAGCAACTACTATGGAAGCTAAATTTACGGTTGAAGCTACAACAATCGGTACTTTCGCAGAATCAGTTCCAGGTACTGCAGAAGAGCCTGATGGTGAAGTTGGTGAAAATGAAGTTTCCGTTAAGATTACATTAGTGAAAACTGATGGCACTACTCCAGTTGAGGGTACGGGTATTGAACCAGTAGTGATCGAAGGTGAGTTTATAGTGGCAGCCGCTCCATATAAGTGGACAGTAATCGAGAAGTCAGCAGTGCTCGAAGCCGCATCTCGCATTCACTCTTCAAGAGAATTCACGATCGATGGCAACTTACTAACAGATAAAACTGCAGATGAGACAGCTAGAAATAAAGCTAATGCTCTTCTCGCCGCTCAAGAAATCCAGAAACAAGTGAAAGCGTTAATTAATAATGAAGATGTTGAAGTATATATTGTATCCGAAGAATTTGATGCCGAAACTAGCGAATTAAAAGCCGAGAATATATTCACAACTGAAACTGTCGATGCAACAACAGCATATGAGCCACAAGTTAATAAGCCAGACCCTGAGGATCCAGAAGCTGAAGATGAGTCTGAAGACGGTGCATTCGTATTTAATATAGCATTAAAAATCCCTTATGACGGCGCAAATCCTGGTGTGGCGACTATCTCTACTCCAGCAATCGAGGAAGAATTAGTAGAAGTAGTTAAAGATGGTGACGCTGGTGCCGATGACACTACCGACAATTCGTTCTACACAGTAATCTTCGACGAAACATTTGAAGCGATCATAACTCCTGGTGAGCATGTAGAAATAGACGCAGTTAGCCCACCACCACTAGTGAAAAATGCTACTCCGACAAAATCTATAGCATCTAAAATTATGTCATTCTTCAAGCGTTCATAAGAATCTCAAAAATTAGCAAAAAATACCATTAAATCCGTATTAAATAGTACAACCGAAGTAACTACAGTAGCTGGCGAAGCCGACTCGGTGGCAATAGCTAGGATGGCCGACTCGATGGCAACAGCTGATGAGGTCGATGCGATGGCAATAGCTGGGGTAGCCGACTCGGTGGCAACAGCTGATGAGGTCGATGCGATGCAACAGCTGGCGAAGCCGATTTGATGACAACAGCTGGGAAGCCGACTCGGTGGTAATAGCTAGCGGAGTCGATGCGATGGTAGTAGCTGGGATGATCGGTTCGATGGCAGTAGCTCGCGAAGCCAACTCGATGACAACAGCTGGTGAGGTCGATGCGATGACAACAGCTGGCGAAGCCGATTTGATGACAACAGCTGGCGAAGCCGACTCGGTGGTAATAGCTGAGGTGGTCGATGCGATGACAATAGCCGGGGTAGCCGACTCGGTGCAACAGCTGATGAGGTCGATGCGATGACAATAGCTAGCGGAGCCGATTCGATTACAATAGCTGATGAGGTCGATGCGATAGCAACAGCTGGCGAAGCCGATTCGATGGCAACAGCTGGTGAGGTCGATGCGATAGCAACAGCTGGCGAAGCCGATTCGGTGGCAACAGCTGGTGAGGTCGATGCGATAGCAATAGCTAGGATGGCCGACTCGATGGCAACAGCTGGTGAAGCCGACTCGATGGCAATAGCTGGGGTAGCCGACTCGTAGCGACGATCGATGGCAACAGCTGATGAGGTCGATGCGATAGCAATAGCTGGGGTAGCCAATTCGGTGGCAATAGCTGGCGAAGCCCATTTTGCCGCAGTTAAAGTAATACTTTAAGCAAATTATGTAGCAACCACAAGCGTTTCCGGTGACGAAAATCTCTCGGTTAAAGTAATACTTTAAGCTGTTATGGTGATTTACATCTTGATCATCGCCATGGCTGGTACATCCGATAATTTTACTGTACAAATCACAGCCGATTTTGCCGCAGTTAAAGTAATACTTGAAGCTAATTGTGTAGCAATGACAAGCGTTTCCGGTGACGAAAATTTCTCGGTTAAAGTAATACTTTAAGCTGTTATGGTGTTTTACATCTTGATAATCGCAATAGCTGGTACATCCGATAATTTTACTGTACAAATCAGCCGATTTTGCCGCAGTTAAAGTAATACTTTAAGCTAATTGTGTAGCAACCACAAGCGTTTCCGGTGACGAAAATTTCTCGGTTAAAGTAATACTTTAAGCTGTTATGGCGACTTACATCTTGATCATCGCCGTGGCTGGTACATCCGATAATTTTACTGTACAAATCACAGCCCATTTTGCCGCAGTTAAAGTAATACTTGAAGCTAATTGTGTAGCAACGACGGGCGTTTCCGGCGACGAAAATTTCTCGGTTAAAGTAATACTTTAAGCTATTATGGCACCTTACATCTTGATAATTCCAAATAATGGCAACAACTAGACAGTCGACTCGATGGCAACAGCTGACAAGGTCGATGCGATAGCAACAGCTGATGAAGTCGATGCGATGACAACAGCTAGCGGAGCCGATTCGATACAATAGCTGGGGTGGTCAGTGCGATAGCAATAGCTAGGATAGCCGACTCGATAGCAATAGCTGGGGTGGTCAGTGCGATAGCAATAGCTAGGATGGCCGACTCGATAGCAATAGCTAGGATAGCCGACTCGATGGCAACAGCTGACAAGGTCGATGCGATAGCAACAGCTGATGAAGTCGATGCGATGACAACAGCTGGCGAAGCCGACTCGATGGCAACAGCTGGTGAGGCCGATTCGATGGCAATAGCTGGCGAAGCCGACTCGGTGGCAACAGCTGATGAGGTCGATGCGATGACAATAGCTGGTGAAGCCGATTTGATGGCAACAGCTGGTGAGGTCGATGCGATAGCAATAGCCGGGGTAGCCGACTCGGTGGCAACAGCTAGCGGAGTCGATGCGATAGCAATAGCCGGGGTAGCCGACTCGATGGCAACAGCTGACAAGGTCGATGCGATAGCAACAGCTGATGAAGTCGATGCGATGACAACAGCTAGCGGAGCCGATTCGATTACAATAGCCGGGGAGGTCGATGCGATAGCAACAGCTGATGAAGTCGATGCGATGACAACAGCTAGCGGAGCCGATTCGATTACAATAGCCGGGGAGGTCGATGCGATAGCAACAGCTGATGAAGTCGATGCGATGACAACAGCTAGCGGAGCCGATTCGATTACAATAGCCGGGGAGGTCGATGCGATAGCAACAGCTGATGAAGTCGATGCGATGACAACAGCTAGCGGAGCCGATTCGATTACAATAGCCGGGGAGGTCGATGCGATAGCAACAGCTGATGAAGTCGATGCGATGACAACAGCTGATGAGGTCGATGCGATAGCAACAGCTGGGGTAGCCGACTCGATGGCAACAGCTGATGAGGTCGGTGCGATTACAATAGCTGGTGAAGCCGACTCGGTGGTAATAGCTAGCGGAGTCGATGCGATAGCAATAGCTGGAGAAGCCGATTCGGTGGCAACAGCTGATGAAGTCGATGCGATGACAATAGCTGGTGTAGCCGACTCGGTGGCAATAGCTAGCGGAGTCGATGCGATGGCAACAGCTGGCGAAGCCGACTCGATGGCAATAGCTAGGATGGCTGACTCGATGACAACAGCTGATGAGGTCGATGCGATAGCAACAGCTGATGAAGTCGATGCGATGACAATAGCCGGGGTAGCCGACTCGGTGGCAACAGCTGATGAGGTCGGTGCGATTACAATAGCTGGTGAAGCCGACTCGGTGGTAATAGCTAGCGGAGTCGATGCGATAGCAATAGCTGGGGTAGCCGACTCGATGGCAACAGCTGATGAAGTCGATGCGATGACAATAGCTGGTGTAGCCGACTCGGTGGCAATAGCTGGCGGGGTCGATGCGATGGTAGTAGCTGGGATGATCGGTTCGATGGCAATAGCTAGGATGGCTGACTCGATGACAACAGCTGATGAGGTCGATGCGATAGCAATAGCTCGCGAAGCCGACTCGATGGCAATAGCTAGGGTAGCCGACTCGGTGGCAACAGCTGATGAGGTCGATGCGATAGCAATAGCTGGTGAGGGTCGATTCGATGACAATAGCCGGGGTGGTCGATGCGATAGCAATAGCTGGTGAAGCCGATTTTGCCGCAGTTAAAGTAATACTTTAAGCTAATTATGTAGCAACCACAGGCGTTTCCGGTGACGAAAATCTCTCGGTTAAAGTAATACTTTAAGCTGTTATTGTGATTTACATCTTGATAATCGCAATAGCTGGTACATCCGATAATTTTACTGTACAAATCACAGCCGATTTTGCCGCAGTTAAAGTAATACTTTAAGCAAATTATGTAGCAACCCCAAGCGTTTCCGGTGACGAAAATTTCTCGGTTAAAGTAATACTTTAAGCTATTATGGCGACTTACATCTTGATCATCGCAATAGCTGGTACATCCGATAATTTTACTGTACGAATTACAGCCGATTTTGCCGTAGTTAAAGTAATACTTTAAGCTAATTGTGTAGCAACGACGGGCGTTTCCGGTGACGAAATTTTCTCGGTTAAAGTAATACTTTAAGCTAATTGTGTAGCAACGACGGGCGTTTCCGGTGACGAAATTTTCTCGGTTAAAGTAATACTTTAAGCTGTTATGGCACCTTACATTTTGATAATTCCAAATAATGGCAATAACTAGACAGTCGACTCGATGGCAGTAGCTCGCGAAGCCAACTCGATGGCAACAGCTGACAAGGTCGATGCGATAGCAATAGCTCGCGAAGCCGACTCGATGGCAACAGCTGGTGAAGTCGATGCGATAGCAATAGCCGGGGTAGCCGACTCGGTGGTAATAGCTGGCGGAGTCGATGCGATGGCAATAGCCGGGGGGTCGATGCGATAGCATAGCTGGCGAGCGATGATGCAATAGCTGGGGTAGCCGACTCGATGGCAACAGCTGGTGAGCCGATTCGATACAATAGCTGGGGTAGCCGACTCGATGGCAACAGCTGGTGAGGTCGATGCGATGCAATAGCTGGTGAGCCGATTCGGTGGCAACAGCCGATTTGCGATGGCAACAGCTGGTGAGGGCCGATGCGATAGCAAATGAGGCGATGCGATGGCAAAGCTGGGGTCGACTCGGTGGCAACAGCTAACGCGACTGATTTGATTGCATAAAATAATGATAACGAATCAGTCGATACTTATACAAAAATGATTTTCAATCACAATGATGTTACAGCCGATTTTGCCGCAGTTAAAGTAATACTTTAAGCTAATTATGTATCAACGACAAGCGTTTCCGGTGACGAAAATTTCTCGGTTAAAGTAATACTTTAAGCTGTTATGGTGATTTACATCTTGATAATCGCAATAGCTGGTACATCCGATAATTTTACTGTACAAATTACAGCCGATTTTGCCGCAGTTAAAGTAATACTTGAAGCTAATTATGTAGCAACGACGGGCGTTTCCGGTGACGAAAATCTCTCGGTTAAAGTAATACTTTAAGCTGTTATGGTGATTTACATCTTGATCATCGCCATTGCTGGTACATCCGATAATTTTACTGTACAAATTACAGCCGATTTTGCCGCAGTTAAAGTAATACTTTAAGCTAATTGTGTAGCAACGACAAGCGTTTCCGGTGACGAAATTTTCTCGGTTAAAGTAATACTTTAAGCTGTTATGGCGTTTTACCTCTTGATCATCGCGTGGCTGGTACATCCGATAATTTTACTGTACGAATTACAGCCCGATTTTGCCGCAGTTAAAGTAATACTTTAAGCTAATTATGTAGCAACGACAGGCGTTTCCGGTGACGAAATTTTCTCGGTTAAAGTAATACTTTAAGCTGTTATGGCACCTTATATCTTGATAATTCCAAATAATGGCAATACACAATCATCACTCAGGTCATGATAATAGCTAGTGCGACCATTGTGATTGATGAATACTTAACGCCCTCGCTTATTTTATTTAGGGCTCTTATTATGTTTACTTTTGGATCTCGTATATCCAATTTCTAGCAGAGTGTTGTGTTTTCTCTGCACTTTATATAGCGGCCACGTGCGCCGCTTCTTTCAAAAAAGGAGATGAATAAATGTCGTTAATGAAAAAATATCGAAAACAAATGGCTTTTACTTTACTTGCTTCTGGTGCTATAGCTGTTACTCCGCTCAATGTTGCGGCTGAGACTATCGGCGAGCTTATGACAACTGCTGGTGATGCCGCTGGTGATTCATTTGGTTATGTAGCGAAAGCTGATCTGGAAGATGTTCCTGTAATAGATGCTGAATTTGGCAAGTCATTGAGGCTCACTGCTCTTCACACTTCTCTCACAGAAGGATTAGAATTCATTGATACTCACTTTTATATTCCAGAGAATGATGAAGCATTCGTTGCTCTCGAAAATATGTTACTAACAGATAAGATAGCACAAGACAGTTCTCACGGATTGATTGAGCATCTTGAAGAAATAGCTAAGATTATTACAGATGTTAATAAAGATGTTGCTAAAATCGATTTAGAAGCTGGAACTGGAGATGCGTACAAAACAGCTATCGATGAGCTAAAGCAAGAGATTCACTACGTTGATGCCCATATGGATTATTCTGAGTTTGCACCACTAATTCTTGATGCCCCACCAGTGGGAGCTGAGCAGAAGCCAGTTGACTTTGGCGAAGCTACAACTATAGAAGCGAAGCATGCCGTGAAAATTGCTATTAGTAAAGATGGACTCGATGTTACAGATGGAAAATACTGGGTTACTGATGCTATCTACACAGACTTAGAAAATAAGCTAGATGCAGCCGTTGCCGCTGTAAAGAACTTCTACCCTGATACCATGGTCACAGATGCCGCTACCGCAATTGAATTTGATTTTAGTACCGATGTCGAGACTTCTGATAAGTTTAAAGAGTTCGCCGACGCAGTTAAAACGGCAGATACTGATTCTACTTTAGCGACAGAGAAAGACGGCACTACAGGAAAGATAACCCAATTACCAGACGAAACCCCTTACGATAAAGATATGGGTACCGGAACAGCTACCAACTATACTACCATCGAAGATTTAGAAACAGCGTTGAAGAACCTATCCGATGCGTATGATACCTATCTTGATGCCGAAGACGGTGAGGCAGAACTTATCAATGCCGCTACATTCGAACTCGACAAGCAAATTGCTATAGCGATGCTCGGAATTAATCCTGCTGATAATCCTAACTTAGAGAGTGCTCTCTCTTTCGCATCGACTCCTCAAGTGTATATGTATGCCGATTCTAATGATGCTTCAGTTACAAAAAGTGAGGCTACTAAAGTTATAGAGGCTACGGGAGATCCTGACATTACTTTGATCGGTTTTGGTAATGATGATAAATACTTTATCTCTCCAGCTGTGACCAATAACTCATTCGCCATTGGAAAAGTTCCTAAACCTAGCGATGCTGCTGCATTCCTTGAAATCGATGCCACATATATCACACCAGCTGAGGCGAACGCTAAAGCTAGTGTATTGAAAAAGTTAATCGCGGAGATGAAACTTTATGATGGTAAAGATGAAAATGGCGGAAATACTGGTGTTGATACTGAAGCCGAATATAAAGCATACCGTGCAGAAATCAGTGCGGGAGTTTCAGCGGCGGCTAAAAATGATTATGGTGCGGATACCAAGATCACTCTTGTAGCCGAGAAGATGGCAGCATTTGGTGAGGAAATCGCCGACATAGCAAAAGTTGGTGCTTCTGTTGAAAGGCAAGAGGCTATGGATACGCTTGGCAGGTATCTTGCTTACTTTAACTATGGTACTTGGGCAACTGGTAAATTCACAGCATCAACTGATACAGCTACTACTGACTTTGTCACAAAAGCGGCTCTCACCGCTGTTTCAACAGATGCTGGCGAGGAGATTGGTAAACTCAATGTTGGCAAAGATCTTGATGCTGTAACAGCTAAAACTGTTGATACATTCTACAATATTTCAGCAAAAGACGGCCTCGATGTTGGTAAAGACCACTTCTGGGTAACTAAAGATGAGCGCGATGATCTTGCACATACCTTAGACGATGCGCACACATTCCTCTCTGGCCTAGTTGATGCTCCTACATCTACAATATCCACAGCTTTAGTTGAAGCAAAGATCGCGGAGGTAGAGGCAGCAATTGAGGCATACGACGCAGCCGCTAAAGAGGGTCTCAAGGACGACTTCGCAGAAGAGGTTAAGAAAATTACTGATGCTTTGGCTATGGTTACGCCACATGTTACTCTTCCTACATTTACGCCTGCTGATTCTGGCACTGCTCCGGTTCTTGCAACGCAAAGATCTATACCTGAGGATAAGACGACTGTATTATCAGATGATGGAGTATTCACTATCACTCGTGAAGTATTCACTGTAGCTCCAGAAGGATTCGAACTTGATAGTCAGGCCGCTGACGCTACTGCTGCGTATAGCTCCATTCAAAACGAGAAGCTTATGGCGGCTACGGCTACTCATTACGTAACTCCAGCGGATCTTGATGCATTGTTTGCGGCAATCGACCCAGTAGCGTTGTTGGTTAGCAATGAGACTATCGCTCCAGCTGGTGGAGATATAGTAGACGTTCACTCTACAGAAATTAAAAATGCGAGCAATCTATATAACGACTTAGTTGCTAAATACTTAAATGGCGAAATCGAAGCAATAGCCGATAAAATTGAAACAGCGGTGGGAGTTTTCGAAGATGCTAAGAAGGAAGTTATGTCATATGCCAAAAGAGCTGATCTAGTTACTACTATAGATACTGACATGGAAGATTCTACCAAGCCAGAGGCCGCAGCTGGCTCAATTAGAGAGCTAATCCTCGTGGATCCACTTAATGGAACAGTTTATATCAAGCCAGATTCAGCAGATCTTGCGATATCAAAAGATGGTGGCTATACATTTGTGAAATATACCCCTTCTCCTGATGGCGGTAATACTCCTAGCAAGTGGGAGCCTGCTACTACAGCTCCGGCTAAATGGGTTGATGAAGCAACGCTTTCGGCATATAATGCAGCAATTGTGGCCGCTGAGAAAGTTGTTACAGATAGTAAGATTGCAGCTTATCTTGTAGAAGAAGGAGCCTCACCTTCAACTCCATCTGATGATACGAAAGCAGATACCGCAACTCCATTCGATCCAGCCGCTAAGTATGCGGAATTAAGTCTCAACGAAGATGTTCTAGCGAAGATGGTATCAGCGGCGGCGACCGGTGAAGATTACTTTGAAATGGCGAACAAGACCCTCACTACAGCTAAGGCGGCTTTCGAGAAGGCATATGAAGATCCAAAAGATATTACGACTGTAAAAGATGCCCTTGACACGTTCACCGCCGCTGTTGGATCTCTATACACTCTTGCGACTGACGCTCTTAAGGCAGATAACCGTGAAGAATCTGGATGGATCGACGGAGCTGCAGATAGCGTTTATAAAATTGAAAACGCTGATAAGACAATCACCTACTTCCCTGCAGGTGTGTATGTAAGTAATGACAAGTTTGGCCTTATCAACTCTGTATCGGGCGAGCCATATGAAACTGATCCGACTCATTACGTAAATTCACGAGTTGTAAACGACTATATGTTAGCTATTAAAGCAGCCGAAGATGCTAAGAACAAGAGTCTCGTTGACCTAGATAAGCTAATTAAACTAAATGCTAACTACTTAACCGATATTCAAACTAAACTTACTACTGCGGAAGCGGCCTATAAGGCTGGTAAGACAGAACATGCTGCCATTAAAACTGCCTTCACAGAGAATTATGGATTGGCTCAGGCCGCACTTGGAACCACGGCACTCGGTTCTGCCTTCGCATTCAAAGATGCCGACGGTACAGATTTCGCAACTGAAAATGCGATTACTGTAACCTTTACTGATAATGTAGTAGATTTAACGAAAGAAATTACATTGGGAGCTAACGTTAAACTATCACTTGATGGCATTTATGTATGTGACGAATATGGTGTGGCGACTGAAGATAAAGTATATGCAGATGGTACGTATTGGGTAACTCCAACAATGTTCAAAAACCTAAAAGACGCTATCATAGATGCGCAGGAATTAATAAACGATGCCACAAGCTTCGACGAAGGTATTGTTGATGCATATATTCACACAATAACAGCGCTCAATACAATCAAAGCCGGCCTTGAGGCTGATACATCTACTGACGAAGGTAAGGCTCTTAAAGCGGCTGGTGCAGCAGCAATAGGGGATCTCGAGCTTTCAGCAGAAAATGAAGAAACCCTCACAATTGCATTCGGCACTGATGCTGATACTGCGCAAACAGATGCAGCTAAAACACTTGTAGGAACATTAACGACTGAATACTTTAAAAGCCAAGTAGATTTCACTGAAGTTGTGGCGGCATTTGTTCCTACTAAAACTGAGGATGTTGGTACAGAAAAAGCTACGGATTGGATTAACGCGGCAAAAGTAATTATCTATGGAGCTGACGGAGTAGCTGGCGGAGCTTTAGATGATAGTGGTTCTGCCCCTGTTGACAATAGAGATGCGTTAGTCAGCGAGCTACCAGGTGGATTCGATGTTCTCACGCTAGCCGCTCTTGCAGCAGCTGACACGAATGAGGATAAGGATGACAATGACAAAATTATTTATGGTCTATCTGATGCCGAAATCACAACCGAATTTGGTGAGGCGGTATACTTTGAAAAAGCATACATCGATGCGTTGAAAGCGGCGATAAAAGTAGTAGAAGATGCTGGCGACGAAGTAGAAGCCGAAGAAGTAGAGGCGCTTGCATTGTTAGTAAATCAAGCACCGAAAGAAGTTAAAGATGTAGAAATCGAGAAAAACGCAAAAATCGATCTATACAATAGCTACGTGAGTACCGAGGCTCTATTAATGAAAGACGGCAAAAAAGTTGTAGCCAGCGACAACAAAGGTGCTTCAACAGCTAAAGACACATATTGGGTAACATCCGCACAATTAAATGGTTTGAAGGCAGCGTTGACGAACACCGAAAAATTATTAAACAATACAACCACCGCCGCAAAAGCATCTGCCATATTTAATAAAACTCTTGTTACGCAACTTACAACTAACGCGCGTCTTGGAGCGGCGTTCAAGCCAGCACCAGGCACCGCAGAGAAAGAGGCTATGGATAAACTTAATGCGGCCAAGGCTGAATTATTAGCACGCATAAATTACGCGACAGTTTTGACAGGCCAACAAGCATATTTGGAAGACGGGACTCAAGATGTAAACGCCGTAATTATAGATGAAGGCAGAATCGTTGTCAGTACAGCGTTCGGAACCGATGTATCTGGCGAAGATAAAGACGGCAATTTAATTCCAGATTCTGGAGATCGCTGGACATCGCAAGCGGCGCTCAATGCAGCGAAGACAGCTATCAAGGCCGCTGTTAATGCATATAAGCATACATTAGCAACTGAAACATCGTTAGACAAAGCGCAACTGATACTTAACAATAGCATCGCCAACTTCGAGAGAACCGCTCAATACGGAGCGAAAGAATTATACGCATCAGTGGCGGCGACAATGCAAACGTATGTGAACAACATCAGAAAAGGAAACGAAACTTATGCCGATGGAGCGATCATCGCAGCAGATAAATTAGCACAAAGTTTACTCAACGGAGCCGACGTCGCGGTAAACCAATATTGGTCAACCAAACTTGAAGTGACCAAGATTCTCAACGCAGCAACAGTGGCGGAAAATGTTCTTTTGAAATTTGCCAACCCTGATAAACCAACATCGAAAACTAGCCTTCCGGCACTTGTCGTATCGCTCAATAATATTAAGAGATCGTACGAATTCTTCTACGGAAGAGATTTAGAAGGCAAAGCGATCGACGGGATTGTTCCGAAAGTACAGCAAGGAACGAACTTAGTGGAGACATCAGAAATCCGCAGCCTTATCGAACTTTCTGTAGCGAAAGTCAACGACCTTGTATACCTCAAAGGAGCGCCAAGACCGCATTTTAAATACACATTATCAGACGGAACTGCGGGCAACTCGTATGGCTACGACCAATTGATTCCAGATGAAGATTATAACTTCGAGAAAATGGAAGACGGCGACGATGGCAACGGAAATGGAATCGACGAAGAAGCAGCAGACAACGGACCAGACATCCGCGTATCAAGTAAAGCCAATGGAATCGATGTACCAACCGATACTCAATGGGTATCAAGCGTCGCAGTAAATCAGTTTGTAGCAGCAATCAATGGAGCGCAAGCGTCATTAGACCGATTCGATATGGCCGCAGATAAAGTAAAAAATCAAGCCATCCTAACAAACGCGATTACAGTATTAGAGAGAGCCAACGGAGTGTTCGACGCGGCAGTAAAAACATCAGATTCTTCTACCAGCGAAGCATCAGAAGCGTATCAAGATTCATATACAAAGCTAGCAAGTTCGATAATACAAGGTTTCAGTGTACTTGGATTTGATAAAAACGGTGTATTCGAGGAAGGCATTAGCCTGGAGAGTGGAGAATTAGCGATCGATGTCGCAGTAAGAGGAACGTTATCAGGAGACGGTGGTGACGTCGACAGTTCATATAACTGGGTACCGATGGCAAATTACAACGGATTTAAAAACGCAGTGATCGCAGCGCAAACAGCACTCAATGCTCCAGCGGCAAATACCAAGAGCCTGACCGCCGCATATACCGGATTGAACAACGCGGCAACGACGTTGGCGAAAGTAGCAAGCGCTAGAGGCGAAGGAAGATTTGATGAAAGAGATGGATTAGTATCAGACTTGCAAATACTTGTCGACGAGGCGAATGCAATTTTATTTGGAGACGACGGGGAAACACCAATTTTCACAAGTGCAACTGGCAAAGATGTACCGGTAGGTGAGAACTGGCTTACTGGACCAACAATATCCGCGTTGAATGCGCAAGTCACACTTGCAACAAACTCGATTACAAATGCCGGGACCGATCCGCACCCTGTAACTGGCTTAAAAGGAAACGGAAGAACTACAATAAATCAGTTAAACACTAACATTAAAACAATAACAACGGTATTAGAAAGATCGGAACCAAAAGAAGGAACATTGGAAGGCGATATGACCGATGCGGCAAAAGCGAGATTGGTTCTCAAAGCGCAAATCGACCAAGCGAATGCATACGTAAAAACTCGCATAAGTAATTATCAAGGAACTGAGTTAGCGGATGGAGTCATCTGGGTAACAGGCGCGAACGTGGACGGATTTAAATATAGCGATACGGAGAACGCAGACTCGATACGACCTACAATATTCATATCAATGGCAGCAAAAAAAGCGATGCCAGCATACAATAAGTTGTACACAGCGGTGGGCGCGCAAGAAGGCTATGAGCAAGCGAGCGCCGATTTACAAAGTGCCATCGACCAATTCGAAAATATTTTGGCAAATAAAACGCCAGGCGGAGCGGACGTTGGAGCAGACGAACCACGACTATCTGGAACAGGATCACTCAATTCAATCAACGTTGAAAAAGTGGCAATCAACGCCAAAATGGCAGAATATTCCACAACAGTCAAATTAACCAGAGTCGCATCCGACGACACAGCAATAGCGAAGTTACCAGAAGGGGTGTATTACGCATCAGCAACAGAGATTGGAGCAATGAACACCGCTATCGCAACAGCGAGAAAGGCACTAGGTACATTCGAAAAAACAGCCGATGCTGCCATATTTTTAAGAGACGTAGTGTCTGCTGATCTCACTGAAGCACACAACACATTCTTAAGTGCACGTAAAATGAAAGGTATATACGAAGAGACTACAATGGCAACAGCCCAAACAGCGGTAGAAACATTATTCGATGGCGACGATGAGAACCAAATCATCCTTCCAGCTGGTTCAACTGTCGACAGTGCCACAGCGTATATCAAAAATCTCGTTGAATCTGTTATAGCAAATGAAACTATCACGGTAGATGTTAGTGGTACAACTGTTACACCTGGAACAGCTGGAACTGCAGACGAACCAGAAGGTGAAGCAGGCGAAGGTTCAGCAACAATCAAGTTAACTAATACCCAAGCGGCAGAAGATGCAGCTGCAACTGACAAAGAGATAACTGTTAATGCAACCTTCAAAGTAGCGGCGACACCATATAAGTGGGACGCTATAAGCAAAGCGAATGTACTAATGGCGGCATCGAAAGTTCATTCCGAGACAGAATTCGTAGTAGACGGTGCGATAGCGAAAGCGGCCCGCGATGCAGATACTGGAACAGACGAGGCTGTAAAACTCGCAGCTGAAGCAAAAGCGGTCGCAGCTGATTTGAAGATGCAAATCGAAAACTTGATCAACGACTCGGCGATAGAAGTGTTTGTTGTCGCAGCCGACTCTGCTGAAGGCGACGCATTAACTGACGCCAAAAATCTGATTACAACACCGGCGACTGATGACTACGATAATCAAACACCAGATACCGAAAACAAAAAAGGAGAAGATGGCCAGTTAGAATTTAACGTAGCATTGAGATTAAGCTTTGACGAAGTTCCTGGAATCCTAATGATCGCTGAACCAGCTATTGTAAGCGAATTGGTTGAAGTTACCAACGATGATGCTACTGGAGCTGCCGCAAGCGAGGATCATTACACCGTTATATTTAAAAAGGCGTTGACAGCTAAAGTAACGGCGGCACCATACACCGTGAGTTCACCAGCCGACAAGGCAGCAGTTGATATGGCTAATACAATCTACACAGCGAACGTAGGATCAACAGCTCATAGTATTGTAAATGATCTTGATAATCCAGCGACTACAGAAGCGTTAGCGAAGGCGCAAATTTCTAAGCAAATCACCAACTTGCTAACCGAAGGATTTGGAAGCAACAGTACAGATGATGCTCATAATTATGATGTTATCGAGGACGTAACTTTCGAAATTATCACTAAAACATTTACGGCACCGACCCGAGAGGCAGACGGATCATTCACCTTTGCAGTTAAGTTCACCCAAGGCATTGATTCTACATCTAGTGCGGACCAAGCTGCATTGACTATAACGAAAAATCCAGAAGATGCATTAGGCGACTTCGTGGCCGCGCTAGAATCATTCCCTACATTTGCAGCCACTTACGTGTACAATGCAAGCGGTTCACTTGAAAAAGTTGAGCCAGAAGCTGATGGAAGCTTCAAATACGATGAAGGTGTAGGACCATATGTCTTAGCCGACAAAAATGCAACAGATAAGCTAAGAGCTAGCAGCGACATAATGATGTACCTTAACGCAGCAGTGAGCAATGCTGTAGGCAGTGGGGCTACAGTTACACTCGATGATAAATACACAGCCTTCAAGAAAGCCCTTTCAGCAACACCAGCCAAAGCTGGAATAAACGGAATATTCAAATTTGTAGCCGTTGTAAAAGACGGGGATAGAACCGAAAGAACATTCCAAATCACTATACCGATCGTCGCGTTACCATACGAAAAACCAGAAGAAGTCAAAGCGGTAGAAGCGAACCTAATCTCGCTAGGACTCGACCTTGACGCGATCGATAAGTTCGAAGAAGAAGAGATACCGGCATTCAACGAACCAGCAATCGAAGAGAATGATGAAGACGAATTTGTAAGCGAATACACCGAGGAATTTGTAGAAGAAGAGTTAACATTCGACGAGCCAGCATACGAAGAAGAAGCGTACGAAGAGCCTACATTCGACGAAGAATACGAGGAATATTTTGAGGAGTTGTTCGAAGAAGAAGAAGAGTATTTCGAGGAGCAATTTGAAGAGCAATTCGAAGAAGAGCTGTTTATGGAAGAATCATTTGACTTTTCAACAAGTAAGAATAAGTCATTTATAGAACGAGTGAAAAACCTATTTAAGCGTTCATAAGTCGACGTATAATTTGACTTCTCAGCAAGCTCAGTAAATCAGAATTTATAGAATGAGTGAAAAACCTTATTTAAGCGTTCATAAGTCGACGTATAGCACGAGGCTGAGCTCCTTGGTAGCAACAATAGAAAACCTTCCCTGGAATTTTTTGGGGGAAGGTTTTTTGTATGTAATCGTAATTTTACGTATAGCAGAATTTTTAGCCGCCGCTGAAACGGTCGCTAGAGATGTTATATTTTCGTATATAAAAAAACCTCCTAGTATATTCCAACACAGAAGGTTTCGGCTTTAATTTTTCAAAAAGATGCGCTATTTTGGAGTTGTTGTAATTCTGTTTTTGACAACCCTGTTACTTTCATGGCCATATCGATCCCTTCATGTAGTAGAATGAGTTTTAAGTTTTGCTTCTTCCATACCTTCTTTCATCCCTTTTCTATAGCCAAATATTACTATCGGTAGAAGGTTATATAACTTTTTCTCAAAGATATCGTCTAATTCCCAAACTTGTAATTCTGCTACCTCAATAGTAGCTAACTTTTCGCCTTTCCACCAAATTTCATAATCATTAGGATATTGCGATGTTTGTATCTCTATTTGATAGTAACTATCCTTGATTTGGATAATTATATCTGCTAGCAAAACTTCAAATCTCAGGGTCTCACGGATAGTTTCGGCTGGTATGAAAACTCTATCGGTTCACTTTTATCAAAGATCACCTATTATCGCTTCCCGAGCCGATGCCGCATCCTGAGTTGTTGTCGCTTCCCGAGCTGTTATCTCATCCTGAGTTGTTGTCGCTTCCCGAGCGATATCCCAAGCCGATCCTCCCAAGATGCCGCATCCCGCCGATCCCGCATCCCAAGCCGATGTATCCTCATCCTGAGTTGATGTCGCATCCTGAGCTGATGTCCTCCCGAGCGATGCCCTCCTGAGCTGATGCCGCTTCCCAGCTGATGCCGCTTCCTGAGCTAATGTCGCATCCCGAGCTGATGCCGCTTTCTGAGTTGATGTCGCATCCTGAGCTCTTATCGCCTCCTAAGCTGATGTCACTTCCCGAGCTGATGTCGCTTCCCGAGCTATTGTCGCATCCTAAGTTGATGTCGCTTCCTGAGCTGTTGTCGCTTCCCGAGCTGTTATCTCATCCTGAGTTGTTGTCGCTTCCCGAGCTGTTATCTCATCCTGAGTTGTTGTCGCTTCCCGAGCTGTTATCTCATCCTGAGTTGTTGTCGCTTCCCGAGCTGTTGTCTCTTCCTGAGTTGATGCCGCTTCCCGAGCTTTTGTCGCCTCCTGAGCTGTTGCCGCATCCCGAGCTATTATCTCATCCTGAGTTGTTGTCGCTTCCCGAGCTGTTATCTCATCCTGAGTTGTTGTCGCTTCCCGAGCTGTTATCTCATCCTGAGTTGTTGTCGCTTCCCGAGCTGTTATCTCATCCTGAGTTGTTGTCGCTTCCCGAGCTGTTATCTCATCCTGAGTTGTTGTCGCTTCCCGAGCTGTTATCTCATCCTGAGTTGTTGTCGCTTCCCGAGCTGTTATCTCATCCTGAGTTGTTGTCGCTTCCCGAGCTGTTATCTCATCCTGAGTTGTTGTCGCTTCCCGAGCTGTTGTCTCTTCCTGAGTTGATGCCGCTTCCTGAGTTGTTGCCGCCTCCCGAGCCGATGTCACATCCTATATGCGGATGTTATCGCATCCTGAGCCGATGTCGCATCCTGAGCTGATGTCTCTTCCTGAGCCGATGTTTCATCCTGAGTTGATGTCGCTTCCCGAGCTATTATCTCATCCTGAGTTGATGTCGCTTCCCGAGCTGTTATCTCATCCTGAGTTGTTGTCGCTTCCCGAGCTGTTATCTCATCCTGAGTTGTTGTCGCATCCTGAGCTATTATCGCCTCCTAAGCTGATGCCGCTTCCTAAGCTGATGCCGCTTCCCGAGCTATTATCTCATCCTAAGTTGATGCCGCTTCCCGAGCTGTTATCTCATCCTGAGTTGTTGTCGCTTCCCGAGCTGTTATCTCATCCTGAGTTGTTGTCGCTTCCCGAGCTATTATCTCATCCTGAGTTGATGTCGCTTCCCAAGCTATGCTCGCTTCCCGAGCATATTGAATTGCATCCTAAGTTGATGCCGCCTCCTGAGTTGATGCCGCATCTTGAGTTGATGCCGCATCTTGAGTTGATGCCGCATCTTGAGTTGATGCCGCATCTTGAGTTGATGCCGCATCTTGAGTTGATGCCGCATCTTGAGCTGATGCCGCCTCCCAAGCTGATGCCGCTTCCTGAGCTGTTGTCGCTTCCTGAGCTGTTGTCGCTTCCTGAGCTGTTGTCGCTTCCTGAGCTGTTGTCGCTTCCTGAGCTGTTGTCGCTTCCTGAGCTGTTGTCGCTTCCTGAGCTGTTGTCGCATCCCGAGCCGCTGTCGCTTCCCGAGCTGTTATCTCATCCTGAGTTGTTGTCGCTTCCCGAGCTGTTATCTCATCCTGAGTTGTTGTCGCTTCCCGAGCTGTTATCTCATCCTGAGTTGTTGTCGCTTCCCGAGCTGTTATCTCATCCTGAGTTGTTGTCGCTTCCCGAGCTGTTATCTCATCCTGAGTTGTTGTCGCTTCCCGAGCTATTATCGCATCCTAAGATGCGCCTCCTGAGCTGTTGCCGCTTCCCGAGCTATTATCTCATCCTAAGTTGATGTCGCTTCCTGAGCTGTTGTCGCTTCCTGAGCTGTTGTCGCTTCCTGAGCTGTTGTCGCTTCCTGAGCTGTTGTCGCTTCCTGAGCTGTTGTCGCTTCCTGAGCTGTTGTCGCTTCCTGAGCCGATGCCGCCTCCCGAGCTATTATCTCATCCTGAGTTGATGTCACCCCCTGAGCCGATGTCGCATCCCAAGCTGATGCCGCATCCCAAGCCGATGCCGCATCCCAAGCCGATGTCGCATCCCGAGCCGATGTCGCATCCCGAGCCATTATATCGCCTCCTAAGCCGCTGCCGCCTCCCAAGCCGATGCCGCATCCCAAGCCGATGCCGCATCCCAAGCCGATGCCGCATCCCAAGCCGATGCCGCATCCCAAGCCGATGCCGCATCCCGAGCTATTGTCGCATCCTAAGTTGATGCCGCCTCCTAGCGAGTTGATGCCGCTTCCCGAGCTGTTGCCGCCTCCCGAGCCACTGCCGCATCCCGAGCTGTTGTCGCTTCCCTGAGTTGATGCCGCTTGAGCTAATGTCGCATCCTGAGTTGATGCCGCTCCTGAGTTGATGCCGCTCCTAAGCTGATGCGCATCCCAAGCTGATGCCGCATCCCTGAGCTGATGTCGCATCCCGAGTTGATGTTGTATCCCGAGCTATTATCTCATCCTAATCTAAATCTCAAACCAAATTTTTCAAGTTATTTGTATGAGCATGTTTAATACGCTGTACAAATTCTGAACCTCTCGCTGCCTCTCCGAAATTTGAGTTTTGCTATTTTTAGTACCTCCTCTTTAGTTATTCTCTATTGAGAATAGGCTATTTGGCACCAATATTAAAAAATGCTCATATGTCTCGAAGTTACTGCTAATACAGCTGCTATCGCCAAGGTAGCATACAAAAAGCCTTCCCCCAAAAAATTCCAGGGAAGGCTTTCTATCATTGCTACTACAAGCTCAGCCTCGTGCTATATGTCGGCTTATGAACGCTTAAATAGATTTTTCACTCTTGCTATAAATGACTTATTCTTACTTGCTGAGAAGTCAAATGATTCTTCCATAAACAGTTCTTCTTCGAATTGCTCCTCAAATTGCTCCTCGAAATACTCTTCTTCTTCGAACAACTCCTCAAAATATTCCTCTTCGAAGTATTCTTCGTCGAATGTAGGCTCTTCGTATGCTTCTTCTTCGTATGCTGGCTCGTCGAATGTTAACTCTTCTTCTACAAATTCCTCGGTGTATTCGCTTACAAATTCGTCTTCATAATTCTCCTCGATTACTGGTTCGTTGAATGCCGGTATCTCTTCTTCTTCAAATTGGCCGATCGCTTCAAGGTCGACTCCTAGCGAGATTAGGTTCGCTTCTACCGCTTTGACTTCTTCTGGTTTTTCGTATGGTAATGCGACGATCGGTATAGTGATTTGGAATGTTCTTTCGGTTCTATCCCCATCTGTTACAACGGCTACAAATTTGAATATTCCGTTTATTCCAGCTTTGGCTGGTGTTGCTGAAAGGGCTTTCTTGAAGGCTGTGTATTTATCATCGAGTGTAACTTTAGCTCCTCCACCTATCGCTTCGCTCACTGCTGCGTTAAGGTACATCATTATGTCGCTGCTAGCTCTTAGCTTATCTGTTGCATTTTGTCGGCTAAGACATATGGTCCTACACCTTCCTCGTATTCGAAGCTTCCATCATCTTTTGGATCAACCTTTTCAAGTGAACCGCTTGCATTGTACACGTAAGTGGCTGCAAATGTAGGGAATGATTCTAGCGCGGCCACGAAGTCGCCTAATACATCTTCTGGATTTTGCTCTATAGCCAATGCAGCTTGGTCCGCACTAGATGTAGAATCAATGCCTTGGGTGAACTTAACTGCAAAGGCGAATGATCCGGCTGCCTCTCGGGTCGGTGCCTTAAATTCTGTAGTGATAATTTCGAAAGTTACGTCCTCGATAACATCATAATTATGAGCTTCATCTGTACTGTTGTCTCCCAATCCTTCGGTTAGCAAGTTGGTGATTTGCTTAGAAATTTGCGCCTTCGCTAACGCTTCTGTAGTCGCTGGATTCTCAAGAGTATTCTCAATACTATGAGCTGTTGTTTTTACGTTCGCTGTGTAGATTGTATTAGCCATATCAACTGCTGCCTTGTCGGCTGGTGAACTCACGGTGTATGGTGCCGCCGTTACTTTAGCTGTCAACGCCTCTTTAAATATAACGGTGTAATACTCATCGCTTGCGCCAGTTCCAGCAGCATCATCGTTGGTAACTTCAACCAATTCGCTTACGATAGCTGGTTCGGCGATCATTAGGATTCCAGGAACTTCGTTAAAGCTTAATCTCAATGCTACGTTAAATTCTAACTTGCCATCTTCTCCTTTTTTGTTTTCGGTATCTGGTGTTTGATTATCGTAGTCATCAGTCGCCGCTGTTATTGTAGTCAGATTTTTGTCGCCAGTTAATGCGTTGTTTTCATCAGAGTCGGCTGCGACAACAAACACTTCTATCGCCGAGTCGTTGATCAAGTTTTCGATTTGTATCTTCAAATCAGCTGCGACCGCCTTTGCTTCAGCTGCGAGTTTTGTATCGTCGACTGCGTCAACTGCTTCTGCATCGCGGGCCGCTTTCGCTATCGCACCGTCTACTACGAATTCTGTCTTGGAATGAACTTTCGATGCCGCCATTAGTACATTCGTTTTGCTTATAGCGTCCCACTTATATGGTGTCGCCGCTACTTTGAAGGTTGCATCAACAGTTACCTCTTTGTCAGTTGCATCTTCTGCCGCTTGGGTATTAGTTAACTTGATTTTTGCTGTACCTTCGCCTGCTTCACCTTCTGGTTCCTCTGCGGTTCCAGCTGTTGGCTCTTTAATATTTGCATCAATAACATCTACCGTGATAGTTTCATTTGCTATAACAGATTCAACGAGATTTTTGATATACGCTGTGGCACTTGCGCTAGTTGAACCAGCTGGAAGGATGATTTGGTTCTCATCGTCGCCATCGAATAATGTTTCTACCGCTGTCGTTGCCGTTGCCATTGTAGTCTCTTCGTATATACCTTTCATTTTACGTGCATTTAAGAATTCATCGTGTGCTTCAGTGAGATCAGCAGACACTACGTCTCTTAAAAACTCGACAGCATCGACTGTTTTTTCGAATGTACCTAGTGCCTTTCTCGCTGTTGCGATAGCGGTGTTCATTGTTCCAATCTCTGTTGCTGATGCGTAATACACCCCTTCTGGTAACTTCGCTATTGCTGTGTCGTCGGATGCGACTCTGGTTAATTTGACTGTTGTGGAATATTCTGCCATTTTGGCGTTGATTGCCACTTTTTCAGCGTTGATTGAATTGAGTGATCCTATTCCAGATAGTTGTGGTTCACCTGCTCCAACTTCCGCTCCGCTTGGTGTTTTATTTGCCAAAATATTTTCGAATTGGTCGATGGCACTTTGTAAATCGGCGCTCGCTTGCTCATAGCCTTCTTTCGCTCCTACCGCTGTATACGGTTTATTGTATGCTGGCATCGCTCTTTTTGCTGCCATTGATATGAACACTGTAGGTCGTATCGAGTCTGCGTTCTCCGTATCGCTATATTTAAATCCGTCCACGTTCGCATTTGTTACCCAGATGACTCCGTCTGCTAACTCAGTTCCTTGATAAGTACTCACGCGAGTTTTTACGTATTCATTCGCTTGGTCGATTTGAGCTTTGAGAATTAATCTCGCTTTTGCCGCATCGGTCATCTCGCCTTCCAATGTTCCTTCTTTTGGTTCTGTTTTGTCTAATACCGTTGTTAGTGTTTTAATGTTAGTGTTTAACTGATTTATTGTAGTTCTTCCGTTGCCTTTTAAGCCAGTTACAGGGTGCGGATTGGTCCCGGCATTTGTAATCGAGTTTATTGCAAGTGTGACTTGCGCATTCAACGAGGATATTGTTGGTCCAGTAAGCCATTTCTCGCCTACCGGTACATCTCTGCCAGTTGCACTTGTGAAAATTGGTGTTTCCCCGTCGTCTCCAAATAAAATTGCATTCGCCTCGTCGACAAGTCCTTGCAATTCTGATACTAATCCATCTCTTTCATCAAATCTTCCTTCGCCTCTAGCGCTTGCTACTTTCGCCAACGTCGTTGCCGCGTTGTTCAATATAGTATATGCGGTGGTCAGGCTCTTGGTATTTGCCGCTGGAGCATTGAGTGCTGTTTGCGCTACGATCACTGCGTTTTTAAATCCGTTGTAATTTGCCATCGGTACCCAGTTATATGAACTGTCGACGTCACCACCGTCTCCTGATAACGTTCCTCTTACTGCGACCTCGATAGCTAATTCTCCACTCGCCATGCTAATGTCTTCCTCGAGTACACCGTTTTCATTGAATCCAAGTACACTGAAACCTTGTATTATCGAATTTGCTAGTGTTTTGTATGAATCTTGATACGCTTCTGATGCCTCGCTGATAGAAGAATCTGATGTTTTTACTGCCGCGTCGAACGCTCCGTTGGCTTTCTCTAACGCTGCAATCGCGTTTGTTAGGATGATTTGATTTTTTACTTTATCTGCGGCCATGTCGAATCGGTCTAATGACGTTTGCGCTCCATTGATTGCTGCTACAAATTGATTTACTGCGACACTTGGTACCCATTGAGTATCGGTTGGTACATCGATTCCATTGGCTTTACTTGATACGCGGATATCTATTCCGTTTTCTGCTTCTTCTTCGTCGATTCCATTTCCGTTGCCATCGTCGCCGTCTTCCATTTTCTCGAAGTTATAATCTTCATCTGGAATCAATTGGTCGTAGCCATACGAGTTGCCCGCAGTTCCGTCTGATAATGTGTATTTAAAATGCGGTCTTGGTGCTCCTTTGAGGTATACAAGGTCGTTGACTTTCGCTACAGAAAGTTCGATAAGGCTGCGGATTTCTGATGTCTCCACTAAGTTCGTTCCTTGCTGTACTTTCGGAACAATTTCGTCGATCACTTTGCCTTCTAAATCTCTTCCGTAGAAGTATTCGTACGATCTCTTAATATTATTGAGCGATACGACAAGCGCCGGAAGGCTAGTTTTCGATGTTGGTTTATCAGGGTTGGCAAATTTCAAAAGAACGTTTTCCGCCACTGTTGCTGCGTTAAGAATCTTGGTCACTTCAAGTTTGGTTGACCAATATTGGTTTACCGCGACGTCGGCTCCGTTGAGTAAACTTTGTGCTAATTGATCTGCTGCGATGATCGCCCCATCGGCATAAGTTTCGTTTCCTTTTCTGATGTTGTTCACATACGTTTGCATTGTCGCCGCCACTGATGCGTATAATTCTTTCGCTCCGTATTGAGCGGTTCTCTCGAAGTTGGCGATGCTATTGTTAAGTATCAGTTGCGCTTTGTCTAACGATGTTTCAGTTGCTAATGTATGCTTATATGCATTAACAGCGGCCTTGACAGCTGTCGTCGCTGCATTGAGCGCCGCTTGCGATGTCCAGCGATCTCCAGAATCTGGAATTAAATTGCCGTCTTTATCTTCTCCAGATACATCGGTTCCGAATGCTGTACTGACAACGATTCTGCCTTCATCTATAATTACGGCATTTTCATCTTGAGTCCCGTCTTCCAAATATGCTTTTTGGCCTATCAAAACTGTCGCGTAATTTATTCGTGCTAATAATTCGGCCTTGGCTGCATTAAGTTTAGTCAGCTCATCTGGATTTGCGGTGCCTGGTGCTGGCTTGAACGCCGCTCCAAGACGCGCGTTAGTTGTAAGTTGCGCAACAAGATTTTTATTAAATATGGCAGATGCTTTTGCGGTGGTGGTTGTATTGTTTAATAGTTTTTCGGTGTTCGTCAACGCTGCCTTCAAACCATTTAATTGTGCGGATGTTACCCAATATGTGTCTTTAGATGTTGAAGCACCTTTGTTGTCGCTGGCTACAACTTCTTTGCCGTCTTTCATTAATAGAGCCTCGGTATTCACGTAACTATTGTATAGATCGATTTTCGCGTTATTCTCGATTTCTACATCTTTAACTTCTTTCGGTGCTTGATTTACTAACAATGCAAGTGCTTCTACTTCTTCGGCTTCTACGTCTTCGCCCGCATCTTCTACTACTTTTATCGCCGCTTTCAACGCATCGATGTATGTTTTCTCAAAGTATACAGCGGCACCAAATGCCTCTTCGATCTCGATCATAGATAGGCCATAAATAATTTTGTCATCGTCATCCTTATCCTCATTCTTGTCAGCTGCTGTAAGAGCGGCTAGCGTAAGAACATCGAATCCACCTGGTAGCTCGCTGACTAACGCATCTCTATTGTCAACAGGGACATCAGGATTGGTAGTATCTAAAGCACCGCCAGCTACTTCGTCAGCTCCATAGATAATTACTTTCGCTTTCTTAACCCAGTCAGCAGCTGCAGATTCATCAATAACCTCTATTTTAGTTGGTACGAACTCCACCACAACTTTAGTGAAATCTATTTGACTTGAAAAATAGCCAGATTTTAGTGTTTTTGCAAGATTGGTAGCTGACGTTTTTTGTTCGTCAGTTGCATCATCGCCGAATGCAATTATGAAGACTTCTTCCGCTCCGGCTGCAAGCTCGAGATCCCCTACTGCTGCTGCACCAGCCGCTTTAAGAGCCTTATCTGCATCAGTATCTCCTGTTGCAGCGAGACCGGCTTCGATTGTATTGAGGGTATTTATGGTATTAGCATATTCGTATACTATATCTTCGTTAAGACTAGTTGCCAAATTGACTAATTCCTGTGCTTCGATGATAGCGTCTTTGAGATTTTTGAACATCGTTGGAGTTACCCAGTGTGTTGTAGTACCTGTTTCAAGTTTTTCCTCAGATGCCACGCCATTCTCATCGCATTCATAAATACCATCAAGTGAGAATACTAATTTAGTTCCCAATGTAATTTCTGTCGTTAAATCTACTTTGCCATTAGCAATTGTTAGTCCTGCGAATACATCTGCTTTTACGAACTCTTCACCAGCGGCATCTGTGAATGTGAATTTATCGCTTAATTCTGTTCCGGCGCCAATTAAAGCTTGAGCAGCAGTTGCGGCTGTGTTGAAGGCTGTTATATCGATATACGCTTTGGATGCCTCATCAAATTTCACTTTCTCTGCTGTCAACTTAGCTATAATGTTATCGAAGTATTTGCCATTCGAAGTAATCAATTTGTTGAGGTCCGCAAGGCTCTTGGTTTTTACTTCTTCTGCTGCTTGAACGGCCTCGATAAAGTTCTTGGATACTCTAGTATTTACATACTTCTTAGGAGCCGAACCATCAGACTCACCACTAGTATTCAACCCGTATGCCTTGTCTGTAACAGAGTTAATTACGCCAGTGGTATCGTCACTTACGTAGATGTGAGCTGGGAAGTATCCAATTATTGTATCGTCAGTCTTGTCTTCTGGACTACCATTATCATCCACAAATTTAGCTACAATTACTTTGGTGTCATCAGCTGTGCCCGCCGCCACATATCCAAGAGTATCACGTGAAGTTTCATCTGCTGCCTCTGCCTCTTCAATGGTGTATAGCTCCTCAAGAGCCGTTTTGAATTCCTCTAATTTTGCTTCAACAGCCTCTGTTTTTACTGGCTCTTTAGCTGCCTTCTCGAAAGCCTCCTTAGCTGCATCGAGTTCTTTTTTCGCTTCTTCGAAGTAATCTTCACCATTCGCCGCCGCTGACAATATATTTGCTAGAACATCTTCGTTGAGCTTTAATTCGGCATATGGCTTCGTAGAGGCTGGATCGAATGTACTTACTGTAGGGTCTTTCGTATCATCAGATGGAGTTGAGGTTCCTTCTACTACAAGATAAGCGTCGATCGCACTATCGTCAACAACTTTCTCAGCGGCCACAATTGCTAAGTTATATGCCGAAAGCGTCGCTTCATCAACCCATTTCTCTGGAGCTTCATCAACAGTCTCCCACTTGCCAGGATTAGTACCGTCAATAGGGGTGTATTTCACAAATGTATAACCACCATCTTTTGATACCAAAAGCTCTGTTGAATCTGGATCTATATAAACTGTTCCATCAGTATCCTCGCGGATTAGATCTCTAATTGAGCCATCTGCGGCGTCAATTTCTGGAGTAGCTTCCATATTAGTATCTATCGCCGCAACTAGAAGATCTCTTTGGGCGGTATATGACACAACTTCCTTCTTAGCATCTTCGAAAACTCCCACCGCTGTTTCAATTTTATTGACTATTGCTTCGATTTCGCCATTTAAGTATTTAGTAACTAAGTCGTTATATAGATCGCTCGCATTCTTGATCGCATCAGAGTGAACGTCTACTATATCTCCCTCTGGAGCGATAGTATGATTGTTAATCAACAACACTACAGGGTCGATCGCTGCAAACAATGCATCAAGATCCGCTGGAGTTACGTAGCTCTCGATTTTACTAGTATCGATAAGTTTTTGATTCTGGATAGTGCTATATGCATCAGATTTCGTGGTACCCTTCTCTAATGTAAAATCACTTCACGAGTGATAGCGAAAATACCTTCGTTTGATAATGCAGTTTTGCTAGTAGTTAATGATTTTTCCTCCATCTGTCTTTGCTGGGAAATAACAGGCATGGCTTGTGTGTTACTCTCTTCAATGTCAAATGCAGGAAGGTACATATATGTCTTTATTTTATCTAATGCATCATAGATCTTCTTAACCTCTTCTTCGAAGTTGTCCTGGAGACCCTCTTTAGCGGCCGCATCATATGCCTCAATTGCCGCTTTCACCTCTTCGATTTTTGCTTCTAACCTCGGTATTGCGACTATAGAAGAAGTGTCTTGATTTTCTTCAAGTAATTCATGAGCACTCAATAATACTGCGGCAAGGGCATCGCGTTCTTCTACAGTTACCCAAGACTGTGATTCAGGAATATCTACGCCATTAGTTGAAATATTAAAGAAGTCCGTTTTGGCAGTTATTGAAGTACTTTCAAGATCAATCTTGATATCGCCAATTTCCTTTGGAGCGGTGCCCGCAACTTCGGTACTATCTGTACCCACAGCTTTTTGGTTAACGAACGCAGGATTAGTTGTATCTATCGTTACTGGTTTGTATATCTTATCAGTATCATCCCAAGTAGTATAGCCGAGGCGAGCTAAGTATTGCCCTAATGTATTCGCCACAATTTTCTGCTCCGCACCAGTGCCCATTTTGGCAAATTCTACCATCTCTTCGCCAAATGCCGCCATCTTCTCGGCTACAAGAGTGATTTTGGTATCCGCATCATAATCATTTTTAGCCGCCGCTGAAACTCCCGCACTGATTTCTGCACGGTATGCTTTATATTCGGCTTCAGTATCAACACCAGCTTCTCCGCCATTTTCTGTAATATCTTTACCATCATAAAGTTTCATCTCATCAACCATTGCTTTTACAGCTTTAAATTTTGCATTTGCTTCCGCCTTGGTGATGTACTTAAGAGGAATTTCTCCAGTTACCGTTACGTCAGCTAATTCAAAATTCTCAGTTACAAGATCATATGGATCATCAGTTACTACTGGAGCGATAAAGAATGTAGAGTCATCATCGAATCCCATATTATTTGCATTCAGAGTATTCAGAATCTCCTTAGTGTTTAGCTTGATAGTAGTGGCCTCTGATTTTGCTACAGCAGTTCCATCATCCTTAGTGTATACATATATAACCTCCGTGGTGGAAGTTCCAAAGGTAGGTACAGTAGGGATGGTTCCAGCAATAGCATCGGTAGATGTCAATCCCGTCATCGCCAAGGCGATTTTGGTGTCTAACGCAAATGTATCTGGATCAGCAAGTTCGGCTGAACCTTTTTCAGCTGCAAGATATTCGTCATATGCATCTTCTAATGCCGCGATGGTTTCATCAATATTTTCAGCGGTTGTGTGATTCTCCTTGGTGCCAAGCATCTGTTCAATTTTGTAGACAGTCTCATCTGGTAGCAACGCTATAGCTTTTGCACCCATAGCTAACGCAGTGCCGTTAGTATCAATCTCATTTTTGAATTCATTACCCGCAGCAAAAGTTGAGAATGCTGAAGTAGTAGCAGGTGTCTTGTCATCAATTGGAGGATCTAATAATTCCACCGCCGCATCGAATCCAGTAGTTGGAGTAGAGAGAATTGTGGTATCTTTGTATACATTCATCAAAGTTTCAACAGCATCATCGAGAGCAGACTTCAATGCATTATAAGTTTCCTGCGTTACCCAGTAATTGTTTTCGGATACATCTGAGCCGTCCTTACTAATCGCAATTGATACCGCCGTTGTCGGATCACTATCTTTTACAGTTTTGGTGTTGTCTCCGAAATCGAATGGTTTTTCACTTGCAGTATCCGCATTCACTGAAGCAAACTCAGAGAAATCCATATGAGCATCAACGTAATGAATCTCAGCTTTTAGCGTATCGATCAAAGTTTTGTATTCCGAACCTGCGCCCACTTCAATCTTCAGTTTCTTCACATTATCAGTAGTGTCCGCAATTATTGTTGTGAGAGACTTGAGATGTTCCACCAATCCAGGATTAGCAGATTTAGAAATAGTTGTGGTGCTAAGCATTTTTTTCAACTCAGAAAACACATTGTCATCGTCCTCTAGCAAATTAATATACCCTTGATCTTTAGAAAACTCCAAACCTAATATGTCAGAAATATGCAACTCGGTAAACCTGAGTGCAGCATTTAAGTTAGCATCGATCGCTAAGTCATCTGCATCTACCCCATCTGGGAACTCTTCAATATAGCCGATTATATTATCGTTAACTCCAGTAATGTTGCCTTTGTCGTCTTTAGTTGTTGCTGCCTCAATTAACTTCCCAATAGAATTATCTGGGTACGACGGAGTAGTTCCAAAAGCATCAATAGGTGCGATAGTAATAGCGCCGGTAGCCAATAAAGTAAAAGCCATTTGTTTACGATATTTTTTTAATAAAGACATAAAGTCATCTCCTTTTCAAATAGAACAAACTGATGCCATCCGCATCAAGAAAATTAAAAAAGCCATAGTAATACAAACACAAAGTACATCACTATGGCAAGAATAACGAGAGCCATAATTCTGTATCATCCGCGGCCGATACAGTCGCCGTTTCATTCAAAGTCAAATCATCATATGTATTCGTCGTTGTGTAGTCGATTGAAAGTAGTATTTTCGTATTGGTAATCATTGCCATTTTCATAACTAAGTCCCGAGCTATTGTAGCCTCCCGAGCTTTGTCGCCTCCCTGAGCTATTGTAGCCCCCCGAGCCGCTGCCGCCTCCCGAGCTATTGTCGCCCCCCGAGCTGATGTCGCTCCCGAGTATTGCGCATCTGATTGAGCTGTCGCATCCTGAGTTGTATGCGCTCTCGAGTTGTGTTGCCTCCAGCCTATGTCTCCCCTGAGCCGCTGCGCTTCCCGAGCTGATTCGCCCCTGAGTGATTCGCATCCTGAGTTGATGTCACCTCTTATGATGCGCATCCTCAGTTGCTGTGTCGCCGATTGAAAATACTATTTTCGTATTGGTAATCATTGCCATTTCTGTAATCAAGCCCCGAGCTAATATCGCATCCTAAGCTGATGCCGCATCCCAAGCCGATGCCGCATCCCGAGCTATTATCTCTTCCTAAGCTGATGCCGCTTTCTGAGTTGATGTCGCATCTTGAGTTGATGTCGCCTCCCGAGCCACTGCCGCATCCCGAGCTAATATCTCATCCTAAGCTGATGCCGCATCCCAAGCTGATGTCGCATCCTAAGCTGATGTCGCCCCCCGAGCCGATGCCGCCTCCCAAGCCGATGCCGCATCCCAAGCCGATGCCGCATCCCAAGCCGATGCCGCATCCCAAGCCGATGCCGCATCCCAAGCCGATGCCGCATCCCAAGCCGATGCCGCATCCCAAGCCGATGCCGCATCCCAAGCCGATGCCGCATCCCAAGCCGATGCCGCATCCCAAGCCGATGCCGCATCCCAAGCCGATGCCGCATCCCAAGCCGATGCCGCATCCCAAGCCGATGCCGCATCCCAAGCCGATGCCGCATCCCAAGCCGATGCCGCATCCCAAGCCGATGCCGCATCCCAAGCCGATGCCGCATCCCAAGCTGATGCCGCATCCC